>NZ_JAAGNX010000002.1:114989-714989 GCF_010500615.1 Oceanipulchritudo coccoides
TCCTTAGAGTCCCCAACTGAATGCTGGCAACTAAGGACAGGGGTTGCGCTCGTTGACGGACTTAACCGAACATCTCACGACACGAGCTGACGACAGCCATGCAGCACCTGTGAAGCGGCTCCGAAGAGAAGGTGCATCTCTGCACCGGTCCACTACATGTCAAGGCCTGGTAAGGTTCTTCGCGTTGCATCGAATTAAGCCACATGCTCCACCGCTTGTGCGGGGACCCGTCAATTCCTTTGAGTTTTAGCCTTGCGGCCGTAGTCCTCAGGCGGTACACTTATCGCGTTAGCTTAGCCACTGACGGGGTCGAAACCGCCAATAGCGAGTGTACAACGTTTACGGCATGGACTACAGGGGTATCTAATCCCTTTCGCTCCCCATGCTTTCGTCCATCAGCGTCAGTAATTGTCCAGTGAGCTGCCTTCGCCGTTGGTGTTCCTCCAGATATCTACGCATTTCACCGCTACACCTGGAATTCCACTCACCTCTCCAATACTCTAGCCATGTAGTTTCGAGCGCAGTTCTACAGTTAAGCTGTAGGATTTCACACCCGACACACATGGCCGCCTACGGACCCTTTACGCCCAGTAAATCCGAGTAACGCTCGCAGTCTCCGTATTACCGCGGCTGCTGGCACGGAGTTAGCCACTGCTTCCTCTCCAGGTTAATTCAGGTACGGCTATGAACCGTACGGTTAGTCCCTGGTGACAGGGGTTTACGACCCGAAGGCCTTCATCCCCCACGCGGCGTTGCACCATCAAGGTTTCCCTCATTGTGAATGATTCGAAACTGCTGCCACCCGTAGGTGTCTGGACCGTGTCTCAGTTCCAGTGTGGCTGATCATCCTCTCAGAACAGCTATCCGTCTTAGCCTTGGTGAGCCGTTACCTCACCAACAAGCTGATAGACCGCGAGCTCCTCCATAAGCGCCATTACAAGCTTTAGTACTTCTGCCATGCGACAGAAGACCACATTCGGTATTAATCCGCCTTTCGGCGGGCTATCCCGAACTTAAGGGTAGATTGCTCACGTGTTACTCACCCGTTCGCCGCTCTCATCACAACAAATCACCCGAAGGATCGATGTTGTGAATCCCGCTCGACTTGCATGTCTGAACCACGCCGCCAGCGTTCACTCTGAGCCAGGATCAAACTCTCCGAAAGAAAAAACTTTCAGATCGTTAGGATCCATCAAAAATTTCGGACCCTATAACGTCTGAACTGCCAGCAAGCTGACAGTGACGTCCTAGGTATAAATTAGGACACATAAACAAAGAATTGATCGGTTGGTATGTAACCATCCAATCACACTTAGTAAATTTCAAAGAACAGCGTTTCCCAATTTGGGAAAGCCCTCCAAAAAGGTGACGGATCCGAAGACCGTCAAGCCTTTTGCGAAACTTTTTTTGAAAAACTTCTGAAGGGCTGAAAAAGAACGTTTTTCCCAATTAGGGAAAGAGGACCATCATGCAAGTTCTGGAGAAGTCCGGTCAACACAAATATGAGAAAAAACTGAACTTTTCCGGAAGCGCCTGCCGGAGCGGTTGGGCCTCGAGCAGAGATAGCAAATGATCGACTTTCAATAAACAGGAAGTGCGCCAAGCAAGCAGGCTGGAAGGATCTGGCAAGCCTTTATTTTTAAAAAGCTTTCCTAGTCAAATTGTGCGAGAAAATCGTCCTTCCAGTAATACTGGTCCAGCAGGCCGGAAGTGGTCCTCCCCTGCAGGCGGCGGGCGACATAGAGGGCCTCGACGGAAGCGAGCCCGCGGGCAGGATCATCGCTGGTTTTGCTGACCCTCGGATAGGCGGTCACCAGGGAATCCGGAAGCGAGCGGAGGACGGGTGAGCCGGTGACACAGGCTTCAAGCCGGGGGAGGAGTCGCCATGTGCTGTCGAGAAGAAGAAGGGGCAACCCAGCGTCTGCTGAGGAAAGAACAGGCGCATCAAGGTGGAGCTGAACATAACCAGTAGCATCAAAGAGGAATCCCGGGCGGGCCGTCTCGAAACGGAGATCGGGCCGACCGACAAGAGGTTGCAGGCTGCATTTGGACTTTCTTTCCCTGGGATGGCGGATAACGATATCCTGCTGGTACGCACCCCCGGGCTGTGGCGAAAAGCCTGCCGAAACCTGACTCATGCGCGGATGATCTGGAGGATTTTATCAACAACCTCCTCGAGTGAGAGGTCGGAATTATCGATCACAACTGCGTCTTCCGCGGGCCGCAATGGGGCAACGGAACGGGAAGAGTCGGTCTTGTCACGGTCGGCGATGGCATCCACTCCACCCTCATGGACCCGTCGTTTCTCGCGGGTTGAGGTATCCGCAACGAGAAAGACCTTAACCTCGGCTTCGGGAAGGATGACTGTCCCGATATCCCGTCCATCCATAACAATGCCGTCGAAGCCGCTCCTTTTCGCAATATCGACTTGCCCCCGCTGGTAGGCTTTCACTGTTTCCCTGACAACGGGCAAGGCGGCGTATGGCGAGACACAACGGTTGATATTCTCGGACCGGAGAAGCTCGGGACCCGGAGGAGGCTGGTCGTTGAAGGAAATATAACTTTCGCGGCCCACGACATGGGACCGAAGGACCAGTTGTGAAAGAAAGTGTTTCAGGGAAATGGCGTCCGTGGGGGCGATGCCGGCCTGTTGGCAGGCATAGGCGACGGCACGATAATGCGCACCGGTATCCACATGGAGCAAGTTCAGTTCCTCGGCAAGGCGCTTGGAGGTGGAGGACTTTCCGGAAGCGGCGCCCCCATCAATAGCGATCACCTTGAAGGCCTTTTTGCTTGATAAATTATTTGTCATGAGAATTTCGATACAACAACTCAAGTTCCTCGAAGAAAGCGGGAAAAGTCTTCGCGCAGCAGGCAGGATCCCTGACATAAAGCCAAGGCTCGCCTGTCCCGAGGACATCACGGCAACCGAGGATACCAAATGACATTGCCACCCGATGATCCTTGTAGGAGTCAATAAAAACCGGCTTCGGACTACCGGAAATTCCTCCCGGGCCAACTGTAATGCTTCCTTCGTCCGTGCTGACTTGAGCCCCTGCCCTGCCAAGACCCTCGGCCATGGCATGGATTCGGTCAGTTTCCTGATACCGCGTGTGGTTGATTCCCGAAATGGTGACTGGCGCGGGCAGTAAAGGGGCGACTGCGGCAAGCGTAAGAAAAGTGTCTGAGAAAGTACGAAAGGAGAAGGCCCGTGCCTCTGCAGTATACACTTCAGGGGCTTCGACGAGCAAACCATCCTCCTTTTCAGTGATTCCCATTCCTAAATCCCGCAATACGCCGGCATATGCGGTATCGCCCTGAAGAAGCCCGGAATGCATGCCTCTCACGAGAACGGACCCACCGACAACAAGGGGCAGGGTCATGAAGTAGCTGGCAGCTGTGGCATCCGGTTCTATCGGGAAGCGGCTTTTCCCTGGCGAATACGATTGTCCGGCGGGGATTGAATAACCATCGGAGGGGGTTCCAGAAAGGTTGACCCCATACTGGTGCATCAAATCAGCGGTCATCTGCACAAAAGCGGGACGAACCCCCGGAGCGGAAAGAAAGACATTTTCGCTGGCGAACGGAGCCACCATCATAAGGGCGGAAAGCATCTGGCTGCTAGCGCCGGCATCAACCGACCAATTTCCCCCAGGCAATCCAGTGGTCTGGATTTCGAACGGGAAGCAATTCCGTTCACCCTCGAATGCAACACGGGCCCCCAGCCTCGTGAGACAATCCAGAAGCCCCTCCATGGGGCGCTTTCGCATCTCCTCGTCACCATCAAAACGATAGCGGCCATCAGGATGCAGGCAGACGAAGGCCGTCAGGAACCGCGCCGCCGTTCCGGCATTACCGACAAACAAGTCAGCAACGCTTTCCGGAATAGAGCCCCCTTCTCCCCTGATTACCATGGAGCGCTTTGCTTCATCCATGGAAACCTCAAAGCCCAGTGCTTGAAGATTCTGTACAAGCAACCGGGAATCGCGACTCACAAGGGCACCTTCGAGCTGAACCGTTCCCTTGGTCAGGGCGCTGAGTATGAGGGCACGGTTGGTCAGGCTCTTGGAACCTGGCAGGCTGACCGAACCACGACAGGGAGCACGCCAAGGTTTAACCGGGTACGGATCCGGGAGCATTAATCGAGCTCCTCCCGGTAAGATTGTCCGAGGGAGAGCCGGTGCCTTAAACTGGCCCACTCATCGTTGTGAATCAGTGAACGTATGGAAGCCAGCTCGTTCTCGAAGCCGTCCAGCGCTCGAAGCAACTCCTCTTTGTTCTCCTCAAATATAGATCTCCAAATCTCGGGACTGCCAGCTGCGATCCGGGTCGTATCACGCAATCCATTTCCTGAAAAAGCCTTCCATGCTTCGGGGCAGCGGCTGAGCTGCAAACACAGAACAGAGGCCAACAAATGAGGGAAATGACTGATATGGGCCACTATCTCATCATGTTTTTCAGGGCTGACGGAGGTCACCTCCATGCCGATGGCCCGCCAGAACCGGACGATCCGGTCGACTTCCCCGGATGGGGACTCCTCAATTGGAGTCACTAGACAGGCGCGGTTCTTGAAAAGGGTCGATTCGGCGTACTGCATGCCGCTTTTCTCCGATCCGGCCATTGGATGAGACCCGATAAAATTGGCATGATCCGGCACGAGATGGGCCGCCAGCCGGCAAATCCGGCTTTTTGTACTCCCCACATCGGTGACCAAGGCACCCTCCGAAAGCGCTCCGGCAATATCCCGGACAATTTCAGTGATCCGATCAACGGGCGTACAGATGACGATAAGTTCACTGCCCTGGACCGCTTCGGCCAGATCACTGAAGGCCTGGTCACACCAGGCTGAATCCTCGCAGGACTGGCGGCTCTCCGCGCGACGCGCCCAAACCTGGATGCGCTTTGCCAAGCCGTACTCGTGGGCAGCCATTCCAAGGGAAGCACCCAGTAATCCTGGCGCGATAATTGTGATTTGTTGAAACACGACCTTTTGTATGAATCCTCAATGCTTGTCTGAAAACCTAATTCTTCAGGAAGTTCAGCCAATTCGTCCACCCGTCTGTCTGGATTTCTTGAGGTTGCATTTTTTCGGCGAAAGGAGATGCTCTCCCATTTCCCAAAATTGAAGACCACCCTGATCTTGAATGAAATTCCTACATAAATACGGAACCCGGACAAATGAGATCCGGCGCGCTCGCCGGGAGCTTTACCTGCGAATTTCGATGGTTATCGCCGTCCTGCTCTTTTTCGCGGGAATGATAATTATTTCCAAATTCCGTCCGAGAATCGATGAGGACCAGGTCCCGGAAAGCGCTTTGAATGTGGGGGATCCCTTTAACAACCCCAAACTGATTCGTCTGCGGGCGGATGTGGAAGCCATCCTGAACCAAATTGACGGGGGGCCAAACGGCATGGAGGAAATGCAGGCCCTTGAAAGGGCAATTTCCTTGCAGCGGGAAGTAATCAGCCTGAGGGGCAGCGAAGTCGCTCCAAAGGCGGATTTGGACAAACTGGAGGAACTTCTCACGATGTATGATGTGGATATGGGGCGCTTTCTTATGGCCCAGTCTATGCGACTGGAGAAGGAGGCCGACGGAAAGATGGAGAATCGCGAGTACGAGGAGGCCATTCAGGCTCTCGAGAAAGCCCGCAATCTTCAGGAAGAAATTGACCAGCAATACCCACGCTCAACCGATCGCAATCCCTCGCGACTGCACCGACTGAACAATCAAATCCTATCCTGGCAGACCAAGCCTTTGGCTGACGAAGCAGACAGATTGAAGAGGGAAGCCTTTTCGCTGGTGGAATCTGGCCGCTTCGCCGAGGCCCGGGATAGTATCCAGAAAGCCCTGGAGAAGCAGCAGGAATTAAACGACTCATTCCGGAGTTCCCGCTCAGCCTCGATGGCCCGCATGCGGGAATTTGAAGATGCGTGGAAGCTTGTGCAGGTGGCTGAAGAGGCCAGCTTGGTTCAGACAATGACTCAGGAAGCAAGAAGCGCGCTTTCCTCCGAGCAATACACTTTATCAATTGCCCGCGCTGAGGAGGCAGAGATTATCCAGCGGAAAATCATGGATCGATTTCCGGAATTGGAGGTGGCGAACCCGGAAATCCTGATGGATATATCGCGGCTCAAGGACACGGCGGCGAGCCTCCCCGCTTTTAAGGAGCTCAACGCCCTGCAGGAATCTGTCCGGGAAATGCTCAGGACCCGCAATATGGAGCCGTTCAAAAACAAGGTTTCAGAATGGACGCGTGCCACGCAGGCATTCATTAGGGAGTTTCCAAACAGTGAGTATGCCGGAAATCTGGAGATGGAGAAAGTGGCGTACCTCCATGAGAATCGTGAAGATATTCCGGGAATTCTGGAAACTGTTTATGGGAATCTACTGCCGGTGGAAGGGTTCAAGGACAAATTGCTCTACCGGACGGAAGTCCCACAGTCCCTGTTTTTTCAAGTCACCAAACAAAATCCATCCGTTAAAAAGGACCCTGCCCTGCCAGTGGACTCAGTCACTTGGGAAGAAACAGGAGACTTTTTGAATAAACTCAGCTGGATTTTAGCACATCCCGTCTCGCTTCCCACTCTCGAACAGTTCAAGGCCGCCATTGGTTCAATGAATCCGGAGGAAATCCGTGCAACCGCTTGGTCTAGCGAGAATACCAGCCGCGAGATTCAACTTGTTGGGACTTCCAAGCCCGGCAAGAACGGCTTCTACGATCTTGCCGGAAATGTCGCAGAATGGCTTTCCGGGGAAGAAAACAATTTGACGGGACGCGCCACCGCTGTGGGCGGTTCCGCCCGGGACACTTCAACCCGGCTGGCAACTATCCCCGAGGAATCCCGCTCGAGGACTGAACGTAACCGGTTTGTCGGATTCAGGTTTGTGGTCGATTTTTCGGAGTAACAACATGCCATCCGACGAGAATTCCTCTCCGCCCGAGCCGGATAACGGCAACAACTACCAGACCGCTATCATTGTCATCACCGTGGTCATGGTGATTCTCCCCCTTGTCCTCGGTGCCATGCGGCTCCTTGGCTACATCTGATCAATTCGGCTTCAGAAAAGGCCGCGGGAGGCTCCAAGCGACAAGATACAGGAAAGGGGTCAGGACAATCCAAGTCGCCAGGTCCTTCCAGAAAATCATCAGGAAAAGAATGGTCAGGACATAGAATCCCGCCACGGCGCCCCCGAAAATCAACAAGCCCTTTTCCCGCCGGCCATCCAAAATGGCATTTACGGTCGCTCCGGGCTGCTTGCTTATCCGTATGAGCCGATAAGAGTGCCATAAACTGAGCCCTATGCCGCCAAGCAGCATATAAATGACGAGCATTTGTATCATAATTAGTTAAAGGGAATGAAAACAGGATGGGTCACAAGCTGTTATAGCCGAATTTTTCAGGAATTTGTAGAACATTTCCCAATTTTAATGTCTAATATAGACATGAAGACGATGAACATAATCTTTTCCGCCCTTCTGGGCCTGTCTCCTCTCGCCGGTATTTGTGGAACCGCAACAGCGGATTTTGCAAATCCCGAGGACTTCACGGACTTCTCGGTCAGCGGAATGTCCGAAGAGAAGACGCTGAACATATTTGAAGGCGAACTGGAGCAGGAACTGGAACGTATCGCTGACAAATACCTCGCAGAGGGTGAAACACTGACCCTTGTGTTCACGGATATCGACATGGCTGGAGACATTCAGCCATGGCGCAATCGGACCAACTCGGACATTCGTTATGTTGAAGCCATCTACCCTCCGCGGCTCCAATTCAGTTACTCCTTGGCCGATGCAGACGGCAATATCCTGAAGGAAGGGGAGGCAATCGAAAGCGACCTGGGATTCCAGATGAATATCAGTGCAAGCGTCCGGGGAAAAAACATGAGCTTCTTCTATGAGTTGGAGCTGTTGTCAGACTGGGCGCGAAAAGAGCTCGGCCATAAGGATGTGGATTCAAGTGGCGATTGAGCCATCCCACTCCGCCGCCAGGACACTGTAGACATCCAAGTCAACAAAGTGGTCGTAGAGCCACTCCGCCTCGCGCTGGGTTCCCTCGTGTGTGAACCCTAGTGATTCCGGGATTCGTTTGCTGCGGAAATTGTTGGTGGCACAGCGTACATAAACCCGGTTCATGCCCCTGTCGCTGAAAGCATATTGGACACAGCCGGCGACCGCTTCCCGCATAATCCCTTTCCCGCAGGCATCCTCGGAAAGCCAGTAACCCAAACTGGTAATGCGGTTGGCCATATCAAATCCATGAAACCCGACCAGACCGACCAGACCACCGTGGTGGCGAATCCCAAAATTGAAGCCTGCGCCGTGAAGAAACCCGCCGTAACTCATCTCAAGAAATTTTCGCGTATCAACCGGGCTGCGGGTTGAGTCCACCCAGGGAAGCCACTCCCGGAGATGGGCACGGTTTTTTTGGACAAGGGAAAAAAGCACCCCGGCCTCGCACGGGCGCAAGACCTTCAGCACAAGATCATGGGAAATGGAAATGATTGGGTCCATGAAAGCCCCAAATCAGATAGAAAGCCCCGATTTGCGCAATGAATTAAGTGGACTCAGGCTTGTCCCGGGGAGGTAAACAGGAATATTAAAGCCTTACCCGTATCTTAGACACATGCAGTTCACATCCAAGATTCCGAGAATCCTAATCGCGGGGATTTCCCTGTTAGGCCTGAGCCCGCTCATCGCCCAAAACAGCGAGCGTCTCCGCGACCAGTTCGTGGAAGGTGTCCTCATCGGCGAAATGGAGCACCTTCAACCGGGAACACCCTACCGGGTCGGACTATTGCTGGATCACGATCCGGGTTGGCACACCTATTGGAAATCCACGGCGACTGGATATGCCACCTCGATTGATTGGGATCTCCCGGAGGGATTCACAGTCAGCGATATTGCATGGCCAACTCCGAAGGTCTACGATTTCCAAGGCTGGACAGAATTTGTGTACGAAGGAGAGGTCCTTTTAATGGTCACCTTGACGCCTCCGGCCGATTTCCCCCCCGGCGAAGTGAAGATTGGCTTCACGGCGGAATGGTTGATGTGCGAGGCCGTCTGTGTTCCGGGCAGCATTTCCTCCAGCCTCACCCTGCCGGTCAAGGACAGCCCACCCGCGCCATCCTCTGAATGGAGTGGGATTTTCGGGCAGACCACCCGAAATCTGCCCGCAAAACCCGATAATTACACCCTTCAGGCCTGGTCGAGCGGAGCGCAAGTGACTCTGGAATTAAAGGGTGAGCTTCCTGAATCGGTATACTTCTTCGATGATCAGGCTGCCTTTGAGGCCTCCCTGGAGACCAACTTCAGCAAAACCGGTCCGGACACCTTGCAAGTCCGCCTTACCCTGGACAAGGCGACCAACAACATGCCGGCACGGCTCACCGGTGTACTCAAAGCCAAAGCGGGTTGGCCCGGGGCAGATGACCGGCCCTCCATCGCCATCGACCTGCCCATATCGGCGCAAGCTCCGGCGGCATCCACGAGCTCGCCGGAAATCACACTCGGCATTCTTCTTCTGGCCTTTACCGGGGGCCTGATCCTGAATCTCATGCCCTGTGTGTTCCCCGTGCTGGGAATAAAAATCATGGGATTTGTCGGGCAGGCTGGCTCCTCAAAGGGCAAGATCGCCACCCACGGGCTTATCTTTACTGCGGGAGTCCTGCTGTCTTTCTGGACGCTTGCGGCGGTTCTTCTCATCCTGCGTTCAGGCGGGAGCCAGCTCGGATGGGGATTTCAATTACAATCTCCGGGGTTTGTCCTCGCGCTGACGCTTCTCCTCTTCGCATTTGCCCTCAACATGAGTGGTTTGTTTGAGTTTGGGCAATCCGCCGTCGGGGTTGGATCTGAACTGACAGGAAAAAGCGGATTCACGGGTTCATTCTTCAGTGGCGTTCTTGCCACTGTTGTTGCCACTCCCTGCGCTGCTCCCTTTCTTGCTCCCGCACTTGGTGCAGCCCTCACCCTGCCAGCTGCCAGTTCCTTCCTCGTCTTCACCCTGATTGCCCTTGGCCTTTCCACCCCGTACATGCTGCTCTCGGTCTTTCCGGCATTGCTGAATTACCTGCCCCGACCGGGAGCCTGGATGGAGACCTTCAAACAGTTCATGAGCTTCCTCCTCTACGCCACTGTCGGGTTTCTGATCTGGGTGCTCGCAGGCCAACTGAGCGAAGAGGCCGGGTTCCCTGTCTTCAGCCTTCTGAAGGTTCTCCTCAGTCTGGTTGTCCTCGCTTTTGCCCTGTGGATTTTCGGGCGATGGGGGGCTTTCCACCAGAAGAAGAAAACCCGGTTTATGGCCACCGGTATTTCAGCAGCTATCTTGATTGGGGCGCTCGCGCTCGGCATCTCTGGAACGCAGGCTGCAGAAAGCGGAAGCAATGCCTTGGATTGGCAAAAGTGGGAACCCGGCAAGGCCGAGTCGCTCGCCAGCGATGGGAAGATTGTCTATGTCGATTTTACGGCTCGTTGGTGTGTCACCTGCCAGACAAACAAGGCCGCCGTATTCAGCTCAAGCAAGGTTCTGCAGCGATTTGCCGATCTTGAGGTCATCACCCTGAAGGCGGATTGGACCAACCAGGATCCCGAAATCAGCCAGGCACTGGCGAAGTTCGGCAGGTCAGCCGTGCCATTCAATCTTGTTTACGGGCCGCACCTCGAATCGCCTGAAATCCTTCCAGAGCTACTCACTCCGGGAATTGTCCTTGAGGCTGTGGAAGCAGCGGCAGCACCTTGAACGAATCCCGCCCCAAGGCATACAAGGCTTGCCAAAACAGGGTGGGATTACACAATCTGGCAGATCAATCGCAGTCTGTCTGTTTGTCATGGAAAAAATATTAGAAGTTAAGCCCGGAGAAACAATCCTCCGGCAAGGGGAAGAAGGATCGGGATTTTTTGTTCTGAAATCCGGAACACTTGAAGTTTACAAGGATGATGTGCTCTTGGCGGTCATCATGTATCCGGGAACGATCTTCGGCGAAATGGGAGATATTCTCGGCAGGCCCAGAACCTGCACCGTTAAGGCCAAAAACAGCGCTAGCATTGCCTACTATCCAGTTGATTCGCTGGACGAGCTGGTTACCGCAAATCCGGAAATCGCGGTTAAACTGATCCGCACACTGGCCAGCCGCCTCGACCGGACAACGCAGAAGCTGATTGATACAGCCCGCGAAAATCCCCTCTGGTCGACCAAATAGCCCGATTATCCCGGTCTGGGTTGCCATCGACTGGCAATCTGTCATTCTATTCAGGTATGAAAACCAACCTGTTGTTGATAATCCTTGTTTCAATTCTACCCATGTCCCTTTTTGCAAGCAACCCGCTCGAGGTCGGCGCCGAAGCCCCGACCATAACAGTCATCACCCACAAGGGAACCGAACTGAACCTCGGTGAACTGTATGCCAAAGGGCCTGTACTGGTTTATTTCTACCCGCGGGCCGATACGCCTGGATGTACCAAGCAAGCCTGCAATATCAGGGACAACTTCGATTCGCTCACAGCTGCGGGAATTGAAGTGATTGGTGTAAGCATGGACAGCGTTGAGGACCAGAGCGCATTCCAGGAGAAATATGACCTCCCCTTCCTGCTCGTCGCCGATGAAGACAAGCAGTTGGGTAAAGGTTTTGGAGTTGGCGGCTTCATGGGGATGGCCTATCGCCGGCAGTCCTTCCTGGTCGTTGATGGCACGGTTGTCTGGCGTGACCTGAAAGCAAAACCTGCCTCGCAAAGCGCAGATATTCTTGCCGCTTTGAAAGACCATTCCGAAGCCAAGTGAAGCGATTCCACGCGGCCTTCGCCCTACTCGCCATTTTCTGCCAAGGCTTACCCGCAACAGAGATCAATCTTCTCGAAGAGGATTGGTCGGTGGCGACAGAAAAGGCACAGGAATCCGGCAAATACTTGTTCATTGCCTTCCTCGGTGATGGCTGGTCGATGGGCAGCAAACGCTTCCAGGAGGCCGTGCTGGATACGCCCGAATTCAAGCAATTCGCCGCAAGTCATCTTGTCTATTGTCCGGTCCTGGCGCGCAGCATGCCCAAACTGGGAAAGAAGCAAACAGCGCGTCTTCAGTCGCTTGTAATTCACTTGGATATCAAGTCTTACCCCACCTTCATCCTCATTGCACCCGACAGGACAGAAGTCCTCAGACACGGTTATATCAAGGAAACCGCGAAGGAATACATTGCGCTCCTTGAGGCCCTGTTGCCTGTCCGGGCAGACCCGTAGACCAAGCCGCTAGACGGCGTTGATGGCAAAGGCAATGGCAACGCTGACACCGAGACCAAACCCTGCCTTCACCATGTCCTTGCGGGCCAGCTTGAAAGCCTTCTTCAGGCTCCGGCTTTTTGTTCCAGAAATGGCAAAGGCAATCTCCCGCCCGGCAAGCAGTCCAAGGAAGACCCATGTCGTACTCATCGGCACGTTGCTCTGGATCTTGAAGATGTAGAGAACAACCCCATAAATCAGGTCAACAATGGTCGCTGACCGGATATCGTGTGTGTTCGTCTTGGACGTTACCACTTTCTGGATCTTGCCGCCCCGGTTGTAGTAGATAAAAGCCTGGACAAGCACCATCCAGAAAATTGCAAAACTCAACCACCCAATACTGGGCATTCTGGGCAGGTAGACAAAGATATTGGCCATGTCCTGGATAAGCCACATCGACCAGAGGAAGGCTGTCGAAGCCCACTGGAAAAATACCCAGACAGGCTTGATGCCCTCCTCCCCTTCCTTGCGCCAACGGGATTCCACTGTCCGCATGACAAGGACATAGATCACAATCGCCGAAACCATCGCGACAAAGTAGCCCATCAGGGATTTGGTCAGCATGCTCGTGAGAACCGCCGGTTGGAAAGTGACCAGGACGAGGAAAGACGTACTGACTGGAAAGCCGTAACGCGTCAGGATCAGCAAGGCGAAAGGCGGAATAAGATGCTTCCAGGTGATAAAAAACTTAACATCGCGCCTTATTTCCATGCGCTCAACCACTTCGCTGACCCGTTCTTCCACGCCACGCAGAATGACTGACTGTGCCCGCGTCACATTTTCGCTGGCACGATAATTCTGCAGGAAGGCCAGCTCCCCTTTCAGACCGTCAAGCGAGACATCCAGCTTTTTGGGAGTCTTCACAAAGACCGATTTGGTTTCTTCGAGTTGCGCGGAAAGACGCGCCAGATGGATCAACATCTCATCCTCCGGACTTTCGTCGCTCAAGCCCTCCTGCGCGGACGAGATCGCCTCCATCGCTGCACTGATGGAGACGGACTTGTCATAGACCTTGTTCAACCGCGAGTAGGATGGATCCTGATTGTGGGTCAGCCACCCGTTCAGGATGACGACCACCATGACCGTGCTGCTGAAAAGCCAGAGCTGCCACCACTTCCGATGGGAATTGGAATACAGGAACGTTCCAAGCGTTTGAATTGAGTCATTGCCGACGATGGAGTACGCCGCCAGCATGAAACCAAGGATCATGAATACTTCCGTCATTGCTGTCTGGTTGGATCAAAAGCAAGCCTGCGGGGAGTTTCCCGAATGACAACGGAATTAACCGGAAATTTCACCGGTCAGGAAACGACAAATTCCTCGTACTGCGACCGAATGCGATTGGGGACATTGGCCACGAGCCGCAGTCCTTCATCCCCAGCCTTCTCCTCCTTGACGGTCCCCTGCTGGTGTAGCTGACTGATCAACTCATAGCGGTCAAACGGTATCAATAAATCCATGGTCACCATCCGGTCCTCAAGGAACTGCTCAAACTGGGCCGTCAATTCCAGGAGGCCCTCACCCGTCATTGCGCTCACCGGAACCGAAGGACGGGACAGTCCCTTGGGAAGGCGGACTGCCGGCACCCGGTCGAGCTTATTGAACACGGTGATCATCCGTTTTTCATCCGCCCCTAGCTCCTTCAGGACGGCATTGGTGGTCACCAGTTGCTGTTCATACTCGGGGTTGCTGATATCGACTACATGGACCAGAAAATCCGCCAGCACAGCCTCTTCAAGAGTCGCCTTGAAAGCCTCGACAAGCTTGTGTGGGAGGCGCCGGACAAAGCCCACCGTGTCGGTCAGGAGCAGCTTCTGGCCGGAAGGGAGGCGCATTTGACGCGTTGTGGGATCCAATGTGGCAAAGAGCTTGTCTTCCGAAAGGACCCTTGCCCCGGTCAAGGCGTTCAAAAGAGTGGATTTCCCGGCATTTGTATAACCGACAATGGCGGCTGTCGGCACCGGAACGCGCTGCCGTTGCTTTCTCTGGGTATCCCGGTGGCGAATAACGGCTTCCAGCTCCTTTTTTAATTTGGCAATGCGTGTCCGGACCATCCGGGCGTCCAGCTCAATCTGGGCCTCACCCTCACCACGCTGCGTGACGCCACCACCACCGCGCTGCCGGCTCAGGTGTGTCCAGGCATTCTTCAGGCGGGGAAGAGAGTGTTCGGCCCGTGCCAATTCGACCTGCAGGACGGCCTCGCGGGTCTGCGCGCGCTCACTGAAAATATCGAGGATTACCTCCTGGCGGTCTATAACACACATTCCACTGGCGGCTTCCCAATTACGCTGTTGAGCTGGACTCAATTCTGCCTCAAAGACCAGGCAATCTGCCCGGATCTCCCGCGCCCGCTCCACCACGGATTCCATCTTACCGCTGCCCAGCAAGTAGCGCGCCTGTGGTTTACGCATGCGGACCTGTTCCTTCCCGACAATCCCGATCCGCAAGGTATTGACGAGCTCCTCAAGTTCATCGAGCAGGCTCTCGCAATCGGATTCGCTGTCCGTGGGGCCAGCCACTCCGACAAGGTAGGCCCGCTCGACCATTTTTGGCTTTTCTCTGACGTCAAACATAGGGTGCCCTAATTCAGGCAAAGGAGAGCATCTTGTCCCCTGCCGGAGCCCCTTGTCAATTGGATGTCCATGAAAAGAAATTGTGGAACAATTCATGGAAACTGAAGACTGATGAATTGTTCCTTACCCTAGGCCCAACTGGAATGAGAAAGGTTCCTGCTCTGGTTGAGCCCCCCTGATTGGCTCTGGTAGGCCCGCCCTGATTCTTCAGGGCAATCCGGCTTGCCAGAGCCTCTTTTTTCGAGAGTCTGGAGGCATTATGCTGAATGGACGGCAAATACTTGTCATGGAGGATGAGACGCTCCTGCGAAAGTCCCTTTGCCACTATCTGGAAAGCAAAGGCGCCGAGGTCTTCCCCGCGGGCAACATCGAGGAAGCAAGGCGGATTCGGGAATCCACCGAACTCGATTATGCCCTGCTGGATATCAACCTTCCGGACGGGAACGGGTTGGATTTGCTGGATAAGCCGGGATTCTCCGACAACACCAGAATTGTCATGATGACTGCCGACGGCGGTATCCGTACAGCGATTGAGGCAATGCGGCGCGGAGCAAGCGACTACCTGAGCAAACCTTTCGATCCGGAAGAACTGCCCATGGTGTTTTCCCGTATTGCCCGGGAGGGGGCGCGACAGCGGAAGGAACAATTTGAACGGGATACGCACGCCACTCCGGGGAAATCCCTTTTTACAGGAGCCCGGCTCCGCTTTATTGAATCCCAGCTCGATAAGATTCTCGAGGCCGACGCGCGTCTGGGCTCGGCGCTTCCCCCGGTGCTGATCGAGGGAGAGACGGGGACCGGCAAATCAACATTGGCCCGCTGGCTCCACCAGCATGGGCCGCGCAAGGAGGCCCCGCTCATCGAAATCAATTGTTCCGCCCTGCCCGAATCGCTGGTCGAGTCTGAACTCTTCGGGCACGAACGGGGGGCTTTCACAGATGCCCGCAAGGAGCGGATCGGCCTCTTTGAGGCGGCTGATGGCGGCACCCTCTTTCTCGACGAAATTGCCAGCCTCTCCCTCCCGATTCAGGCCAAGGTCCTCACCGCTATCGAGGACGGCCACATCCGCCGTGTCGGTGGAAATGCCCAGCGGAAAATTGATGTCCGCCTCATTGCCGCCTCGCTTCACTCACTTGATAAACTTGTCCGGGAGGGCAGTTTCCGGGAAGACCTTTACCATCGTCTCAATCTTCTGCACATCCGGATCCCTTCATTGCGGGAATTTCCGGATGATATTCCGGCGCTCGCCCGGCATCTCCTCGATGACCTGAAAAAGCGCTATCGTTTCCCGGAGGCCACCATCTCAACCGGGGGCATGCAACGCCTTGCCGCTCAACCCTGGCCCGGCAACGTCCGGGAACTTATCCACGAGATTGAGCGATCGCTTGTCTTCCAGAATTCCGGTAGCCTTGAGTTTGAATCACTGGCGGATCCAGCAGGTGGAAATAGTCCGGAAATACGGTTGGATACGCTGAAAAATCCTTACTGGAGCTTGCCTGAGACCGGATTTGATTTTGAAGCCGCTCTCAAGGATTTGACCAAGGATGTGATTGAGGAAGCGCTCGATCAGGAGAATGGTAATGTCTCGGCGGCGGCGCGACGCCTTGGTGTCCCGAGGGACTTTATCCGCTACCGTATTGACTCCTGATTGGGGGATATTTCCCAATCCGGTTTCTCAAAAGGCTCTCCCAGTTGGGGGATTTTTCCCAATTGCGTGTTTTGGCCAACCCCGCCCGGCCATCACTATATCTATAACCCACTTATTACCAATGTGTTATATTAATAACGCAAGAACTGGCATTTCTCAAGCAAGGGAGAGGGTATCTCCACATTTAATAACAACCCTCTAAAAATAAGGAAAAAAATGAAGAAATTATTCATCACATTGATTAGTATGGGACTGTTGCTTGGTTCCGCCCAGGGCCAAATGCAAGGCCCCGGGTTTGGCGATGGTACCGGCGACGGACCTGGTGACGGCAGCATGATGTTTGATCCGCCTGCAGATCTTGATCCGGAGGTCCTTGCTGAAATCACAGAACTGCACGATGCCGTGAAGGCAATCCGGGCAGAGCTGCGCGTGTCCCGCGCGGCTGTCATTGAAGCCCTTGGACCGGATGCAACTCATGAGGAAAAGGTTGCCGCATTAACCGTATGGCGGGAGGACAATTCCGACACCTTCGGGGAATTGCGTGTCCTCACCGAGGAGTTGCGTACCCTCATCCAGGAAAATCGGCCGGATCGACCGGTTATTGATATTCCGGAAGATATTCTCGCTGACCGCGAAGCCCTGAAGGCTCGCCGGATCGCACTCGCTGAAAGTCGCCGCGAAGCTATTCTCGCCCTTGGCGAAAACCCGACCGACGAAGCTGTTCGCGAAGCGATCGAAGCATGGCGGGCTGAAAATGCGGATGAAATCGAAGCTGTCCGCGTGCTGGCAAAAAGCCTCCGCGACTGGTTCCGTGAAAACCGTCCCGGACGTGATGGCCGCGTCATGACCCCACGCATGCTCCAGCGCCGCCTGGCCTTCCGTGACAACGTCAAGGAAATGCGCACGAACCGCCTGGAACTGCGTGAGCAAATGCAAGACCCGGCCCTGACTGATGAGGAGCGCAAGGCCCTCATGCAGGAATTCCGTCAAGAACAAGGTAAATTGATGCGGGAACGTAAGCAGC
Source organism: Oceanipulchritudo coccoides (assembly GCF_010500615.1). Lineage (NCBI taxonomy): Bacteria > Pseudomonadati > Verrucomicrobiota > Opitutia > Puniceicoccales > Oceanipulchritudinaceae > Oceanipulchritudo > Oceanipulchritudo coccoides. The sequence continues at coordinate 132,502 of NZ_JAAGNX010000002.1, forward strand.
TCAAGCGCGAAGAACGCATTCAGCAGGGCGAAGGCGGTGGAGACCGTCGTCCTGGTGGTTGATCTTAACGCCTGACTTTCGCTTGCTTCTCACAAAACGAGCGGGCGGATTTAATTCCGCCCGCTCTCTTTTTCTCCACTTTATATCTCCACATTAATGTCCCTTATTCGATTACTTTCCCTTCGCAGCAATTTCATCCTGGCCGCGCTCGCGCTGGGGACCTCTCCACTCCTTGCATCCGGGGAAAGCACTGAAGACCCCCTCACTGATTTTGCCGAGTTGGAGGCCTTCCTTGATGAAACAGACCTCTTTCTCGAAGATGCCAATGATCCCCTTCTTGGGTTGGATGAATTCGCGGAAAGCCCCTTCTTCTGGTCGGCCAGCATTCGTGCCGGTGCCGGGCACAGCTCAAATTTCCTGAAGCGCGGCAAGGCTGTCAGCAGTCCCTACCTCAAGGCTGAAGCAGACTTTTTTCTCAACGGCATCTTCACGCACTCAAGCTTCACAACGCTACTTTACTTTGAAACAGCAAAGTTTGACCAAGATGCCGAGGTCGACCGGGAAGCCATCGCTTTCCTGCACGCAAACTGGACAGAAATCCGCGCCCGGCATTCCTACGGGATTGAAGTGGATGCCTTTTATGGCGATCAAATCTATGATGCCAGCCTGCTGGAGGATAGCATCGACCCGACTGGCGCCAGCCTTGAGCAATTCCGCCCGGAGCTCAGCCTCTTTGGAGAGTGGGATGCGGGTAAGTTCAACTCCATAAAGGTGACGCTTTCCGCAAGAAGGTCATTGATTGTCGATGAAGATGAAGATTACTGGCGTCCCGGAATTTCCCTTGAATGGAACCGTGTCTGGTCTGGCTCTTTTGGCTCACGTACAGAACTCTCCCTGTATCAGGAATTCTATGACGATGAGGTCGCCAAAACTTCAACCGGAATCAACCGCCTGCCGGAAGAGGATTTGCAAATCAATGGTGTGCAGATCGAAGAAGTCCTCACATGGAAACCGGTTCAATGGGAAGTGTTAAGCACATCCATGCGCTTCGGCGCGGCCCGCGAAGAGGATTCAAACGATGACTACGATGGCCTGACCCGTTTCTGGGCCTCGGCCAATGCATCCCTTGACCTCAAGGCGACCAAATTCCGGGTCAGCGGTGCCTGGCAAAAGACGCGCTACACGGATCGCCAAGTCAGTTCCATTGATGACCGCTTGGTGCGGCAGCGCTACCGGACCCTCCGGTTTGACCTGGAAAGGGACCTTATGTGGAACCTTTCTTTCAAAGCCAGTGTCCAATGGAATGAATTCGTATCACGGGTATCTGACGACAGCTTTTCCGAGCGGCGGATTCAGGCCCTCCTTGACTGGACCTACTGACACTTTAGAAGCAAAAGATGACGGCCCGAATGAACACCCCACGTTTCCAGAAAATTTTCCTCCTTCTTGGCAGCAGTGTGCTGGGCATTTTCATCGCGGCAGTCACTATTGGCATCTTCCTCTTCCGCTCAGAAGTGATGCACCAGATCCTTCAGCGGGATGGAATTCTCCTCACCAATGTCGCCCGTTATCTCCACGAGACGGGCGAAGCGTCCTCACTCGCGAATTGGGACTTGGTTGAGCTAGCGGCGGGCTCCAGCCAGATTGAAGGCATCATTGCGGTGAGGGTTTTCCGACCGGTTGAGACCCTCGTCGAGCAGGTTCCGGATTCGCTTTATGCTGTTTCTCTTGCCGAGGAAGACAGGCAACTCCTTCAGGATGGAAAACCGGTCATACGTTACTTCGAAGCCTATCCACTGTATTCACTCTTCTCCGGTATCGAGGAGTTTGACCTCGAGGAGTCAGCTCCCCTGGTGGAAGTGATTGCCCCGCTTCTTGACGAGGCGGGCCATACAACTGCATCCATTCAATACTGGCTGGATGGCACTGAGGTCTCCACCGAATTCGCCCAGCTTGACCGGCAACTAATGTTCCTTGGCCTCATTTTTGTTCTCGGGGGCGGCACCCTCTTCTCCATTGTCTTCCTGTATGCGCGAAAGCGGCTGACCGGCATGGCCGCGCTCCTCACCCAGCGCAACGAATCCCTCGAAAGGGCCAATGCGGATCTCGCCATGGCGGCCCGCACCTCCGCCATCGGTTCAGTCAGCAGCCACCTCTTCCACGGTCTAAAGAATCCTCTTGCCGGATTGAAGGCCTATCTGCAGGTCACTGCAAAAGATGAAGAAGCCGTGGCCATTACCGACCGCATGCAGTCCCTCATCGACGAAACCCTCAGCGTTCTGCGGGATGAAAATACCGCCCCGGAAACGGACCTTTCTTTTGAAGACCTCATGCAAATGGCCGGAACAAGGCTGGATTCCATTTCGAGTTCAAGAAACCATCCGGTCAATTTATCCGGCTCGGGCTCAGGATCATATCCCTCAAGAAAGTTACAACTGGTCCTGTTGATCCTCCGCAACCTCGTGGAAAATGCGGTCGAGGCTTCTCCTGCGAAATCTCCCGTTCAAGTCGAGCTGGAGGGATCGGAAACCCAGTTGGAAATCCGGGTGCGTGATGCCGGACCCGGCCTTCCGGAATCCGTGAAGGAGAAACTCTTTGAACCTGTCATCAGTTCCAAATCGGGTGGGACAGGAATAGGCCTGGCCATTTCCGCGACCCTCGCGCGCCACGTTCCTGCGACCCTGGAACTGGTCCAATCCGATACTGGCGGCACGACCTTTTCGCTCAAATTATCCCAATGAAAGCAATTCTCACTCTTCCTGTCTCTGTTTGCCTCTTGGCCTCGATTGTCACGATTTCACCAACTGAAGGTGCATACGGGGATTTGATCTGGAAGGCGGAAACGGGAAACACGGTTTATGCTGCCCCGGCTATTGGTCCGGATGGCACAGTGGTCGTGGGATCCGAAGATACCAATGTCTATTCATACAACCCGGACGGATCACTTCGCTGGATCTTTACCGATCCGACCGACTGGGTTGACAGCTCCCCGACAATCGCCCCCGACGGTACGGTCTACGTCGGTTCATGGGACAACTTCCTGTATGCCATCAATGGAAAAAATGGTTCACTGATCTGGAAATTTGAAACGGGTGGTCTCATTATCGCTTCGCCGGCGATCAGTCCCGACGGGACCATCTATCTCGCTTCCAACGACAGCTTCCTGTACGCCGTCAATCCCGATGGAACCCAGAAATGGGTTTCCGAGGCCGTTGACAGTTATAGTCCGATTAACAGCAGCCCCGTTCTCAATCAAGAAGGGGATACTCTTTATTTTGGAAATGAAGAAGGAGAACTATTCGCGCTTGATGCCATAAGCGGATCCAAGCGCTGGTCATTTGCTGTTCCGAATGACCCCCTCATTCCAGATGACGAAAAGGAAGTGGCTATTGTCGGGTCGCCAGCAATCGGCAGCGGGGGCGATATCTATTTTGGGAGTGAAGATGGCTCGCTATACGCGCTTAATTCGAGCGGTGCCTTGCGGTGGTCTTTCGAGACCATTGAGACAATCCGCTCCTCGCCCGCCATTGCGGCAGATGGCACCGTCTACTTTGCCGCGCAGGACGGCTACCTCTACGCCTTGGACTCGGAAGGATTCCAGCTCTGGGAAACCTTTGTTGGCGATGTGTTCTACTGCAGCCCGGCCATCGATGCCGATGGAAACATCCTCATCTGCGGATACGATGGATCTTCAGTCCTTGGACCTGCCTCGCTTTTCACAAGCGTGAGCGCTGATGGTCAAATCATCTGGGAATACCTCATCGTCAACTTCAACGACTCATCCCCGAACATTGCCCCCGATGGAAGCATCTACTTCGGGGCACACGATGGGGCTCTCTACAAATTCGAGGGCTCAGCCAGGCTCATGGATGGACAGTGGCCACGTTTCCAGTCAAACCGCCGCCAATCCGGATTCCTGCCTGACCTGGAAAATACCGAAATGGTGGATGTGTTTCCGGCCATCACCCAGGTTGTGGATGACTGGATCCTTGTCCCGTGGTTCGGGTCCGGTTGGCTCAAGAACACCGGATTACCATGGGTTGAGCATCAGGAACACGGCCTCCTCTGGATAGAATCTTCAACAGTCTCCGATGTCATCTATTATGAATTCAACGGGGCGGATTGGTTATACGCCTCAGACAGGGCGCCAGATTACTACTACCGGTATTCGAGCAGCTCATGGTTCTTTCATGTTCAAGGCAGCGCGATTTACACAGGTCGTTACTTCTTTGACCCCGCCCTCTCGGAATGGACCGGTCCCGGTCTTTGAATCTCCAGTTTGCCGTCCCGGAATCGAGACAGCCACTGTCCTGATTTCGCAACACTTCAGGTGCCCGGGAGAAGTTCCGGGAGATCCCAAGTGCTGATAAAAAGCCATAAGCAATTATTCATCAGCTAGTTGTTGAATAGAGGCTAATTCTGGCACGGGGAATGATTACTAAAAGACGCTCACTAGGGGCGAAGGCCTTTCCGTGCTCTGAGATATCCTCTCGGGAACGGATCTAGTAAATGAGCCTGGAACCGGTCCCTCTTCCGCAAGGAAGGGGGGCTTTTCTTTGCCCGCATATAAAAAAAGCCCCGCTCCTAAGAACGGGGCCTTTCATTACCCTAGATAGCACCGGGACAAATACCTCGGTAAATGTACCCGGCTAACTCTAACTTGATACCCAACTATCTAATACTTTAACAAACCCGCTCGGGTTTGCCAAGTTGCAAAATTCTGCATCTTTTATAATAAAAGAGATCCGGAGAGTCCTCCACATCCAACCCAAATGCGCTTTTTAATCCTTATTTTCGGTGTTTTCTGCTGCTCGACATCTGTGATCTTTATCAAGATCGGGAGCACCGACCCCATTGTCCTTTCCGCCTACCGGACTCTGCTGGGAGGGATCTTGCTCATCCCCTTCATCCTGCAGGTCAAGAAGACCCAGCGACCTCCTTTGAAAGAGCTGCTCAAGCGAGCCTGGCCACCTGCATTCTTTCTCGGCATCCACTTTATCAGCTGGATTATAGGGGCAAGGCTTACCCCCTCCGCCAACGCCTCTCTCATTGTCAACATGGTGCCGGTCGTGATGCCGATCCTCCTGTTGCTCGTCTTGCATGAACGGATTTCAAATGTCGAGGCGCTGGGCACCTCGGTCGCCATCCTCGGCGTTTTTCTCCTTGGGTTAGTCGATTTCAATCTGAGCCCGGAGCACGCCCTTGGCGATGCGGTCTGTTTCCTTTCCATGCTTTTCTACGCATTTTATTTAATATTTGCCCGTAAGAACCGGGATCTTTCATCCGTATATCTCTATGTTGTCCCGGTGTACATACTCTCCGGCCTCTTTTGTCTGGGGATTGCAGGAACACTTGAGCTTTCAGGGAAACCAGTAGTCTGGCTGGGCCCGAATATACGCAATGAAGTGATTTCCATCCTCGGGCTGGCCATTGTCCCGACAGTCTTTGGCCACAGTATCATTAATTGGGCCCTGCGGACCATCCGCGGGCAGGCAGTTGTCATCATCAATCTGGCCCAATTCATCTTTGCCGGCTTGATGGGGTTCATCCTCCTCGCGGAAATTCCCCACACGATTTTCTATATCTCTTCCCTGCTTGTCGTGGCAGGGGCCATCATTGTCATTCGTCACGCAAAAACCCAAAGCTGAAGTGCCATGAAAGGCCGCGCATTTATTCAAGCTCTCTTCCTGGTCCTCTTTTTGGTCGGATCCTGGTTTCTCCTCTTCATGCGACTCGCCAAAGAGGAACCAATCGACCCCGGGGAAGTGCCGTCACCGAGCGTATCTCAGGATGAGCAGGTCGAGCCGCCGGTTGCGGAAGCTCCCTCGCCACCGCAGCCCGACACACCAAAACAAGTCCAACCCACCCCGCCCGAATCATGGGCGGCATGGATCCAACACCTCGAGTCCGCCTCATCGCCCGAGGCCATGCGGACCGCCCTTAAGCAGCTCGCGGATTCCATTCTCAGTTCCCCGAAAGAGGACGCCTTACAGGCAATTCTGGAATTCCTGCAAAGTGGTGCTGACCTCAAAACGGGCCTTGGTTTCCAACCGGGCCCCGAGAACTCACTGGTTGGCACTGCTTCACTCAGGGCTTTTCTTCTCGATTTGCTGCACCAACTGGATCCCGGACTCGCCGCAGAATGGGCCACAGATGAGTTGTCCCGGTTGGGCACTTCCCTCACTCCGGATGTCTATGCAGTGCACTTGAGAAACTACGCCCTTGGAACAACCGATCCGGAAGAGGCCCGAATTGACTTTCTAAACCGCCGTCTGGAAGCCGCCCTGCAGGATGACCAATGGACGGGGAATCCAAGCTCCGCCATCGCCGAGTTGCTGGATGTTGCGGTCTATACCGGGGAGACAGCCTTTGTCCCGGAATTTTCCAACCTGATGAAAATCGGGGATCCCCAGATGCTGCGCCGGGCCGCGGCACTGGCCATTGAGAGGCTTGTCGACAAGGATCCTGTTGTCGCCTTGACGGAAATTCTGGAGCAGGACACTTGGCCGGAAGGTATGGAAAAAGCACGCGCCGGGTATTTTGCCCGGATGGATCCGGGACTGGCTGGCGCACCGGAGCTGCTTGAGGAATACCTGACCTCCCCGAAGGTTTCCGCCGGGGAAGCCCGCTTTTTCCTACTCTCTTTTCCAAACCTGAACCAATCCCTTTCGCACAATCTCCTGAGTAGCCAGATTTCCATTACGGGGGCGTCGACAAACCAGGAAATCATGAAGGCCGCTCTTGATCTGGTGCGCGACTGGCGGAGCGAGCCCGGCATGTCCCGGCTTGAACCCACCCTGACGGAGGTTGAGGAGGCAATCAATGAACGCCTCTACGGAAGAGTTAACCCTTAGGCAAAATTGACATTGTCAAACCTCTGGTTCCTCCTTTAATCAAGATTTCATGCGGCTTGACAAGTATATCGCCAAATCCCGAATCATTGAGATTGAATCAACTGATTTAATGGGGGCATTGCTTGAGCTGATGGAGGTATCCACCGCCAGGCTACAGGACGGGCTGAATGTGCGTAAGATCACAAACCAGCTCATGGCGCGTGAAAAGACCATGACCACCTACCTCGGCAACGGGGTCGCCATGCCACATATCCGGGTGAAGATGAAGCGCCCGTACATCTTCGCGATCGGCCGGGTCAAGGACGGCATCGAGTTTGAAGGACTTCACGAATATAATGAGGTCCGCCTGCTCTTTCTCCTCCTCGCCTCCGAGAACGAGAAGAACTACCTGAATGTCCTGGCCTCGCTGGCCCGCCTTTTCCGTGACCGGGATCTGGTCGACAACATGATCACGGCGCCCGATACGAAGACCTTCGCGGAGCGGGTCTTCCTTGGCTTCAGTGGTTTGCTGGCCAAGCCCGAGCGCCGACAGACACGCTTTAACCGGCTTCTCCTGAAGGAGTCCGAGAAGATTGCCCGGGAGTCAAAATGTTCCGCCATCCTGCTTTTCAGCGATACTTTTGCCGGGGGCATCGAGGGCGCGCGCGGCTTTCCGAATTTCAGGACTGTCCTGGTCACCCGTGCGGCAAGCGATCGGGCACAGGAAAGCGGTCAGATTGAGACGGCCATCGAGGTCAGGTCCTTTTCCAGTCAGCGACTTTCGCAAGCCCGCAGCGCAATTCTGATCGGGCTCACACGCGGTATCTTCAAACACAATGACCGGCTGTTGTGCGTGGGCGGCATTCCTTCCAGCAATCAATTGGACACGTTAATGGTCATTGATATCGAGCGCGAATTCCAGAGCGTCATTGATCGTGAAAACGACCTTCTTCCCCCATCGGTAAAAATCGAGGTTCTCGAACGGATGATTGGGATCGCCACGGAGCTGTCGGTCGAGGGACGGGAAGGCAAACCCGTGGGGACCATGTTCGTCATCGGCGATACCGAAAAGGTCAACTCCATGGTCAAACCGCTCGTCCTCAACCCGTTTTACGGATACCGGATGGAGGACCGGAATGTTCTCAACCCGTTCATGGATGAGACAATCAAGGAATATTCAGTTATCGACGGTGGTTTTGTCATTCGAGGAGACGGCATCATTGAATCCGCCGGTTCACTTATTCATGCGCCGGCAGAATTTTACCATAACCTGCCTTCAGGGTTTGGCACCCGCCACTCGGCCGCGGCAGCGGTCACCAAGGCCGCCGATTGCATATCCCTCTGTGTCTCTGCTTCGAGCGGGCAGGTCACCCTCTTCCGCAAGGGAGTGATGTTCCCGCTTCTGGAAAAACCCATCGGGACAAGTTCGTAATTCCCGGAGCTCCGTGCTCCAAGGGCCTTATCCAAAGAACTCCCGGATCTTCACCGCCAGCTTTGGCCCGATCCCGTCTACCTGCTGGAGATCATCAATGCTTGCCTTGCGGAGTTTATCGAGACTGCCAAAGTGCCCCATCAGGGCCCGGCGCTTCTTGTCGCCAAGACCCGGAAAATCATCGAGCACCGATTCCCGTAACTTCCGCCGCCGCAACTCCGCATTGTAGCTGTTGGCGTGGCGATGAGCCTCATCGCGGATGTGTTGCAGCAGAAGCCGCCCGCGGTGATTGCCGGGCAAATTCATGGGCGGACGCCCATCGCTGAAGATGATTGTTTCGCGTTTTTTGGCCAAGCCGATCAAGGTCGGCGGCTCAATACCACCTTCGAGAAACGCCCTTAGGGCCGCACTCACCTGGCCGACCCCGCCATCAATCACGATCAGGTCAGGGAATGGACGATTTTCGCGCTTGAGGCGGGCGTAGCGCCTACCGACGACCTCGCACATGGCACGAAAATCATCGTTCCCAACAAAGCTCTTGATCTGGTAACGGCGGTAATTCTTCCGGTCTGGCCTGCCATCCTTGAAATGCACCATCGATGCGACACAGAAACTCCCTGAAATATGGGAGATGTCGAAACACTCCATCGTCCGCGGGACATGCTTCAGTGAGAGGGCTTCCCTGAGTTCATCCAGCGGTTGGCGTCCATCTGCATTTAGAATGGAGGCATGGGTAAACTTGCGCGTCCGCTCGGTGGTTCTCCTCAAGGCGACCATGATATCCCTCAGCTCGGCTGCCCGCTCGTAGTCCCGTGCCTCGGCGGCCTTGTTCATCAGCACCTCCAGCTCGGACAACCACTCCCGCGACTTGCCTTCAAGGAACCCGCAGGCCTGTTCGACCCGTTGGTGATACTCTTCCGCCGTAATGAAATTTGAATGCCCATAGATTTCAGCCCGCGCGTCATCGTAAAGCTGCCAAAGCCCGTCCTCGCGTTTTTGCGGCTGGGCATCCCCCAGAAGAATGCCGAACTTGAGCCGCATTTCCTGCAAGGTTCGCCTGAGAAGTCCACTATGGGCAAAGGGGCCAAAATAGACCGACCTGTCATCCGTCCTGAAGCGGACCAGCCGGAATCGCGGCAAAGCGACAGTTAAATCCACCCGGACATGCAGGAACCGTTTATCATCCGTGAAGTCCGTATTGTACTTTGGTTTCCATTCCTTGATCAGCTTTCCTTCAAAGAGAAGAGCCTCGCTCTCGGAACGGACTTCCATGATATCAAAGTCCGTGACCAGATCGAGCATGGCGGCGATCTTTGGCTGCTCGATGCGGAATCGTCGCGAGGGTTGAAAATAAGATGATACCCGGCGTTTGAGATTTTTGGCTTTTCCCACATATAAGACACTACCAAGCCGGTCTTTCATGAGGTACACCCCGGGCCCCTCCGGAAGACGGCGGACCTTTTCTTTCAATTTACTGCGCTCGGGGACTGGCATACTTGCTGGAATTACCTATATTGAATAATGCTAACATGGCACAGCAAACCCCTGACGACAAGCCAACCGGTCTGGCTTATCGAGCAATGAAGACTCTGCACAGAGTGGAATTAGTCGCCATTGGTGATGAGTTGCTGAATGGCCTGCGGGCCAATAGCCATCTTGTCTACCTTGGGGATTTGCTCCAGAAACACGATCTTGGGATAACCCGTGCCTCGGAAATCCGTGATGAACCGGAGGAAATGCTGGCGGCCTTCCAGCAGGCGCTTGAGCGATCGGACCTGATCATTGTCACGGGTGGCCTCGGCCCCACCTCCGATGACCGAACGGCTGACTGCATGGCGAGCGCATTGAAAACACCTCTCGTCACCAACAAGGCCGCCGAAGAGGCCATCGTGGAATTTTTTAGGGCACGGGACCGGGAGCCGACGCCGAATAATTTCAAACAATGCGAAATAGTCGAGGGGGGCGAAGCTCTCCTCAACAGCAACGGGACCGCCCCCGGGCAGTGGATTGAGAAAGACGAAAAAGTCATTGTCCTCCTCCCCGGGCCGCCGCGTGAACTCAAACCGATGTTTGAAGAACAAGTTCTGCCTCGGCTCTTGAAAAAGGCATGGGCCAAAGAAGGGGCCCCGCCCGTTGAAATCCGCACCCTGGGCCTGGGTGAAAGTGTAGTCGCGGACATGCTCGAGCCAATCCTTGCGGAGGCCGGAGACAAAGTCCGTGTCGCCTATTGCGCCCATATGAATTATGTCGATGTTCGTCTCACGCCTGTCGAAGGGGGACTCGATGGCAAAGCTTTGCGCGCATTGGGTGAAGTCTGCCGGCAACGGCTCGGAATCGGATTTCTGGGTTATGGCACCCCCGACATTGCGTGTGTCATTTTAAAACAGCTTCGCGGGCTGAACAAGTCCCTCGCTGTTGCCGAAAGCTGTACCGGCGGGCTGCTGGCAAGTCGCTTTACCGACATGGCCGGCGCCTCAAAAGTCTTCAAGGGCGGGGTTGTTTGCTACAACAATGAGATCAAGGAAGCTATCCTGAATATTCCGGACTGCATCCTTTCACAACATGGAGCAGTCAGTGCGGAGTGCGCAGTAGCCATGGCCACCGCCGTGGCAGAGCTGATGGAATCCGATTATGCGCTGGCGATCACTGGCTATGCCGGCCCCAACGGGGGAAGGGAACCGGCCGGCACCGTGTATCTGGGTTATCATTCACCGGTCGGGGCCTGGTCGCGAAAGGTTGTCCTTCCGGGCAACCGGATTGCCGTCAAGGAGCGGGCAGTCGTTGCCTCACTGGATTTTCTCAGGCACAAGCTTGAAAAGTACAAGATGTACGATCTCCTCGAAAGCCTGAAGTGCTGACTTAATTTTCCCTTGTCCGGCCTCTTGCCAACGCGATCAGGACAACCGAAATCAGGATGAGGGCCATTGTCCAGAAGAGCCAGCCAGGCATGCTGACAAGCTCACCGAGCAGGGTGAACCCCTTGAACATTTGTGCCTGGTAATTGGCGACTGCGGCATGCCCGATTGTGGCTTGAAGAAGCTCAATCTGGCCGCCAGGAATAAAGAAAAATAACAAATCACGGGGACCGGTGCTGAGCAGTTGGAGATGAAGCGCGACCCCGAAAACAAAATCGAAGGCGATTCCGGCGAACAAGATTGCCTTCAAGCGTCCTGAAAGACGGTCGAAGTTTGCCGCAAGGAATACCACAACAAGCAAGGCAAGCGGTTGAAGACAGATGTGCGCAAGTCCAAGGGAATCGTAGCCTCCATGCACGGCAACGCCAAGCACGACCACGCCGGCAAACCACCACAAGGAAATCGAACGAAAAGCAGAGCCGGTCCGGATTGAATTGAATAAGTTGTCTTTGTAGTGGAAAAATAATACGGGAATCGTCATCAGACCCATCATTGGGAAGAGGGAGACCTGGTAAATCGAGAAGAAGTAGTCACGTATGGCAAACAAGGGATCGGCGGGGCTAAAAGCCGTGTCCATGGAGACACCTCTCAACGGATGTGGAACCAACGAGTTGAAGAGATTGCTGAAAACCTTGAAGACATTCTCAAGGAAGGTGTAGTCCTGAACATCTGTTACCGCGGTATTGCTCAGGAATGTTCCGCTGAACCCGTAGACCCGGATGGCCCAGGCAAACCAGACGAATAAAAGCAGGGCGCAAGTGAACCCGATCCAAACGGTCTCCTTCCAGAATCGGGGTTTCCGGAGCCGGTCCCGTGAGACGAAGAAATAGGCGAACAGGCAGGCAACAACATAAGGCCCGGCTGAGTAATGGACAAGAAGGGCGACAGCCAGCGAGGCAAAGGCCATGGCCTGCCTAAAAAAGAGCCCGGCATCTTTTTCGGATCGAAGAAACAGGTAGACTGAAAACAGGATGAAAAAGGCGCACAGGAGACGCGTCCACGCGTAAAGGGCGTTCTGCATGAACATTGGACTCGTCATTAAAAGAAGGAGCAAAATCCATGCGGGAAAGTGGTTGAACTTTCCAGTCCGGAAATGCTTCAGCAGGAGAAGGGCAGGAAACAGGACGAGCAGGTTGAGCAAACTGCAGAAAACCTGGAAATGGGCGAAATCCGCCTCCGTTATAGCCATGAAAAAAGCGTAGAGGGCATTCCCCATGGGAGGCCGGGCCGTGAAACTGTAAAGCCCGATAAAGATGTGGTCGAGCGGGAGTGGTTTCAGGAAAAATAGCGCGCGCTCATAATGCTCAATCCAGTCACCGGCCCACTTGCCGCCGTTGTAGGTCTGGATGTAGGCAAGGCAGAGGAGGGTCCATGCGCTCAACATCAGGTAGAGGAGAAGGCTTGAGCGAAACCCGGGTTCCCGGAGGGACTCTTCCAAACTCCGATAACGAAGAGCCAAAAGAAGCAGCGATATGACCGGGGTAATTGTTAAGCACCCGAAAGGAAGACCCGTTTGATAAAGGAAAAAGAAAAGCCCGAAGAGCAGAAAGAGGGTAAGCCCCAAGCCAAGGGTAAACCGTTGGAGCATCTCCCCTTTCAAAAAACTGGCGAAGAAGAGGCCAAGGCCTCCTGTTGTGGCAAGGAAGACCAGGACACTGTATATGAGTTCAAGATAAATCATCTGCGCTTGGAGGAAACTCCCGATTCATTACGGCAACAGGAGCGTGCAGGCAATAAGTTGTGCCGTCAAAACCGAAGGGACAAGGTAGACAACAAGGGCCCGGCTGACTCCGAAAAGGTCCCTGAGCAGGATCACTTGCAGGCAGATTGCTGCAAATAATCCGTAAACCGGAAGCAGGCCAAGGGCGTTGTGAAGGTAATAGAAGAAAAAGCCCACAGCGCAGCAAATGAGGACCGGTACGCAGGTTGAAAGGGAGGCAAGGGCACACCGTGTGATTGGCTTGGCTCTTCCTGGAGTGAGTAAACTCATGAGGCTGTAGGAAATCCAATAGGTCCCGAAGAGAATCATTCCCATTGAGGCCCCACGAATAAACAATTCCGTATCAAAGGCTGGATTCCAATTACCCGGATGCAGCTTTCGGAATCCCCCCAACCACGGAACATTGTTCAGCAGGCGCGGGTACAAATGCTGAAAGGCAAGCCCGCAAAGGGCTGCGTAGGCGACAACGGATAACAGAATCAGGATTGGCGGGACAGTGCTCCGGCCTTTAACAATATAAGTCGGATGAAACAGGAGGATTAATAGGAGTTTCATGCAACTCAGTAGGTTTTCAACCAGACTTCAGTTGAGGAATCGTAGATCCATGGAATCCCTTCAAGCAGGTAAATGTAGTGCCCGTCATGACGATAGACCCACGGATGGATATCAATCGAATGATAAAGGTAGGTTGAAAGCAAAGGACTGTAGAGATTGCCCTCAAGGTCATAGACCCATCCAAGCGTGAGATGAAAAAGCCACGGTGCATTGGCCGTGTAAAGATGGCCAAACCAAGGTGACCAAACCCAACCTTCTCCCTCGTCGCGAACCCACCGGACAGGAGCGGAAGGTGAGAGAAGAAACCAGTTCTCAGTGTTCAGGGATACCTCAAGGTTTTCAAATTCGCCCGCATTCGGCCAGAAGAGCTGCTCCCAGAATCCTTCCCCAAACGGTTCCCCGGGCGGACTGCCGCCGAGGGTTTGACGAAAGAGTGGCCACCGTCCCGTGCCACCATTCAGGGATACTGTTGTCTGGGGATCGGTGAATGACCGGATTTTCAAGTGACTCATCCCGTTAACAAATGAAGGTGGACTCTCAGCCACACGCGGGGAGGTTCCGAGCACATATTCCAGCAGGTTTGGGGTCTGGTCCTTGTCGGGATCCGCATATCGGTCAAGCTGCAGATTCGACACCCGGCTGGACAGGGGAAGGTTGGCTTGTAGCCACGAGTCGAATACAGAATGCTCAAGGCCGCCGATGCGCGTGCTCCATGGGTCTGCTGTGGGCCGACGGGTGTCCACCCATACCGCAATACCCGCCTGGCGGGGCCCAAGGGGCGGGGCAAACCCAAAGTAATCGCCAATCATAAAACCGCGCGCGGTCGAGGTTGCCCGGTTGAGCGGAAATGTCTGTTCGGTGATCCGGAACGGACTTGTCCATGAGGTTCCTCCGTCTGTCGATTGGACGGCATAGAAATCCCCGGAGTCGTTTTCACCGGAACCGTTGCGGTTATCATAAAAATATACGGTGACTCGCTGGCCATCCGGGGAGACGGAAACGGTCGGGGTCGAGACGATGCGGACCGGAATGCTTCCGCTGATGTTGATGGGCGAAGTAAAGCGCCAGTCCACCGGGGATTGCGCACTCTCCGATCGTTGCGAGCGGACGAAGTAGATGTCTCCACGCTCGGCGGATGAAGAGGCCCGTGAGGTGTAGACGATGTAGAGATCCCCGGTGTCACGGGCGACTCCCACGCTGGGAAGAAAGGATCCGTCGCGCATGTTGGGCGTGTCATAGAGGATGTAGCCGTCGTGAACGGGGACAATCGGGCCCGGATAAGTCGCGCCTCCGTCGGGCGAGTGCGTCACTTCAAGCCGGCTAGCGAGGAAATTATGGAAGACTATGGCCAAGCTGCCATCGGGCAGGAAGACAGGTTGCGAACCTTGAAATTTGATCTTTGAAAACCAGGCGCTTGTCGGCGGTGTCACATATTCCGCGGAACTCCAATTGTCCCCACCGTTGTCAGAGAAAGCGGAAGTGATGAGGTAATCATCAATGTCATCCACCTCATCCTGATAAAACCGGAAATTGGTCCAGGTGACGACGATCCGACCCGTGGTGGGCGTGTTGGGGTAATCGTTAACCACCATCCAGTTCTTGTCCGGGAAAGTGCGGGCATTGGCCGCGATGGACTCACCTGTATAAATCGTGACCGGATCCGTCCAGCTCTGGCCACGGTCCGTGGATCGCTGCAGGACAACCCGTCCGACTTCAAAAGCCTCCGTGACGGAGACAAGGGAGTTCAAGTAGAGGTTCCCGTCACGGGAAATGCCGGCAACCGGATCAGTGGCCCGGAAATAGGGGCCCCCATTGACCTGTGTCAGGCGCGGGTTCAGGTCACGCCGCCAGGTGAAGCCTCCGTCTTCACTCACGGCATACCCGTTCGAATAGGCCCCCCCATCACTGAAACGACCCTCCTGAAATGTCGCGAGGACAAGGTCCGGGTCCATGATGGAGCGGGTCACATGTGGCTCGGCCTGGTTTTGTCCGTCTCCGCCGGGAAGTTCAACAGGGTCTTCCCCGAGGAGGACATTTGGACCGACCCACGGAGCCAGAAGGGAAGCTGAGGCCGGGACGGCCAGAACAACCGCGATGATTATCATGAACTTCGTTAAGTTAATCCTCACGATGAACATCATGTATGTCGAAGAATGCCTCAATGATCAATCCTTTGATGGTTCCCGGAAAAAGGCCGGACCTTGACAGGATCGCCGGCAAACAGTGATTATCCGCCCATGGATATTGTCTGTCTTGACCTGGAGGGTGTCCTCCTCCCTGAATTCTGGATTGCCGTCGCGGAGGCGACCAACATTCCCGAGTTCCGGCGGACAACCCGCGACGAGCCGGATTACGATGTCCTGATGCGTTACCGACTCGACCTGCTGGACAAGCACGGGTTGACCATTAATGCCATACACGAGGCCATCAAGGACCTGGAGCCCTTGCCGGGGGCTGTCGAGTTCACCGAATGGCTTGTTGCCCGGAGCCGATTGATCATCCTCTCAGACACCTTTGTACAGTTTGCCGAACCGATGATGGCAAAACTTGGTCACCCCACCCTGTTTTGTCATGAGCTGGAAATTGATGATGCTGGGAAAATCCTTAATTATAATCTAAGGCAACCCGACCAGAAGAAAAAAGCCGTGCGGGCCCTGCAAAGCCTGAATTTTCACGTGATCGCCGCCGGGGATTCATGGAACGACCTGACAATGCTGCAAAGTGCGGACCACGGAATCCTCTTCCGTCCCCCGGAAAGCCTCCAGTCCGCCGAACCCGACATGCCAGTGGCGACGACCCACGATGAGTTGAAGGCGGCCATCGAAGCAGCCTTCTCAGCATAGCAAGTTGTCCCAATTCCGGGACGGAGGGTGTCCCGAAGATGCGATAAAAACCGGCGTAATCGCACGTGCGGAGAGTGAATGGATTTTTTAAAGGTTTTTAAATCGTTATTAATTAACGCTTTACAAAACAGCCGAAAAAGTTGGCACGCTCCCAGCGTAAGTATCTGGCAAATTAACCAATAAATAAAAAGCCATGACACTTATCATCTTCATCTCCGCCTGCCTTCTCACTTTCGGTGCTTTCGAGCTCAAGGAAGCCCTCGAAGCCTGAACCACTTTAACTGTCACATCCAGACGTCCTTAACTCGAAAGAACACACCATGTTTACAATCGCATTGACCACCGTCCTCCTGCTTGTTTTTGGCGCTAACGAACTGAAACGACACGAGGACCAGTAAACCAACTTTTACCATTGTTGAAGTACCCGGACGGGGCCCGAAAGGGCTCCGTTTTTTTATGCATCAGGCAAAAAGCTCCGCGAAGAGCTCACGCTGGCTGTTGGTCCCAAGCATGATGAGGCGGGCGGATGGCTTCAAAAGTGTCGTCGCCGGGGGATTTGTGACGGTCTCACCATCGTGCTCGATGGCGATGACAACCAACCCGGTTTTTGAGCCAATGCCGCTCTCCGCCAGAACTGTATCATGAAGGACCACGGGAACATCGATCGTAAAGAACTCCGCACCCTCCCCGACCATCACCGGTTCGCGGCCCAGCAGGTAAGCCGTGATGAATTCACAGCCCAGGGAAGCGTAACTCAGGACAAAATCCGCTCCGGCCCGGTAGATCGCCTCAATATTGCGCTCTCTCGTGATCCGGCTCACAATACTGAGCTGCGGCTGGAGACGACGGCAGTAAACCGCCAGGTGAATATTCTGGGCATCATCGTTCGTCGTCAGGGCGACGGCGCTGACATTGGCAATTCCGGCCCGCTCCACGGTTGCCCGGTCAGCCGCGTTACCGATGATAACTTCATCACAATATGGTTTTAGCTCCTCCTGGAGTTCCGGCTTCAGATCGAGAATGCGGACATGCACGCCGCGCTTCTTGAGGGTCACCGCTGTCGACCGACCCACTTTTCCTCCACCAATGACAAGGACCTCATGCGGGTTGTCGGGGCCTTCACCCAGCAGCTCGTTCAGCTTTTTTACTTGTTCCTCGGTCCCGATGGCCACCGGGACACAGGTTTCGGCCAGCGGCTTGTCAGGATCCACGGGCTGGAGATGGCCCGATTCCCAGATGCCGACAACATTCATGCCTGTTCGCTCACGCACATGTGTGTTTCGTAATGTTTCCCCGGCCAAAGGCGTGTCGTGGACAAGAAACTCCACAATCACCAAATCCTTGAACCGCCCGACTTCATGCGCCGTCCCAACCCCCGCACTGACCCGGGTGGCCAAATGCTCCCCGAGGCGGATCTTCAGGGGCAAAGGATAGGTCGCCCCGCTCATCGAAAAGATGTCAAGGGAGTCCTCCTCCTCGGCAATGGCGATGATCGGCAGGGAAGAATTCAGGGAACGGGCCGTGAGGAGAATATTGGTATTGATCGGATCCTCGGCATTCGCGAGGAGTAGCCGGGCCGACTCGACATTCACGGCCTCGTAGGTCTCCGGGTCGTCAATCTCGCCCGTCACCACGCTGAAACCATCCTCACGCAGCTGGACGGCGATGACCGGATCCGGCTCAAGGAGACAGTACGGGATCTTGTTGACGGTCAATTTCCGGATCAAACCGTTTGTAATGGAATCCTGACGACAAATAATAACATGGTCGCAAATATTCGGGGGAAGCTTGCGCGGGGCCCTGGCACGTATCTGGGCCTCCAGCCAGGGAGCGTAGAAAAACCGGATAAAGGCGAATGGCAGCATGATCAGCAGGAGGACCACTCCCGAGCCCAGGACAAGAATGCTGAAAAGACGCCCAATATCAGTATGGAACGTGATGTCACCAAACCCCAATGTACTCATCACGGTGAGCGTCCAATAAAAACCGGTCAGCCAGGAATGCTCTTGATCTTCAAGGAGCATGACGAAGTGAAAGAGCACCGAATACAAAAAGACGATTGCCAGAAGAAACAGCACATAGGTGCGCAGCGCACTCAGGTTGCGCTTGGCCTGGCGGTCACTCAGAAAATACGAAAACTGGGAAACAAGGAATTTCACTGAATGAATGGATCCTGCGGGCTAAATCTCACACTGGAGCAGTCTGACCAGCCAGACGCGTGCTTCAAGGGAAATTGAACAGGATCACAGGAGATCCCTTTCGAGCTCACAAAACCTCTTTGATAAAGGGAATCAGGTTCCGCGTAAAGGTCACGGCATCTACCCGGGTCAAATGCGACCATTCGGGACAAACAAAGCCCTGAAGGCTCTCATGATCCTCAAAATGGATGCCGGGGGCGCCGGTCTCCTCAAGCAATCGGTCCCAGTAGGCCTCGCGGGGCCAGCGCGCCTTTTCGATCGAACGAAGCTGTCCGCTGGAGGGAAAGCGGACAAAAACGACCCGTCCGCCACGGGCTTGAATCTTTTCGACATCCAGACGGACAGATTCAATGAGGGCATCCAAGCCTTCGCCGGCAAATGGAGGTCCCATCGTGAACCAAGGCAACCAGATCTGTTGAACCTTCTCCTGCAATGGGGCCTCTTGCTCCATCCGGGACCACATGTGGTAACGGCGATCTGGGCCAATTCGGGCAAAATATGGAGGCAAGTCCGGCATGATCCGACTGCCTTCCCGATTGGGCAAGGCCAGCCAACGCTTGCGCAGAAGCGTCCCGAGTTTTAGGTCCTCTGCATTCAGGGAAGCAAGCGCTGATTGGAGCGGAACAGAAAGCAGGAAGTCTGTCCGGCTGGAAATGGGTCGGTTCTTTCGATGATTCAAATAGGCGGTAGCTTCTGAATGCGGAGGCGACATGTCAGGAGCAAAAAAGAGCAATTCGGTTACACCGCAGATCAGGACTCCCTTGAAATCGGGATCATCCGCAATATCGCTCAAGAAAGGCCTGGGACAGGTCCCGACTTTCGGTAATGCGATGGGCTTGGACCCTCCGAAATCCTGCTGCCAGACGGCCATGTCAAAATCAAACTGAATCCGGGAAGATCCAATGTAGACCACTTCATCCGGAGCCCCGGTGCCGGCCTTGTCACGCATACGCGCCCATAACTCGGCTGTCTCCTCGAAACTGGGTTCGTAGCCATCAAGTCTCCACCATGTTTCCCAGACGAACAGAAATGCCAGCACGAGAAGAGCCGTCAGCAAGCTCACGCCCTGCCAGTGGGCTGTGGGGATAGGGCGGCGCCAGTAGGTTTCCGGCCACTTGTCAGGTGAATCAGAATTGGAAGTAGATGAATGCACCACCGCCTCCTTGTGTTAAGATGATCAATACAAGCATGCCCGCCCAGGCGCATGCGCCTAGCCACCAGGGCATCCGCCCCACAACGTCCTCGACCATTCGGTCCCGCAGAATCCAACTGAAAGCAAACAGGAAAACCACTACAACCGATGTCAGGAGCATGTCGGTCGTGGTCAGGACGGGAGCGCCGTCCGCCCCGAGCCCGAACATAGAGAGAAGAATGCGGGAAGCCGTGGCAAAATCCGGCGCCCGGAAAAAGACCCATGTCAGGGTGATCAGGGCAAAGGTTGCCAACCCGGTCAAGAGGCGCACGGTGGATTTCTGCGTCCACTCCTTGCCCGCAAAAATGCGCGCGCAGCCCTTTTCCAGCCAGAGATAGAATCCGTGCAGGGCCCCCCACGCGACAAAGGTCCAGGCCGCACCGTGCCAGAGGCCGCCGAGGAGCATGGTCAGCATCAGGTTAATGTATGTGCGGGCGGGTCCTTTCCGGTTCCCTCCAAGGGGAATATACAAGTAATCGCGCAACCACGAAGATAAGGAAATGTGCCAGCGCTTCCAGAAATCTGAAAAGCCGATGGCCGCGTACGGGTAGCGGAAATTTTCCGGTAGCGAAAAGCCAAGGCACAGGGCTGCCCCAATCGCAATGGTCGAGTATCCGGCAAAATCAAAAAAGATCTGCCCCCCGAAAGCAAGGGCTCCCAACCAGGCATCGATGAAGGGCACGGACTCCGCTGCGCCAAAGACGGCATCCGCTGAAGGGGCGAGAAAGGTGTCCGCCATCACGATTTTCTGGAACATCCCGAGGGTCATTAATCCGAGACCCCACATCAGTTGGGGATGCGTTGCCTGATGCTCCTTCTTGAACTGCGGTATCAGCTGCTTGGGCCGGACAATTGGACCAGCGACCAGTTGCGGGAAAAAGGTGACGAAGAGGGCGAAGTCCAGAAAGGAATTTGTCGGCGGGCTGTTGCGACGGTAAACATCGATCGTGTAGGACATTGTCTGGAAGGTATAGAAGGAAATACCGACCGGAAGAATGATACTCGCCATCGCCGGATGGTAATCGAATCCGTAGGCCCCCGCCGCCGCGACAAAGTTGTCCAGCAGGAATCCCCCATACTTGAAAAACCCGAGCATCCCGAGGTTGGTCCCCATGCTGACCAGCAGCCAGGCCCGGCGCACGGCCAGCCTCTCGCTTTTGGCAATCCGGCCCGCTGCGACATAGTCCACCACCGTCGATAACCACAACAGAAGCACAAAGGGCGGATTCCACGCCGCATAGAATAGATAACTTCCCAGCAGCAGGTTCAACTTCTTCCATCTCCAGCCAATCGGCAGGTGGTGCAACGCCAGAACAATGGCAAAGAAGATGACAAAGGTTAAGGAATTGAACAACATACAATTAAGATTCTGCTTATAACTGCGTAAAGCTGCACTTATTCTAAAACAAGTCTAAAACCGGCTTTCCTCCTGAATACAATTGACCGGGCGCCCCCGGATTATTCCTTTAGGGACAAGCGTCTAAAGACACAAAACACCAATCTGAACAGCAAATGCCCTTCCGTTTCATAGCCGGCCCGGATGACTTCCTCGTACAGCGCAAGGCGCGCGAGGAATGGGAGTCCATGGCGAAAGAGTTCAGCGATCCGAATTCCCTCGAGGAAGTGGACGGACAGGCCGGAACCATCGACGAGGCCGAGAAGGCGATCAATCAGTTCATCAGCTCAGTGCAGACTGTCTCCATGTTCACGCCGGAGAAAGCCGTCTGGTTCAAGAATATCACTTTCCTGGCCGACAGTGTGACGGGCCGCTCCAAGACGACGGTGGAAGCGGTCGAGCGAATGCAGGACCTACTGGACAACTTCGATGATCCAGCGGTGAAAATCCTTGTTTCGGCCTCACCGGTGGACCGCCGAAAGAAAGCCTACAAGTGGTTTCAGAAAAATGGCGACAGCCTCTTTCTGGACGCCAGCAAGGATGAGACCGCCCTGCTGGCCATGCTCAAGGAGGAAGCTTCAGCGGCAGGAAAACAATTCAAGGGCAATGCGGCGCAGATCCTTGTGGAGTTGATCGGCGGAAGCACCCGCCTGGGACTGGAGGAAACCGGCAAGCTGATTACCTACCTCGGCGACAAGGATAACGACATCACCCCCGAGCTTGTTTCCGAGCTGGTCCCGAGTGTCGGCGACAGCGATTTCTTTGAGGCGGCCGAAGCGTTCTACAGTTTGAAACTGGAATGGGCCCTGGAGGCCATTCACCGGCACTTTTTCGCCGGGCATGATGCCCGCCCGCTGATTTCGTCACTTCAAAACCGCAACCGCCTGCTCATCCAGCTCAAGGCGATGCAGGCAGCTGGAGGAGGCCGCGGCCGGATTGGAAAGGCCGACCTTGAACGCGCCGCCTCGCGCTACGGCGAGTTCTTCGGCGCTTCGGAGCGCAAATCCAGCTTCAACATCTTCACCCAGAACCCGTGGTATCTGGGAAAGCTGTCGGAGGTCCTGCCTTCACTGTCCCTCAAGACCCTGATCGAGTTCCAAGAGGCCTTTCGCGACGCCTTTATGGAGATCATTTTCCGCCCGAATGAGCAGGAAGCCGTCCTCAGCGGAATGGCCGTGCGCTGCCTCGCCCCGTTGCAGGCAAAATAGGCGATTTAGGGACAGGTAAATTATTTGGAATCTTTCCCGCGCGTATATTGACTTAGTCCAGTGACTTAGTTTAATTTTGCTGATATGAAACACACCTACAACATCCACGAAGCGAAAACGCATCTGTCCAAGCTGGTAGAGGAAGCGGCGGTGGGTGAAGAAATCATCATCGCGAAGTCGGGGAAGCCGAAAGCGAAACTGGTACCCTATGCGGATGAGCCGAGGCGTGAACCGGGACGTTACAAGGCGAACATTCAGCTATCCGCCACTTTTTTTGATCCTCTTCCCGTGGAAGAGTTGAGGGCATGGGAGGGAACATCCAAATGAACCTCCTGCTCGATACCTGTGCTGCACTCTGGTGGTGGCAGGACTCACCCAGCCTTTCGGTCAAGGCACGGGAGTGCGTTACCAATAGCCGCAACACCATCTACTTCAGCTCGGTCAGCGCGATGGAGCTATCCACAAAAGTCCGGCTGGGGAAACTCGCCCTCTCCGGCCAGCTGGCGAGGAATCTCGGAGCAGCGGTTGCCTCTTCCGGTTGGCAGGAACTTGCCCTTTCCATCAATGAAGCCCAGCAAGCCGGCGGGCTCGAGTGGCCGCACCGGGATCCTTTTGACCGGCTCCTTGCTGCCCAGGCGCTTCACAATAAGCTGACCCTGCTGACTTGTGATTCCGCCTTCGTTACTTTTCCGGACATCAAAGTTGTCTGGTAATCACGCGCTCAAGATCCGCCTGAATGGGCTTGGCATCAGCGGGATTTGTTCCGAATTTTGAGAAATGGACGCCATTCCTAACATTCTCGCCCAGCGTTACGCCTCGGCCGCCATCCGCGATATCTGGTCACCCTCCGGGAAGATCCGCCTCGAGCGGGAATACTGGATCGCCGTCATGAAGGCACAGGTCGATCTCGGGATGTCAATTCCGGCTGAGGCCATTAAGGCCTATGAGGCGGCCCTTGATGATATTGACCTGGCGGCAATCGACCGGCGCGAGCGCATCACACGGCATGATGTGAAGGCCCGCATCGAGGCGTTCAATGAAAAGGCCGGCGCGGAACACATCCACAAGGGCATGACCAGCCGTGATCTCACCGAAAATGTCGAGCAGCTCCAGCTCTATCGCTCGGTGCGCATATTATTTTTAAAGAGTCTCGCCGTGCTCAAGGCGTTTTCCGTCAAGGCCGATGAGTACAAGGACGTTGTCCTCACGGCCCGGACCCACAATGTCGCCGCCCAGCCAACGACCGTCGGCAAGCGCATCGCCATGTTCGGGGAAGACCTGATGCGTGCCACGCGGAAGCTGGGGGCCCTGCTCGAGGATTATCCGGCCCGTGGCCTCAAGGGCGCCGTCGGCACACAACTGGACCTGCTGACCCTGTTTGACGGGGATGTCGAGAAGGTCAGCCAGCTGGAATCACGTGTCCTCAAGCACCTCGGTTTGCCCGGACAATTGTTTACCGTCGGGCAGGTCTATCCACGCAGTCTCGACTTTGAGGTCATCAGCCTTTTCAACCTCGTCGCCTCGGGGCCCTCCAGCTTTGCCCGCACGCTGCGGCTCATGGCAGGCCATGAATTGGGGTCGGAAGGATTTTCCAAGGGACAGGTCGGCTCATCCGCCATGCCCCACAAGATGAATGCCCGTTCCTGCGAACGTATCAACGGATTCGCTACAATCCTCAAGGGCTACCTCAGTATGGTCCAGGGATTGATGGGCGACCAGTGGAATGAAGGCGATGTCTCCTGCTCCGTTGTGCGCCGCGTCGCCCTGCCCGATGCCTGCTTCGCCCTGGATGGACTCCTTGAAACGACCCTCACTGTCCTCACCCAGATGGAGGTCTATCCCGCCGTCATCGATCGCGAGAACGCCTACTATTTCCCCTTCCTCTCGACCACCACCCTTCTCATGGAAGCGGTCAAGGCCGGTACGGGACGTGAACAGGCCCACGAGGCTATCAAGGAAAACGCGGTTGCCACAGTGGCTGATCTCCGCGCCGGGAAAATCTCCGCCAACAACCTCGCCGAGCGCCTTGCCGCCGATTCACGGCTTGGCTTGTCGAAGGAACAGATCGATGGTGTGATTTCCTCGGCGGAGAAGCTTTCCGGAAAGGCCTCCGCGCAAGTGGACGCCTTCGCCCGGACCGTCACCGCCTTGCTTAAAGACTACCCTGAGGCCGGAGCCTACGAGCCCGAGCCCATCCTCTGAAATGACCCATGGCGGAAGTACGACTGAAGGACCTCGTCAAGATCTACCCCGCATAGGGGAAGAATCCTCCCTTCAAGGCGGTTAAGAAAATCCAGCTGGATATCCGGGACAGGGAGTTCATGGTCCTCGTCAGGCCGTCAGGGTGTGGCAAGTCAACGACCCTGCGGATGGTTGCCGGTCTGGAGGAAATCATGAGGCGTGTTCAATCCGCGGCGGAAATCCTCGGTATTGAGTCGATGCTGGTGCGCAAGCCAAAGGCCCTTTCGGGAGGGCAACGTCAGCGGGTCGCCGTCGGGCGTTGATGCGGCTGATCCCGTAGGCCTCGACCAGTAAGTCGGCGATTCCAATAACCGCCATTATCCCCCTGCGGCAGGAAAAACCCAACACATCATCCGCTCACTTATAGAATGCCCTTTTTGTGGGCCTGGTGTACAGCTGCGGCTGCATTCACGACATTGAGTTTTTCGTAGATGTTGCGGATGTGAGCTGCAATCGTAAAGAAACTGAGCCCTAGCTTCTCGGAAATTTCTTTTTTCGCTAATCCCTGTGCGATCAGCTCCAGAACTTCGCGCTCCCTGCTTGTTAAAAGGTCTGAAGAACCTTCCTCAAGGCGAGCAGACATGACTGTATCCAGAATGTAATTGGCCATGCTGGGGTCAAGCATCGCACCGCCTGCTGCGACGATACTGATGCACTCGAATATCTGCTGGATTGTAGAAGATTTTAGCAGATAGCCCGCTGCACCCTGATGGATCGCGGAGAGGATGTCTGCTCTCTCTTCGGATTGTGTGAGTATGACAATCTTCGCCTCGGGATCAATTGCTTGGATTTCAGTTATGGCTTCAAGCCCAGAGATGCCGGGTAAGCTAATGTCGAGCAAGATGACGTCAATGTGGCTGCTTTCATTCAGGCACTTCAATTCACTTAGGGCGCGTTCAGCTGTGCCATTGACGCTTACTAAATTGATTTCCGGTTTACGGTGCATCGCAGCGCTGACCACATTGCGATACTCCGTGTTGTCCTCTACAAACATGACTCGAATTTGTTTACCCATAGGATTCCTCAGTTAAAAATACTCCATCGGTGGGTCTTCATGCTTAGCGTGACACAGGTGCCGGTAGATTCTGAACTAGTGACTTTGGCTGCGCCACGTAAAATCTTAGCCCGGCGTTTGAGAGAGGGTGGTAAGTCTCTTGTTGGTGTGCCCTCCATACCCTTGCCATTATCAGTGACCGACAGATCCGTCCTCTTGTCATCACAACGAAGTCGAATGTCGCATTTGGTTGCGCTGGAGTGCCTGCTCACGTTGACCATACACTCTTTGAGGAATAGAAGCAGGTTCATTTGTCGATGCGTATCGATGCTTTCCACATATCGCTCGCCATCGACATGCACGGTGTAATCAACACCAGCTAAAATACGACTGGCATTGCGTTCGATTTCCTGAAGCAGCATGCCCTCGGATATTCCGAACTGCTTCTTTGTGTAATTCCGGATCGACGAGCTGGTTCGCTCGGTTGCGGCTCGTATCTCATCGACCGCATCAACCAGTTCATCGGGTGAGTCAATCGCATCCTTGGCCATGTCAGCAAGTAACCCAATCACATGGATATTGGCTCCCAGTTCATCGTGCATGTCGGCAGCAAAGGATTCCTTCAGTTTCGCAATCTCGCGCAGGCGCGTGATATGTCCGATCAAGATGGCAAAAAACACCAGGAGGATGCAAAGCAGCAGTAACCAGCCCAGTAGCTTTAAATGCGCTTTCTGTTGTGCATAGCGGTTATTTAGCTCTGCCAGCAAGTGTGGACGGTTAGTTTCCAACTGATGTCGTTCGGCAAGCTGACTCATCCACTCGCGGATCGGGATGATTCGGCCGTAATAATTGAGCCCGTCAGTGAGCGCTGATAGGCTGCGTCTCCAATTTGTAGGGCTGTGAATGAAATTTGCAGAAACCTTCTTTCCAAAGGCGACATTTTCAGATCCGGAAAAGACTTGAGCCTCTGCAAATCCGGTTCTTGCGCGCGACAATCTTTCGCCACCCACGCGTCTTAATTTTCCCGTATCATGAATGTAGGGTTCTACAGCGATCAGTTTTATGTAGCGGGCTTTAGTTTCCTCAAATTGATAGAACAATATGGGATTGGTCTGATAGTGCGAACGATGCTCTTTTTCGGCGATCATGATCGAATCTGAAAAATCCGGCAGCAGGGAGGCTTCAATACGGATCAGGCGCGGTATTCCCATGTCGCCGGCAAATGGGCTCGGAACTGAGGTGCTCTGTTCAAGGGCATGGAGTTGTATACGATCAATTGGGTAAATAGCACCCAAATCTACAGTATAGCTTTGCTGGAAGTCGACTGCTGAGTTACTGATGGTTCCTGCGCTGGATTTATCCCCGGGGCAATCCATCATGTAGGGAACGGCTCCATCGACCAGAAACTCAGGACGGCGATGGCGACTCCATCTTGCAGGGTTGCTGGTTGTCTTTACTTGGCAGCCTAAGGCCACATTCACATTGCCCTCAAAAACCATCACCTCCGAGAGTTCCAAGGCAGGTATTTTGTCCAGCTCGCGTATCGAAAATTGAGTTATGTTGATCCGTATTCCAGCAGCCTTTGTCGGAGGGAAGGGGAAGATCAAAGGTGCGATTCCTGCGAGTTCGTTCTCCGCTCGCTGATAGCGGGCGACTGTCTTGATTGGGATTCCATTACGATCAAACAGTTCCAGGTCAAACTTCACGGGGAAACAGAAGGGCATGAAGCCATCTGATGGATTGGAATGGATCACTGGGACTACGACAATCTGGTCGACCACTGCCTCTTGGTCAAAAGTAAGCTCGATCACATCAAAATGGTCTGTTTCTGATCGGTATCCGACCGCTCCAATGTCCGAGCGCATCCTGATCTGAGCCAGCGTGCCTAATCGCTCGTCGATTTCTCGGATGTGGTTCTCCAGCTCACTTGTGGAAAGTGCCGACGTGAAGTCTGCATCAGCTCTCAGATGTAAAAGGGCGCTGAGTGTGATCAAGCTGCACGTTATCAACGTTTTACGATTCATTTTTGGTGAGGTCTGATGCCGGTTGTGCCTGTGTCAAATTGGCCCGCGGCCGTGCGTGTGCTCTAAGGTAATCTAAAAAGAATCAGGGCGATATAGAATGAACGTTCTATATACAATTAACCAAGATAATTGAATACTGTTAGTCCTTTCGGGCGGATATTTTAGCCCATATCTAGCTAATTACTATAACCTATCAATACCCACTATGAAGAAAATTTTTACTCTTTTGCTGATGGCCGTTTTTGGATCACTGCAGGGGCAGGTTGTTATCGGATTTGATAATCTGAGAGCCGATCTGTCTACTGGCGTTATTAATGGTTTGGACGCAACTGATCCAAATGTTACCATAGGATTGGATGCTACAGGTAATGACCTTCTCTATTCCTTTAGTTTTGCCAATCAGGATTTGGATGACGGTGGCTTATCGAACGACACTTTGACATGGGATTTACGGGTTGAGGGCTGGATTGGCTCTACATTTAGTTTGGTTGGAGATGGAACCTCATCCGTCACAGCGCTCGGAACCACGGCCGATGTAGGGGCCGTTAATGATGAATTTGGGTTGCAAGGGAACACCAGTGGCACAGACACTACTGCGCGCTATTTGCAGCCTGGCGATACTTTGCGTTTCACAATTGAAAATGTGGTTTTGAGCACTGATATTTCCGCATCTATCGCGTTTGACGGCTTTGATGCGGCATGGTTTACTACGGGCGACTATATTCTTGGAACGGGTAGCAACCTCCCGATTTTAAGCGCAGGTGCAAATGGTGGCGCTTCGATCCCAGGCACTCCTGAGGTGTTTGTTCTAACAGCGACGACTATTAATGATCGCATTCGTGATTTGGATGGTCAGTTCACTGTTACTGCCGTCCCGGAACCAAGTGTTTTTGCCCTCATCTCTGGGTTCTTTGCTGTTACATTTGTAGCGCTTCGCCGCCGTTAAGTGTACGCTGGCCAGGTTAATGGAATCTTGAACTCCACACCGACAACGGTGTGGAGTTTCTTTTATTCAGATTCCGTGAAGGCTTAAATCGTTAGAAGCCCTTTTGGAGAATAAAATCGTCCGATATAGAACGAATATTCTATATACATTCGCAGCTACTTCTGGCAAAAGAATACTATCAACAGCTGGCTGTTAACCCTATTGCGTTTTTTGGCGGATGATTGATGGGCTGCTTTTGAAACCAAAGGAAATCACAGCTCTTAGGTGTGTGAGTTTAAACCAATAGTATCGTTTATATATCCTAATATTTTACCCTATGAAAATGCTTCGTTACGCTTTCTATTTGTTTTTCTTTGTGAGCATGCTGCAAGCACGCCCGGAAAAGCCGAATTTTGTCTTAATTCTAGCAGACGATCTTGGTTGGCAAGATCTGAAGTGCTATGATACAGAGGCACCGTTCTCAGTGTTTGAATCGCCCAACCTTGATGCTTTGGCGGCAGATGGTATTCTATTTCGTCAAGGGTATGCGCCAGCGCCTACATGTGCGCCGAGTCGCAGTGGTATTATGAGTGGGCGTTTTCCTGCGCGTGTTGATAATACGCATGTCATCGGGGGGGAGGTTCCCAAGCCTCATAATAATAACAGCAGCCGGATTATGGATCCCTATTATAGTGCTCGTCTGGAATTGGAAGAAATTACCATTCCAGAAGCTTTGGCACCACATGGGTACTACAGCGGCCACTTCGGCAAGTGGCATATGGCCGTAGGCCATAACGCAGAACCTGGGGCTCTATCACAGGGCTTCGACGTGACAAGCAACACTCGTGGAGTGCATCGGGCAATGACGGACCGGCTTAGTGGTTTTGCGACGACTGACCCGGCTGATCCGTATCAACTTGATGCTAATGGATTTGCTTACGATCAGTTGACGGAAGATGCGATTGGTTTCCTTCAGGATGCGACTACAAATGCTGATCCGTTCTTTTGCTATTATGCGTCATGGCTGGTGCATGTTCCAATTCAGGTCAGGACGGAAAGCCTGCTGCAAAAATACGCGGGACTGATGGGCTATAGCTATCCTCTTAGTGGCAGTGAGATTTTTGCAGAAGGGCAGAATAATCCTTACTATGCAGCTATGGTTGAAACTTTGGATTATAACGTCGGCCGTATAGTGGATTACTTGAAAAACACAGACGACCCTCGCTGGCCTGGGCATAAGTTGATCGAAAATACCTACATCATCTTTACCTCGGATAATGGAGGGAAAGAAGTGACGGGCACCGAGGGGATTACAGACAATTTTCCATTGGACAAAGGAAAAACGCATGCTGAAGAAGGTGGAATTAGGGTTCCTTTCATTGTAGCAGGTGGGGAAATTCCATCAGGCATCACTAGTGAAGTGATGATCAATGGATTGGATATTTATCCTACTATTCTATCACTTGCAGGTCTCCCTCTTCCGGGACGATTGGACGGGGTTGATCTGTCCGACCTCTTGCTGAGCGATGCGCAGGATCCAACTCTTGTGAAAAACCCGGATCAGAGTGAACGCGATACAATGTATTGGCATTATCCTCATCGCACTGCCTTCCATAGTGTTATCCGCAAGGGGGGATATAAGCTCTTTAAGGAGTATGACTATTTGGATAATCCCGCGATTGATCCGTATCGACTCTATGAACTCTATGATACCAATGACGTTCGAACAGATATCGAAGAGATGAATGATATAAACGCTTCTGAAGCGGTACTCGTTCAAACACTCTCGACGGAGTTGGAGACATGGCTTAGCGATGTGAATGCAAGTGTGCCGCACTACAATCCGAATTATACTGGCACACTTACGAACAAGGGGAATGTCCCTCAGGTTCTTGCCTCTGGAGATTCAAACAGCGTCGCGTGGGTTACGTTTGAAACCGATAAGGCAGAAGTCGTTAAAATTGAACTGATCTATACACTTGATGGTGGGCACGATGAAGAGGAGTGGTTCGATTTGGATGTTCCTTTCATATTTGCCGATGGAACTGCATCAATTCCGGTTCCCGCTGGAACGACTCATTACGTCTTCAACTTAATCGATGAAAATAATTTCTTGGTTAGCTCGGTGAATGTAGGAGAAATTGCATCAAACACGGGGGGTGATTCGACACGAGTTCCAGCCTACTTTGATGAACCAAGTGAGACGGCGACGATCCAGTATTTCGGAACGACACTGCCAACGAGTAGTGTTGTTATGAGTCAAGCCCACAGTGAACTAAATGGGGCTCCTGTTAATAATGATGGAGGGGACCCGATACAATCATCTGGCCAAACATTCACACTCACTAAGACAACCGAGTTGACTGCTTTGACGCTACAAGTGGCCAAGAATTACACCTTTTCAGCTGGATCAAAAAAAATGCTTCTTTGGATAGGTGAATACGGTGGTGCGACTACCGAGACCCTTGTTTACGAGTGGATCGATTTTGACGCATTGAGTTTTACTGCGCTTGAATACTATACGATCAACTTTCAGGATACTATCTTCACTCCGGGGAAGTATGCGTTTCAGCTCACATGGTCTGAATATGGAGCCGAGCACGATATTACCTGGAGACGAGCCAACGGTAGTGGCGATTTGGCTGGTGGTGAGCGTTTGTATGAATCTGAAGTGGCACCGGGCGTGGTTAGTGTTCCCTTTGCGAGTCCTGCAGCAGATGATGTAAAGGATTTGGTCTTCGCACTCCACGGGCAAACGATCAATTATCTAAATGGATTTACTGCTTGGGGCGTATCCAAGAGCCTTCCTGTTGGTCAGGATGGAGCCGAAGATGATCCAGATCGTGATGGATTTAAGAACCTGCTTGAATACAGCTTTGGAACCGATCCGATGAGCTTCACAGCTGCAAACTATTGGAGTATTGGAACCGACCCGGAGGGAGCTAGTTGGGATTTGCAATACACTTACTTGCGCCGAAAAGATGCGGCCTCACGCGGATTGACATATGAAGTTCAGCGCTCGACAGATCTTTCAATCGATTCATGGAGTTCTCAATGGGTTACCGAAACAGCAGTTAGCTCTGTGGATTCTGAGTTTGAGAGTGTCACAACTCGTGTTGAAGGCAGCGATTCCGTTTTTGTTAGGATGAAAATCACGGGAAACGAGTAGGGGATCGAGCACCTTTCCGTCTCTAGCATTTCGGCGAGCTGGGAAGGCACTCCGAAATCATCAAAGCCATTATCAAGTAGCCTCTACACGCCAGAAAAAGTCACTCAGGCCACTCAAATCCAAGCTTACTGCAATCCCCAACCAGATGGAAGTCTATCCAGCTTTCATTGACCAGGAAAATGCCTATTACTTCCCCTTCCTTTCCACAACCACCCTGCTCATGGAGGCCGATGCGGGGCGTGAGGTGGAGGCCTAAGAGCCTGAGCCGATCCTGTGATGCGGGCCTACTGAGACCCAGGACTAGCCTCCGCCGGCATCCCGTATTTAAGGGGTGGTACAATTCTAGCCGAAACCTATAGTGAAGTGGCACATGAAACTCTTCAGCCAGCCACTTGTCAGGCATGTCCTGCTCACCCTTTTATTGCCCCTGCTAACTTTCCAGGTGTTGGCTGGTAAACCAAACGTGATCATCGTCATCACGGATGACCAGGGTTACGGGGATCTTGGCTGCCATGGGAACCGAATCCTTGAGACTCCGGCGATGGACGCCCTGCATGCGGAAAGTGTCCGCCTCACGGATTACCACGTCAGCCCGACCTGCGCCCCTACCCGTGGAGCCTTGATGAGTGGCCACTACACCAACCGGGCTGGCCCCTGGCACACCATCATGGGGCGCTCCTTCCTCCGGCCAGAATCGACAACGCTCGGGGAAGTTTTTCTCGAAAATGGCTATAGGACGGGCCTTTTCGGCAAGTGGCACCTTGGAGACAATTACCCCTACCGTCCAATCGACCGGGGCTTTGGGGAGGTCGTCAGCCATGGAGGGGGCGGCGTGGGTCAGACACCCGATCACTGGGACAACGCCTATTTTGACGACACCTATCTGCACAATGGAATACCTGAGAAGTACGAAGGCTATTGCACGGATGTCTATTTCCGGGAAGCCAAACGCTTCATTTCAGAAAGTGTTGAAGCGAAAAAACCTTTCCTCGCATATATATCAACCAACGCACCCCATTCGCCCTCCCACGTACCAGACAATTACTGGAAACCCTATGTCGGAAAAGTTCCCTCGGAGAAAGAAGCCATCTTCTATGGCATGATCGCCAATATCGATGAGAACCTCGGACAATTGCGCCAATTCCTTGAGGATGAGGGTGTGGCAAAGAACACGATCTTCATCTTCACAACGGACAATGGGACCGCCTCAGGGAAAGCCATCTACAACGCCGGTATGCGCGGGCAGAAAGGCAGCCAGTATGACGGCGGGCATCGCGTCCCCTTATTCCTGCGCTGGCCAGATGGCGGGCTCACCCAGCCAAGGGATATCGACCAATTGACAGCGCATATCGATATTCTCCCCACTCTGATTGAACTGTGCGGACTCAAGGCCCCCATGGACTACAGTTTCGATGGGCGTTCCCTCGCCCCGCTCCTTTTCGAAACCCCTACTCCGTGGCCCGAACGGACCCTCATCACGGACTCGCAGCGTGTGAAGGATCCCATCAAGTGGCGCCAGTCGGCCACCATGACCAAGCGCTGGCGCCTGATCGACGGAAAGGAGCTCTACGACATCAAGCTGGATCCCGCCCAGAAGAACGACATCGCGGCTGAACACCCCAAAGTGGTTTCGTGCCTGAGGATGGAATATGATGCCTGGTGGGAAAGTGTATCAACCCTGTTCGACAAGGAAACGCGGATTGTCGTCGGGAACGATGCGGAAAATCCAGCCAAGCTTACCTGCCATGACTGGATAACAACCGATGAAGTGACACCGTGGCATCAAGCGTACATTCGGGAAGGAAAGCCGGGAACAGGCTTCTGGGCCATCCATGTGGAAAAAGCCGGGACTTATGAAATTGCCCTGCGGCGGTGGCCTGCCGAGCTGGATTTGCCCATTAACGCATCCCTTGAGCCGGGGTTGCCCGTTCCCGGCCTGACCGCTTTCCGGGAAACACCGGGACGCTCAATCCAGGCCCATTGCGCTACTTTGATGCTGGCGGGCCAGTCGATGAGCAAACCTGTCGAGCCAGAGGACCATGATGTGCGCTTCCTCATTGAATTACCCGAAGGGGATACTGACATGGAAGCAGAATTCACTACGGAAACAGGCGCCATTGGTGCCTATTTCGCCATTGTCACCCGCATCCAGTAATTCAGGATTCCCTCCACCACGGAATCTGATTAATCCTTCAAGGATATCTTCTTGATGAACACCTTACTTTTGAAATACCCGGCCAGCTGGTGGAAGGGTCAATGGCGGGAAGCCCTGCCCAGCGGAAACGGGACAATTGCCGCTGCTGTCTATGGAGCCGTTCAGGACGAGACCATTCTCCTGACGCACGAGAAGTTGTGGCACGGAGTCGTGACGGAACAACTACCCGATATAAGCGACAGGTTGGATAAAGTAAGAAACTTGCTGGATGAAAAAGCCTTTTTCGAAGCGGACCGGGTCATGGCAGATGCCTTGAAAGAAAGTGGCTATGCCCCGCAAATCGGGACACCGCTTCCACTGGCAGACTTGAAGGTACGGACTCCCGTCAACAGCGGATTCCAGAATTACCGTCGCGACCTGAATATGGAGACAGGTGAGGTCTCTGTTTCATGGAAGGATGCAGGTACCGACTACAGCCGCAGATTATTTGTATCCAGAACGGATAACATGGTGGTCATGGAGATTTGCTCAAGCGCATCTGTGATGGATTTCCAGATCACCTTGGAACGCCATACCTTCAGGGACATTTCCTCTCCCAACGATACCTTCAGGCATGTACCGCTGAACATTACGACAGAGGCAGATGCCGCGGGCTGGATTCGTTACGCCGGGCGCAATGATGACGGGACCGACTTTGGAGCGGTGGCACGGGTGATTCCAACATCACAGGAGAATTCGCCAGCAGGATTCAAAGCAGTTGAAGGCCGGCTCCATGTGAACAGTTCCAGAAGCGCCCTTGTATTGGTAAAGCTCTTTGTCCGCGGTGAGCGGGAAGCGGCATGGGCCTCCCTCAAACAGGAATTACACGAGCAGGATGTGGATTATGAAACCCTACTCGCTCGCCACACGGAGGAACACAGGACACTTTTCGACCGGCTCACCCTTGACCTTGGAGGATCTGAAGCTGATCACCAGTTATCAAACGAGGAACTGCTTCTGGACGCATATCAGGGGACAGCTTCCACCGCTCTGGTCGAGAAAATGTGGGCCTTCGGACGCTATTTACTTATCTCCAGCTCGCGCCCGGGCAGCCTGCCTTGCCCGCTGATGGGGAAATGGTGTGGTGAATACCATGGCTTCTGGGCCTTTCACATGGCCAACGAGAACCTGCAGATGATCTATTGGCAGGCCCTGTCGGGTAATCTCACCGAGACGGCCTTGCCGGTGTTCGACTACTTTGACAAGAAGCTGGGAGACTTTCGTGAAAACGCCCGCAAACTGTTCGGTTGCCGGGGAATCTATGTGCCCTGTGTCACGACTCCGCCCTCCGGCCTGCTCAAGGACATCCAGCCACATACAATCCACTGGACAGGAGCTGCCGCATGGGTCGGGCAGCTCTACTTTGATTACTTCCGCTATACCGGTGACCTGGACTTTCTAAGGGAGCGGGCAATGCCCTTTCTCAGGGAAACCGCCTCGTTCTATGATGACTTCTTTACCCTCGACGAGGAGGGTTTCTTTAAAAGTTCCCCGTCAAACTCACCGGAAAATACTCCGGGTAATTTCTACGAAGGTAGCGGCATGGGAAGTCGCATGGAAACGACCATCAACGCGACAATGGACTTTGCCTTGGCTAAGGAAGTGCTGACCCACCTTGTTGAAGGGGGTAAGCTCATTGGCAGCGATCAAGATGAATTGAAAAAGTGGGAGGAAATGATTCAGAAAATCCCCCCTTACCAGGTTAATGACGATGGAGCGGTCATGGAGTGGATGCACCCTTACTTTCCGGATAATTATCACCATCGGCACCAAAGCCACATCTACCCGCTCTTCCCCGGACTTGAAGTCAACTCAAGGTCGGATCTCCGCCTTTTCGAGGCTTTCAAGACGGCCATCCAGAAGCGGCTTGAGATTGGGATCAGCGAGCAGACTGGTTGGTCCCTCGCCCACATGACAAATGTCTATGCCCGCTTGAAGGAAGGTGACCAGGCCCTTGAATGCCTCAACCTGCTGGCACGTTCCTGTGTCATGAATAATCTCTACACGACACACAACGACTGGCGCTCCATGGGGATTGGCGTGGAAATGGAATGGGCCCCCTACCAGATTGACGCAAACATGGGATGGACAGCGGCTATCCAGGAAATGCTTCTCTTTTCCCTGCCGGGGCGGATGGAAATCCTGCCAGCCCTGCCAAAAGCGTGGTCGAAAGGATCCATAAAAGGGCTTCTCGCCCGGGGAGGCATTGAGGTTTCCATTCGCTGGGACATCGATGAAGACTTGATTGAGGCTGAATTACTGTCCCTTGGTAAGGATCAGGAAATTGAGCTGGGTTTTCCGGAAAGCCCCTCGCGGTTTCTTCATCTGGAAAATGGGGTAAAGCAGGTTTTAAGGAGGTAGCATCCTGTGAATGCGGGATAACTCGAGTCTCCAAATATGGTAAAGTATCCTCTGCGCAAAAACCCCAACCCCAACTAAGCTTCACCAGGAAGCGAAGTAACAAAAAGGTATCTCATGCATTGGATAGACTGGAGCATCGTAGGCATTTTTCTCGTTTCGATGGTCGCCGTCGGCTTGTACTTCAGCAAACGGGCGGGGGACAGTATCGATTCCTACTTTGTCTCGGGACGGAGCTTGAAATGGTACATTGTGGGCGCTTCCCTGATCGCAACCAGCTTTGCAGCGGACACTCCACTTTGGGTGACTTCACTGGTGCGGCAAAACGGGATTCATGCCATCTGGCAATACTGGTCGCCGCTGATCGGTGGAGCCTTGGCGGTTGTGCTGTTCAGCAGGCTTTGGCGGCGCCTCGGGGTCATCACGGACATCGAAATGCTGGAACTGCGGTATTCCGGTCCGGCGGCAAAGAGCCTTCGCGGGATATCGGCAACCATGGGGGCGTTGGTTTTGTGCCCGCTTATCATTGGTTGGGTGGTCAAGGCCATGGACACCATTGTCCGCGAAACGATGGGCCTGCCTCCGGAGTACCAGATGATGAGCACCGGCGTGATCCTGTTGTGTGCCCTTTTGCTGTGCGCACTCAGCGGGTTGTATGGGGTTGTGTATACCGATTTTATTCAATTCATCATTGCGACAGTGGGGGTCATTGTCCTGGCCATACTTTCGATTCGTGAAGTTGGTGGCATCTCTTCGATGGTTGAGCAACTGTCCAACATGTCCGAGTGGCAGGGCAAGGGATTGAACATCGCCCCGCGAATTGGTTCAGCACCCGGCTATATGTCCATCTGGAACGCCATTGGATTCTTTGGCCTGCTGTGGATTGGTGTCGCGATGTCGGGCGGCTACAATGCCCAACGAATTCTTGCTTCCAAGGATTCCCGCCATGCTTCCATTGGGATGCTCATGCACACCATTGTTTATTATGCCGTCATTTCCTGGCCTTGGATCGCAGTGGCCCTCGCGTCCATCATTATTTTCCCTGACATGGGCGCAGCCGGTGACGATGCCGCCTATCCGAGAATGGTCCTCCATATCCTTCCAGTCGGGTTGAGAGGCATTATGATTGCGGCGATGATGGCCGCCTTTATCTCGACCATCAGTACGCTTTTCAACTGGGGTTCCAGTTACATCGTGAACGACTTGTATCGCCGCTTCATCCGCAAGGATGAGAAGCCAAAACATTACGTCACGGTCGCGAGGCTGGTGACCACAGGAGTGGGAATTGCCGGTGCGATCATCAGCTTGTACGCGGAAGACATCCAGCAGCTGCTCGGAATCTTCTATGTCGTAGGTGGAGGGTCGCTCCTCATTGGCCTGATGCGCTGGTTCTGGTGGCGGATGACACCACGGGCCGAGCTGGTGGCGTTTGTCATGACCTGGGTGGTCGCCCTCCTGATGTTGTTCGCCAAAATCTTTGATCAACCGATGGCCATACTGCTCAACCTTCCAGAAGATGTAAGCTTCAGCAGCGACTACAGTCTGCTGGGCGCACGTATGCTCTTCATGGCTGTTTTCGGTCTGATTGTGGGGGTCATTGTCTCGTATACCGGCAAGCCGACGGACATGGAAAAGCTGAAGGAGTTCGTGAGACGTTCAGGTGTTCCGCGCCCTGGATGGGGACCAGTGGTTCGTGAGATGGAGGATCACAAGGCGGGCGTAAGTGTACCGCTGACCCTGTGGCATTGGGCTCTGGTGACGATCCTGATCGTCTGCCTGCTGTTCAGTATTGGCTCCTTCATCCTTGGCAGATGGGCCCTGTCAGCAGTGCTTTTTGCCGTATTTTTCGGTTTGCTGATTCACTCAGTCGCCGTCATCGGGAAGGAACTGGGAAACCGTTCCGAGCAGGGCTAGGGAGTTTTGTCCTCTTCATGGAATCCCGAGCTTGCGGTCAGGGATCCGCTCCGGGCATTGATAAACCAAGCCGTCGTTCCATCGGGAATGGGAGCGGTCATCTTCCAGCAGTTTGGCGAGATTGCCTCGAGTGTTGCGGGGCGCTCTGTCCAGGTGCGCTTACCGGTAAATCCCTTGTCAGACGTTGAAACAAGAACCGCTTCGTCAAGGGGCTTGAAAGAATGCAATTCGACAGAGGCCACTCCGTCATGGAGCTCTGTGGAATCCACGCGGAACCAGCTTTTGCCGTCATCGACGACACTCCGTGCAAACGCATAGCTGTCTGGCGGGTTCCATCCTGCCGGATGAGAGTGCTTCATTCTCGGGATCAAGCTGAAGGAACTCTCCCCCAGCGTGGCATTGGCACAGGCAGCAAGGCAGTCGAGCGGGAAATGCTGATCTCCGGGCCATGACAACCAGAGGGTCGGCATTGTGGCCTTGTGTAATCGCACCATGGGGTCCCAGACCGTTTTATACAACGTGTTGTTTCCCAGTGTCCGGCCGTAGGCATTCCCCGCATCAAACAAGTGACCACAGCCGTAGGTGGGGATGGCAAAGGCAAATCGCTCGTCGATGCCAATCACGGTACTGGTAATGACACCACCCCATGAGATGCCCATGACACCGACTTTGCCGGGATCGACTTCCGGAAGTGACCGGAGAAGGGAGTTGGCGAGGATTGTGTCAGCAATCGCGTGGTACATCCACTGGGATTTCAAGGGCTTGCCAGAATCCCCGTAAATGCCGACCCGGGAGGGTCCGGCCCAGTCATGTTTTTTCCAGCCCTGCGGATTCGATTGATCCTTCAAACCTGTGTCCCGTTCATCGGTCTGGCCCTCGACCGCGATGGAGATCGCGGCGAACCCTTCATTGTTCCACTTCTTGACCCACTCACGGAAAGCGGTTCCTCCTCCTCCGTGCACAAGCACGATTCCGGGCAGTTTGTCACCGGCGCTTTCCGGTATCCCGATCCAGGCAAAGACCTTCGTGGGCCTCCCGTGCCAAGGCAGGGCGTCAAAGTACACTGCCCTCATTCCTTCTTCCCGAGGAAATCCTTCAGCGTCCTCGAAGGAAGGGACTGAGATTAATGCGGATAGAGCCTCGACCTCCAGATTACCGGCAATTTCATCTGCCAGTGTTGAACCCTGGGCAAGGACACAGGCAATCAATCCAAATGACGAAAAGTGGGCTTTCATGATACAATTCTATCAGGAAATCAAAAATGAGGGAATCCCGCGTTCTCAGGAGCTTTCACCCGGAAACTACTCCTCTTTTTCAGGGGTATTCCGTGCAGTAAAAATGCCCAGCTTATAGGCCTTGCTCACCGCAGCAGGCGCATTGGACACATGGAGTTTTTCGTAGATGTGGCGGACATGTGTATCTACCGTCGTATATCCAATAGACAGTTTGTCCGCAATTTCCTTCTTAACAAATCCCTTGCTCAGAAGAGATAGAATCTCCGTCTCGCGCTTTGAAAGATCCATTTCGATATTAATCTCGGGGAGACGGTCCTTTAGGTTTTCCAAGAGATACCTTGCCACTCCGGGATCGATGGTAGCCCCACCTTGTTGAACCGACCGGATACTGCCAATTATATCAGTAAGCGCCGCCGTCTTGAGAAGATAACCGGAAGCCCCAATGGCTATTGCCTTTAATACATCCGCTTCCTTGTCCGATTGCGTAAGCATGACGATTTTTGTCTCTGGCACTATCTGTTTCAAATGGGGAATTGCATTTATTCCGTTCATTCCCGGAAGGCTTAGATCAAGAAGAATAATGTCAGGCAACTCCGTATTCCCCTCTTCCAGACGGCGGATCGCTATCTCAGCATTGCTGTACTGATTTACCAATACAATCCCGGAAGTCTTGTTGAGGGCCATGGATATGACATCCCGATATTCGAGATTATCCTCAATCAACATGACATTTATCGAACTTTTCATTTGTTGCCTTGTTTGGATCATGAACGGAATAAGAATGGAAGATTAAAGGATCCCCATGGCCAAATCCGGTTCCATTTGAATATCATATGAATGCGGGATCCACCACCTTCGACCGGGCTCACAGAGACCTTGGCACCAAGAATTCTCGCGCGCCGCCGGAGGGAGGTTGGCACCACGGGGACACCGTTCTCGTCAAGTCCAATTCCGTTGTCGGTAACCTCCAACTTCAAATAGTGCTTGTCGATGTCGAGTCGTGTGGAAACCTTGGTTGCGCCGGAATGCCGGATGATATTAACAAGGCACTCCTTGTAGAAGAGGAATATGTCCACCCTGTTCCTTTGATGTATCCTACTAATGAATTCCTCCCCCGATATCTGCAGGTCATGCTCAAGCCCGTCTGTTAAACCGGTTGCAATCCGGCGCATTTCAGCGGTGAGATTCTCATAGAGGTTTGGCTGGCTCAACACATCGGAAATGTACTTGAGGGCATTCCTTGTCCTTACCGCAAGACTATCGATTTTTCCAACAAATCGAGTAAGTTCCTTGGGATTCTCCGTCTCCCCTTTGGCCAGTTCACTCAAGAGGACAATAGCGGAAATGTTGCCTCCGAGGACATCGTGCAGGTCAGCGGTGATTCGTTCCCTGGCTTTAAAAAGGACTCGCTGCTGCTGGTGCCTGTATACAAAAACCCCTACAATAACGAAGAGGACAAGCAACCCGAGGGATATTCTCATAAAGAATAACAATTGCTTCTGTTTGGCATAGCGGATTCCCAATTCGGCACTGACTAATGGCAATTTTTTTTCGAGATCATGCCGCACTGCCAATTGATTGATCCAGTCCCTGAAGGTCAGGATGCTCCCGTACAAATTCTTTCCATCGGTTAACGCCTCGATATGTCGCGGTGGCGATTCCCCGCGGAACTCCGATTTCATCAGTTTTCCAAGGGCCATGTTGTGCCCGCCTTTTGAATAAAGTTCAATTTCAGCAAAACCAAGGCGTCCGCCTGGAATGGCCTCGCCGTTTACCCCTACATAGGAAAAGACATATGGCTCCGTTGCCCTGAGCCTCACATACCTCATAGCAACAGAGGTCAGGCTGAAACTCATGATGGGTCCCACGTCGAATATTGAGTCCCGCTCAAACTCCAACAGAACTACCGGATCCGAGAAATCGCTCTTGAGCGATCCCTCCAGCAGGAATTTGTAAGGAATTCCGTAGTCACCGGGAAAGGCCTGTGGAACGGTATCTGTTTGCTCGACAACATGGAGGACCAGATCTTCCAGGACGGAAGGGGTTTCCAGGTCGATTGAGAAACTTGGTGTATCACCCGTCTCAGCAAGGACCACGTAGGCCACCGTTCCAGAACCTTCCGATGAATCCATCAAGTATGGGACAAACCCATCAACAAGATACTCTTCTCCCCAGGCTCCTGAACCATAGCTTATTGATGAAGAGACCTCAACGGTTGCCCCGAGGGCAACGTTCTCATAACCGTCAAAAACCAGGATTTCAGACAACTGAAGCACATACTCGCCATCGAAATTCCGCGGGGAAAGCCGGTTGGCGGTCAACCGGATCCATGAGGCCTTGATGGCCTTTCCATTGATGAGGAAGGGGGCAACCCGTGGAATAATCCCTTTCGAGCTATCGATCTGAAAAACGACTGTCTCCTCACTCTCGCCCCGGATGCCGGCCGTGATGCAAAAAGCCTCGGGAAAGGAATCCGCTATAAATCCCTTTTGTGCATCTCTCCAGAGAGCAGGGACAAGTGCTATCGAATCAAGTGAGACAGTCTTTCCAAAATCAATTTCAATCCATTCCTCACTGTCTTCAGAAGGATGGGTATTGGATCGGTATCCGATTCTCCCGACTCCGCTATTCATGGCAAACCGGGCCAATTGACCTATTTCACGTTCAATTGTTTCACGGCGCTCCTCCAGTTCACCCAGGGACATGTCATCGATCGTTTCACCAAGGGCTTTTAAATTCGTCCGGGATTCATACCCATAGACTGGAAAGCCCGGAATTAGGAATAGGAGAAAATATTGGAAGATACGCATGCAACCTGACGATGAGAGCTCGTGAGAAGAGGATTCATACAAGGGCGAGGCACGCAGGTCAAGCGACAGAAAGGCCCATTCCCTAAGGAATGAGCCCTCTCCTATAACCCTGTTTCAATTTACTCGAAACCCAATTCCAGAAAAATAGGATTAATCATAGACGTAGGTCCATGCACCGGAGTCGCCAACCTGGGACTCAGGCAGATAAAGATACTTCCCAAGGGAGTTCGCGTAGACAAAGTCATCTGTGGATACATTGATCCAACCCAGCAGGGAGCCAGTGTCCACCCAGCCATCCGTGCCGATCAAAAATCCGGCCCAAGTCGGGTCCTGGCCCTCTCCAACAACGACCACATTGATACTGACGGTGGCTTCTCCCACAATCTCGCTCTCGATGCTGACATCATATCCGTCCCAACCAACAAGTGAAATGTCACCTGCGGGAAGCGTGGCGATATTGGTGGCAGTGAATATTGGAAAACTGCCGGATCCACCCGTGTAGTTGGTTCCATCCACGACAACGGTCGCCGTTCCCAGGTTCATGAAAGCTGAGGAGACGAACGGGCTGATTCCATCAGCGTCAAAATTGAAAACAAAAGTCGTTGGACTCACCGATACATTCAAACGGTCTGTGAGAATGGTGGCATCGTTCCCAGTGACCGTGAAAGTCGTGACAGGATTGCCGGGTGCGCCAGAGTTGCCAGGGACGACCTGTCCGCCGGTCATATTGAGGGTACCGCCGCTGATATTGATCTGGGCAGCCCGTAAACGAAGGATTTCGTTATCAACCGAACCCGTTGAATTCAGCGAACCGCCGCTCAAATTGATGACCCCAAGGCAATTCCCACCCGTACCGGTAAAGACAGTGCGGGACCCGGTGAACAGGTCATTAAAAGATCCGGAGGTAATGTTGAGGATGCCGGCGTCCGACCCAAATGTAATCGGTGCATTGGTCCCGTTTGCCGAAACGGATCCACCCTGGATATTGAGAACCCCCGCTGACCCGTTACCTGAAATGGTAAGGCGTCCAAGAACCAGGTTACCTCCCGAATTGATATTGAGCGTGCCGGCAGTTGCTTCACCCGGAAACTGATTGGCCAGGTTAATGAGATCTGGAACATCAGAACTTAC
The DNA here is from genome assembly GCF_010500615.1 of Oceanipulchritudo coccoides. Taxonomy (NCBI): domain Bacteria; kingdom Pseudomonadati; phylum Verrucomicrobiota; class Opitutia; order Puniceicoccales; family Oceanipulchritudinaceae; genus Oceanipulchritudo; species Oceanipulchritudo coccoides. The sequence continues at coordinate 175,789 of NZ_JAAGNX010000002.1, forward strand.
ATCCGAAGCCAGATTGACCGTGCCGTTTGCATTAATGGTCGTAATGTCTCCAGCCGTGGGGATTCTGCCAGCAGGCAATTTACCGTCCCCTGGTGTGAAGGTGCTCCAGGCGTTTGTATCCGCATAATCAATGGTGCCTCCGTCTTCGGAAATGACCATCGTGGCAGCTTGTGCCATGACCGCACTAAAGGTCAGGCCAAAGAGAAGAAGGGAATAGTTTTTAAGGGTAGGAATATATCTTTTCATAATGTGGTTCTAGGGTTAAAGGCGCAATAAACAAGCATACCATGTAGGAGATTTTTCAACATCCCGCATTCACAGGATAGTCTTACTCTAGAGGCGGTTTAAAGTCGATCTGAAAGGGGTGAGAAAGGCACACCGTATCGAGCATGAGAACACAATTCCAGCCGGTTTCGGGGTCTTTTCGCCATTCCTGGGCTGGTTCGAATGTATCCATTGCTTTGCCCGACAGGAAAAACCTGCCCGGAGAAGGAATTCCGGTGATAGTGAGTGGCACAAGGGCCGACGTACCTGAAAGTGTGAGGGAATTGTCCGTATGCGAAAAAGGAATAGCCGGGAATGCTCCAGCGAGGAGCTCTTGTTCACCAACAACAAGTTCAGGATGGTTGCCTATGGCTACGGACTGGGCCATCTGCGGCTGATTTGCGACCGTCTTGAGTAAATCCAAAACAGATGGGTTCTTTCCGGCATAAGCATCAAGCGACAGAGGCATCAGGACAAATTCCAGAGTCATCTCGATGGAGTCACCCGCCTCGAAGCGTGTCAGATCCTTCCCCGGGACCAGCTCCGCGTGGAATGAGTCGTTATCATGCAGTCGGCTGTTGTAGAATGCCGCACTGGGGCTGCCAGCTGGCTCGCCGCCGAGGACAGCTTTCCATTCCCGAACAACCACTATCCGCTGGGCCTGGCCAATCCGTGCATCCAGGTCCAACGCTTCTCCAAACATGCTGAGCCATGGTAAATCCCCGGCGAGGACGACCGGCTCGGAGAGGTATGCCTTGGGGCTCAAGCCCGGCTCAAAGGCTTGCTCGACAAGGACACCTTCACTGTTTCCAAAAGCAGCCCGTGGGGAAGATTCCGGATTATAGCGATCCGCTCCGACTTGAAGGATGGAAAAGCGGCTGAATTCCGTTTCCTCAAGAAAGTCACACCGGACTTTCAGGTAGACCCGGGCGACATCGTTGGACATCGGCAAGCTCCATGTCCCCCTGACTTCCACTTTCCCGTCTTTGCTGGTTTCGTGGAAATTCATCTGTGCAAGGCAGGGACCATTACTTGCAATCAGGTGTTTGTTATCAATGAAAGGCACGTAGTTGCCCGCTTTATCAAAATAAACAAAGATGTCGGCTCCCCCGGCATTGGCGCTCCAATCATAGGTTCCCCCACCAATTGCCTGGCTGTTGAACGGCCGCCAGTCAGTGAGATAGGTTCTGCGGAGCACACGCCCAGGCTGCAGGCAGACCGTCTCGCCCCATGATCCGAGGGCCGCCTGTATCCAGAAACCATTACCGCCCCACCCGACCAACGAAAGCTGGGCAATGCTCGCGGCATTGTATGGGCCAAAATCGCTCTGGATCAGCTGAAGGGTCATCTCCTCCTTGAATTTTGGAGGCAGAATCAAGCTAATGCGCCCGTGCGACCAAGTACCCATGTACGGGAGGAACTTATCCAGTTTTTTGATATGCCAATTCTTGCTGATCTGAATGGGGATGCCCGTCTGATTGCCGTTGGAGTCAATGAGCATCAGGCTGTGGCCGGTCAGGCTCCGGTTGTCGGGAAGCTCCACCATGAAATCCAACCGGGACGGCTGATCGGATTTGTTGGAAAATGTCATCTCGTATTCTTCCCCAATACCAAAATGCTCCGGCGTTCCCAATGCCGTCCTCTTCCCTTTTTCATGATCGAGCTTGGCCAACTGTAATTTCGGAATTCCTTCCAGTTCGCAAATCCGAATGTCAATTTTGGGATCCTTGGATTCGATTGAGGCCGTGTTCTGACAGGATGTTCCGGCCTTCCATTCGAGCAGAGCAAAGGTGATCACCTTTTCGTCGTTCAACACCTGTACACTACCCGCTTCCCCCTTATGAAAATTCAAGATGCCGGCGAATTGAGGCCCGTCAGGAGTGAATGCCATGACGTTTTTCGCAAATCGCTTGTCCTGTGTTCTCAAGGCTACAAGGACCCGATCCGGCCATGCCATGATTTCCATCCAGAATTGGCCCTTCGGGGCGCGCGTATTCTCGCCTCTCAAGACGATGTCATGGATAGTAAAATGCTGGAACCAGGGGCCCGATTCGACAATCCGGACCGGAAAAAAGTCGGGGGAGTATTTCTGTGCCTGATTTCCCGAGACGCTCATGGTCCTGTTTTCAGTACTCCATGTTAATTGTCCGAATCCCGATTCCCCTGAAGGAATGGTTTTGCTCGAATTAAACTTGCTGATCCGGCCTTCACGGACATCAAACTCAAGAAAGTAGTAATCAGTCGATACCGCAAGGTACCTCTGGTCAGTATCTTCGGTGACGAAATCTCCACCACTCCCGGAATCCGGATCGAGATTGGGTGGGCCGTTGGACCAGTAAAGGTAGCCCGGCTTTGGGGTTTCGAGACCCACTAAAACAGAAGCAAGGCACGAAAACAGGATCAGGCTTAAGAACTTCCTTCCTCGTTTTGGACAGGCCAATGCATTCAGGTGCTGGGTTCGGGCAAATATATTCAGCAAGTTGCTCATTTGATGAAAAACTCCGGACGGGGATTAGTCCGTCCGGAGTGATATTTAGAAATCAAGGTGGATTTAAAAGGTAATGGTATTCTGCAGGAGGAAGGTTCTCGGTGGTGCATACCGCACACGGGCAACGGAGCCGTCCGGTTGGGTCTGGATTGGCAATGGGTCGCTGTCGGCAAACAGATTACGGATGTTTAGTTGGATCCGCCAGTTCACGCCTCTGGCGATACGGAAAGAATACCCAGCCCATATGTCGAAGGAATGCCGGTCGTTGTCATAGTAGACCGTATCCACGTCCGGAATCGTGAGATCATCACCAACCGTCTTGAGCCCGTATCCGATTGCCGCATCGTCAACATAGCGATAGGCCGCGCCAATGTTGGCACCCTTCAACCGGCCTTCCGTGAAACTGTAATTACCGTAGAGGCTTGCCCGCCACTTACGGACCTCCGGATTGTCAGCGCCAGCCAGGGCAGTATTCAGATAATAGGCCTGGCCCGCATACTGGCTGTTTGTCAGCTGACCCCACAATTTGTTGGTGGCTCCGACATTTTCCACCAGTGGAACACTTAATTTGTTGGCCCCAAGGCTTGACCCCTTGATGGCGGGGACCGCTTCGTGAATATCAACAAGCGCATTGAATAATTCGCTGAAGCGGGGTGCCAGATTGGAACGGGTGGCCTCCTGCCGGACGAGGGTCATGCCGACCCGGAACTGCCGTGACGGGTTATAGACGATCTCAACCTCCATCCCCTTTGCCTCGACATCGGCGGTATCCGCCAAGGTGAAATAAGCCCCGTTGCCCTGCGAAACGGCACCGGTTGCTTCGTTGAACTGGACATCATTGGTTTCAATAAGATACGGGGACATCAGGCTGGCATAGACTTCGTATACCTGGCGCAATTCGGACAGGGACAAGTAATTGTTTCCGGTGGCTTCAAGGCCGTCCCTGATTCCGTTTCCGTTGGCATCATCGCGGTCAAGCTGGCCATCATTGTCCTTGTCCCACAGCCAGAGTTCGCGCCGCATGTTATTGAACTGGCGGGTAAGGTGTGCGGTCGAGGTCCATGCGTATGGGAATGAAACTCCGTCGTAGGCTTCGTTTTCAATATTGGTCTCGTACCAGTTGAACCGGGCAATCAACTTGTTATCCATCGCAAACACGGTGAACCCATAGTCTTTGTTGGTACCGGAGCTGCTGGGGATCGGCGTACCGTCTATGCCGAATGACTGGGTTGACGGAATGAAATTGGAGCCCTCCCCATAATGGATCTGAAAGCCATAGCCGTGCGGCAGCCATGAAGTGGGAACCTTGAGGACAAGGTTGTAGGAGAAGTTATCGTCGGAAACCTTGTTTGCTTCAATATCATCGAGATTGAATACCTCACGCGAGAAGTCCCGCTGGCCCTCAAGCAATGGATCATCGCTCACTGGAGCATTAGCCCGTTTGGATTCCCACTTGTCCCTGCGCCAGCCAAGGTTTACCACCAGGTGCTCGCGGAGGAAGTAGCTCTGTGTGTTCAAAGCGACCGATTCGACCTTTTCTTCTGAAAGGGATCCGTCTGCCTTCCCGAATGCAGGGTTGAACTCAGCAACCTGCGATGAGCCGATCGAAGTGTCCGTTCCGGGCACCAGGGTGAAGGGATCTTTCCAGCCGACCGGACCGAGATCATAATAAGACAGAGGCACCGAGAAATTTTCCGGAAGGTTCAGGTTGATGTCTGAACGCGGGCTGATCTGAAAATCCGTTGCCTTGAAATTGGGATTGGTAAACGCATCCGGATAAGCATCACTGACATAGATGGTGTAATTGACCTGGCGCTGGAACTGGGTCGAGTTGTCTTGCTGGAGATGCCAGGCAGCATCGTTGCCAAAGGCAAACATCCGCTCTTGGGTTATGCGCTGGTTCTGTGTGTCCGTATCGAGAAGAAGTGTTGCGGTGTGCCGGCCCAGCCAGGCAAGCAAACTACCACGGTCAAATTTCTCACTAAAATCAAATTTGCCGAAAGCCGTGGTTCTCCATGTTTCCCGCTCGGTGTAGGTTGAGTTGCGGGCTGCGTTGCTACCGGTAATAAAGATTCGTCCGAAATTCGGATTACTGTCACCAAAGAGGCTGTTGGGGCCGGTCACATGGGTCCTGTTCAGGTCCATGTAGAGGGTGGGATTGCGGATCGGAAGTGTATTCACATTGTCAACACTTTCATAATTGTAAGCGAGTTCGATACCGAAGTTGAGATCCTTCGTCGTCGCCTCGAGGGTGAAATTGTACGTGTCGTAATCGTAATTCACCCGGTCAAAGCCGCCGGTGATCAACTGCTTCTGGAAGTCGAAAATGGAATAATCCGTCAATCCCTGTGGGCGGTATCCATTGAAATCTCCGCCAATCTCATGAAGGTTTGGATAGGCGAAAAAGTAGAGACCCCCGTCGGTGCTTGCAGGAAAATTATTATCTGGATCAAAAAGGGTATCTCCAGGCACCCACATGGTGTTATCTACTCCATTCTGGATAGATCGGGTCGGCAGGCCGTTGGCATCCTCGGTGCCATCATACACGAGAGCCCACTTTCTCGCGGCGACAATATTCCCTCCGCTGTTGAACTCCTCCATCCCTTGATACGGGAGATTATTTTCAACGATATTGGTGAAGGAATCAGCGACAAAGCGATTCGCCGGGCCTCCGGAGCCTGCTTCAGCGGTATCGTTGAGCCATGGAGTCAAGGTTTCGAGAGGGCCGAGAGCGGAAGGAGGCGTCGAGCGAAGATCGCCCGTTTCCCCATTCACCCGGAAGAAGATGTTACGCTCACTAAACGGCTTGTAGGTAAGGGCTCCATAAAACCGCCTCGTATCCCGGTGGGCGAGCTCCTGGATGTATTCCTGCTCATCTTTGACAACGGCCACGCGTACCGCCAGGGTATCATCGACCAACTCGCGATTAATATTGATATCGAAACGTTTACTCAGGTTTTCTTCCAAATCCTCATTGGTGAACCAAAAGCTCATTGAGCCGGAGTTACGGAACTCTGCCCGGTCGAGTGAGTAATTGAGGATGCCCGAGGGCGATCCAAGACCGAACAGGAAGGAGTTTGCCCCGCGGAGGATATCGAGTCTTCCGGAGTTGTATCGATCGAAAGGGATATCAGTGCGGAAAAAGTTCCGGGTCAAATCGGCCGACCCGATGGCCCGGATACGGTTATTGCCGGCGGGATTGGTCCGCAGGGCGGAATCATCCGGTGTCCCGCTGGTATCGGAGGAAGGGGTCGAAATATTGCCGCTGGGCCCGCCGACATCCGTATTCGCCGTGTAAAGGAGAACATCGTCCGCTCCGGTTGCCCCAAGATCCTGCATCAGTTCTTCAGTGACGACCTGGACGGATGTACCGAGATCAGAAATGTCCGATTTGATACGGCCCCCGGAGAGGGTTTGTGAAGCGTAGTAGCCAATATCACCATCAGTGGTGACCTCAAAGGGGGAGAGCTCAAACACTTCCTTTTCTTCATCAGTGTCATCCGAATCCTGCTGGGCCTGGATGGGAACGCTCATCAGGAGCGGGGAAACGAGAAGGATAAGAGTGAGGAATCTGTTGTGTTTCATGTTTTGCAGTCCCTGATAATGGGGGTAGTCGTTTGGGGTTTGGTAAGGGCAGCGATTCTATCAGGAAATCCCCTCCGTAAATATCCCTTAAATACAGGATGATCCTTTCAAAGGAATCTGAAAAGCGATTCACTCGGAGAGATCGACCTGCAATCTGACGAAAACGGCATCTGCAGGAGCAATCGAAACTGTCACTTCCTCGAAATTCCCATTAATTGGCGTGGAGCCAGTCTCAGTGGCACCAGCGGTGCTCCAACTGCCGGATTCAAGGCTGGTCGAGCGCAAAACGGTGTAGGTCAACCCGCGCGACGCAGCGTCCAGGCGTCGCATGTAGAAAAATTCAAACTCCCCCGGGGCTCCACCCGAAGCGGGAAGAAGGTACGGCAAGGCATTGCCGTCAGTGCCGCTTGTGGGATCACCACCGAGGGCGTACTCCATTGTGTTGTTCAGCGTATCATGATCCGGGTTTCCAATCGCGAAGGCATCCGCCCCGCTAAGGCCGAATCCATCGGCCCAGACACCAAAATCATTCAGCGTCAATAAAAGCCGGACCCAGTCCTTGCCATCCGTTGGATCCTGTTCCACTGAGGCATCCAGCCCCTGTCCTGCAAAGCCGGTGACAGTGATATTTCCGGCAGGGACAAGGCCGTTCAAGTTGGTCGAGTCAACCAAGGTATGGGTGCCGGGACCGCCTTCATAGGATAACCCATCCACTGTCAGCGACATGGATTGAAGGTTGGCGTAATATTGGATATTCACAGGACTGACTCCACCGGGGCCAAGGACAAAGCTGAACGTGCCGGATGATCCACCGAATATCCGGTCCATGTTGATGCTGGCAGAATCTCCAATCACCTTGAAGACGCCAGTTGAGGCAATCTGGGTTTGGCCTACAACCTCGAACGATCCTCCGCTGATTTCAGTGAGCATCCCAAAGGTCGACAAATCGGCCGCGGCGCCCCCAGTCAGGGCGAAGCTGCCGGACACCATGGAGAGGGTACCACTGCCCGTGAAATCCGCATCGATGCCTATTACCGATTGCTGGAAGGTTCCGCCATTGATCGTCAAATCCCCGTCCAATTGGACGGCATCCACATTGGGTGCAAGCATCCCGCTGGTCAGGTTGATGGCTCCGGCTGATTGAATGCCGAGGCTGTCATTCACAAACAATGTGTTTCCGAGCGTCATCTGAAGGGCCCCGTCCTGCACGGTCAGGGTGGCTGCGGTGTCCTCCGTATCAAAGGTCACAACCGCGCCCGAATTGATGATGACACCGTCAAAGGAGTAGACGCTCTGGGATGACCAGGGAGCGGTGACGCTGTAAATCACGGTAGCGGGAGCCCGGGCAGTAACGGTGACCGGTACCTGAAGCTGATCGGTCGTTCCATCGAGCTGATCTTCCCAGACAAGGGTCAGCGTGGCGGTTGCTGTCTGCAGATCAGTGAGGCCGGCCACGCTGTTATCAAACTGAATCGGAAGAAAGCTGGTCGCCGGTACGGCATCCCAGAGAACATAGGGAAGCGCCTCCCCGAATGAAAAGGATCCCGGGTGGGATTCGGCTGTGAACTGGACATCGACAATCTCCACATTGGTCGGGGCAGTAAAGGACACGCCGAGGTTACCAACAGACTGTGTCTGACCCAGTGGATGATCTATTTCAACACTGGGGGATGTACTGACATCAATGACTTCACGGTAGTCCGAACTGACGATCAGGTTTGTATCCACATAACCAGGCGTCGCGGTGGCCTTGACATTGATAAGCCAGCCGGTGGTCCCCGGCGGAAGTGCGGCATCGACGGTCCATGTACCGGCCGGGCTCTCAACAAATGAATTCACCGCGATTTCGGTCCAAGTGAGGTCACCGGTGTAGCCCGTCCCGGTGGTGTAGATCAGGGAGGCAGAATTCAGTGCCTTGGATGAGCTGAAGACGGCCTGGACAGAGCTCCCGGATTCACTGATGCTGTCCTGCACACACCACGGGCTGCCCGAGTTGACGATGGCATCCGCGTAGTCGTAGCTTTCCGGACGGTTCCAGGTTGGGGGGTGGCCATGACCCATCCCGGGGACCAGCGAGACCATGCGGGTGCTGTTGATGGCGGCGTGGTACGTGTAGGCCTGGCTGTCGAGGGAGAAGTTGTTTTCCTGCGGCCATGAGAACCACAGGACCGGCATCGTTGCCTGGTCCATCCGAAGCATCGGATCCCAGACATACTTGTAGAAGCTGTTGTTCCCAAGCGCGGTTCCGTACTGGTTGGGAACATCAAACAAGTGCCCGCACCCATAGGTCGGAATGGCGAAGGCAAAACGGTCATCGATACCGATGGCGGTGCTGGTGATCACGCCTCCCCATGAAACCCCGTGCAGGCCAATCTTTGTTGCGTCGATTACCGGAATCGAGCGCATAAGGGAGTTTGCGAGAACAACATCGGCGACCGCATGGTACATCCACTGGTCCTCAAGAGGCAGGCCCGTATCGCCATAAATCCCCACGCGCACAGGCCCCGGCATACCGTGGATGGTCCAGCCGGTGTTCATCGTTGGTAGCGATGTGTCATCAGTCTGTCCCTCAAGCCCCATGGCAATGGCGGCATAACCTCGGTCATTCCACTTCTGCACCCATTCAAGGAAAGCCGTTCCCCCACCCCCGTGGGCAAGCACCACGGCTGGGACGGGACTGCCAGCACTGGCACCTGCGGGAATGCCGATCCATGCGTAAACACGGGTCGGGTTGCCCTCATAATCCAAGGCGTCGTAGTAAATGGTCTTCAGGTCACCTGCGGAAAGGGTGGCTGGCGTCCCTCCCAGAGGGTTGTCCCCGTCGCCGTCATCCTCGTAAACGGCTGGAGCCGTGGTCAGGCCACCGAGGGCGGCGATCGTTGCCCGGGCACCCGGATAGTCAGTGACCGAAATCTGGACGACATTGGTCACCGTATCCTGAGTGAGGGTGTAGTCGATACCTTCCACCCCAAAACCGGTGACCGTGACATTTGATGAAACTGAGGCGACATTCGGGCTGACAAACAGATCAAAAGTAGCGGGTCCACCCGTGTAGGATGAGCCATCGATCACCAAGGTTGCATGGGACAGGTTCAAAAATCCATCACTGTAAATTGGACTGACTCCCGATTCGTCGAAGATAAATTCGACAGTGGCTGCGCGCGTTGTGCTGTTTATGTTCAACCGGTCCATGGTGATAGCGGCTGCATCACCTGTCACCGTGAGAGTGGTTGTGTCTGCCATGATCACCTGGCCACCGCCCATGTCGATGGTACCACCGCTGATGTTGATCTCGTCAGTAAAAAGATAAAGGGCATCCGACGCGGCTGCGCCCTGGGCAGTGAATGTCCCACCGGTGATGTTGATCACTCCGCCCGCCCCGTTGGTGTCGGCGAAGATCGTCCGCGGACCGCTTCCGTTATGAGTGAAGCTACCGCTGGAAAGGGTAAAGGTGCCGTTGGCTTTCACCGTGACAATGTCATCGGTGGTCAATGATCCGCCTTGGATTGTCAGGGCTCCCGGATCTGAATTTTGTGACACGATAATCGCGCCCGTGGTGAGTGAACCGGATGGATTGATTTCAAGGAAGGCGTTGGGCGAGGGACTACCTGTTGTATTGTTCACCACTACCTGTCCTGCGGGGACGGAAACGGCGGTATCGACCTGGATCGTGCGGCTTTGGTTGATGATGGCCGTGTCGGGCACGGAGGCCGCGGGAAGCAGGTAAGTCCCGTCGCTGACGGTGGCGTTTGTCCAATTCTGCAGCCAGTTGCTGGTGGAGTCATTCGCTGCTGATGGCGTCACGTTTGCCCCGTCGAGACCGGAGGCAATAAAGAGGAAAAGGGATAAATACAACAGGGTGTGCTTTAGAAACATGACGGGAAATGGGTAAGGAAGATGGGATTAAACAACGATACTAACATATTCGCAGGAAGCCAGATATCACGTAAAAACAGTATCTAATAGCGTTCGCCGGGGCGGTCTTCGCGTAAAAATGCAGCAAACAGCGTAAATCGTCCGGAACGGAAGGGATTTATTCCTCACTCACCTGTACCGTCAGGCGGACAAAAAGGGGATCCTGTCCGGTGAACGAGGTGAGAACATCCTCAATTCCCTGATCAATTGTCGTTATTGTGCTCCCGGCCAAGCCCACGAGGGTCCATGATTCTGGATACAGATTGGCGGATTGCTCGACTGCGTAGAGAATGCTGCGGGCGGCCGCATCGACACGGCGACGAAAAGTGTACTCCAGTTGAGGACTCCCATCCTTGTATCCCAAAGAAGTGACCGGCAGAATATCTGCGCTATCCCCAAGCGCAGGCTGTCCGCCCAATGCGTATTCAAGAAGGTTGACGACCCCGTCACCGTCGAAATCGAAGGTGTCGGCGGAATTGCCGGCGTTTTCCTTTTCCCCGAAATGCTCCAGGCGCCACCGCTCAAGGGGGGAGTTCAGACGTGCAACAAGATCCTCGCCCGAGGGGAGGTAATTCTGAGGGACACCCGCCAGCAGGACAGACAGCCTTTCATAGGCAAAATCCGTGTTATTGCGGTTGGTATCCCCGTTTCTTAAAGCAAACCCGAGCAGGCGGATGCCGGCGATCGTTCCGTCGTAGGTCTTGATGACACCGGAGGCGTAAGGATCCCATGTCAGGTAGCGCGACCCGTCAGCCTCGATAATTTCATACAAGGGCAAGCTGCCATTAACTGGATGGGCATAGAGGTGAAAGGCGGCGTCATCGCGTTTGCGGAATACACGAAACTCACTTCCACTTCCGGAATAGCCGTAACCGATCAGCGGGCTGTCGGTTTCGGAATATTCCATGGCCTGGAGCTCTGGCTCCGCAGTCAGGCCGCGTGCCTGAATACGCTCGGACAAATCCGCCATGCTGCTCCCAAAGGCAAAATAGAAACGTGCCCAGACGCCTGTTCCCCGGGTGAGGACATAGTTGCGCACCGCTGTAATGACCATGTAATTACGCCACCCGTCCTCGGTTCCGTTATCTTCACCACCAGCGTAACCCACGCGCAAAAGGCTGTTCCTCGTCTGGTTTGGAATCAATGGTGCCGACTCTGGTCCGTAAACAAGGCCAAGGACGGGGGAATTGCCGGTGGGGGAATCGCTGAAGGCAGCCCATCCGCCAGTTTCCGCGAAGGACTCAGTCAATCCGTCGCCCCATAACTCCGTCACCGGATCGCCCCATGAAGTACCATCCGGATTGGAAATAAAGCCGTACTCAGCACTGGTGCGACGGACCCCTCCCCATGGCAGGTTGTGCCGGTTGAGAATGTCCTCCCCGTAGTTGTAGAATCCCATCGTGACCTCAATGACGCCTTTCCCGAGGTCGCGGTAGCGGGTAAACACCAGCAAATCCGACCGCCAGTCGTTGGCCGTTGTCCCGTCCTGAAAGACTTCCAGATGCGGATGCTGGGCCCAGTTGATGGTCGTGTAGCTGCGGGTTTCTGAATCAAGGTGGGCGGCAACCTGGGGAGAATAAAACGGCTCCGTCAGGATGGGATCGCGCATGTAAACCCCGGAATGATGGATGAAGTATTTGGAGGGCGGGTCGGCATCCGGATCGTTCAGGGAGGTGGCCACCGCCACCCCTTGCCAGACTTCGTCATTCCACGGGGAATCGTTGGGTTCACTCCGGTAGGAAGGGGGAACCGTCTCCCCGAGTGCCGGCGTGCGCAGGGAATACATGTGGCCGCCACGGCCGATCCGCATGTCCCATGAAAGAATATTCTCCCCCATCCCGCCATCAGGAAATTCCCCTGAGAGCTCGGCGTCCATGACATAGGCTTCAGAGTATGTCGGTGTCCACGCGGAGACAGTAGGCTGCAACTCACGCGTAGCGGAAAATTCAGTACCGGCATAATCCGGTGCCACCCTGCTCGACGGGACAAGGGTTCCCAGATAGGTCGAAAAGGCCGGAGGGGCGGCTAGTCGTAAACCGACACCTTTATCCTCAACGACGATGGCCGGGCTGCGTTGTTCAAAACCCGTGAAGGTGACTTTCTGTTCGGGAAAAACATCAAGGGGAAAGATCGTTTTAACGAGAGGCAGATACCCCTGCAATGCCTCGTAGGAGGTCCCATCGACAATGATCCCGCTGTCCTGCTCAAAAGTGAATCCGGTCACAACAAGAAGTGAGCCAATCCCCGACCGGCCATAGTCGATAACAAGGTGTGCGTTACTCTGAAGAGTCAGGCTTCCAGCTTGATAAAAGGTGGAATTGCCTTTGAGGGTCACCGTCAACCCGGAATTGACGAATACGTCGTCACCGGTGTTAGGAAGCCGCCCAAGAGACCAGTTGACCGCGGTTGACCATAATCCATCACCCCCCGAGTTAGTGAACGAATTGGTCGCGCCCACTGCCCCGGTCGCGGGGAGAAGGAGCAGTGTGACGGCCAGGCGGATTACCGTGGGCAGGGAAATCATCTTGAGAAACTGATTGGGTGAAATGTCACTTTCAGGATTATTCTGCCAGATCAACATTCAGGTTTATAAAAACGGAATCCCCACCTTGTACTTCCGTTGTAACGGACTCGAAGTCGGCATCGACAGGATCTGTCCCGGTCTCCGTAACCCCCGCCGTATCCCAACTGCCGGGCTGCAGGGTTGTGGACCTTTGGACCGTATAGGCAAGACCGCGTGTGGCCGCATCAGGCCGACGACGGTAAACATACTCCAAAGCTCCAGGAACGCCCCCGGCATTGGTAACGAGAAATGGAAGAACAGAGAAGTCACCACCTTGGGTTGGGTCACCCCCAAACGCATATTCCATCAGGTTGATCAATTGATCCCTGTCAGGATTTGCCTCCGGGGCGTCCGCAGGCACTTCCTCCATAAACTCAAAGAGCGTCTCTCCGCCGATCGCGGAAATAACAATGTTGCTGATCGTGACAGCAGGCGTTGAAGCGGTCCCGATTTCACGGGCAAAGCCAAGTACGATGTAGTCATAACCGGATACAGTATCCGGGGCGGTTGTGAAGGTTGACAGGTCAAATATTTGGCTGAAATTTGCCGATCCGCTGGCCCCTTCAATGAGGACTGCCGCATCGCTTGCCTTGCCGGGCGTATCAGTAAATATGCCGTCAGCCTGCCCGAGATTGTAGGCCGTCATCGCCCCAAGGGCCGACTCCCATGCATTGCCGTTTGAACCCCCTGTATTGATGGTTTTTGTCGTCGAGACGGAGGAAACATCCACATATCCCCACAGGTGAACATACAGTTTCTCAGATGAATCCCCAGTGGAGTAATCGAAGCTCAGTTGGATTTGGTTTTCCGGTCCATCAGGCAGGGCTGAAAGGTCAAAAACCCGTCCGATGGCGCCTTCCCCCACCCTTGAGTTAATAAGGCTGGAATTTGCCAGAATTCCATGGGTAATAGTCCATGCGCTGTCGGAATACTTGTAGAAACCTGTGGCATCCCGTTCCACTGGCAAAGACGTCGCTCCCACCGTGTTCAGGTCGGGATCACCGGGAATCAGGTCCAGGCCAAATGAAGCGGCCCAAGTGTCATAGGGGCTCACCACGCTGCCGTGGAGGGCGAAGACCAGATCATTATCGGGCTGTTCGGCACCTGCCGAAAAGGGCGGGTAGATGGTCTCGGTTGTCGAACTTGCGTACAAGCGAGCCCCGCCTGTGTATGTTCCACCGCCGTTTGCCCTCCAAAAGTTGATAAGGTGGTCGCTTGCATTGCTTTGCCATGCCAACTGAAAGGCGTATTGACCCGGTTCGAGAAGCACATCTGTGAAATCAATCGTGTAGTAGTTCAGGTTGGTGAAGGATGATTCCGAAAGGTCGATCCACTCGAACACTTTTGTATCCTCCGAAGCCGGACTGGGCGTGCCTCCGCTATATTTTCCAATCCACAACGTCAGCTTGTAATCCCCTGTCCCGAAGCTTGTCGTGGATGCGCTCTTCAGCGTCAGGGAGGTCAGCAGAGTACTGCTGGTGATGGTAAAGGTCTGTCCACCGGCCTGAACGGGGCTGCCGCTGGTGTCATCGCGTATGGGCACGCCAGCAAGCTCGGCGACCTCATTGCTGAGGACGACATCATTCGTCGGAAAGGCAATCCCGGCATCTGTGACGAGCGCTTCAGCCGCGGGCTCCCTGACATAGCGGGGGACAATCGTGGAGTCCTTGCCGGTATTGATGTTTACGGCTCCGACATCAACTGAGCTGACGAGGAAATTGTTTTCATCAATCAGGTTGAAGACAAAATGAGTCGTTCCATCCGGAATGGTTATCTCAGCATATCCTGAGGCTGGGACAAACGGCACATTGAGATCAAACCATTCCTCGTTGACACTGTTGTCTCCATTGGGCGTGTAAATGAGCTCCACCCGTTCGACCGCAGCCTTGTCGGTCTCAAACGTAACCCATGCCACCCCGTTCGAGCTTCCCGAGTCAATTACCGCCGGCACCTGGTCCTTATTCAGAAGGGTCTGGGAAGTTTTTGGATTATAATGAGGAACACTGGCATCCACCGAAGTCAGCCAGCTTTCGAGCTCGGAGGCCAGTTGAGAGACCATTGTCGGTTGCGTGGCATAGAGGTCGTTTGCTTCCTCGATGTCCTCGCGCAGGCCGCTTGGATCGTACAGCTCGTAAAGACGGTATGGCTCCAGGGCAGGATTATTAACATGGTCCCAGTTCTTGAAAAGTTTCCAGCCATCCTTGCGAATGGTACTTTGGAGCGCGTTCCCATGAGGAAAATGCCAGAACATGGTGTCCCGGACGGCTCCTCCGGGATGGGTGACCAGGTCCGGATCCTGCGGGTCGCTCAGAAGGAGCGAGCTCAGATCACAGCCGTCGAGCCGTTCCGGAATCGGCATACCCGCAAGGGCGAGCATGGTCGGGTACAGGTCCAATCCGTTGACCATGACCTCACTTGTCAAACTGGCGGGAACATCCGCGCCCAGAACGATGAAGGGAACGCGTGTTCCACCCTCTTCCGCGTGGATCTTCCCTTCATCAAGAGGGAAATTGTCGGTGATCCACTCGTTGCTGGCAGTACCCTCGTAGCCGCCGTTATCCGATGTAATGAAAACATATGTGTTCTCGATGAGTTTGTGTCCCGGCCAACGCGGATCGTCGGTGTCTTTTAGATAGGTGAGGATGCGATGTACATTGTAGTCAAAAGTTTCCACCATGGCTGCGTAGAAGGGGTTGTTCTGCCCTTCGGCGAAGAACTCGCTTCCGTCGAGCGGATAGGAATACCCCATCAATCCGGCATATTTCTGAAGCAGACTTTCCGTACGCATCTGTATGGGGGTATGTACAAGCCAGGAGGCATAATAACAGAAGAAAGGATCCTCCCTGGTGACCGCTTCATCAAGAAAAGTCAGGGCATCCTCTGTTGTCTGGTCGAAGGCGAATCCATTGGCATCGAGTTGATACGGATCAGACGGGTCGGTTGTTCCGAAACCGGTCAACCGATCGCTCATGCCAACTGTCACTCCACGGCTGTTACTGGTCCAGTCAAAGCCCTGATCGAGTGGTTGCGGGAAGGAATTGTGGCTCACCGCCATGTGCCACTTTCCAATGTGCCCCGAAAAGTATCCGTTGGGTTTTAGTTCTTCGGCAATGGTGATCTCCTCAAGCTCCAGCCGGGCGTTATAGTAGGGATCCATCATGCGGTTCGCCAAGTTGTAAGGCTTGGGACACTCGCCTCCCACGACATGGGTGTTGTCCACGCGGGCTGGAAACTTTCCACTCATGATGCCGCTACGACTTGGGGCACAAGTTGGAGCAGGGGAGTAGGCCTGCCGGAAGAGGATCCCTTCCGTTGCCAGCGAATCAATGTAAGGCGTTTGGAAGACGGAAAAAGGCGCCTCCGTGTCATAGCACTTCAAATCCTGCCAGCCGAGGTCATCGGCAAGGATGAGGACAAAATTCGGCTTTGCCGGGCGCTGCGCAGAAATATTCAGGGCGGCCAGCAATAAAAGGAGTAGGAGGGGTATTTTCATTACGGAATTTCCAGATTTTGGATATCTTTATTTATGGGAATAGTAATCCTCGGGGAAAGTAAGTTCCCTGACGTCTTCAGGTATCTCCAGAGAGGAACAACCAGCCAGAAAGCCGTGCTTTACGAGGAACTGGTCAATCAATTTCACCGACCAGTAGAAGTAAGGGTTGTAGGGATTGCGACCATTGCAGAAGCCGTGCTTGCCACCCTTGCCCACATAGAACTCGGATTCAACGCCGACCGATTTCAGGGATTCATGAAAGCTTAGAATCTCTTCGACAGGAATAATGTCCTCGTCCCCAAGAAAAGTGATGAAAGGCGGCAGGTCATCCGAAATAAAATTTGGTGGAGAAAGATAAGCCTCGCACCTGAACCAGGGGTTCCAGAGGACGACCAACTGGGGCACGCAGGAAATGGAAAGATCATAGCAATCGTCGTTCGTGTCCTCGCGGGTGATGGTGGCAAGGGAGGCCGCCAACTGCCCGCCAGCTGAGCCTCCGGCTGCCACGATCTTGTCGGGATTCACCTTCAGCTCCTCCGCATTCTTGCGTAGGAAGCGAATGGCAGACTTTGCATCTTTCACACATTCAAGAGGTACTTGGATATTGTCCCGGTCCTTCAGGCGGTAATCAACCGACACCGCGATCATTCCCCGTTTGCTGTAGTATTCACAATCGGGATAATGCCAGTCTGGTTCTCCAGCACGCCAGCTGCCTCCATGGTAGATCACCATGGTGGGAAATGTTTCTTCCGAATCGGCGTAACCGTCGGGCAGAAAAACTGAAAGTTGAAGCGATTTCCCGTCGACCTCCTTGTAGGTCCACATCGCATCCGGCTCTCGAGCGGCGGCCAAGCTCACATTGGTAAGGACCAAGCAGGAAAGGAGCATGTTTTGGATATCAAATTTCATCCTTCACATTATGGGGACAAGGCGGATTGATTTCAGGCTGGCTTCCCCGTTTTCATCTTCTAGACAGCTGACATGAATCCGGTAACGCCCGGGTTCCGGGAAGTGAATCCAGCCAATTGGATACTCCTCGTAGTTGTGCGAGGAATCCTGCTCGTTCTGGATATGTTCCCCGCCCTCGACGGAAACGCCCCAGACAATTCTTCCTTTTCCCGCGTAGCTCAGACTGGCTAGATATTCTCCCGGGTGAATGACATCAACTTCCCACGAGGCGGTACTGTCCGGGCTCCATTCATGGATCCGGGTGAGCCGTACCCATTCGCCAAATTTTTCCATCCAGCGAAGGCTGGATTTCTCAGCGCCGTCAACTTCGGCAAATTCGGCCAGAATCTCTGTCCCGACAAGGGGGTCCAGACCGAAGGTCTGATCGACATCCGGCGGTCCGGCCAATTCCACTTCAATAACGGAAACAAGCAAATCAGGGGCACAGGATGGCAGGGTGAAGATGGTCCAATTTCCTTCGCGGGAATACGGGACAGCCTGGGGGCCATCCGGGGTCAGTATATGCGCGCTTTTGATTTCTGATTTCAACCCGGGGAGATATAACCTGTCCAGAGGCATCCAGTCGAATATGCAGAGGGAAAGTGTATTGCCATTGGTTGTCACATCACCCCATGGCAATGCATGTCCCCATGGAGACGGCCCGCTTCTGTAAATGACTTGTGGATTTGATTGTATCCATTGGCCAGCTACACGAAGCACACGGGATGCCCTCACGGGCACACTGCCATCACCGCGCGGCCCGATGTTCAACATATAGGTTCCGCCTCGGGCCACTGTGGATATGAGACGATTCAGGATTTCCCTGGGGGACTTCCAGTTCTCGTCATACCATGCGTATCCCCATGAATTATTTGTGGTATCCACGCTTTCCCACATTCCGTCAATGTTGTGGTGAGGGACCTCCATGTCTCCAAGGGTCTGGTAATCTCCCAGTCCATGCCCTGCCCGGCCTGAAACCAAGGCATTCGGTTGGTTCCTGCGAACGACCTCGACCAGCTGCTCCACATAGTGCTTGGGCATTTCACCGGGTGTATCAAACCAGACCAGAGCAATCGGACCATACTGTGTGGTAATTTCCTCGACTTGTGGCAGGCACTTTTCCCTGAAGTAATCGTCAAAGCTGGCGCTTTCCCCATTCTCCTTTTTATCCGGTCCATTGTGGCCCCCTGGATACGTCCAGTCCTGGTTGTGTGAATAGTAGAATCCGAATCCCAGGCCTGCTTTCTGACATGCATCTGAAAGCTCCTTCATCGGGTCGTGTCCCCATGGAGTGGAATCAACGATATCAAAGTCAGAAACTTCCGAGTCATACATCGCGAAGCCGTCATGATGCTTGCTGGTGATGACAATGTATTTCATACCGGCGTCCTTTGCCAGCTGGACAATTGCCTCAGCATCAAAATTCAGCGGATTAAACTCCTCCGCAAGTTGCTTGTAGTCGCCGATGGGAATACCTGCCATCCGGTCGCTCATGATCCATTCGCCGATTCCGTAATAGGTTTTTCCATTCACCTTGTTGCCCAGATGCGAATAGAGCCCCCAATGGATGAACATTGCGTAGTTGCCTTCCTCGAACAGTTGACCACGGGCAGAATTTTCCGCACGAAGTTTGACGGTGGAATCGCCCCACATCGCATCCATATTCTCTGCGGGGAGGATCACTTGAAGCAGAAAGAGGCAGCAAAGGGAGAAACTTATGGGGCGCATCATAGGCATTGAATCTTATCAGAAAGGCGTCATTTGCCTATCCCGTTTTTGAGGGATGGAGCGACAGGCAGGATTAATTTTTCGGGGAACCGGATCACATTTCGGAAATGATGAGAACTCCGTTCCCATCATCGTCCCGGCCATCAAATTGTCGCGAATACAGGCCTTCAAACTCCTGCGGATCAAGGCTGCCGTTCATGTCCGTATCGCCAATTTTGAAAGACGGGGGATAGGGAAACTCCGCGGGGACAAGCACGCCGTCGCCATTTGAATCCATATTGGGGAAATTCCTTTGAAAGAGCGTCACGTATTCCTCCTTTGTGACAATGCCATCCGCATTGGCATCCATCCGGTTGAACATGGCTGCTTCACGGGAATTAACCGAAGCGGGGACAGTCCCTGCTTTTGCAGGTGTTGTTGGAGTGGTTTTCCGTGGAGCCTTGTCCTTTGCAGCAGCCCTCCTGGATGCATTCGGATCACCCTCATCACCACCTCTTGCGATCATGACGGGAAATACATCATCCCACCAAGTGTCATAAGCGGTTGCCAGCGTAGCCGTTAGTTCTGGCATTTCCGCTGCGAGATCCGTCTCACATGCGGGATCATCCTTCACGTTATATAGTGCCCATTGGCCGATAGCGGAAACGCCCCAGTGGAATTGCGCATTTCCGTTAGTATATGTGGTTGTGGTCAGGCCGTTCTGAACCAGCCGCAGGGTTGTGCACTGGCTCTGGTACTCTTCACATTTGGGATCAATACAGGGGTTGCTCCGCAGGAGGAGATGGTCTCCCCGTCGGGCAGCAGCCATGGCATACTTGTGTGAGGCGGCAAGCCCGCTCGGCCAGCGCGCCACGTGATGGAAAAGGATGCGGTCGTTGTGCGTCCAGACGTCCTGGTCTTCGCTCTCCAATAACGGTATCAGGCTGTAGCCCTCGAGTTGCGGTTGCAATTCCTCGGGTATATTCACCCCCGCCAGATCACAAAGTGTGGGCAGGACGTCGAGGTGTGCAGTAAGCTTGTCGACTTTGGCAGGCCGCCATTTGCCGGGCCATCGCCAGAAGGACATGGCCCGCGAGCCCCCCTCCCAGATGGTGCATTTGCAGCCGCGCATGTGGGCGTTGTAGACATCAAGGCCTTCGGTCTCGCCGTTGTCGTTCATGAAGATGATGATGGTGTTCTGATCAAGGTTCTTCTCTTCAAGGAATTCCAGGATCCTACCGACATTGTAGTCAATATTCGCTACCATGCCGAGATAGGTGGCATGCTTCTCGTTCACATCCTTGCGGAAGGGTTCGATAAATTCCTCCGGGGCGGCCAGCGGCGTGTGCGGCGAATAGGTGGCGAGGTAGCAGAAGAAGGGCTGGTCACCACTTTCCTCTATAAAAGTCATGGCTTCATCGAAAAAGGTGTCCTCACGATAGCCTTCCGCCTTGAACGGCTTTCCGTTGCGGACCATGTCCACATCAAAGTGGTTGCGTGGTCCCTTGCGATTGGTCGAGGTCCAGTCGAAACCACGGTTTTCCGGATTGTATCCAGGACCACCGCCGATATGCCACTTGCCAATGAAGCCGGTCCGGTAGCCCGCTGTCTTCAGCAACTGTGGTAGAATTACGGCATCCTTGTAGAGGTGTTCGCGTGGTTGCAGGGTGTGCGTCACCCCGTTGCGGAATTCATGCATGCCGGTCATCAGGGCCGCACGGGTCGGCGAACAGGACGGACTTACGTAAAAGTTGTCGAAGCGCACGCTCTCATCGTGAAGGCGGTCGATATGCGGCGTCTCCAGATACGGATGGCCATGCTTCTGGACATCGCCGTAGCCCTGGTCATCGGTCAGGATGAAGAGGATGTTCGGCTGGTCGGCAGCGGAAACGGTGAGCGGCAGCAGCAGGCCCATCAATATCGATTGTGTAAAGAATTTCATAAGGGTAACTATATTCTGAGGTAAAAAAAACGGCTTCCCGCGAGAGAAGCCGTCCTCTTGGAAGATATCCTTCTCAAGGAAAAGAGTGCAAACGGTTTACTTCAGGGAGCGGCGACGCCAACTCACAAGGCCAAGAGCAAAAAGTCCAAAGTATATGGCGACCACGGATGGCTCGGGAACGACTTGGATAGCCAGTGAATCTCCACCCGATCCATCCATATCCGCAAGCCAGTTCCA
Organism: Oceanipulchritudo coccoides; assembly: GCF_010500615.1. Taxonomy (NCBI): domain Bacteria; kingdom Pseudomonadati; phylum Verrucomicrobiota; class Opitutia; order Puniceicoccales; family Oceanipulchritudinaceae; genus Oceanipulchritudo; species Oceanipulchritudo coccoides. The sequence goes on from NZ_JAAGNX010000002.1 coordinate 196,931, forward strand.
ACCGGTCCCTTCATCTCCCAAGCCGGTCACAGTGAGATTCGAGGTCGAAAAGTCGTTACTTATATTGCTGGCAGTGATGAGGGTAAAGGTGCCGGGCCCACCAGCGTAGGCCGAGCCATCTATGAGAATTGTAAGCTGGTCAAGATTCACGAACGACGCATCGGCCGCGATTGTGCTGATGCCCGACGCATTGAAAATATATTGTATGGTCCCGTCTCGTCCAGCAGCAGTCGTATTAAGGCGATCCATTGTCACCGTGGCTGCATCACCGGTGATCGTGACGGTCGGGGAGTTCCCAAAAATTACCTGACCTCCGCTCAGGTCAAAAACGCCTCCCGTGATATTGACTGAGGTGCGCAAGGTGAGTAGATGCGTTGCTGCACTGCCCTGAGCGATGAAGGACCCACTTGAAACATTGATCACTCCTCCCCCCGTGGAAACGACCCGGGCACCAGAATTCGTACTCGTGTAGGCTCCGCCGCTCACGTTCAAAGTGCCTGCTGAATTGATGACTAAGTCACCCGTATTAATCAGCGACCCGCCTGTTTCGATATTAACAATTCCCTCATCGGCTCCAGCATTAACATTTGCCAGCGTGAGGGATCCGAGCGTGAGACCGCCACCGCTTTTCACGTTCAGGTAGCTGGGATTCCAATTGCCGATCGTGTTTCCAACCAGAGCCGAAAGCGCCTGGTTGCCAGTTGTTGTGACATTGGCCGTCTTCTGCTGATTTATCAGCACATCGTCCGAAGCATTCGGCTCCAATCCGGTACTCCACTGGGTGCCATCATCCCAATCGATGATGTTTCCTGCCGGATTTATAATTGAAACTGCGGCTGTGGCACTGATGACAGTCGCGAGGAACCCGACCACTAAAAAGGAGAGACGCGGTTGTGAAGTAGGTTTGCAGTGGATAGTCATAAGGGTTGGAGATTGAGATTTAGAAATGTAAAGAGTTTAGATTGCGCCAATGCGTGAAATTTACTGCGGTAGCTCCTCGGGGGTCAGGACGCTGTCGCCGTCCTTGTCCCAAGCCGTGAAGTGGCGCTTGCGGACGGCGAGGTTCTCCTCGAGTGAGACGACGCCATCCTGGTTGGTATCCCACGCAGGCCCGGGGGCTTTGAATTCATCCGGCTGAAGAACGCCGTCCTTGTTCTTGTCCTGATGGTTATGGACCTTCGTCCAGCGGTTCATGAATTCCTCCTCGGTGACCTTGCCATCCTTGTCGGCATCCATGGTGTCAAACATCTTGCCCGCGTGCGCGGTGCAAGCCAGGGCGGCGATTAATCCGAAGGGGACGAGTTTCTTGAAGGAATACATGTTATTGAGGTATTGAGATTGTGGTTCGAAGGGTATGAGGACGGGTAGACTACCAGTGAAAGGGGAAACTGTGTATCCCGTATTTGCGGGATTCTGATGGTTAATTTCCGCGAGGCATGCGCCAACCGGAGTGACCAGACCATGGGGGAGCGTTCTTGGGGTTGGGCACTTGGGTGTCCCACCAGTCCATGAGCCGGGCCGACATTTCCCCGACAATCTCCGTTTCGTAGCGGGCGCGGTTCTCGGTCTCGGTAATATCCTCACGAATATTGTAAAGTTCCACGCGGGAACGGTCTGGATTCATCAGGAGCTTCCAATCCCCGTCGAGCATGGCGAGCGTCGGGCTGACCTGGATCTCGCGTCCCCAGTTGCCGAAGCGGTATTCCCACATAAGTGGCTTTGAGCGCTTGGATGGGGTGCCGAGGAGCACGGATGTGCGGTCTTCGCCATCAAGTTCCTCCGGCAATTCTACTTCCAGTCCCGCCATTTGGACAAGGCTCGGATACATGTCGACTGCTGCGACCACGGACTGGTCCTGAACCTTCCCGGCGGGAATATGCCCCGGCCATGAAACAATGAAGGGAACCCGAATGCCACCCTCATAGAGGCTGGCCTTGGTCCCGCGGAAGGGGCCGGTTAGGCCGGAGCCCGCGTGCCCGGTGGCTGAGCTCCAGAGGGGAGAGGGGCCGTTGTCGCTGCTGAACAAGATGATGGTATTTTCCAAAAGACCGCACTCCTCGAGTTTTTGAATGACCCGGCCCACTGCCCGGTCGATATTCTCGATGATCGCGTAATAAACGGTTTGTGAACTTCGCAAGTGCGACCGGACAGCCGGATGCGTGTGGTCCATATAGGGATCCATCTGCTCCTGGGTTGGATCGAGTACAGAGTGGGGATCCATGATCCAGAGGTTGAGGAAAAAGGGCGACGACTGGTTGCGCTCGATAAAGTCGATCCCGTAGTTGGCGATGATCTCGGATTTGTTGGAGTTATTGAGGCCCTTTAGCTTGGGACCTGTGCTGTGGGCGGTGGCGCTTTCCTGAGCGCCATATTCAACGGGGGCCGGAGCGACCATGTTGCCATCCTTGTCCATGGCGCCAAGGTGCCACTTGCCGTAATGGCCCACCCGGTATCCATTCGCGGCGAAGGTCTTGTAGACATTTGGCAGCTCGGGATCCAGCCATAGGGCATGGTTGTATTTCTGCCCGGCCGGTCCTCCGATGGCATAATCAATGCCGATTTCGGCGCAGAAGCGGCCAGTCAACAGGCTGGCACGCGAGGGCGAGCAGACCGGGGAACCCACGTAGAACTGTGTGAAGAGTGTGCCCTGTTTCGCCAGTCGATCGAGGTTGGGCGTGCGCACATCTGGATGTCCATAGGCGGCAACATCCCCCCACCCCTGATCATCCGTGAAGATGAAGACAATGTTGGGCTGCTCAGCAGCGAGGGCAACCACATCAAAGGCGAGAAACGCGGCGAGGGTTTTCGCCAGACTTGAATACTTCATAAGGCTATTGTTTAGAGCGTGGGCGATGCTCACTGGGGAGCGGTGGAAACCCGGTAGAAGGCCTTATCGCCAGCGGTTGGAGCCGGATCCGTGAAGGATAGGTCGGCGCCGGTACCCGGCTTGGTCTCGACGGGCGTCCAGCCTGAAAGGACAGAAGACGACTCGAGGGTATAATCAAAGCCGGTCTTGCTGTCAGCGGCATCGACGGTGATCGTCAGGGTCCCGGCTGATTCCGATACATCGAGGAATATCGGCTCAAGGGGCGGGTCACCGAATACAATCTGGAAGAGATTGAGGAAGGTGTCCTGCCTGACAAACCAGTCAACGCCCTGCGTTCCGGCCGCACCGGTCACGTTCACGGCCAACGGAAGGCTGGCGACATTCTGGGTATCCACCAAATCGAAGACGCTGTCCAACCCGGCCCCACCACCGCCGGCAAGGGCCGCGGCTTGGATGTTGATGGTCAGGTTCTGGAGATGGGCAAACCCGGCACAGTCGATCCGGCCAACCCCATTGGCATCAAAGGTGTAATTCAAGATGGTGCCCGCGCCCGAGATCATGAAGTCCTTGGGAGCGACGAGGCTGCCCACTCCCCCGATGTTCAGCGTGGTCGTCCCTCCAAAACCAAAGCGGATCCGGGCATCGGAGACGATGGACCCCCCGTCCACGGTGACAGTGTTGTTTTTGAAATCCGTGACGGCGTTCAAGTTGGCAGGATTGTTGACTTCCACCGTTCCGCCATTCGTCACGCTGAGTGTGCCGGCACCTGTGGTGATGGCTTTCGTGGGATCGGTTGTGTTGGAGGAATTCCGGTACACGGCACCGACTCCAGAGACTTGAAGCGTTCCGGCAGCATTCACCAGGCTGACCAGACCCAGACATTCAAGCGTGCCTCCTGCATTGACCGCAAGCACATCAGCTGCACCCGCTGTGGAGACCTGGATCAGGCTGGCAGTCAGTTTCCCTCCAGCATTGATATTCAAGGTGCCGGTATTGGCGGGTTGGTTGCCGACCCTCAAGGTATCGGGGACGGCAGCGGAGGCATCCGTATCGAGGTTGGCAATATTGTTGTTGTTGATGACGGCCGTGTCACCTGCCACAGGAACGCGGGCCAGCGACCAGTTCAGGGCATTATTGTAATCCCCGTTCGGCTTATTGAACACGTTCGGTCCGGCCGCGGCAGCCGGGGAAAGGACTAATTCAAAAACATCGGTGGTGTCATTGATGTTCATCGAAACACTGAATCCCGGAAAACCCAACACGGTGACAATAGCCGAGATTCCGCCAATCTGGTCGTAGCCGGTGCCTGTGAATAGCGGGAAGGAGCCCGTGCCGCCGGTGTAGTTGGTCCCGTCAATGACAATTGTGGCATTGTTGAGGCGCGTTGTGCCATCCACCTTGATCGGGCTGATGCCCGTGGCATTGAAGTTGAACTCAAAGGTGGTTGCCCGCGACGCGTTGTTTACCAAGAGGCTCGATCCAAAATCAATGGTGGCCGTATCACCTGTCACAGACACCGTTGAACCGAGATACCCCACCACGGTGGCGCTGGAAAAATCAACCGTTCCCCCGCTGATCCCAAGGTATTCGGTTGTCAGCTGAAGAAAGCTCCCGGGCGCCTGCGAAGTCTGCAGGGTTCCTCCGGAGATCTCATAGGATCCGGTGACGGGTGCGGAATCGGTGCCCCCGAGGAAGTGGGATGCGGTTGTGGTGGACGTGTAGGAGCCCGAGCTGATGCTCACGAGGCCCAAAGCCCCGATTGCAGCCGTCCCGTTCACGGTTAAGGCCCCACCATTGATATTGACAGTGCCAATCCCGTCATTCGTGGAATCGACCACGAGACCGGTAACGACAAGGGCTCCGCCCGCATCGATATTCAGGGTGCCCTCACTTGTGTTGTTCGGAATGACTAGCGAGGTGGGAACAGATCCAGATACATCGCTTGCCAGGTTGGCGATCCTGCCACCGTTGATAACGGCCGTATCGCCAGCTGAGGGCAGCGCCGTCGCCGGGGCTCCTGCAGTGACATTGTTCCAATTGGCAACCGTTGCGTAATCGTCGTCGGCCGCGATGAATGCAAGTGTGTCGGCATGGACGGTGCATGCCAAGGCGAGCAGGGCAGCGGACGCGGAAAGGGATTTCCGGAGAATGGGGTAGAATGAATTCTTCATTTTTCTTTCAACAAGGGTTGATTGCGGGGTTAGGACGGAGCGCCATTAAACGCTCTACAATCGTAGCAAATTCACCGGGTGATCCGGTATCCCGTCTTTACGGGATGACTGTAAATCCAGAATTCAAGCGCCCTTGCGCTCAGGGAGCCGGGACTGAATAATCAATGCGATAAAAGAGTCTGGGAGTGACTCCATCTGGGGATTCGATCGCTTGATCGATCAGGGAATTTGTCCCGACATCAGGAGAGGTAAAGCCTGACCAGCCCTGAAGATCCAAGGATTTCTCGATAAAATAGTTCCAGCCAACCGGAACCCGGTGGCGCAGAAGCAAGTCTCCGGAATCCGCAAGGATTTCCTGGGTAATTGCAGAAGCCCCGTCGGTGCCGGCGTAAAGGACCTGACTGAGTCCCCCTTCGATCGTGTTGGGTGAAAGGAGCAAACTGTTGACGAGTTCGGCCTCGGTGCCGAAGTCCTCGATTCCACCGGTTGTGGGCGAAACAAACCCGAGCAGACGCCACTGGTCGGTATTGCCGTTATAGGGGCGCCAGAAGCCATCACCCGGGGCTCCCCCGGCGTGCGCCAGTTGGTAGAAGTTATCTGTCAGGACAATGTCGGTCGGCGAACCCGATGATTCGACCAGGAAGAATACCAAGTCCTTTCCGTCATCCGGTGTGGAATTGAACGGAGGTTGTGAATTGCCTGAAAAAAGACGCCCTCCAGCGGCGTAGTCCCCTTCCCCATCGGCCCGCTTGAAGGAGATATTCGGGCGTGAAGGATCCTGTGTGGTCCAACCGATCTGGAAAGCATAGTCCCCAGCCGGCAGTTCCAGATCGGGAATATCAAAGGCATAAAAATCCCCCGCCAGCCAGTTGGTATTCTGGACGTCTATTAAATACGCATTGCCGGGCAAGACCGGATTCGGGGCATTAAACGCGCCGATCCAGATCTTGAGGACATGGGTCCCCGATCCAAAACTGGAATTGCTCCCACACTTCAGCACAAAGGCGTCGAGTGTTCGTGTCTCCGTCAGGCTGAACGATTGCCCGCCGGACTGCTGAAAGTCGAGATCCCAACGCACCGGCACACCGGTTGTGTCGCCAGTGGTCTGGCTGATGATGATGTTCTGAATGGGGGCTGTCGCACCGAGTGAATTGACGGTAGCGTCAGCCGGCAACGTGCCGCTTTCCACAAGCAGGGGCCGCCAACCGGGTATCGGAACGGAGGAAACATGGAACCACGGGTCCTGGGTGGCACCAGCGGTTGCGCCTGGCTCAATCGGGGGGCCGGCAAGGGATGCATACAAGGGCTGGCTAATGCCGGGGTCGGTCGACGCATAGGTCAACGGGGTAAGTCCGGCCTTGGCCACCAGGCCATGCGTCGCAATGAGCCCGGTAGTCGTCGATTCCCGGCCGATGACAAGGAAATAGCGGACATGGACCGTTTCTCCCGGGTTCAGGGTGATGAAGTGGCGCACGGCACTGACGTAAAAGTTCCGCCAGGAGGTTTCGTCGACGGGGAAGGGCTCGCTCTGCGAGGAGGCCGCACCCCACCGCCACTCCGAAGCACGCCGGGCGCCGGACGGAGTAGTTTGCCCGAAAACCACGGTAAGGCTCGGCGCGTCGGAAGCGCTGGATTCTGCATAACTGGCATAGCCGTCGGTGGCGCTCAATAGCGTCAGGTTCGGATCGGAAAATAATCCACCGGAAAGGACGCGCAGGCCGCCATTGTAGATGTAATGATTGGGAAGGCTGCTCCGCCTCACGCCCGTCCAGGGAAAATTGAAAAAATCCAGCACCTCGTCGCCTGCATTATGCAGGACATATTCCACCTCAAGGATTCCCTCACCCCGGTCGGTGATGCGCTGGAAGAGAATCTGGCCGGACTTATGGATTGTCGGAACATGCGCATGCTGGCTCCAGTTGGCTGTTACCAGTTGGCCTGCCGGCGAGTTGATGGCAGAAGCCAGCAGCGGGCTGAAAAAGGGTGTGTCGGTGTAAGGTGGATCATCAAGGTAGATGCCAGCCCCGTGGATGAAATACGGGTCTGTTTCCGTGTTGAGAGTAGTGTTGACTGATACCGGCATCGTCACTTCATCCACCCAAGGAGCGCGGTCAGGATTTGCTCCACCCCTGAATTGCGGCGGGATCCACTCATCCCCGTTGGCGCGGATCGAAAAGATCTGCCCGCCCTTGCCGACGCGGACCGTCCAGTTGCCCAGGCTGCTGCTTGTCCCCTTGAGCGAAAAGGCGAAGACATCCGTCTCGGGGAAACTCACCGACCACGGGGACGCATCCACTGGGTCATAGATATCCGAAACAGTCGCAATGGGGCCACCTGCCGTCCAGACGGTTGGCGCGGGAAAGACGCTGTCAAAGTCATAGCCGGCCTGCGCCGCAAGCGGCAACAGGAGGGCTGGAAAGAGAAAGATCTGGATTCGTATGCTTGGTAACTTGGCCATCTGTGTGCGAGGGTGTCAGGGTACCTCCACCCACAAGGTAACTGAACAAGGGAAGGATTTGCAACTGTAGCACAAGTTCCAATGGTCACGTCATCCTGTGTTCACAGGATGGAGGGACTGAGGGGATCAAACAAACTCCGAGACGATCTCCGGGGTTGGGGAGGCGATGACAACACTCTCGACCAGCATGCCCTTCCGGGAAATGACGTCGGCCCCGGCCTGCACCGCCGCCTCCACAGCGGCAACATCCCCGGTGAGAGTGACGAATGCCTTTCCGCCGATCGCCATGGCCAGGTGAATCGTGACCAGCTGGACGTCAGCGGCCTTGACCGATGCATCGGCTGCCTTGATGACCGAGGCAACACTGAATCCTTCAATTACCCCAAGGGCCTTCATCTCGGGAAGGTGGGTCACCCCGCTGATGGCTGGAAAGACTTCCGGGTGGACATTGGCGATCGTGAAGTGATCGACACAGGTATGAGCGGCGGCCTGTACACCAGCCTCAATGGCTGCCGAAACCCTGGCCACGCTACCCCCGACGAGGACCATGTACTTTCCCGGACAGATGGTCCGGTTGACGATAATCTGCACATCGGCGGCCTTCATCATCGTGTCGGCCACGTAAATTCCGCGCGCGATGCTGCTGGTTTCCACAAGCCCGATTGAAGTCCCGTTTTGTTTTAAATCCATTTTTGTTTCCTCGGTGAAATTCGCTTATGCCGAAATGATAATCTCCGACCCGTTGATTTTCGATACCGTTCCGGCGATACCCGCATGCACAGGGCAACCAAGGTCTTTGACCGCAACCGTCCCGATGAGCTCCCCGGCCTTGACCTGCTGGCCCAGCTCCACTGAGGAACTGGCCGGAGTGCCGATATGCTGGCGAAGCGGGATCCTAACCGATGCCGGCTGTGCGCTTGCCTCGGCAAACTTTGCCGGCCGGTCATACGGGTTCAGCCCGAGTTGCCGGTAAAGGCGGCTGATGGGCACTTCCCGCCCGTGCCGGGCAGGATGAATCCCGCGGGTGAGGACTTCCAGTTCCTGTTCGGTGCGGCTGGTCTTTGTCTCCCGGAGCAATGCCTTGGCATCGACACAGATGTTTTTGGGATCGAGCTGCTCGGGGCAGGCAATCAGTGAGCAGATATTGCACTCGCAACAGAACTCCGCCCAGAGGCTGGTCCGCTGCTTGTCCTCCCCGGTCATGAGCAGGTTGCGCATCACCTTGTGCGGCTCGATTGGGTAGCCCATCAGGTAACGCGGGCACAATTCCGTGCACATTGAGCACTGGTCACACTGCCCGTGACCAACGCGCGTGTAGGTCTCCTTTGGGGCACCCTTGCGCTGGACAAGGTAATGGTCGGACGGCAGCACAATCAACCCGCCGATTGTCTTCGTGACGGGTGCTTCCAAGTCGAAGGACAGGCCCCCCATCATGACACCGCCGGTCAGAATGGCCGGATCCTCACAGGTCAGCCCGCCCGCCATTTCAATACATTCCCGGAAAGAGGTGCCCAACGGGACCTTGAAAGTCTTCGGCTCGGCCACCTCGCCCGTCACCGTGACCCATTTTTCATGGACCGGGATGCCTTCCACGGCCTTTGCCACGTTGATGATCGTCTCCACATTGTCCACCACACAACCGACATGAAGCGGCAACCCGCCCGGAGGAATCAGCCTTCCGGTCACCGCATGCACCAGCACATACTCATCCCCAGCCGGATAAACATTCGGGTAAACCAGTGATCGGAAACCGAGTGGCTCCATCAACGGGCGAAGGACGTCCATCACATCCGCGTTCTTCTCCTTCACGCAGATCGTGACGGTGGTCGCACCGGTTATCTCCTGCATCAGCCGTAGTCCTTCCATCAGACGCACCGACTCCTGCAGCATGACCTCGCGGTCCTTGTACAGCAGCGGTTCGCACTCCGCGCCGTTGGCGATCACATGCTCGACCTGCGCATCCAGTTTCCGGTGAGTCGGGAACCCCGCCCCCCCGGCCCCGACGACTCCGGCCGTGCGTATCCGCTCGAGTAAATCACTTCTATCCAAACCCATATCGTGTCTTTCCTCGCTTTCACGGATACAAACTCACGCGCCAAGGTAAAGCCTCAATGATATGGAAGTGGATAAGACCCGCCGCCTACGAGCCCGAGCAGATCCTGTAATATGGATTAAGCCTTGAGTGACGATAATCTGCATTTTGAAGTATCCTAAAAAAGAATAATGCAGTAAGCTCGTTCCATGGCCGAAGTATCCCTGAAGGACCTTGTTAAGATCTACCCTGCCTCGGGGAAAACCCCGCCCGTCGGGGCGGTGAAGCGGATCAACCTCGATATCAAGGACCGCGAGTTCATGGTGCTGGTCGGGCCCTCGGGATGTGGCAAGTCGACAACATTGCGGATGATCGCCGGGCTTGAGGAAATCACGGAGGGAGAAATTTCCATTGGTAAGAGGGTCGTAAATGATATCCAGCCGAAGAACCGTGACATCGCAATGGTCTTCCAGAATTACGCCCTCTACCCGCACATGACAGTTTTTGAAAATATGGCCTTTGGGCTGAAATTGCAAAAAAAGCCCAAAGAGGAAATCAACAAGCGCGTCATGGCCGCGGCGGAAATTCTCGGGATCGAGTCGTTGCTTGAACGCAAGCCCAAAGCCATGTCGGGTGGTCAGCGCCAGCGTGTGGCAGTGGGTCGGGCCATTGTCCGCAATCCCAAAGTGTTCCTTTTTGATGAGCCCCTTTCCAACCTTGATGCCAAGATGCGGGTGTCCATGCGGACGGAGATCTCCAAGCTGCACGCGCGCCTTGGAGCGACCATGATCTACGTGACCCACGACCAAGTGGAAGCGATGACCATGGGCGACCGGATCTGCGTCATGAAAGATGGGGATATCATGCAGGTGGCCGAACCGCTCCAACTGTACAACAGTCCGGAAAACATGTTTGTCGCGGGATTCATCGGGAGCCCTCCCATGAATTTCCTTCACGGTACGCTGACGAAGGAGGACGGCTCGGTCTGGTTCACAGAGGAGAATCCCGGCAGTGCGCCCATTAAAATCAAGTTGAGTGACAACCTGGCCGCGAAAGGCATAACCCATGTGGGAAACAAGGTTGTCTTCGGGATTCGCCCAGAGGATATCGCGGACGCAAACACGGTAACCGACATCGATCCGACCGTGCGTTCAAAAGCGAAAGTGGAAGTCTCCGAACCGATGGGGGCGGAAACATTCCTTTACCTGGACAGTGGCGCCCACAGCTTCATCGCCAAGGTCCATTCCGGGGACAAATATGAAATTACCCAGAATGTTGAACTGTACTTTAACATGGAAAAGGTCCACCTTTTCGATCCGGAATCGGAAAAGGTGTTGCGGAATTAAGCACTCCACCAAATAACGGTCGCTGTCTGGAAGCTCGCGCAAATGCGGGGGAAGCTTTCATTAAAAGACAGATGATTGACCCGCCGACAGAATCCACGGAAACACATCCGGGCGAAATTGGACTCGTCCGATGGAAGGATTATGTCCACACGGGAGCCTTCACCTTTGAATCGGGGGAGAAAATTCCCGGGTTTACGCTGCGCTACGAGACCTACGGGAAGCTGAACCCGCAGAAGGACAACGCCATCCTGATTTGTCACGCCCTGAGCGGGGATCATCACTGCGCGGGCATTCACAACCTGAACGACAAGAAACAGGGCTGGTGGAATAACATGATCGGGCCGGGCAAGCCGATCGATACGAACAAGTACTTCATCATCTGCAGCAATTGCCTTGGCGGCTGCCAGGGCTCGACTGGACCGAAATCCATCAATCCCGAGACCGGCAACCCCTACAATATGGACTTTCCGCTAGTCTCGATCCGAGACATGGTCCGCTCGCAGTATCTGTTGCTTCGCGAAGGGCTCGGCGTGGAGTCAATCTATGCGGTCATCGGCGGTTCCATGGGCGGAATGCAGGTTCTCCAGTGGGGCATCGATTATCCGGATTTTGTCCGCAAGCTGATTCCGATGGCGACCACCGCGCGCCAGAACGCACAGGCCATCGCCTTCAACGAAGTGGGTCGCCTGGCCGTGATGCAGGATCCCGAATGGCAAAACGGCGCTTACGGGGACGGGAAGGGCCCCAATGTAGGACTGGCGGTTGCCCGTATGATGGCTCACATCACGTATCTCAGCGATGCCGGCCTCGAGGAAAAATTTGGCCGGGACAAAGTGAAGCCCAATGAAGCCCGTTCGCAGTTTGATGCGGAATTCCAAGTTGAAAGTTATTTACGCTACCAGGGACAGAGCTTTATCAGCCGCTTTGACGCCAATTCCTACCTTTACCTGACCAAGGCCTTGGACCGCTTCGATCTCTTCGGCGAATCAGGCCAGCTTGAGGACCGGGTCAAGGCCATCCGTGCGCGGACCCTTGTTGTGGCTTTCAAGAGCGACTGGCTCTTCCCGCCCGCCCAGAATCGGGCCATCGTCCACGCGCTTCTGCGTTGTGGATGTGAGGCCTCATACGCGGAGCTCGATTTGACGCTTGGACATGACAGCTTCCTCGTGAACGCTCCCGACCTGTATCAGCTGGTCCACAACTTCCTGAACGCCTGATCCGCCATGCCACGCCACCAAATCAAACGGGAAACCGACCTGCAGATCATCTCCGAATGGATTGATGAGGGGCAAAGCGTGCTGGATGTGGGTTGCGGACGCGGAATCCTCCTTGAGCATCTCATCCGGACCCGCTCGGCACGCGCCCTGGGGGTTGATGCCAGCCTGGAAAAAGTACAGTCCTGCGTCAAACGGGGAGTCCCGGTCTACCATGGCGCCGCAGAATCCCTTCTGGAAGAGTTTCCCGATGGCTATTTCGACTGGGTCATTCTTTCCCGAATGGTTCAGGAGCTCGCCCACCCCGGTGAATTGATCCGCGCGTCACTGCGTGTCGCCAGCAACGTCGCTGTCGGCTTTGTCAACCATGGTTACTGGCTAAACCGCTGGTCCACCCTCCGCACCGGCTCGCGCCCGACAAATGAGGTCTTTCCACTATCCTGGGATGCCGGCCACCCCTACAATCCCGTCACGATCAAGGGATTCAACCAGTTTGCCTCGAAGGAAGGAATCGACATCGCCAATACCATCTTTCTCAAGGGCGACTGGCGACAACGGACTTCGTTTCTCCCAAATCTGACAGCGGGATATGCGGTGTACCATTTGAGGGGCACATCTGGGACCTGGCTTTCGGGGGGCTGAGCCCGCATCGTTAGGGCCCGATCAGGCTCCGGGACTGGGAAAATTTAACTTGCAATGACTGTCAAAGCAGGATTGTAACGTGATTGGATAATGCTTAACTGTAGCTATCAACTTAGACGGACTTTGTCCTAAAAGCGAAAACTGAACAAACAAATGTATATGAAAACTATATCGAAAAATACCAAATCCAGCGTTGTCGGGACCGTTATTCTGGCAGCACTTCTCCCGTCTGCCTTATTCGGCCTGGACGTCAATGAAGACGTCAATGTCGACGGGACGGTCACAATTCAAACCGCTCCAACGGATGCTGCCTTTGGGATCAACGACGATGGCTTGGGCGTTAACCCTGCCATTCCGGAAGATCTGGGCACCTTGATCAACCCAGTTGCTGATACAACACCTGTATACACGCAGCTCGGCGGAGCCACGATCAGCGAAGAAGACTTCGACAACAGTGGCATTATCGCGGAAACCAACGGCAACTTGACATTGCTCAGCAATCAGGGACAGGAAGAAACCTTCGCCTACACCCGCGCAGTCCGTAATGATGTTTACAATGCCGACCAGCCGCTCGCCGGTCAGTCAGCACAGTTTGTGAACATTGGTGGATACGTAGATCCTGACACTGGTGTTTTTGTTGAACTCGGATTACTCGACCTTGCTGAAAACTGGGATCCCGCATTTGTCGGAACTGCCCTCGAAGGTGAGCTGATCCTTGATCCGACCATCGCCGACTCACTCACCCCTGAACAGGAAGCTCTTCTGGTAAGCGTATCGGATATCCCCGGAGACGGCGGAAATCTTCTCGTTTCTGGTGATGCTACTGTATTGGGCACACTGAGCGCTGGTGGAGTTGCCGACGTGGAAGGCACCTTGAATACGCATTTCGGTCTGGTTTCTGCGAACATCGCAGCAATCGCTGACGAAGCTGCTGTTCGGGCCACCGCTGACGATGAAATCTCTGCTGGTTACATCGCTGCCGATGCTGAATTGGCTGCTGGCATCGCTGCCAACAATGACACGCTTTCCGTGCATTACGGCTTGGTTTCCAAGAACATTGGCGATATCGACCTTAACAAAACCGCCATTGCTGACGAAGCTGCTGCTCGCGCTGCCGCTGATGATGAGATCGTTGCCGGCTACCAGGCTGCTGACTCGGCTATCGTTGCCGGTTACCAGGCTGCTGACGCTGAATTGGCTGCAGGCATTGCTGCTAACAATGACACATTGTCCGCTCATTATGCTCTTGTTAGCAAGAACATCGGCGACATTGCTGATAACAAGGAATCAATCGAAAGAAATGCTCGCGGTATCTCGATGGTGGCTGCCCTTACGCACTCCACTATCCTTCCGGGCATGGAAAACGCCTTGGACATCAACGCGGCATACTTCGAAGACGAACTGGGTCTGGCAATCAGCTACTCCCGTCGCGTCAATGAAAACACGCAGATCAACTTCGGTGCTGCCTCCACTTCCGACTTCGAAGAAAGCGTTGTCCGCGGTGGTGTTAGCTTCCAGTGGTAAACTGCTTTTCTAATCATCTTTAACAGAGTGCCGCCAGCAATGGCGGCACTTTTTTTATTCCCGGACAAACTCCGGATTGAAGTCAGCACCCAGATGTCTATAGTGCGGCGGTCTGAAGTGATGAAATTAAAGGCAAAATTCCTCGGGCTTGTCTTACCGGTCCTCCTGTTTCCGATTCTTCTGTTTGTTGGATGCCAGACAACCGGAGGGGGCCAAACTCAAGCTCCTGCTCAAGCATATATCCCAAAGCAGGGTGTGACCAAGGTATTCCTGACTGCCAACGCCGCTCCTCAGGGAGTGGGTAATGTGAGAAGAGTCTATGTATTCCCCCCTTTGCTCATCGATGCCAATGGACGACCCTTGGGCGACTTGTCTTATGTCGTTAACGAAGAAGGCCAGCTTTTCTGGCGATCAGAGGCTCCGGATGCGCTTGGAGTTAAAAAATCCCTCGAATCGCACTTTCGGGATATGGGCTACCGACCAGTCTCTTTTGAGACATTGTCCAATGTGGAGACGGACCATTCCATCCTGGTTGTCAGCCCCTATTTCTCCGCCCCTTTGAGAGACAATCAAAACCCGGATAATCCTTTCGTTTTCGCACGGATCGTCATGGCCACTTATCCGGCGAGTCTTTCTCCCCAGGAACGGCTGGAACTCGTCAACCAGGAAACCCTTTCCCACTATCACCCCAAGGATAATTATATTCTTGTCGTGAAACGCAGTCTGCAACACGCCATCTCCTATATGGGAATGGATCGCGACTGGAGTCAGGAGCTTTCCTTGCAACCCTGAAACCATGCTCCTTTGTATGAGTATGAGCACCATCACACCCAGCCTACCCCCCGCACCCAACTGGCGCAAATGCCTCCGGCCAGGCATGCGTATACATCTCGCCTCAGGGGCTGCATGTCCGCATGCATTGGTTGAAGACCTTCTCCAGCATGTTGAAGACATTGAGGATCTCGAGCTCATGCAGGGCCTCACCCTCCCCCCGGCGCCTTGGCTGGACAGGAAAAAATATCCGGGGATCAAGACCAACGCCTTTTACCTGGATGCCCGTTTGAGTGAGCTCGTCAACCAGGGTGATGCCGATTACTCACCTGTTCATTACTCCGACATCCCGACTCTTTACCGCGATGGAACCATCCGAATAGATGCCGCGCTCATCATGGTTTCCCCTCCCGATGAATACGGCTACTGCTCGCTTGGGCCTTCTGTTGAATGGACTCCTGCGGCCATCGAGACTGCCAGGGTCGTGATCGCCCAAGTGAATCCTGAAATGCCAAGGACAGGCGGGCTAAGTCATGTCCATGTATCTAAAATTCACTACGCCCTTGAGTTTTCGGCTCCCCTGCCGGAGCTGATCTCAAGCGAGGAGGATCCGGTCTTCTCACAGATAGGGGAATATGCGGCCCAGTTGATTCGTAATGGCGATACTCTTCAATTCGGGGTCGGTCCCGTGGGGGACGGCCTCGCTGCCGCACTCCGTCAGCATCGGCACCTGGGAATACACTCTGAGGTCATCGGCAATGGGGTCATGAACCTGTTCAAGGAGGGCGTGATTGACAATAGCCGGAAAACCCTTCTTCCGGGAAAGGTCGTCGCCTCCCATGCACTTGGAACAAGTGAACTGTATTCATTTCTCAACACAAATCCGCATTTTGACTTTCGTCCCGCGGATTTCACAAACAATCCAATTAGCATCGCCCGTAACGAGCACATGGTTTCTGTTAATGGTGCTCTGCTGATGGACCTCACCGGACAAACCGTTGTCGATTCGGTACAGGGGCTTTTCCGGAGCGGGGTCGGCTCAATGGTGGATTTTGTTCGCGGCGCGGCGATGAGCCTGCACGGCAGACCGATCATTGCCTTGGCCTCATCCGGCGTGGACGATGAAGGAAAGCGCTTTTCACGTATCGTGGCAGACCTACCCATGGGTGCGGGTGTTGGATGTAATCGATCGGATGTCCACTATGTGGTTACTGAGCATGGCATCGCGAGCCTGCGGGGACGCACGATCCAGGAACGTGTTCAAGAGCTTATCCAGATCGCCCATCCTGATTTTCGCGAGGACTTGCTCAAGAAGGCAAGAGAGCATCACTTGGTACCGCCTTATTTTCAACTTCCACCACCCTACAAGGATGCCGCCCACGGTATTAGGATCCGAAAGATAGTCCTGCGCGATGAACAGGAATACATCCTCCGCCCCCTTGGGGCCGCTGACGACCGCAGGCTGCAGGAATTCTTTTATTCCCATACCGAGGAGACGATTGTCCGCCGCTACGGGTTTACCGTTACCCGCATGAGCCGTGAGCGAGCCTTCGAGCTTGTCGGAATTGACCAAAACCACGACCTCGCCATTGCCATTGTCGAACTCCAGGGACCGCGACAAGTGATTCACGCGGTCGGCCGTTACTACCTTGATGCAGATAAAAAGGGTGCTGAGATGGCGTTCGTCGTTTCGGAAAGCAAGCGGCGTGTCGGAATGGCGCGCACTCTTCTGGAAAGCATGCTGGAAACCGCACATCAAAGGGGTTTGACTCACTTGTGGGCCCAAGTCGACAGGGACAATACGCCCATGATGGGGCTCTTCCGCAAAATGGGGGCCGAGGAAAAAGAAGGCGATGACATGCACACGGTTCATGTGGACATTCCGCTGACAAAGGAGGTTATGAAGGAAATTAAGAAGCCTAAAAAGGCTTTCCATCTCTTCAGAAATCGGTCAGAATCAAAGGATTCCTAAATTGTAGTTATTCCCCATGACAAAAAAAATTGCTGAAGCATGGCCTCCACGGGCCTACAAGAACGTTGATTTCCTGAACAGTCCAGAGGCACGGCAGATTCGCATCCTGTGTGAGCTGGAAGAAACCGAAAGGCGTTTCAAGGAGGAGAACATCGAAGATACGATCGTGATGTTTGGTTCTGCACGGACAATGCCCTTGAAGGAAGCCAAGAGCAGGCTCGCAGGGCTTGAAAAACGGTTTGCTGGAAAAAAGCGTCTCTCCCAGAAAGACAAGGAAGAACTCAGGCTGGCCAAGGCAAACCTGCGCAATGCGCCATATTATAATTATGCGATGGACTTGTCGCACAAGCTGACCAAATGGTCCATGTCGCTGACCTCCAAACAAAGGCGATTCCTGATCTGTTCAGGCGGCGGTCCCGGCATCATGGAAGCCGCCAATCGCGGGGCGCGCAAAGCCGGAGGGGCCTCCATCGGCCTCGGCATCAGCCTTCCCTTCGAACAGGGCCTCAACCCCTATGTCACACGCGACCTGCAGTTTGAATTTCATTACTTCTTTGTCCGCAAGTGGTGGTTTATCTACCTCGCAAAGGCGTTGGTGGTCTTTCCGGGTGGATTCGGAACCATGGACGAGCTTTTTGAGACCTTGACGCTTATCCAGACCCGAAAGGTTGAAAAGAAGGTACCCATTGTCCTTTTTGGGTCGGAATTCTGGAACGGTATTCTCAGTTTCGATACATTTGTCGAATGGGGCGTCATCTCCCCGAAGGACCTGAACCTCTTCAAGATCGTTGATACGACAGAAGAAGCCTTCGACTACATAGTGAAGTTCCTCACAAAGGAGCATCTCCTCAAGTAAGCGAGGTCTGCCATCTCGTTGGAGTCCCGCCTTCAGGTGGTCCGGATTGTTTTCCAGACCTCGTGGAAACACGGGGCAAAATCTCCGGGCCTTTCTTGAAGCCACTTATTCAATTCTTCAACGGAGACCCAGCGTCCATCGGAGATTTCCCCCGGATGCAAGGTGAACGGCCCCTCATGGCGGGCAAGATAGATGCGGACAAACTCCTGTCCGGTCATTTCACTCGCTGGCAATGAAGCAATTTGGGCCAACTGATCCACCTCGATCCCCAGTTCTTCACGAAGCTCACGGACTGCCGCCTCATCATAAGCTTCACCGCTGTCCAGGTGTCCGCTTGAGGAGGAGTCCCAGCAACCCGGATGACAATCCTTTTCCATCGAGCGCTTTTGCAGGAAGAAGTCGCCATTCTGGCGCTGCACAAGAACATGCACGGCCCGATGCAAAAGACCCTCCGCGTGAACCACTCCCCGCGGAGCCTGCCCGACCACTCGATCCTCGCGGTCAACTACATCGAAAAGCTCGTCAGGATTATCGGCCATCGCGCTCACCACCAAGAAACTGAAGCAGTCCCGGATCATCATCCTTGATGACAATCTCCTCCTCTCCCTTTGTTCGCTTTCCGATGTATGGTTTGGCCGCAAGAAGCATATAGGGAAGGGCTTGCCGATAGTCCGTGCTCTGGCTGCGTAGCGAAACTTTAACATTCCACATCTCCTCGCCCGGCTGTCCATTGGCTCCCAGGCGTTTTGCGCTCAAGACGAGTATCTTTTCGTATACGGTCACTTGCTGGTCACGATCAACATAGCCTGCGAAATGTGTCCGGGGAGGAGTCCAGTATTCTCGGTAGGCATAGCGGATGAATTTACCATCACTATTCACAACAGGAATTCTTACGGTCCTGAAATGCCCCCTTGATTCGACATAAATTGGCTCGGAATAACTTCTTGTCTCCACCATCGGTTCAGAGAGAAAGGCTTTGACCCCAACTCGTAAGTCCGGCCCTTCCCCCGCTTGCGCCTCACGCAGGTTATTCTTCCGAAGCAAGGTATTGATGTGGGTTGAAACCTCCTTGAAAAAGAGATCCGCTGTTTCGACTTCCGGATGATCACTCGCCAGAACATAGGTTTGTGGCGTGGAGCTTCCCGTGTTGGGCGCGCTCAATGCATCGACCCGGACCGTGTAGCGGCTTGCGCATCCGTTCAGGAGAACAATGCCAAGAACAACCGGAATAAGAGACAGCTTAGCCTTCATAATACCTTATGATACCCTTTTCGCTGGATTGTTCCAACAATTCCTTATGCCGACGGCTTGAGAGCCTGGATAAATTGGACAAAATGCCGGCTCTGCTCTTCCAGCCTGCTCTTCAGGTCCGTATCCGAGACGGACCCGTCCTCAGCCAATACTTTGTGCACAGAAGGGATAAAGACCCGTCGATTAAAGAGGTGGGCGTTGCGGTAGGCAAAAACCATCTGCAGCTGCTCAACCGGACGAAGAGCCCCATGGTACCCAGCAGCCAACCCAATGAAGGCAACCGGTCGGCAGTTGAAACTTTCTGGAAACGGAAGCAAATCCACAAAATGTTTCAAAACCCCCGGGAAACTCCCGTTATATTCCGGGACAACAACGACAAGGCCATCGGAAGAAAGGATTTTGTCGGTGAAATTACTGGTCAGCGATTCCGGCTTTTCCGTGAAGACTCCGGGGAGAAAGGCCTCCGCGGGCAAATCCCGCAAATCCAGGAGCTCAACAGGCTCACCAAGCTCCTTGTAGATTCCAGCAACGTGCCGGCTGATCTTGATACTGTTGTTATTCTCCCGGTTGGTCCCCGATATAATTGTAATCATGCCATAAATTAGATGCCAATGTCGGGTGATCCGTCAACCCGCTGTGCCGCAAATACATGAAAACAAAGGGGCTTACAGTATAGTGAACATATAATCACATTTTTCTTGCCTGAATTTAATTATAAACTCAATTTGTCAGACAAAGAAAGAACCTCACTCTTAATTCCTATGGCACGTAGTTCATCCAAAGCACCAACCAGCGCAGCCGAAGGCGTGAAAGCCCTCGACCTCGCCCTCTCCGCAATCAACAAGCAATTTGGCGACGGCGCCATCATGCGCCTCGGCCAGGCTAGCCAGGTCAAAATCGATGTCATTCCGACTGGCTGCCCTTCCATTGATCTGGCACTTGGCGTCGGTGGATTGCCGCGCGGTCGCGTCAGCGAAATCTATGGACCTGAGTCATCCGGTAAAACAACCCTTTGTCTGGCCCTCATCGCACAGGCCCAAAGGGCCGGCGGTAACGCGGTCTTTGTCGATGTCGAGCACGCCCTCGATCCCCGGTATGCCCGCATTGTCGGTGTGGATATCGACAACCTCATGGTCTCCCAGCCGGAGAGCGGGGAAGATGCCCTGAATATCACCGAAACCCTCATCCGGAGCGGCGCCATTGACATTATCGTCATCGACTCGGTGGCCGCCCTCGTTTCCAAAAACGAGCTCGACGGGCAATTCGGCGACAGCACAGTGGGCCTGCAGGCCCGGATGATGAGCCAGGCCATGCGCCGTCTCACCGCGGCCATCCACCGGACCAACTGCGTCTGTCTCTTCACGAATCAAATCCGCGAAAAGATCGGGGTCATGTTCGGGAATCCCGAGACCCAGCCAGGCGGACGGGCCCTTAAGTTCTTTGCCTCCATCCGGATGGATATCAGGCGGATTGGCGCCATCAAGGACACTTCCGGCGCTGTAAAGGGCAACCGGACACGGATCAAGGTCGTCAAGAACAAGGTCGCCCCACCCTTCACGGAGTGTGAATTCGACATTATGTACAACGAGGGTATCTCACGGACGGGCTCCGTCCTGGATCTAGGTCTGGAACATAAGATTCTCGAGAAGAAGGGATCCTGGATTTCCTACGAAGGGGATTTAATCGGCCAGGGGCGTGAAGCCGCCAAGCAATACCTCGCCGAAAATCCTGAGGTCGTGGAGAAGGTCACCAAGGCTATTTACAAGAAGGTCACGGTCGTTGGAGGCAGCTTGCTGGGCCATCTGGATGACGAGGAATCCGTCGAGAAAGCTGAAAAATAAGCCCTTGAATGGATTTCTGACTTGCACCAAGTGGGAAATCCCTCAGCTTCTCCCGTTTTAACCCAATTTAGCCATGCCGAGAGAACATATCATTTTAGAATGCACAGAAGCCCGGGCCGAGGACAAGCCGGTCTCACGCTACATGTCGACCCGCAACAAGAAGCTGCAACAAGGCCGCGTTGAGAAGAAGAAGTACAATCCGAATCTTCGCCGTCACACCCTGCATCGTGAGATCAAGTAGATCCGCCTGACAGACTTTAAAAAAAAGCCGCACCCGAAAGGATGCGGCTTTTTTATTTGGAGTGCGGTGACACGCCAAAATTAATTACGGATTCGGCTCGAGCTGATTCTTGACGTGTTCCGGCTCGAAGAACCCGTGCAACTGGCGGATACGCGTTGGGTGGCGCATTTTGCGGAGTGCCTTGGCCTCAATCTGACGGATTCGCTCACGCGTCACATTGAACTGGCGCCCAACCTCCTCAAGCGTACGACTGTATCCATCCACAAGTCCGAACCGCAGGCTCAGCACACGACGTTCACGATCCGTGAGGGAATCCAGAACATCCATGATTTTCTCCCTTAGAAGGGAGTAGGCCGTCATATCGTAAGGATTATCGGCTCCCTTATCCTCAATAAAGTCGCCGAAGTTGGTATCATCGCTGTCGCCAACCGGGCTTTGCAGGGAAATGGGTTGCTGGGCCATTTTCATGATCTGTTGCACGCGCTCGACCGGAAGGTCCATCTCATCCGCTACTTCTTCAGCGGTGGGCTCGTGTCCAAGCTCCTGCAACAACTGCTTCTGGACCTGCATGACCTTGTTGAGGGTTTCAATCATGTGGACAGGAATACGGATTGTCCGGGCCTGGTCGGCAATTGAGCGTGTGATGGCCTGCCGGATCCACCAAGTCGCATAGGTGCTGAACTTGTATCCACGACGGTATTCAAACTTCTCGACCGCCTTCATCAGTCCCATATTGCCCTCTTGAATCAAATCAAGGAAGCTGAGGCCGCGATTTGTATACTTCTTGGCAATGGAAATAACCAGTCGGAGGTTGGCCTCGACCATTTCCGTCTTTGCCCGATGTGCACTGCGCATGCCCTTCCGGACCTCCTTGAGAATCTCGAGGAATTCCTGAGGCTCAACACGGAGCTGTTTATTGATTTCCGAAAGTCGGCGGCTGACCTTGTCCACATCAATAGCGCGGCCACGCCTTGTCTTGGCCCTGTCAGCAAGTTCAAGGCTGTCGACCATTGTGTGGATTTCCCGGATCATCGGTTCAAGGGTTTCAAGGTACTCCTCGAAAACCTTCAATTTGAAGCAGAACCGACGAAAAATTGGCTTCAACTCCGCTTGATACTTATTGTAACGCTTGAGGATCTTTTCCTTCTCGGCCTTGGTCTTGGCTTTATTCAAGCTCTTCCAGGCCTCGTCCAGCTTCACCTCGATACTGTCGATCTGCTCGATCAGTCGGGGGATCAACTTGAAGTACTGTTCCCGGCTTTCAATCTTCTTATCGAGCACTACGCGGTCAAAACGCTCATCCCGGTCAATCAGCTTCTGAGCCAATTCACGTTGGAAATTCTTGGTGAAGGCGATGGAAAATAGCGTGTCCATGGCGCGCATTTCCGCCTCTTCAATTCTCTTGGAAATCGCGACTTCTTCTTCCCGGGTAAGTAGCGGTACCTGTCCCATCTGCTTGAGGTACATCCGGACCGGGTCATCCAGAATATCCGACTGCGCATTGCGGACTTCCTCCTCGGTTGATTCTTCGAGCCGCTGTTTGTAACCTTCGACCTCTTCGGAATCGATGATGTCTACATCAAGATTCTCAAGGATTGTAATGACGTTCTCAATTTCGGCCGGGGAGTCCACGGTTTCCGGGAGGTGCTCATTGATATCCTTGTAGGTCAGAAAACCCTGTTCCTTGGATTTCCGGATCAAGGCACGAATGCGATCGTTCACATCCGCCGCCTTGTCCCCTTCAGATGCGGCGCCTTTGCCTTTGGCTTTTTTCCCTTCCTTTGCCGCTGCTTCGATCTTGCTTTCCGCAAGTTCCCGAAGCTTGGCCGCTACCTCTTTCGCAAGTGACTTTTTCTGAACAGCCTTCTTGGTCGCCTTTTTCGCAGCTGTTTTCTTGGTCGCCGTTGTTTTCTTGGTCGCCGCTTTTTTGACGGTTGTCTTTTTAGCGGCTGCCTTTTTGGCGACCTTTTTCGCCGGAGCCTTGCTGGCGGATTTCTTTACCGTCGCTTTTTTGGCAGATTTTTTCTTAGCCGGGGCCTTTTTAGCTGGAGTCGACTTTTTCGTGGTAGCCTTCTTCGCGGCTTTTTTCACTGTCTTCTTGGCTGGCGACTTTTTCTTGGCCGGGGAGGCTGTTTTCCGAGTGGCTTTCTTAGCAGGTGCTTTTTTTGCTGGCATAATTAGTATTTAAATTAGTTTCCTACCCATTCAGGGAAATGGATGGGAACTCCCCTTTCGTCATCTGAAGGAAGAGTTCGTTTTTCTGATTCATGAGGTCACGAATTTGGGTGAGATCATCCGGATTGTTGGCGCATTCTGAAATTTTCTGGTTAAGGACCCTGACCTGTTCGCGACAATAACGGCGGGCCAATGAAGCAATCGTCAGGTTGACAAAAGATTCCATATCGATGTGCGGGCGCTCATCCACAAGATAACGTGCAAAACAATCCCGCTCCTCATCTGTTTCCAGAAGCAGATGGATGTCTTCCGCCTTCTCAATATGATCCTCTAATGCCTGTGCCAGAATGAGTGAGAGTAGCTTACCTTCGATAATTTGGAGTTTAATCCATTGATGGTCAATGACCTGCGCAAGCGTTTCTGCCAATGTAACATTCTGTAAAACGGCCCAAAGTAAGTCGCCTTCCAGAATTGTCAATGCTTCGGGAGCCTTTGTTCCGTTATTGTTTTCTTTTCTTTCAACACGGGCGGGATTGGGTGGTTTAGACTCCCTTGCAAGCCTTTTGAAATCAGCCACCGCAGCCTCTCGAGAGACACCGGTCACCTGCACAGCTTCCTCAAAATACCCTTCACGAACAACGGCACTGGGGCACTCCATAAGCATCTTGAAAAGGGTGTTCAAGGCATTGGCCCGTCCCTCTGGAGTGGGTTTGTCCCCCTGCAATAGCGAGTGACCGGCAAAATGCATTCCTGTCTGGGGGTCCAGTTGTTTGAGGCCTTCCGCACCTCTGGAGCGAAGAAAATCGTCGGGATCCTCTCCCTTGGGCAAAGCCAACACCGTCACTTGAAGACGATTCTTGAAAGCCATCGGCAACAATCGGAGGACAGCCCTGACCCCCGCTTCATCACTGTCGAGGAGAACTGTAAGCTGATCGGTGTAGCGCTTAACAAGCGCAAGTTGTTCCTCGGTGACTGACGTTCCTTGGGGCGCGACCGCCTCAGTTACCCCACAGTCCCAACAACGCAAGGCGTCCAGTTGGCCCTCAACGAGCAATAGCCGGCCAGCCTGTTTGACTCCCTCACGGGCCCGGTCGAGGTTAAACAACAACTGGCTCTTCTTGAAGATGGGGGTCTCAGGAGAATTTATGTACTTGGCCTTCCACGAAGCATGATCGCGGGGTGTCACATCCAGCTGGCGTGCGGTAAAGGCGATGACCTGCCCTTGAATATCGCGAATGGGAACCATCAAGCGCCCCCGGAAGACAAAGAACCAGCGATCCAGATCAGCTGGCTGGCGGCCAGTGTAAAAGAGCCCGCTTGCGGCCAGAACATCCTGCTTGAAGCCTTTGCCCTTAAGCCTGTCGAGCAACTCACGGCTTTCGGGCGGGGAAAAGCCAATCCGGAATTCATCGGCCAGTTTGAGTGAAAACCCGCGCTGCTCGACCCAATAACGCCGAATCTCCTCAGCTTGAGGGTTCATTGCCAGAAAAGCCTCGTGATAGTAGTCCCGGGCATACTCGTGTACATCCAACAGGGCCTGCTTCATGCTTCGCACCTCTGGATCCGGGCCGGCCCCGCTTGCATAGCGAACCTCTATGCCAAAGCGTTCCGCGAGGGCCTCGACCGCTTCAGGAAATGTCAATTTCTCTGTCTCCTGAATAAAACGAATCCCGTCACCGGCAAGCCCGGTGGAATGGCATTTAAAAAAATTGCGCTCAGAGAGCACGTAAAATGACGGTGTTTTCTCCTGCGAAAAGGGGCTTAATCCACGCCAGTTCCGACCGGAACGCGTCAATTCGACATGCGGCCGGACAACATCGTAAAGCGGAATGGCCCGCACTGCTTGAAGAGTCTCCTCAGAAAAGAAAGGCATCAATATCAGGAGGAAAGTGTTGCCTTGCTACCGGCCCAGCGCGCTCAATTCATCCTCCACAACGGGACGAAGAGGATGCGTAAGGGGTGCTTGCTCCAGGAATTTATTATAAAGTATGCGGGCATTGCGCGTAACACCTTCTCCCGCATAGGCGCGCGCCAGAACAACCATAATCTCGGGTTGGTCGGGAAACTTTCTATAGGCAGACTCCATTTCCTGGATAAGCCGCTCAGTCCCCATGGTGCGCTGGGCTGCCCGAAGATACTGCAGGACAAGTTTGGGATTATCCGGATCACGCCGCATCGCCTCACTGGCAGTCGCCTGGGCCCAACGGTCATTCCCCGATTCAAGGTAAACCTCGCTCAGTTCGGCCCAGACAAGGGGTTGGGCGTCATTTTGGATCAGGCATTGCTTGTAATAGCGGATTGCCTCAATGGTCTCCCCAACCGAGCGCTTCGCTCGCGCGAGTCCCAGCAAATCGTTGGACATGGTCTCCGGCGAAATTGCACTTACACTGACTTCTACCGCTTCCACCGGTGCTTCAATTTCCGGGTCCGTGGGCTCCGGGGAAAGCGCCTCCGTACTGACGGTCAAACTGCTTCCCTCGGGAACCGTTTCCACGGTTGTGACCTCTATTGCAGGGGTCGAGGTAGCATCTCCTTCGCCCTCTTCAGGGTCTTCGACAAGTGCTTCCGCTTCCTCGGTGGCGGTCTGAAGGCGGCTGTTTTCAAATGCTGCTGCTGCCTCCTGGGCTGCTGTCTGACGCGCCCGCCAAACAAGAAGCTGGTCGCGAACCGAGTCGATTTCAGATTGATCAAGACGTCCGGGATATTCCGCGTCGAGCTGTTTGAGAAGCGACTCGGCATCCGCAAACCGCTTTGAGCGGACGGCCGTCTCCAATAATCCGAGGAGTGCTTCGTCCCGCACATCGGACCCGCTTTCGAGGGATCGACCAAACCAGACCTGGGCCTGGGCAAGATTGTTTCGCCTGAGATAAAGCTCTCCAATCTTAATGCGCTGGACGGCGCGGGATTCGACCTGCTCTGCAGCGAGTAATGCTTCCAGGGCCTCATTCATGGCGCCTTGGGATATCTGGAGATCGGCCAGAGCGACCCAGACCGCCCGGTCCAGGGGTTGCACGGTCAAATACCGGTTGTACTGGCCAACCGCTCCCTTCGAGTCGCCGGCTTCGAGCAGGGACTCCGCTGCGTATAAATAGTACTCGGGACGGTCTGGAACAATCTCTGCAATGCTGGCAAACGTCATCGAAGCCAGCATCGGATCCCCTTCAGCAGCATAGGCGAAAGCCAAGGCTTCCATCACATCCACTCGCTCCGGGGCACGTTCCTGGCATCGCTCCAGAATGAGAATAGCACTCTCAATCTGACCGGCATCCATCAGCGTCTCCGCCTGCATGACAAGGTCTTCAACCGGTCGTTCCCTTTCCCCGCATCCGGAAAAAAAGAAAAAAAGGATGAACCCCAGAGACCAAACTTGCTTCCAAGCTAATTGCATAATGCTCGTTTCATATTGGACAAATTCCCAACCTTAGACCCAATTAACGTAATGAAACCCCTTTGCTGCTTATTGGCAATGCCTTTGCTGGCATTCCTTGCAAATGCCGATGAAATCGGATTTTGGGGCTTTGAGTCCACCGCCAAACGCGAGCTGAACGGGAAAATATGGGAGGTCCAATTGGAGGACTTTTCCCAGACTGCCTATGCCCGGGAAGTCCAATCGCTTTTTGACGAGTTCGAAAAAGAGACAGGGAAAAGGCTGGCACCGGGAAGGCAAGGCAAGGCGGCCCTGAAGGTCTACACCAGTTCCGGGGCTGGCCTGCAAACGCCTCCAGACTTGGTCAGGGCGGTCATCGAGGCTCTTCTGGACAGGGGATTTCAGCGCGAAGATCTGTGCCTTCTGGACGCCCGTTCAGAAATGCTGCGAGATGCGGGTTTTCTTCCACCCCATTCCCGGACTCAACTGTTGGGCCCCTACTTCGAGGGTGTCCGGGTTTATTCACTCGACCGGAAGGAACTCAAGTCAGCGGTTTGGTATTATGACAGCCCCTTGCCTCAGGAATTCACGACGCCATTAGGGCGTGCGATTCTCGGTAATCAGCTTGAGCTCGATCCCATTGAAGCTCGCAAAAGTTATCTCCCCGAGAATCTGGTGACGAGCGTGGACTTCTGGATAAACCTCCCGGTTGCCTGCCATCATCCATCAGCCGGCCTGAGCGGTGCGCTTGTGAATGCTTCCCTCTGGAATATCACAAACGGGACCCGTTTTTTCAACAGTCCGGCAAATGCGCCCGTAGCCGTGGCGGAAATTTCCTCGATTCCGGAACTTCAGGCCACGTGGGCCCTCAACCTCATTTCCCTTGAAAGCTACCAGTTCATAGCCGGGCCTGCTTTCAATGCCAATTATACACGGAGCCTGCCTGAGCTCTGGCTCTCCGTTGATCCAGTTGTAATGGATACGCGGCTTATCCAGTTGATCAACAAAGCACGGCGGGAGGAGGGTTTTGAGGAATTGCCATCCATCCCGGAGTTTATTGAGTACTCGATTGATCTGGGGCTTGGGCTCCCGTTTCAATTGAACCAACCCGCTTCAGCAAATCCACGCAGCGACTGATTTGCCTTGCGGATAAAGGTTTAGGGCATTTTCTGTCAGCAATTATGGAACTGTCGGATTATATACCGGTTCTCATTCAGGTTTTCCTTGCCCTTGCCATCGGGGCGGCAGTCCTGTTTTTCAGCCACATCTTCGGCCAGCGTGGACCCAAAAACCGCTTCAAGGATTCTGCCTACGAATGTGGACTACCTCCTGAGGGGGAGCAAACCGCCCGCTTCAGCGTGAAATTTTATGTCACGGCAATGCTCTTCATCCTTTTCGATATCGAGATTGTCTTTTTGATCCCGTGGGTCTTGGTCTACCGGGATTTTCTATCGCAAAACCTTCCCATTCTCACACCGGTCCTCTTCTTCATTCTGCTCCTGGTCGCTGGCCTTGTGTATGAAATGAAGAAAGGCGCCCTGAAGTGGGAAAAATGAGCGATCCCACCTTTTTGGTTATAACCTAAACACCTTCAGCTGATGGGATATTATTACGAGAAAGTCGTGCGGCCTGTCCTCTTCAGGATGGATCCCGAGAAAGCCCATGACTTGGGTGTTACCGCCTTGGACTACCTCAGCCGGGTGCGACCGCTTTGCCGGATAATGGAGAGTTTCAATATGGTCCGGGGACATCATCCGGTTAAACTATTCGGGCTCCAGTTTCCCAATGCCGTCGGTCTCGCAGCAGGAATGGACAAGAATGGCCGCTTCTGGAGGGCCGCCGCCGCCCTGGGGTTTGGACATGCTGAAATCGGAACAATTACCCATCAGCAGCAACCCGGGAATGAACGGCCACGGGTGTTTCGGTACCCCGAATCATCCGCCATAATAAACCGGATGGGCTTTAATAATGACGGAGCCCAAGTCGTTGCAGAGCGGCTCAAGAAGAGTCTCGGGAAAAGCAAATCCCGGATTCCACTGGGCATTAACATCGGAAAAAGCAGAGTTGTTCCGCTTGACCAGGCGGTGGAAGATTACGCCGCCTCGTTCTCGCTGCTGGTCGAGTACGCTGACTATTTCACGATCAATGTGAGCAGCCCGAATACGCGCGATCTCCGCAAGCTTCAGGAAAAGGAATACCTCCGTACCTTGCTCGGAGAACTTTGCAAAGTGAACCATAACCGGGCGCGCAAGCTTGGCCAGACGGCCACTCCAATGCTTCTGAAAATTGCCCCGGATCTTTCATACCGCGAAATTGATGAAGCTCTTGAAGTAATCCAGGATTGTGGACTCGACGGAATAGTAGCCACCAACACAACCCTCACCCGGCCCGGCGCCATGTCCAATTCGAAGGAGACCGGTGGGTTAAGCGGCAAGCCGCTCCATTCAATGACACTGAAAGTCGTCAACTACATCAGCAGGCAAACAAATGGCAAACTCCCGATTATCGGGGTTGGAGGAATAGATTCTCCGGAAACAGCTGGAGCGATGGTTGATAATGGGGCGCACTTGGTTCAAATTTATACCGGATTTGTCTACCGGGGCCCATTTGTCGCCAAGCCACTGGCCCGTGCACTGGCCCCACGGCAAAGTTCCTGGGTTTAAACGGTGCTTCATCCTTGCCCCGGCGCCCGCTTTCCCTTTTTCGTCAATCAATCTTTTTATCCATGCCTAGTAAAAATCAGAAATTGGACTGGTGTCTTGCCCGAATCGGGGAAGACATGAACTGGTGGGTCGTCGAAGTTTCCGATGCCATTCATTGGGATGTCGACGGGCTTGGCCTGATCGATCCCCGCCAAATGAGTTATATCCTCGAACAATGCGATGCCCTTCGCGAATACGGTTTTGATGCCGATCTCGTCGACGAAGCATTCATCTCCTTGAAAATCGAGAAGGAGGAAAAGAAGGAGAAAGTCCGCCTTGTTAAAAACAAGGAGTCTCTGCTTGAGGACGATAATACCCATTTTGCCCTGCCGGATGTAATTGATGAAGAAAAGGGCCCTTACGCGGATTTTCTCGACACAATCACGCGCTTCCGGGTCAAAATGCTGAACGACCTCATTGAATTCGACCAAAACCTGACTGTGGACGAACTTGAGGATGAAATCCGCGAGCGGCAGAACCAGGAATACATGGAGGGGAAGGCGGTTCATCCGTTTGTCGAAGTTATTTCCATTCTCGAGTATGTCCCAGAGGGCTATGAACTAGACGAGGATGAGTCCGCAAAGGGCGATGAAGACGAAATCGACGATATTCCCGAATTCAAGGAGGAAGAATCCGAGAAGCTCGAGGAAGACGAGACGATGCGCTGGGACGAGGAAGAAGAGGAAGAAGAGGAAGAGAAGGAAGGCGAAGATGCCGACCGCTCATCCTAGGAATTCTGCTCGCTAGCCCAGCTTTTGGCAAAGTAGGTCAGGATCAAATCCGCACCGGCCCGCTTGATTGAAAGAAGGCTTTCATCGCGACATCTTTTAAGGTCAAGCCAGCCCGCATTCGCCGCAGCGTGAATCTGGGCATACTCTCCACTCACCTGATAGGCGGCAACTGGAAGGGTTGTTCCTTCCCGGGTCATACGGATAATATCGAGATACGGTCCCGCCGGTTTGACCATTAAAATGTCAGCTCCTTCACTCTCATCAAGGAACAGTTCGCGTTCGGCCTGCCGCGCATTTGCCGGATCCAATTGGTAAGTAGCCTTGCTCAGGAGGGTCGTTCCGGCCGCCTTGGAGCTACCCACTGCATCGCGGAAGGGCCCGTAGTAGGCACTGTTAAATTTAGCGGCATACGCAACGATCCCACAACTGCTCAAGCCGGCCAAATCCAGGGCGACGCGGATTGCGCCGACCCGCCCATCCATCATATCGGAGGGAGCAACAAAATCCGCACCAGCTTCCGCGTTGAGGACGGCCATTTGCGAAAGGATTTCGACCGTGCGGTCGTTATCCACATCCGATCCATCAGTGGTCAGGACACCATCGTGACCATGGGTTGTGTAGGGGTCCAATGCAATGTCGGTGAGAATCTGCAGCTCGGGAACGGCTGCTTTCAAGGCACGGACAGCCCGCAGGACAAGCGTCTCCGGGTTAAGCGCTTCTGCCCCATCCTCGGATTTGAGATCGCTTTTGAGGGACGGAAACAAGGCCACTGCCCGAATGCCCAGCTCGTGCAAGATTTTTCCTTCGCGACAAAGATCGTCCGTGTTGAGGCGCTGTTGGCCCGGCATGCTGGAAATGTCCTCGGGGGCTCCATTTCCATCGATGACAAAAAGTGGCTGGATCAAATCAGCGGATGCGATGGCGGTCTCGCGAACAAGGTCACGGACAGCAGTGTTTTTGCGTAATCTGCGGGGACGAGGTTCTCCAGGGTTCAACATGGCGAAAATAGATTAACGGTTTAAGAATTTGATTTAAGAATATAGCCACCCGGCTGGTCGACGACAAGCCATCCCTTTTCAGCAATTTCACTTCGGAGGGCGTCGGCCCTCGCAAAGTCCTTGCTCTGCTTGGCCTTCCAGCGCTCCTCTGCCAGGGACTGGATCTCCGTGGGAGCGGTTTCATCTGCAGGTGCCTCTTCTGACCGTGCAAAAAGGCGAACCCCCAGCACAAAAAAGAGGGCTCCGGCAGCTTGCAGTGATTCGGTGGCTTCGGTTGTTGAATCCCCCGCACTCGCGCGAGCCTTCTTTAAGGCGTTAAACAAGGCACCCAGAAGGGCCGGCGTGTTGAGATCGTTGCAAAGAGCCTTCCATGCATTTCGGAAAAGGCCCCAGTCCGCAGGCAGGACTGGTTGGACAAACTTTTCCCAATCCGAGGTCTCCAAGCCAGCTGCCTCGAGCAACGCGCGCACCCCTGATTCGAGCTTGCTGAGTCCGCTTTTGGAGGCCCCCAGACCATTTATTGTGAAATTGAATTGCTGCCGGTAATGCCCGCCAAGCAAAGCCAGGCGGATTTCCATCGGATGAAACCCCTTTTCCAACAGATCCGACAGGAGAAAGAAATTTCCAAGGCTTTTGGACATCTTCTTCCCCTCCACAAGAAGATGAATGCTGTGCATCCAGTGTGAAGCAAAGGGCTTCCCTGTGGCTGCCTCGCTCTGGGCAATTTCATTCTCGTGATGTGGAAAGCAGAGGTCTTCCCCGCCCCCGTGCAGGTCAAAGCCAGAACCCAGGTATTTCAGGCTCATCGCGGAACACTCGAGGTGCCAACCCGGACGACCCCTTCCCCACGGACTTTCCCAGAAAACGGGCCCATCCGCCTCCTTATGGGCCTTCCAGAGGGCAAAGTCGGCTATGGAATCCCGTTCATATTCATCGGAAAGATTGGTGGCACCCGCGCTGGTCGTGGATTGCTGCTGGAGTGCTTCAGGATCGAAATGCGATAATTTCCCGTAGTCCTCAAAAGCGGCCACCCGGTAGTAGACTGATCCGTCTCCTCCCACATAGGCATTCCCTTTTTCGATGAGCTTCTCAACCATTTGGATCTGCTCGGCGATGTGCTCGGTCGCCCGGGGTTCAACATCGGGATGGAGCATGTTCAGCAAGTCACAATCCTCGTGAAATCGTT
Source organism: Oceanipulchritudo coccoides (assembly GCF_010500615.1). Classification (NCBI taxonomy): domain Bacteria; kingdom Pseudomonadati; phylum Verrucomicrobiota; class Opitutia; order Puniceicoccales; family Oceanipulchritudinaceae; genus Oceanipulchritudo; species Oceanipulchritudo coccoides. The sequence goes on from NZ_JAAGNX010000002.1 coordinate 229,236, forward strand.
CCGTCCACTTCTTCGTGAAGATTTGCAGGTCAATCGCCTGTTCCATCGCACGCCGGATTGTCTTGTCGTCGACGTCGGTAATGTTGCGGACGTACAGAGGATTGTAACCGCCCAGTTGCAGTAACCGGTAAAGGACATCGAAACGCAGAAAGGTGAGGAAGTTCCCGATATGGGCGGGCCCATAGACCGTCGGCCCGCAGACATAGAGACGAAACTTGTCCGAGGCGCCGGCGGTCAGTTCCCTGACGGTGCGGGTCATCGTGTCATAGAGGCGAATGGCTTCCATACAATGGATCAGAAAAGGACCTCGGATTAAGTCAACTGCACAAACAGGCGGAAAAATTGGACTGGCGGAATAGCGCGGAATGCATTCCTCTCATAATTGTCATGTCGAGCACGCCTTCTCCGGGTTTTATAAAGCTTCTAATACTGATCCCGATGATCAGCTATATCGGGCTAGCCGGTTTTGCGTTTCTCTTTGCCAACAAACTCGTCTTTCCTGCCCCGCCGCCCGGATATTCTGATTCGCCGGATCTCCTCAAGTTTACCTACAACGAGGAAGGTAATCAGGTTTCCATGGTATTCCTTGAAAACAAGAGGGCTTCCCGGCTGGTTTTCTATCACCACGGCAACGGGGAGGACCTTCAATCGATATTGCAGCGGCTTCAGGTCCTCAGGGAAATGGGGTTTGCCGTTCTCGCGTGGGACTATCCCGGCTACGGTACCAGTGACGGAAAACCTTCCGAGCGGCTTGTCAATGAAATCGCCCGCGGTATCTTCAATTCAATCCCGGAACAGTTTGGCTATGACACCCGGGAAATCATTCTTTATGGGCGGTCTGTTGGAGGCGGCCCCGCAGTCGCGCTGGCTGCCCGTGAAAAGGTGGCTGGGTTGATCCTTGAGGGGGTTTTCACAAGCGTTTTCCGGGTTGGGATAAGGTACAACATCCTGCCGTGGGATATTTTCGACAACCTTGCGCTCATTGAAAATATCCGTTGTCCGGTTCTGTTCCTTCATGGCTCAGACGACCGGGTCGTTCCCTTCAGTCACGGAAAAGCCCTGATGGAAAAGGCCCCGAAGCCAAAGTTCTTTTCCTGGTTCAGCGGTGGTGGACACAACGACTTGATTGAATCGTATCCAGAAAGCTACTACAGCAGTATTCGTCGCTTCACGGAGTTTCTCAACGAAGACGGCGATTCGGGTCAGTAAACAGCATTTCGGTTGCTTCCCGGCTCGGGCACGATTGAATATATCCCATGAGCAACGCACTTGTCATCATTATGGAAGGCGTGGAAGAATTGGAGGCCATCGCGCCGGTCGACCTGCTTCGGCGCGCGGGAGCCACCGTCACGGTTGCTTCAGCAAGCAGTTCCTTGGAGATCATTGGGCGCAACGGAATCCGGGTCACCGCGGACATGCCATTTGCGGAAGCAGAGGGAAAGGCCTTCGATCTGGTTGTTGTTCCGGGCGGGCCCGGCCATGCGGACCTTCTTGAACATAAAGGTCTTCTTGATCTTCTAGTCCGACAAAATACGGCGGGCCGCTTGATTGGATCCATTTGCGCGGGTCCGGTTGTCCTGAATCAGGCAGGAGTACTGGAGGGGAAAAAATTTACCTCTTTTCCTGGAACAGCCGATCTACTGCCGGATCGTGATGCCCAATCGGCGGTTGTGGTGGACGGGAACATCATCACGTCTCAAGGTGCGGGAACCGCGCTTGTTTTCGCCCTCGCTCTTATAAAGGCGCTATTTGGTCAGAATAAACGGGACGAAATCGCCGACTCTATCTGCTTTTCTGATTAATTACCCAAATAGGCCGGAGAGGCCTCGCGGGCATTGTTGAGCTCAGAAGGACTCAGCCGCATGCGGTTCCCGGTTAAGGAATCCAGAATCATCAGGCGACTGTAACGGGGCGTTCTTTCGGTATAAACTAAGTGGCGGCCATCACGAAGCCAGACTGGATGAACAGCGTCGCCGGCACCCTTGGAAATTATCGTGCTCTTATTCTCCTTGAAGGAATAAACCGCCACCTCGAACTCTCCCGCGACCGCGGCTGTAAAGGCAATCTTTCCGGAATCGACGGGGTTCCATGTCGGTTCGGAGCAATTCCGGCTGATATCCGTTCGGACACGGCTAACGGAACGACCCTGGACGTCCATCGTGTAAATTTGCGGGCCACCCATCTGATCTGAGGTAAAAATAATCCGCCGCCCATCCGGTGACCAGGATGGATCCGCCTCCAAGCTGGCGGACCGGGTCAAGCGCCGCAACTGGCGACCTTGATTATTGGTGATATAAACTTCCGAGTTTCCCGAACCGCTGAGAATCATGGCGACCTGACGACCATCTGGCCCGAAGGTGGCACCCGTATTGGTCCCCTTGAAGCCCGCGAAAACTGTCCGCTTCCCCGTCCTGAGATCAATGCGGTAAATATCAGGGAAACCTGTCCCGTGGTAGCTCGTGTAAAGGACCGTCTGGCCGTCGGGGGAAAGGTTTGGCGATAAGCACTGGGACCGATCGCGGGTTAGCTGACGGATTCCCTTGAACAGAATGTCTGACATATACACTTCCGCCGACCCGGTCCGGTCGGAAATAAAGGCGACCTGGCTCCGGAAAAAACCCGGAATACCGAGGGTCCGAGAAACTGCCGCATCTGCGGCTGCATACAGGGCATCATTCTGGGAGCTTCCCTGAAAACTACTTTTCCAGAGGGATTTTCCTCCAGACAGAATCTCAAGGGCCACCGTTGTGGGCCCAGCTGACTGGAATTGCAGCGTAAAATCAGCCCGGTCCACCACCCGTTTGTAACCGCCGTGCAAATCAAATAGCCGGGCGGCATCATTCACTAGCGAAGCCGGGGAACCCGTAATCTGGACCGTCCGAGTCGTGACCGTGGCAGAGCCGACGACATCACCCAGATTGATCGGGTTTTGTGCGGGAAGCAAAGACCCAAGGCACAAGAAGATTAGAGATACTGTTAGGCGGGAAATTTTCAAATTCATGATTTTGTTGTGTTCGGGACCATGTAAAAGATCCGAATCATTGCGAAGATGACCGAATATGCTTTCTTACAGACTTCAAGAAGTTTTACGCTCATCGCTTATCATCATGTTAGATAAAGAAATTATCCGCAGCGCTCTAAAGGCCGTCAAATATCCAGGATTCAGCCGGGACATTGTCTCATTCGGACTGGTCGACAATATCTCGGTGGATGGAAGCTCTGTTTCTGTCCGGCTCAGTATCACGACTGGTGACAATACAATCCCCACGCAAATCAAGTCGTCGGTCGAGAATGTCCTTGGCCAGCTTGACGGCGTTGAGCGCGTGCAGGTTGATATTGTTGTCCAACAGCCGAAAGGGGCAGCTGCCGGATCGACAGACAAGACCGCTGTCATGCCGGGTGTAAAAAAGATAATCGCCGTGGCAAGCGGCAAGGGGGGCGTAGGCAAGTCAACTGTCGCCACCAACCTGGCCTGTGCCCTAGACCGTCAATTGCGTTACCAGAGCGATTACAAGGGTGTCGGGATACTCGATTGCGATATCTACGGCCCGTCGGTGCCTCTCATGATGGGCATTGGCTCGCGCCCGGAAATTGAGGACGAAAAAATAATTCCACCTAAAAACTATGGCATCAAGGTCATGTCGATGGCCCTTCTTATCGACGAGAGCTCTCCTGTTGTCTGGCGCGGGCCCATGATCAACAACGCCATCTCTCAGTTTGCCAAGCATGTCGCCTGGGGCGAGCTGGATGTATTGGTGGTAGACCTCCCGCCGGGAACAGGCGATGCACAACTTTCCCTTGTCCAAACGCTTCCGGTCGACGGTGCGCTGATTGTGACCACCCCCCAGGCTGTCGCTGTCAATGTGGCCCGAAGGGGAGCCATGATGTTCGAAAAAGTGAATGTGCCGATTATCGGCGTTTGTGAGAACATGAGTTACCTTGACGCCGGTGAGGGCCGCCGTGTCCATATTTTTGGCGAGGGGGGCGGCCAGTGGACAGCGGAAGCCCTCGGGGCCCCTCTGCTTGGTCAAATCCCTCTCGACAGTGAAATCCGCGAAGGAGGCGACCGGGGCGTACCGATCTCCATTGCGTATCCGGATAGCCCGGCGGCCAAGGTGTTCCAGACGATGGCCGAGACGATCCTCAAAACCGTGTAAAATCCCGTGCCGACAATCTGAAAATAGTGATTGCGGCAACATGCCAAGTTAGCATTATCCACAGACTTAGCCGGAACGGCTTTTCAAGGAAAGGCGCGGCAAGGCCCATGAAATCTCCAGACAACAGAAATCCCAAACCCCCGGGGGACAAAAGTTTCCTGCAAAGATCCAGTCTTTACAGGGAATTTCTGGCGGAACGGGAGGAGATTTTACGTCACAAATGGATCGAATCAGAAAAGGCCGGTAAGGATATCGGTTTTGAGCGTGCCTTGCTCGATTGGATTCGAAAGCACCGCGATGGATGGCGGGAGGCCCGCCGGTCCGACAGGATCCGGTAAACAGCCCCTGCTTATTTTTTTTCGGCTTCGCGTTTTGGGTAAAGCCATGCGTAGGCCAGGCCGACGAGGAACTTTGATACAATTTCTCCCAGGATCACCTTTATCAAAACGATCAGAGGGAAAAAGCTGCTCCCCGCGAAGGCGATCAGGTTAAAGAGGATTGAATCCACGGGAATGCTCACGGCGTTGGAACGGAAAACCCGGGTCATCCAGGAGCGGTCCCGATAGTAATGGAACACCTCGGTATCCGCAGACTCGGCAATGATAATGGCGAGGAAAGATGCCAAAAAGACCCGCCACCCGTTGTCTTTCAACATGGCTGCGGATTCTGAAAGCCAGGCCCATTCCCGGTTGTCAAACAAGTTGATGACCCACTGGCCCCAGAGATAACTGAAACTGACCAGCATGAACAGGTTGAGGACTGCGGAAATCCCGATGACGGCGTAGACAAAGCGACGGCCGCGCGAGTGCATGCGGTCGCGCTGGGTAAAGGTGATGCCAAAGACGAGGGTTCCAACGGAAACGAGAATCCCTGTTCCCGGGGCTATTTCGAATGGGAGAAACAGGGTAGCGGTTAAATTGGCCACAAGTATGGCCAAGGTATAAATGATAGCGGCGCGCATAAGTTGCGGAATTAAACCGCACAGCGAAGTCCACATGACGAGAAAAAATTTGCCAGTGGATTTACAAGACCATTGCCTGTCTGAAAGCTCTTAACCAACAAGCCATTGCGAGTCATCCGGTCCATTCACAAGGTTCTCTCTGAATTCAAGCGGCGTAACCACTTGGATTACTTCCCCTTGCGGAGAAGCCTGAGAGGATACAACACAATACAGGCAAAAGGAGACCTCCGGGCCGGAATCAATGTCGCCCTGCTCGCCTTCCCGCAGGGAATGGCCTACGCAGCCATTGCCGGACTACCCATTCAATACGGAATATTTGCGTCGGCAATCGCGGCAATGCTGGGCCCGATTTTCTCCGGTTCACGATTTATCGTGCTTGGACCTACCAACGCGACCTCTGTTCTGGTCTTTGCCTCCTTTCTCAGCCTGGGAGTCATGGCGGATGAAAAAATCCCCCTGATTTCCCTCACCGTTCTTCTGTCCGGGATATTTCTCGTGATGGGGGCCTTCCTGAAAGTCGCCAACCTGATCCAGTACATCTCGCGATCGGTCGTGACGGGCTACATCACCGCTGCCGCCATCTACATCATCGTCAACCAGTTGAAGAAGGCCTTGGGCTTTGAGATCACCCTTCCTCAGGGATCGACCTTCCTGACCGTTATCTGGCTGACCCTTAAAGGTCTTCCAGCAACCCATTGGCCAACCTTCCTCCTATCGGTCACAGCCTTCGGACTATACTGGGTCCTTGATCGACGCTACAAACTCCTGCCAAACGTCGCCATCACCCTTGTTGTGATGTCTGTGGCAGGCTTTGCGATGAACAATCTCCTGGGCAATTTCACGGATTTAGCGCCTGTTATCACCTTGACCGCAGTCGATGCCACTCAATGGCGCTTCTCGTTCCCGGATATCAGCGGTGACCTCGTCAGCCAGGTGGCTAGCGTTTCCCTTGTCATTGCCTTTCTGTCTGTTCTGGAAGGCACTTCCATCGGCAAATCCCTCGCTTCCCGGGCCGGACAGAAGCTCGATTCAAATCAGGAAATGCTCGGGATGGGCATCGCCAATATCGGTTGCGCATTTTATCAGGGCATGCCTGCTTCCGGATCCCTCACCCGGTCGCAACTCAACTGGGTGAGTGGCGCTTTCACCCCTATGGCCAGTATCATCTCAGGGATCATCTGTGCTATTGGGGCCTATTCCCTGGGTCCATTCACGCGCTTTATCCCTGTGAGTGTCCTTGCTGTCCTGGTTATCGCTATCGGGTTTTCACTGATTAACCGCCATGTGATCCGGGTTGTCTGGAACGCCACCGGGTCAGACCGTATTGTTTTTGCGACCACCTTCCTCGCCGCCCTCCTCATCCGCCTGGATTTTGCCATAATTCTCGGCACCGCCACGTCCGTCCTACTCTTCCTTCGAAAGGCTGCCCAGCCCGAGCTGACCGAATTCACCCAGGACGATGCAGGCCAGCTGACCCCGCTGAGCGACCAGGATAGTGAGGCCACCCCGGAGATTTCCATTGTTCATGTGGAGGGAGACCTCTTCTTTGGCGCTTCCGAGATTTTTCGGGACCAGATGCGCCGCGTCTGCGAAAAAGCTTCGCTCAAGATCGTCGTTTTGAAAATGCGCAATGCCTACCACCTCGACGCGACGAGCGTTCTCGCCCTTGAGGAGCTCATTCGCTACATGCGCGAGCAGGACCGGACCCTCCTTATTACCGAAGTCAGGAAGGATGCCATCCGCATCTTTAAAAATAGCGGATTAATTGAGGTCATCGGCCGGGAAAACATCTTTCCGGATAACCCGAGCAATCCCACTATCGCCACTGCCAAAGCCCTCAGGCGGGCCATGCAATTGATGGGTGGAAAGGAAGCTGATGTCAGGATTTATCTCGGAAAATCAAAGAAAGCAGCCACGTGAAGCCCATGATAACGCCATTTTTTTCTTTTCTCTTTAACGACCTTGGTCATCTTTCCCTCCACGCCTACACGTTAAATCCATGGAAAAAGCTATAGAACTGACTGTCTCCAACAAGATGGGGATTCACGCCCGCCCGGCGGCAATGATCGTACGCGTTGCCAACAAGTACGGGGCGGATGTGATCGTCGAGAAGGATGACGAACAGGTGAACGGTAAATCCATTATGGGCCTGATGATGCTCGCCGCTGGCAACGGCTCGACCCTGCGCTTTGTGGCCAGCGGAAACGACGCGGATAAATTGCTCTCGGAAATGCAGGCGCTCTTCGAACGCAAGTTCGAGGAATCCTGAACTTGACAGGTTCGGGAAAAGCCCTTCTGTTCTCACCTTTTTCTCAAGGAGACAACCATGCAACCGACATATCGACCATCCCGAATCAAAAGAGCACGTAAATGTGGTTTTCGTGCCCGTAAAGCCACCCGCGGTGGCCGTAAAATCCTCAGGGAGCGCCGCGCACGCGGTCGCCACAAGCTGAGCGATTAATGTGGCAAGGCCGCAGTCATGCGGTATAGGCGTCACCAGCACCTTCGTACTTCAACGGATTTCCTCGAAATTCGCGCTTCCGGCAAGAAATGGAGGTGCGGATTTTTTTATGTCAATTTCCTGCCTCGCCCGGGCCCTGAAAAGGCGGTCCGGCGCATTGGAGTAATCGCCTCCAAACGGGTTGGAAATGCCGTTGAAAGAAACCGGGCCAAGCGATTATTGCGGGAAGTTTTTCGCCTGAATCAGGAAATTCTCCCGGAATCCTGCGATATTGTGCTGGTTGCGCGGGCAAATATTCGGAATGCCGTGTTAGGTGACCTTGAACAGAACTTCCGGGATGCCGTCCATAAACTCAACCCCCCGAACGCTTGAAAATCCTCTCTGCCATCAAGAATCTCCTTCGGATCGCCTTCACGGGCGTCCTTCTGGCAGTGTTGTACATTTATAAATACGCCATTTCACCGGTTCTCCACATGGTTGCTCCCGGCAGCGGGTGCCGATTTACTCCGACCTGTTCAGAATATGCCATCGAGGCCATGCGAAGCCACGGCCCTTTCCGTGGCGGCTGGCTTGCCTTGAGGCGCATCGCGAAGTGCCACCCATGGGGGGGGCACGGCTACGACCCCGTACCCAATAGTTGTTCTTGCACCTCGCATCCTGATCCCCAGCATCCTTCACCTTTCAACAAATCCCAAAAAGCGCGCAACGCCCAGTTGGGGAAATAATTTTAAATTTCAATGGATAAGAAAAGCATACTTCTCGGCATTGTCTTCCTCGCTGGCGGATTCCTGCTCATGACCTACAATGGCATGCAGGAAACCAAAGCCCGTCAGGAAAAGCTTCTGCAACAAGCCAGTGAAAACGAGCAGGCACTTCGTGAAAGCGATTGGGATACGGCACCGACAAATCCTGACGAAACAGCTTTTGCACCAGCGGAGACCGGCCCCCCGCCAATTGAGGAACGGATCGAAACCGCCACTCCCATCGTGGACCGGCCAGAGGAAGTCCTCGTGACCCTTGAAAACAGGGATCTGGCGGTGACCTTATCCTCTTATGGCGGTGCCATTGGAGAGATTGTCCTTAAAAACTATCCCAACGAAAATCCGCACACCAACGAAAACCCGAATCCGGTTGTCCTGAACAAGGTTTCAGATCAGCAAGCGCTTGCCCTGAACCGCTCAACCGGCTCCCAGATGGCCCCCATGGCCCGTTTCTATGAGCTTGTCAGGCAAACCGATTCTTCGGCCACTTTCAAAGCAACCTTGCCCAGTGGGCTGGTAATCACCCGCGAATACACGCTATCCATGGGCGATGATCCGGACAGCCCGAATCCGTATGTGATTTCCCATATCACTTCATTATCGAATGCCTCAAGCCAAGCCATCATTCTTGACCGGGCCTTTCTGAATATCGGTACAGCGGCCCCGACCGCCGCCGATTATATGGGCTTCAACCTGAATGCCTCCTATTTTGAAAACGGCGACTACGATAACATTCCCGCCAGTAAATTCGCTGGAGGGGGTTTTATCTTTAAGCGGGAACCCAAGGAGTTCATTGAAGAACGGGGTGTCATCCAATGGGGTGCTGTAAAAAACCAGTTCTTTGTCACCATTTTCACGCCGGAAAGGCCAGCAGAGGGTCTCATTGCACGGGGCATCCGCTTCCCGCAGGATCCAAAGACCGGCAAAGTACCGACAGGGGTCACTGCGGCGCTTGAATTTGGCATACCCATCCTTCAACCCGGTGAAAAACATGTTGTGAGTGGTGGCTTCTACGCTGGTCCGAAAAACCACGACCGCCTGTCACAGCTTGGCAATAAGCAGGAGGACGTGATGCAGCTTGGCTGGTTCCTTGGAATGTTCCTCGGGGCAATCAGTTTTGTCGCCACCATGTTGCTCACACTGATGGGCGGGATTCACAATCTGCTCGGTAACTGGGGCCTCGCCATCATTATCACCACTTTTGTCATCCGCCTGCTCCTGTGGCCCCTGACGGCGAAGGCAGCCCGCTCCTCCAAACGGATGCAGGAATTGCAGAAACCGCTTCAGGAGATCCGGGAGAAGTACCAGGACAACCCGCAAAAACTGAATGCGGAGATGATGAAGCTATGGAAAAGGCACAAGATCAACCCGCTGTCCGGCTGCTGGCCCGTCTTGATACAGTTCCCGATCTTTATCTCATTTTTCAACCTGCTGCGCAATTCATCCGACCTGCGCTTTGCAGAATTTCTCTGGATTCATGATCTATCCATGCCGGATGCGACCATTCCCATTCCCGGGGATGCCGCGCTCCCTTTTATCGGAACGGCCATCAATATCCTCCCCTTCATCTGGGTTGTCTCCATGTACTTCCAGATGAAGATGATGCCCACCCCATCCATCGATAATGCCCAGACAAAGATTATCAAATGGATGCCTTTCATCTTCTTCCCCTTCACTTACTACTTCTCGAGCGGACTTGTCCTCTACTGGACCACAACCAACTGCTTCTCCATCTTCCAGCAGTGGATTACAAACCGCACCCGCGACGAAGAGGACGTTGCCATTGAGGAGGAAATTGCTGAAATGGAAGACAAGAAAAAGGGCAAGCTCCCTTCCGGGCCGCTCATTTCGAAGAAAAAGAAGAACCGGAAAAAGGATTCCCGCTAAGTTAGTTTCATAATAGAACCACACACACTTAACAGGTAGAAGGATATGTCAGGACACAGCAAATGGGCGACGACGAAGCGCCACAAAGCCGCCATCGATGCCAAACGTGGCAAAATTTTCAGTGCCATTTCCAAGGACTTGACCTTGGCGGCCCGTAACGGGGGAGGCGACCCCGAGTTCAATCCGCGCCTTCGTACGTTCATCAACAAGGCCAAAGCGGCCAATATGCCGGCAGACAATATCGACCGGGCCATAAAGAAGGGGACCGGTGAACTTCCGGGAGTGGAATACTTTGAGTTGTTATACGAGGGGTATGGCCCGGGCGGTATCGGAATCATCGTCCAGGTGACGACTGACAATAAAAACCGTGCCGCCAGCGAGGTCCGGTCCACATTCTCCAAACAGGGAGGCAATCTTGCCCAACCGGGATCCGTACAACACTTTTTCACCCGGCAGGGTCAGTTTCTCATTGATTCGGCGAAAGCCACCGAAGACCAGTTGATGGAAATCGGGCTCGAAAACGGGGCTGAGGACATCATTAACAACGATGACCATTTCGAAATGCGCTGCGCCATGACTGAGTTTGACGACTTGTCATCCGCTCTTGAAAAAGCGGGTGTTGAGCCGGACAGCGCCGAGCTCGCCTACATTCCGGGAAACGTCACGCCGCTCGAGGACAAGGAAACGGTGCAAAAACTTCTTCGTCTGACAAGTGCTCTGGAGGATCTGGACGATGTCCAGAACGTCTACGACAACTCCGAGTTTGACGCCAGCCTGATAGACGACGAAGAAGCCTAGTTTCCGGCCTTTACGCAGCCTTTACAAAGGGGCCCGACAGGGTCACTGGCTGTAAATTTTTGTTAAATCGTCCCTTATAAAAAGGGTTTGATTTGCGGTGTGGAGCAGTCTAAGGCTTTATAGAACGCATGGCCACATCTACAGCAGCAGCGCCGGGCCGCTCATCCTCCATGTCTGGAAAGAAAAAAGTTTCCTTCTGGGAGAGTCAGCGACTGGCAAAGGTTAAACAATATGAGAAGCAGGCAAAGCGGAAGAAGATCAAGCTCGACCAGCTGACCATCTTCACCCAGCAGCTTTCTTCCATGCTTGAAGCGGGGTTGCCTCTGGTCTCCGCGCTGGAGGCACTACAGGACCAGACCGAAGATCCGGTTTTCCAGATCATCATCCGGAATGTGCGCCATGATGTATCCGGGGGTACCGCCTTCTCCGAGGCTGTGACCAAATACCCGAATGCCTTCCCGAACTTGTTCACCTCCATGGTGGAAGCCGGTGAAGCATCAGGCGGGCTGGCCAGCATTCTCGGCAAAGTCGCCATCTACTTTGAAGACACGGTCAAGCTGACCAAGAAAGTCAAAAGCGCGATGACATACCCGATTGCGGTCATTGCCCTGGCTGTGGCACTGGTTCAGGTCCTTCTCATCTTTGTTATTCCTGTCTTCGCAGATATGTTCTCCAGCTTCGGGAAAGAGCTGCCAAAGCCGACCCTCTTGCTGATCGCGACGTCCAACTTTCTCAAATCATACATCATTTACCTGATTATTGGTTTCATCGGCCTTTGGTATCTGATCAAAAGGATTGTCAAGACCCCGCGGGGCCGCCGGGCGAAGGATGTTTTCTTCATGAAAGTGCCCATTCTGGGCGACCTGCTTCAGAAAATCGCCCTTTCCCGCTTTTGCCGGACCTACGCGATTCTTCTCCGGAGCGGTGTTCCCATCCTGCGTACCCTGGAGATTGTTTCAAATGCCAGTGGTAACACCTATATCGAGCGAAGCTGCAAGGATATCAGCCGCAATATCAGCCAAGGGGGCCAACTCTCTGAAACAATTGCGGACATCCCCTACTTTCCCCCAACCGTCAAGCACATGGCGCGCGCGGGTGAACAAACCGGGAATGTGGATGGCATGATGGGCAAGATTGCCGACTTTTATGATGCTGAGATCGAGACGACAGTTGATTCCCTGACATCACTCATGGAACCAGCCTTGATTGTCTTCCTAGGGATTGTCATCGGCTCGATCGTCATGGCCATGTTCCTCCCGATCTTCAACCTTGCCGGCGCCATCTCCTGATCTTGCAGGTCACAATCAGGCCTGCACCGGGAGTTTGGATAATTTCCTTTTCGCTCGCACGAATTGCCCTAGGGTCAATGACAGCATTTGAATGGGGAATCCGCCAAAACGTATTGAGATCAAGGGAAAACTGAGGCCAGAGAAGGATGAAATCCTCCTTCTGGACAACCATGGCCTGTTGAACCTGTTCAATATCCTGGAACGGCAACTGGAGGGCTTGAATGCCCTTATTCGGGAGGATAAGCTAAAGTCATACTCACAGTTCTGCGTGCATATCCTCATGGTGATTTCCGAGGGGGATCTGGAAGAGAAAATTCCGGGCATTGAGAAGGAGCTGGAGGAGCTCACAACTTATATCCGGGGGTTGATAGAGCGGAAACCCCGGCACCTGGAGTTTTTCAGGGGGATTCTCGAAACGGTTGAAGTGGCACATGTCCGCCTGCAGGAGTTGAACGAGGACCGGCTCAGCTGGAGAAGCATTCCCTTGGCAGAATTTCGTTCAAGGTTGAACCAGTTCCTGAGTGCAACGGAAAGAGTCAGTCGAGGCAAATTCCACTTTGTTTATCCGCCCGAAGAGGTTTCCCCGCTCAGTTACAAGATCAACTTTCAGATCAATTCGCAAAATGAGGAATTGATGGCTCCACCAGTCCTGCATGACACAATACGGGATATCGTTGGCAATGCCCGGAAATACTCCCCTCCAGGCACGGAAATTACGATTGTTTTGCAGGAAACTGAGCCACCGGGGATAGAATTAAGCGTTTCAGATAGTGGAATTGGTATTCCAGAAACTGAAATAGAGAAGGTCGTGGAATACGGCTACCGCGCCACAAACGCGATGGACCGCAACACCATGGGAGCCGGCCTTGGGCTCACAAAGGCCTATTTGCTGAGCCGGAAATTCGGTGGCCGCTTCATAATTGAAAGCACCGAGGGAAAGGGCGCCAAATTCCAATTGAGCTTGTTTCGACCAACTTGAAGATCGAAGTGGCATCCCGTAGGAGATTTGAACTCCTGTCGCCGGGATGAAAACCCGGTGTCCTAGGCCTGGCTAGACGAACGGGACCCTTGGAAAGATGCAAAAAGCTACGCGGAGAGGGTCCTCCCGCAAGCTTTTTCTAAAAAAAATTGCGCCTCGCACAAATATCAGCACGGTGTTGCCTTTTTCCGGTAACAATGAGCCTACACATGGACGCAAGAACTCTGCGGGAGGCACTTCCAAAGGAAGCCCTTCTGCAACTGCCTGAACTACCCTTTAAAAAGGTTGGTTCTGGCAAGGTCAGGGAGATTTATGACACGGGGGAGGCCTTCCTGATTATTGCCACTGACCGGTTGAGTGCATTTGACGTTGTTCTGCCTGATGGAATTCCCGGAAAGGGAATAATCCTTACCCAGATCAGCTTGTTCTGGTTTGAAGAGACAGCCTCCTTGATCAGGAATCATCTGGTGCCGGGCCACGCCGAGGCCCTTTCAGAATTGCTTTATGATCACAAATCCCTGATCCCGAGGTCCATGCTGGTCCACAAACGCCAGCCATTGTCTATTGAGGCTGTGGTGCGGCAGTATCTGGCCGGGAGCGGCTGGAAGGATTATCTGAAAACCGGGAGTCTCTTCGGGCTTCCCGTACCAAGTGGTTTGAGGGAAAGTGAATCCCTTCCGGTGCCCTTCTTTACCCCGACAACAAAGGCGCAGGCTGGTGAGCATGATATTCCCATCACACCGGAGGAGGGCTACAGCCTCGTTGGTGAGTCACGATTTGAAGAAGTTCGGGATATCAGTTTGAAACTCTTTGCTCTTGGTTCCGCGGCGGCCCGGGCCTGTGGCCTGATTCTGGCCGACACAAAATTTGAATTTGGAACGGATGGCAGCGGGAAGCTCTCGCTGATCGATGAAATCCTCACACCCGATTCCTCGCGGTACTGGCCGAAGGACAGCTATGAGCCGGGACAGCCACAGAAGGCGTTCGACAAGCAATATGTCCGGGACTACCTGGAAACGCTTGATTGGGACAAGACCGCTCCGGGTCCCAAGTTGCCACAGGAAATCATCCTGCAAACCCAGGCCCGCTACCTTGAAGCGGCCGATAAACTTCTGCCTAAATAATTTATGTCCAGCCCAGAAAAGAAAGTCATCCTTACTTGTGCCCAGCCAACCGGGCAGCTCCATCTTGGAAATTATTTCGGGGCTCTTCGTAACTGGGCGTCGATGATAGACGATTACGAATGCTTTTTTGGGATTGTCGACCAGCATGCGATCACCCTCCCCTATGTCCCCGCGGAGCTTCGTCAAGCGACTTACCGTAACCTGGCGCTCTATATCGCCTGTGGGCTTGATCCCTCGAAGTGCCATCTCTTTTGCCAGAGCCACATCATCGGCCACACCGAACTGGCGTGGGTCCTCGGATGCCTTTGTCCGATCGGCCAGCTTGAGAGGATGACCCAGTTCAAGGACAAATCCCAGCGGGAGGACAGTGGGTTTATTGGTGCGGGTTTATTAAATTACCCGGTTTTAATGGCGGCGGATATCTTGTTGTACAATGCCGACCGCGTCCCGGTTGGAGAAGACCAGAAGCAACACGTAGAGCTTTGCCGCGACTTGGCCATCAAGTTCAACAACACTTATTCGGAAACCTTTCGGGTGCCGGAAGTCTATATCCCGAAGACAGGTGCCCGGATCAAGTCGCTACAGGATCCCTTGAAGAAAATGTCTAAATCCGATGCAAACCAATCGGGTTGTGTGTATTTGCTGGATTCCCCAAAGACTATCCGCAAGAAAATCCGCTCGGCGGTGACGGATTCCGGGAGCGAGGTAAGGGCAGGCAAAGACAAACCGGGCATCACCAACCTCCTGACAATTTTCAGCTCAGCAACCGGGCGCAGTGTTGAGGATCTCGAAAAACAATTCGAGGGATCACAATACGGGCCCTTCAAGGACGCTGTGGCAGATGCGGTGATCAATGCCCTTGAACCCATTCAGGCGAAGTATGAGGAAATCCACAACGACAAGGCCTACCTTGACTCGGTTTTCAAGCAGGGGGCTGAAGTCGCCCAAAAGCGCGCCTATAAGATGATTTCAAAAGTCTACCGCAAGGCAGGCTTTGCCCCGCGTACCTGATTCCGGGCATTTGAATTGCCCGGATTTAGCCAGTTCGAGGGCTGGTGTTGATTGCAGGTGTTGGTTTTCTGGGAACTGATGCCCAGTTACCGTCCGTTTCTCACACCTTTATTACCAAAGTCGCTGTCAGGGGTTGCTCAAGCGCGCAGAGAGCCTCCCAAGTCACCATTGGAGGAAGAGGCGCTCCTCGGTGGCTTCCAGGGCCAGGAGGAAAGGATATGGACGCTCTTGGAGCAGAAGGTAAAGGAATCGTTTGGGATATCGCTGTTGCTCGACCTGCCTGAAAAATGCAGGGTTGTTTCCTGCCCGGGAATGATCCGGCAAAGGACCCCAAATCGCTTTCTTGTTCTGCAAACCCCGCATACAAACTGGTTTCTGATCGAACAGCCGGCTTCAATCCCCTTGATTGACATGTATTCCGTCGAAGACCAGAGGGCTGCCATCGCACGGCCGACCCTTTTCGCAAGGCTTTGGCGGGAAATGGAGAACGTTGGAGAACCTGAGGTTGCACCGGACCTTCAAGTCGAAGAATCCAGCGAGAAAACCGCCCGGGCACTGGAGAAATACATCACCGCATTGGTGCAGATGGGCGATCCGTCCGATTGGCATCTGGAACCGGGCCAGGATGGATTCCGCTCGCGGCTCCGAATTGATGGCCGCCTTCAATTGGACGAGTTCATCCCAGCTGCGAAGGGCCGGTGGCTCATCAACTCACTTGTCTCAGTCATCGGGCTGAATCCTGCCGCAGGTATCGCCTCAGAAGGACAGTTACTGCATCGGTTGCCTTCGGGAAAAGAGATTCCGCTGAGGGTTTCCATGATCCCCTCCCAGCACGGTCCAGCGGTTGTGATGCGCTTCCTCTATCCGCTGGAGAAAAGGAAAATGCATCTGGAAATACTGGGCCTGCCACCAGAAGACACGGAAGTGCTTACCCACCGCTATCAGGCGGGCCGCGGATTGTGGCTCGTCGTGGGCCCAACGGGATCGGGAAAGTCGACAACCCTGCGTGCGTTCCTGCAGCTTTCGATAAAGGCGCAGGAAAAAGTTCTGGCCGTTGAGGATCCTGTTGAATTTCCCCTGCCTGGGGCGCACCACCTGTCGGTTGGGGCCCCGCCAGGACTGACATGGACGCGGGCACTCCGCGCATTTCTGCGCCAGGCCCCGGATTCCGTTCTAATTGGGGAAATCCGGGATGAGGAAACGGCTACCATCGCACTGCAAGCGGCGAGGACAGGCCACCGGATTTTGAGCACACTGCATGCCCGTGATAATCCCGGGGTTAAACGGCGTTTATGCGACCTTGGACAGCCTTCGGATTCACTGGATAGCGTCTGTGAGTGTATTCTGCATCAGCGCTTGCTCCCACGGTTATGCCCCCATTGTCGCAGTCTGGCGCCTGTATCACAGGCTGCCTCGGCTGAAATTCGCCGCGCGGGCCTCCCTGTTCCAGCAACGCTGGCATCAGGAAAAGGATGCACGCATTGCCATTCGGGTGTTAAAGGAAGAATGCCCATCTTCTCTTCCGGAGACTTCAGTCCAAGGAGCGAGACCCGGATTGAACTGCAGAGATCCGCATGGAATGCTGTTTTTCGGCACGAGGTGTCTCTCAATGATGCCCTTCCGCACCTTTCAGAACCTCTCCGCTCCCGTTTTGGGATTTGCCAACCGTAAGCTTTCTGTTAAAAAATCCTAAGTAGCAGGTGTCAGCCTTGGAAGTAACGAGAGAAACCACAAAATGATTTAAGTTATGACATTAGAAGCAGCAGTTGAAAACGAAGCCATGAATTGCCCGTATGAGATGAACGATCTTCTTGAATTGATGGTCGATCAGGAGGCAAGTGATCTTCACTTACAGGTTAATCAAGCGCCAACCTTGCGGATTAGCGGCTCCATGGTTCATGTCGAGGGTCCGCCATTGACCGCCTCGGACACGAAGGCACTGATGCAGGCCATCACTTCCGACGCCATGCAGGAGCAATTGAAGACACGCGGTGGAGCAGACTTCGGTTTTGCCTTTATGGACCGGGCGCGCTTTCGCGTGAGCGTTATGAAGGCCAAGGGGAACTACGGCATGGTCTTGCGGACCATTCCAAAGGATCTTTTCGGGCTTCGCCAGATCGGGCTCCCTGATCACGTGAAGGAGCTTCTTACAAGACCGCGCGGGCTGATCCTGGTTACCGGGCCAACCGGATCCGGCAAGTCGACCACCCTCGCCTCCATGGTCAATTGGATCAATGAAAACCGCGATGGACACATCATTACCATTGAAGATCCGATCGAGTACTTTCACGAGCACAAGAACTGTATCATTACACAGCGTGAAGTTGGCAATGATACGCCATCCTTCTCGGAAGCGCTGAGAGGTGCCCTGCGTCAGGATCCCGACGTCATTCTGGTCGGGGAAATGCGTGACCTTGAAACAATCGAAGCCGCTGTCTCTGCCGCTGAAACGGGTCACCTTGTTTTTGGTACGCTTCATACGACCGGTGCGGCTCGTACGGTTGATCGCATTGTCGATGCGTTCCCTGATTCCACCAAGGATCAGATTCGTACGCAACTTGCCTCATCGGTTGTCGCTGTCATCTCCCAGGTCCTTCTCAAGAAAAAAGGTGGTGGCCGTATTGCCGCATTTGAAATCATGGTGACGACCACTTCCGTCGCCGCCTTGATCCGCGAAAACAAGACCTATCGGATCACCTCCGAGATCCAAACTGGTTCACAATATGGGATGATTGGCCTGGATGCCCATCTCTCCAGCCTCGTCAACCGTGGCCTTGTTGAGCCAAATGACGCTCTCGAAAAGTCCCAGAGCCCCGTTGAGCTGAAGCAGAAATTCCGCGAGGCCAATATCAGCTTCACCGACATCTAGGGGAATTCAGGAAACGAAACTGTCCGATGCGGGATGCCTTTCCCTACGAATCTAACGTTTTTTTAATTAGCTCTATTTTGGTACCCGATCCTCTCACGAAGGAAATGTGGGAGAAGGTCGTCGGGGAATGGCGGACTCGCGGCGAGGAATTCACCCTGATGGAATGGATTATCCATTCCCGTTGTTTAACTGAAACAGTATTGAAACAGTCCTTGGCCGCGGGGACAGGGAGCCGGATGCTGGAAGAGATACTCCCCGTGTGCGACTCGGAAAAGGATGCCTCGTCATCCGTCTTGGAGAACAACGGATTTCTGGTTGGAAAGGATAGTGAAAACAGGAAAGTCGTTGCGGGAGGGAAAGAGCTTCCTCCAAGTTTGGAGGAATACCTGGGTGTGAATCATTTTTCATGGGAGTGGGTGTTGTTGAATCCCGTCCGGAAATCAAATTCTAAACCGGATTTTGCGGCAGGATCAGAGAAGGAGAGTTCCCCGGATCAATCAACCCTCATGAAAAGAGTGGAGTCACTGCTCATTGAAGCTTCCGCAAATTTTGCTTCGGACATTCATTTTGAGCGTTTTGATGGCCGCTTGGTTATTCGACGCAAGGAAAGAGGTGGCATGGAGAATATGGGGATATGGAAAGAGCCCGAATGCAGCGAATGCCTGCGGATTCTCAAGAGACAGGCCAACATTTCGACCGCCCAATTGAGCCTGCCTCAGGATGGCAGACTTGAGGTCAAACAAGGCCCTTCCCGCCTATCTTTCAGGGTTTCCCATATTCACGCTGTCAACGGTGAAAGCCTTGTTCTCCGCCTGATTGGGAAAGAATCCATTCTTCCAGAACCAGAGCAGCTTGGGATGCCTTCGACCCTTTCCACAAGGGCAAAAACCAGCCTGCTCTATGAGCGCGGTATTGTCCTTTGCACCGGTTCTACTGGTAGTGGAAAAACAACGACAATGTGTTCACTAATTTCATCTTTGAACAAACACTGCCTGAAGATACTGACGATTGAGGATCCTATAGAGTTTGATTTATCCAATGCGACCCAGTGTGCTGTCAATCCTTCTACAGGATGGACCTTTTCCGAAGCACTGAAGGCTTTTCTCAGGCAGGATCCGGATATTATTATGATTGGTGAAATCAGGGACGAAGAATCAGCGGCCATGGCCTGCCGGGCCGGATTGACCGGCCACAGTGTTCTGTCATCGCTGCATGCCCACTCCCCTGTAGCCGCCCTGGACCGCTTGCAGGCGTGGGGATTGGCTCCCGGGATTCTTGCAGAATCAATCCGGCTTGTAATCCACCAGAAATTAACGGTGAATCCAAAATCTAAAATCCGCAAAGCTCACTTCAAATGGATAAGCGGGGATCCGGATGAAATCTACAGCTATTATCTAAATAAAACGATTCCAGCAAGCTGGCCAGTTCCCGACAATCCCCTTGCTCCCTCCACTTCGGACGGGGTTTCGTATCCTGTAACGTAATTACTTGACGTAATCTCCGAGCTCAAATCCAAAGTAATGAGAAGCGTTGGTATAGCAGATTTTATCAACGAGGGTTCCGAGAAGGGTCATGTCATTTGGTAGCTCGCCCTTCTCAACGTCCTCACCGATTATTTGGCATATTAGACGGCGGAAGTATTCATGCCGACAATAACTCATGAAACTGCGGGAGTCCGTGAGCATACCAACAAAGTGACCGAGCAGGCCGAGGTTTGACAGTGCATTGATCTGCCAGGTCATGCCTTCCTTTTGGTCAAGGAACCACCAACCGCTTCCAAGCTGCATTTTCCCGGGAACGCTTCCCCTTTGAAAATTTCCTATCATCGTGGCGAACAGATAGTTATCGCGGGGATTCAAATTGTAGAGGATTGTTTTGGGTAGAATACTCTTTCCCGCGAGTCTCCCTAGATATCGACCGAGAGTTGACCCCTGATCAAAGTCTCCGATCGAGTCACAGCCTATGTCCGGCCCGAGGGCATTGTAGAGCTGATCGTTGACATTACGCATCGCACCCAAGTGCAGCTGCTTGACCCAACCCTTCTCCGCGTCGAGTTCACCGAAAAACTCCATCAGGTGTGAAGCAAATTGCTTAATCTCCTCCGGTGTCACCGCTTTTCCACTACGAGCCTTATCGAAAATCGCCGTAGCCTCTGCTTCCGTCGGGAAATCCGCATAACACCTTTCCAGGCCATGGTCTGAAAGCCTGCCGCCAACTGAATGGAAGAAGTCATGCCGGTTCTTCAGGGCATCGCGCAGACCCGCCAGATTGGAGCAATCCAAGTTACTTACCGCTGAGAGTTTATCGACCCATTGATTCCAGATCGCGACATCATTCAGGGCAATTGCCTTGTCGGGGCGGAAAGTGGGATAGACCCGGGTCGCTATATTACTCGAGGCAATCTTCTCGTGATGCTCGAGGGAATCCACCGGGTCATCCGTTGTGCAGACAACCGACACTTTAAATTTCTCAAGGATCTTATGCGCGGTCATCGGCCCGTCCGCCAGTTTGGTATTTGCCTCACTCCAGATTTCCTCAGCGGTGTCTGGACCCAGGGTTTTCTCAATTCCAAAGTAACGCTTCAGCTCCAAGTGGCACCAGTGGTACATTGGGTTACGCAGGCAATCAGGAAGGGTCTTGGCAAAAGCCAGAAATTTTTCTTTCGGCTCTGCATCGCCAGTGCAATAACGTTCATCGATCCCGTTTGTGCGCATTGTCCGCCACTTGTAGTGATCGCCTTCCAGCCATATTTCAAACAGGTTTGCAAATGTCCGGTTGGTTGCAATGTCCTCCGGGGACAAGTGGCAATGGTAATCAATAATGGGCAGGTCCTGTGCATACCCGTGGTACAGCTCCTTCGCTGCATCGTTCTGCAACAGGAAATCCTCGGTAATAAATGTCATTTTAATTCCCGCCCTTTTAAATTGTCATGCAGGCATATCCACCATCGACAACCAGCTCATGTCCGGTAATGAAACTGCCGGCCTTGTCGCTTGCCAGGAGGAGTGTTGCCCCAACTAGTTCCCCGGCATTACCAAAGCGTTTCATTGGAGTATGTCCCATAATCTGGGCGACCCGTTCCTCCGTGAGAACCTTGCGGTTTTGTTCAGCGGGGAAAAAGCCCGGAACGATTGTATTCACTCGCACGCCCTTGGTGGCCCACTCGCGGGCGAGGTTCTTGGACAAGTTGTGCACGGCAGCCTTGCTAGCGCTGTAGGTAAAAACCCGCGACAAAGGGATCATTCCCGACATTGATCCTACATTGATAATGTTCCCACCCTTTCCACGCTCAACCAGATATCCTCCAAAAATCTGGCAGGCCAGATAGACGGATTTGAAATTGAGATTCATGATCCTGTCCAGTTCCTCCTCTTCCACATCAAGGAAGGGAGTCGGGGAATTCACACCGGCCCCGTTGATGACAATATCAATTTCCCCCGCAAGTGAAGTCGCTTCAGAGAGAAGCGTTTCCAGGGCCGCCTTTGTACTGACGTCGGCTTTGATAAATTCGGCCTTCCCGCCCATGGTAAGAATCGATTCCATGCGGGCCTTGGCCTTCTCCTCGTTTCTTCCGACAAGCAGGACACGGGCGCCGGCGCCAGCAAGTCCACCGGCCATTGCTCCACACAGTTCACCAGTACCGCCAATCACCAGCGCTACTTTTCCCTCAAGGGAAAACAGTTCCTGTATCAATTTGTTCATACCAAATTCCTTCCTAACACCTAAGAACCTAAGATCTACCGAACAACTCGCGCTCCTCCGCCACTCACGACTTTCTCCACCTCCTTCAGTGTGGCCATTGTCGTGTCTCCGGGTGTTGTCATGGCGAGGGCACCATGCGCCGCTCCATATTCCACGGCGGCCTGCGGATCGCCTTTGACCATCAATCCATAAATGAATCCGGAGGCAAAGCTGTCCCCACCTCCCACACGATCCAGGATTTCAAGGGCCGGATACTCACGACTCTCGTAGAATTTTCCGTCCATCCACGCCATGGCCCCCCAGTCATTCACCGTCGCGGTCTTGACCGCGCGTAGCGTCGTTGCTGTCGCCTTGAAGTTAGGGAAGGCTTTGGTCGCGTTGTTAATCATGTTCTTGAAACTCTCAATTGGAAGTTCTGAGAGGTTTTCATCCACGCCTTCCACTTCAAATCCAAGGCTCGCCGTAAAGTCCTCTTCATTGCCAATCATGACATCAACGTACTTCGCGATTTCCCGGTTTACCTCCTGGGCTTTCTTCAAGCCGCCAATTGTTTTCCAAAGGGATGGACGGTAATTCAGGTCATAGCTGACAATTGTTCCATGCTTCTGGGCAGCCTTGACCGCCTCAATGGTTACCTCAGCTGCTGTTTCGCTCAAAGCTGCGTAGATTCCTCCCGTATGAAACCAGCGTGCTCCCCGACGGCCAAAGATTTCTTCCCAGTCGATATCGCCGGGTTTCAATTGGGAGGCCGCTGTTGTTCCTCTGTCCGGCACACCGACTGCGCCACGAATTCCAAATCCACGCTCTGTGAAATTCAATCCATTGCGGACATTGCGCCCAATTCCGTCATACTCCTTCCATTGGATGTAACGGGTATCCACTCCGCCCTGAAGAATAAAGTCCTCAATCAGGCGCCCAACCTCGTTGTCGGCGAAGGCGGTGACGACTGCCGTGTTCAAACCGAAGCAACGGCGAAGGCCGCGGGTGACATTGTATTCTCCTCCGCCTTCCCACGCCTGAAAGGAACGTGCTGTGCGCACACGTCCCTCTCCCGGATCAAGCCGGAGCATGACTTCCCCAAGGGAAATGCAATCATATGTACAGTCTTCTTTATTTCGGATTTTCATTTGTCGGTGTGTTTAAATTTCAGGTAGAAAATGTTATTGAGCTGTTTTGAAGGAATTTATCTCCCATTGTTGGACACCACACTCGGCCGCCAACGCGTTAAAGCCCTCGATCTCCTTTTCAGAAAAGAGCAGGCCTCCATTTTTCTCCGAGCGCTTTGCTGCCTCGGCTTCAATTTGACCGGGCAGGAGACAGCTTTCGTTCCCGTGGCCCAGAATGTCCGCTATGACATCCTTCAAGTTTTCAGCTTGGGATTTTCCTCCCGCAAAGGCTCCTCCACTCACCGCATCGGGATGGATAACCTGGAAATAGAAACAAGGCGCATGCTTCTCACCGTCATCGGCCCAACGGCTCCGCACCGTTGGCAAGCCGCCCCCAATGAGCGCTCCGACTAGTTCATTAACCAAGCTCAGACCGTATCCCTTGTGTGCCCCAAAGGGGAGCAGGTACTTTGCTTCTCTGGCATCCGTGGTTGGATGGCCATTCTCATCAACCGCCGCGTCAGGTGGAAGGGGCATCCCTTCCCTGGCAAACTGCTGTACCCGCCCCATCGCTACAACTGAGGTTGCCCAATCAATGACAACCGGAAAACCAACGGCTTCCGTCGTTGGAAAGCCCCAACTGTGAGGATTCGTCCCAAGTGTTGGGAATTTGCCTTTGAAGGGAACAACTTCCGCCAATGCGGCTGTACAGTTTGTATAGGCGATATATCCACGCTTGGCGGCATCCATTACATAGCCCCCACCCCAAAGGTAGTGAAAGGCATTGTCCACGCTGACAATCCCTACTCCCGTCTTGTCGGCCATCTCAATACACGCCTCCATTGCTTCATAGGCCACGGCCTGTCCGAGCTTTCGGTTGGCATTCCAGACTTGTGCCGACGTGAACCGGCTCTCCAGCTTCTCAATTTCGGATGCCGGTTGGCAGCCCTGTGATCCGCTTCCAAAAAGATGATCGAGATGAAGCGCTTTCAGGGCATTGTGCGTGCGCACTCCGTGCTTGGAGGCATAGGCCGAAAACCGCGCTGCAGCATCTGCCTCCGCCTCATTAAATCCACGATGCAGATAAGCAGCCTTAACCAGTGCATTGTGCTTTGGTTCTTCTACTACATAAAATTTTTCTGTCATGATAATCCTGTTTTCATCTCGGGATAAACCCGCTCGCTACAATTGCATTTCTTTATCTTAAGATCCTTGTCCCTCGTCCAACTTGTTGACCTGTGCCAACGGCTTCTCGCCGTTCATTGCCAGGATAAGATTCTTGACCGAGGCCGTTGCCTGACGAACAACACTTTCATAGGTACGGCTCCCAATATGGGGAGTCACAATGCAGTTGGGCTCCTTTAACAGGGGATGGTCTGCAGCAGGTGGCTCTTCATCCAGGACATCGGTGCCATAGCCTCCCACCTTGCCTGATTTGAGTGCCTGAACCATGGCACTGGTGCTGACCAGCTCACCCCGGGCGCAGTTGATGATAACAACTCCGTCCTTCATCCGGGCTAGACTCTGCGAACTAATCATGTCGCGGGTTTCCTCCGTGAGATTTGTATGCAGCGAGATGATGTCGCAGGTCTCTAACAATTCCTCGAGTGATTGAGCCTTGGTGATTCCGTACTCATCAGCGAATGCCTCCGGCCAATACAAGTCGTGCCCAACCAACTCCAACCCGAAGGCCTTGGCCCGTACGGCGACTTCCTTGCCAATTCGGCCAAGTCCGACAATCCCGATGCGCTTACCCATTATTTCATGGCCAATCAAGCGCTTCCATTTTCCCTCGCGGGTGATGTCGACTTCAGCAATGAGGTTTTTATAAAGCGCTAAAAGCAACGTAAAGCAGTGCTCCGCAACCGTCGTGTGGTTGACTCCGGGAGTGAAACACACCGGAATTCCCATCTCGGTCGCTGCTTCCACGTCAATCTTGTCCACCCCGATTCCGTATTTACTCAAGACGCGAAGGCGGGGACGGGCTTTCTCAATAACTTTGCGGGAGATGGCGTCGTCTCCACAAATATATCCATCCACATCGCCGACCAGCGCCAGCGTGTCTTCTTCATTCAAGGGCCCGCGCGCCGTGATGATTTCCCACCCGGTTTCCTTGAGAAGATCGTGATGTGATCCGGGTGTGTCCTGGAAGGAGGTCGTTGTTAATAATATTCGAGTAGTCATATCCGATTTGATGAAGTGGGTGTCTTTATTGGTTGATCAGCGGTATTTGACTCAGCATGGGCCGGTTGACTTCCGCACAACTAAAATAGGTTCTACTTTATAATGGGGCGGCTTGAGTGATTTATCCCTTGTCCAAAGCGCTTTTTGTCCTTTTTCCATGAGCTTGCCGATGTTCTGATCCACGGTTGTCAGCGGGGGATTGGTCCAGGCTGTCTCGGGAAGGTTGTCCAAGCCGATTATTGAGTAGTCCTGGGGAATCTTTTTTCCTGCCTCCTGAAGTCCTCTCATCGCTCCAATGGCAATCCGGTCATTGAGACAAAACAGGGCTGTTGGGCCGCCTTTTCCCATTTCAAGAACCTTCCTCGCCAACAGGGATCCAAATTTATAGTTCTGCTGATCGTATCCAGGTTCATCGATAAACTGCAGGTCCTTCTTGAAATCGAGACCCAGATTTCCAGCTGCCCGCCGAAGGCCGCGTTTCCGGATACCCTGGTACATGTCGTCACTGCTCAATCCAAGAACAGCAATCTTCTTGTGCCCGAGTTCATGCAGATGACGGAGCTTGATTTCCATCGCTTTCCCGCGGTCCAAACTTACCCGGGGAATCGGTAGCGCATGGCGAGGGTCCACCGCGACAATCCCCACTCCCCGCTCCTTCACTTCCTTGAAAACCGGCGAGTCCACCTCAAGCGTCGATCCAATCAGGACAATTCCATCGACATTGATGGATAAAAAGTGCCGCACAACAGCTTCTTCGACATCGGGATCCCCCTCCGGCATTTCAAACATCGCCCGGTATCCAGCCTTCTTCAACTCCTGTTGGATTACCTGGCTCTTGGCCGCCAACACCATTGCCTCAAGATGTGGAAAACTCACCCCCACCAAACCGCTGGGCACTCCGCGCAAGCCCCGCGCCAGCTTGTTCGGCTCAAATCCAAGATCCTCAACCGCCGCCAGGACACGCTTCCGGGTCTCCTCCTTCACCCCGTCGTGGCCGTTTAATACTCGCGAGATGGTCCACCGTGAGACCCCCAGATGACGCGCCAACCCAGCCGTTCCTTGAACGGTACTGGCGCTTGTGTCGGCTTTCGGGGTTGGTTCAGGCATAAAATCTAACACGTGTTGGATTTTAGGGAAATGTCAATACTGAATTCAGAGCGGTCCCCTTGGCGTGGGCCTGATTATCTCACCAACTGCTTAAATAATATCCGAAGCCTTCTTCCTCTTGACTGAAGGAAATTGCGGCCATAGCACAGTATGTCTGTTCACTAATGAAATTCCGGTTTTATTGTGACAGGTTCCAGTGTTCATTTTCATTCTGATTCATATGATATTAAAAAAGTTGTTCCCCCTCCTTGTGCTCCTTTTGGGCTCTGTTGCTTTGCATGCTGAAGATTTACCGGTTGAGTATTTCTTCAAGGATCCGACCTTCCGTTCAGTCAAGTTATCCCCGGATGGGACGCATATCGCCGTCCTCGTCCGTTACAATGACATCATGAACCTGGCCGTGATCGAGCTGGCGACGAACAAGCCCGAGATCATCACGCTGGAAAAGCAGGACATCTCGCGATACTATTGGATAAACAATGACCGGCTCATCTATATGACCGACAAGGTCACGGACACGAAACTTGAGCGGACCGGAGGAATCTTTGCGGTCAACAAAAACGGCAAAAAGGGCCGGGTACTGGTCGTTCCGCCGGGTGGCGATGATACGAAGGCCAATTACAACGTTGCCATTCCACAATACATTGGCCCTGACCCTGATTCAGAAAAGCGCATCCTACTTTCCATTGGAAAACGTTCGCGTACCCATCCGGACATTTATTCCATGGACATCAATAACGGCCGTGAGAAGCGGGTCGTCCTCAACACGGTCAATGCGCGCTATTTCACCACAGACATCAATGATAATGTTAGATTTGGCTTTGAAACGGAACTTGTTGGCAAGACAACTGTCCATTTCCTGCATCCGGAAACTGACAAATGGGAAGTGCTGACCGAACTGCCGGAAACAGATGCGGACTGGCTGCCCTTGGATTTCTCCCCGGATAGGGACACTTTTCTGGTGCAAACAAATCTCGACCGTGACCGGACTGTTATCCTGCGATTTAACTGGAAGGACCTCACCTCAGAGCTTGTTTATGAAGATCCCGAATTCGATGTGAACGTCGATAATTTGATTACCGAGATCAAAAAACAGGACAGGGGTGTAGGTATCGTCTACGAGGCTGAAAAGCCCAAGGCCGTGTATTTTGATGAGCAGCACAAGAAGCTCCAGGCTATGATCGATTCGGCTTTGCCAAACACCTTCAATGAAATCCTCCAGACCGACGAACAAGGAGGCAAGTTGCTGATTGTTTCGAGTTCAGACCGCATCATGCCGACCTACTACCTGCTTGACCTGAATGGATTTAAGCTTTCCGAGTTGACCAATATCGCTCCCTGGCTGGATCCCTCAAAGGCCAGCAGGAAGCTACCGATTTCATTCACTGCCAGTGATGGAGAAACGGTCCATGGATACCTCACCTTGCCATTGGATTTTCAGGCGGGAAATCCTGTCCCGCTTATTTTAAATCCACACGGGGGACCGTGGGCCCGGGATACCTGGCGCTTGCAGTGGTATTTCGATAATGAACCCCAGTTTTATGCGAACCGCGGGTTCGCCGTCTTGCAGGTCAATTTCCGTGGCTCCACAGGCTTTGGATCAAAGTTCTTCAATGATCATAAGCAAAACATCGAACGGATGTATCTGGATACCATTGAAGCGGCTCAATGGGCCATTGACCAAGGGTATGCCCATCCGGATCGCGTCGGAATCGCCGGGGCCAGCTGGGGCGGATACAAGACCATGCTCTGTCTGGTCAAGAGCCCCGATCTGATCAAGTTTGGCATCAACCTCTTCGGGGTGGTCGATCTCAACGAAGCAATCCTGACGTACCTGCAGTGGAATCGCGAAGAGGCCTACGATTACTGGTCGGAGAAATTCTATGATCCAAAGGATCCGGAAGGGAAGGCCTACCTCAGGGAATGGAGCCCGATCACTCACATCGATGACATTAAGGGACCCGTGTTCATCTATCATGGGGTGCGGGACTATAATGTCGACATCGAGCAATCAAGGATGCTGGTCAACGCGTTGGACAGGCTTCATCATCCATACACAAAAGTCTTTGATGCCGACGAAATGCATTCTCTCGAAAACCCCGAACTGCGTATCAGGGTCTATAGCGAGATAGATTCCTTTCTGATGCCATTCCGCAAAAAGTGGGGACTGATTGATTAAATCCACCAACATGGGTCTGGCCCTCTCCAGCACTTTACTCCTCTGCATATTCAATCTTGGTGCCGGGGAGAGTACGGTCTATCCAGGCTCAAAGCATGTTTACCCCATTCCCCTTGAGGAAAGGGAGATCAGCTGGATCGAGAGCAGCGGTTTGTCGGGCTACGAGGTTGCGGATTGCGCCATTGCCATCCCGGAAGGGTTTGATCCCGACCGGGCATATCCTGTCCTTGTCACCTGCGTGACCGGTAACCGCTATCGCAGCAATATCAAGGAAATGGACTTGTATTGGCCTGCGGCCATTGCAAAAAACTGGGTCGTGGTCACGGGATGGGCAGACCCCCACCCGGCCCGTGATACAAAGGCCTATCGCCGGGCTGTCACGGTCGCCGCCATGAGGAAGTTGGCCGAATTGTTCCCTAACAGTACCGGCTGGCCCGTTGCTGTCGCCGGCTTCTCCGGTGGTGCAAAAAACGCCGCCATTACAGGAGCTTATCTCCAGCGTGAAGGGTACCGACTCATTGGGTTCTTTATGGGTGGGTGTAATCAGGATCTTGCGACCACGGCTATGAAAAAACTCTCGCCCGACAAGGATCTGTTCCGCCAAATCCCGATTTTCCTGAGTACGGGTCTAGCCGATCGGATTTCCACGGTCAGACAGTCGGAAAAAGTCCTTAAATCCCTAAAGCGATCAAATTTTAAAAATCTACGCTTAAAGACCTACCCCGGCAAACACGTCCTCCACAAGGAACACATCCCCTTGGCCCTTGACTGGTTTGAGGAAATGGATTCCCCGGAACCTTGAGGATTTCAGCCGCTACTTGATGCGTTCAACTTTAACGCTGCTGTTGTAGCCCTCTATCTTCAATAAGTAGCCCCCAAAGACACCCCGGCGAATAAAGACCTTCGGATCATTCACCTTAACAACAAAGGTCTTGGCGTTCGTCTGGCGCCAGACTTGGCCGTTGTCGAGCTTGAAGAGTGTCTTTCCGCTCCATCCACTGAACTCACCTGATATTGAGCTCTCAATTGTCTCTGGGCCACTGGCCTGAAAAAGGTCTCTCACGCGCGATTTGACTGTTTCCAGACCAAAGCGGTCCTCCCCCTGCGGAAGGCTGTTCTCAGCCCGCAGAACCTCCTCCTGCTTGCCCAGAAGACCGGATACAGCGGCATTTAATGTCGCCAGCTCTTCCTTCGACAGCTTGTCCAGGCCGCTGGCCTCAAATGTCTTCCTGCCGAGCTCATCCTTCAGGTCGAAAGAAGCCAACAAGCCCATGGGAAGCATAACCGTAAGAATCAAAGCAAGAATTTGTTTCATGGGGACTATTTGAGAATAAAAAAAAGGGGCCGCAACTGAAAAGCTGCGGCCCCATTGTTTAAATCAGATAACCTTTAATCTACCAATCCTTGGAAACGCGGACGTAGAGGAAGGTTGGTTCGATGTTGTGAACACCGATTGCACGTGTAGTCGTGTCAGCAATGTCAACCGGAGGCTCTTCATTGAAGACGTTACGTACACCAACAGTAACGGAGGTGTCGTACAATCCGCTGAAGGAAACCTGCGGGTTGAAGCGCCAGTAGGACTTGACCACGTCGCCGTACAGACCGTCGTATTCACCAACATAGTCGATGAACAAGGAAGCGGCCCAGTCACCACGACGCCATGCGATCGTAGCATTTGTACGCCACTCAGGCTGCGTCCATGTGCCAGCGAATTCGAAGGTATCACCATTCGAATCGGTGTACTCGAAGCTGTTGACGTAAGTGGCTTCCACTTTGAAGCGGAATTCACCCATGTCGTCAGTGTTGAGTACGTACTGGACAGCAATGTCGAAACCATCTGTGTCCTGTGCTTCAAGATTCTGCCACTGTGTGGAGACAGACTGGATCACACCAACAGTCTCTCCCGGATCCGGGGGAAGACGGGTGATGAAGGCATCCCAGAAAGGATCGCCAGAACCAGCAACAATCTGAGTTGCACTCAGGCGTGAAATCACGTCTGTCTGCTTGAAGCGCCAGTAGTCAACCTCGAGTGAAAGGCCATCGAGCACGTCGATGAACTTGCCCATATCGAGAACCACGCCAGCATAGTAGCTGTCAGTTTCTTCGGGCTGGAGGCCGGCATTACCGCCACCGATCGTCTTGATCTGAGTGGGGGAATCCTGCGGGCGCAGCGGGTCATTCAGGAACTGTGAGGTGAAGCTGACACTGCCCGAGCTGTAAAGGAAGGGAAGGTCAGGAGCACGGAAACTCTCACCATAAGCTACGCGCAAGAGGAGACCGTCGATCGGAGTGAGCTTCGCACCAATCTTTGGCTTGGTGGTGTCACCGAAATCAGAGTAGTCTTCATAACGGGCAGCCAGCTGAACTTCAGCCAATTCGAAAACCGGAATGCTCAACTCACCGTAGAGGGACTTGATATCACGGTCACCGAAGACGCTGGAACCTTCACTACCACTCGTGATCTGGCCGGATTCATTGGCGATCGTACGAACGGAGGCTAATTCTTCATAGCGGTATTCCAAACCGAAGGCAGCCTTGACAATGCCCATGTCACCAAGGTCAACCAGGTCGCCCTGTCCCTTGAAGTCATATGACCAGAGCTCGAAGCTGTCGACAACAGGATTGGTTCCACGAATGTAATCCAAAACGGCTGTTTCGTTACGGCCAAACGGGTTGGCATAGTACAATTCACCATCAATCGTGACACCGTTGAGGGCGTCTTGGAGCTGACGGTCAAATACGGCACCAGGATTGGTGTTTGTGATTTCGGATTCCGTGAAGAGAACAGCCGAATCAAATGTCCAGGTTTCGATCGGGAGATCCCCGCTCAAACCAGCAACGATACGAGGTGTGTCGCCTTGGATGTCATTGACACGGTTACCCGCGTCGAGAATACGCCAGCGGACATTTCCGAGATCAACACCAAACGGGTTGTACGGATTGGTAGCTGGGAGAATCATGACACCGCCATTGCCGTCACCGTTTTCATTGAAGAAGAATGCCGGAGTGGCAGCTGCGTCAATGATGGACTCAATGCGGCGGAAACTGGTTTCCACGTATGCGTCGAGTGTATCGGAGATAGCGTAGGACAAACGTGTGTAGAAGCCGTATTCACGAGTCTTCGGGAACATACCGGCACTTTCCTGGTAGTTGTAGAACTTGTTTCCGTCCTCGAAGTCATCGACGGTCGGGATGAAGTCAGGACCAGGGAGAGCAGGGAGTGCATTGGCCAGAGGAATGCCCTTCAGCGAAGCACGTCCGCTCGGGAACTTCTGGTTGGCTGCATCATCAGGATCACCATTTGGGTCGATCAGGTAAGCTGTACGGTCAAGTCCGCGAACATTGGCGGAAACGTTGGCCGAGGAGCGCTGGTCGAAACCACCAACGGAAGAACCATCGGCTGTCTTGGTCCAGTCAAGGTCGCGGGCAAAGATTGCTTCGCGCTCGCTGTAGTCGATTGTGTAAACGAGGCTTGCACGGCCGGAGGTAGCTCCACCAATGACAAAAACTTCGTATTCAGCACTATCGGTTTCCATGGTGTTCCCGTAGGAAACTTCTGTGGTCAAACCGTCATATTCCTTGGTCAGGTTGACGGAAAGCACACCAGCAACAGCGTCCGAACCATAAATAGCCGAAGCACCGTCCTTGAGGATCTGGATGCTTTCAATGGCTGAGGCCGGGATACTGTTAAGGTCGACAACCTGCTGGAAGCCGTTGAAACCAGGCGTGGCAAACGGAGCAACACGGCGACCATTCAAGAGGGCCAGTGTGTTGTTATTTCCGAGACCGCGCAGATTCACTGAGCTGACACCAGGAGTGAAGCTGGTACCGGCGTCAACAGAGACAAGGCTCTGACCACTGACGATCGGAAGGGCGCGAATCGCATCCCCAGCTGTCGAGAAACCGGTGGCGTCCAGGGCTTCACGGGTGATATTGATCACCGGATTAACTGTTTCCAAGTCCAAGCGCTGGATGTTCGAACCAACGACTGTGAAGCCTTCAACTTCTTCCAGATCGTCGTCATCGGTAGCATCCTGCGCGAACGCGGAAACAGAAGACAAGAGAAGCAAAGCAAGCATATAGCGCCATGCCTTACTAAACGGATTAATTTTTGTCAGATGTTTCATCATCATTTGTTGTGATTGTAGTTTGATAGGAATCTGAACGATTTACATTCAGATAAGAACAGCGGGGATTATCAGATCCCCAATGGAAAAAGCAACTATTTTGAACGTTTTCTTATAGCGGTCGTCGCTGCCTCTTTTGAGGTATTTGACCCTAAAAACCTATAAAGCGCGGTTATACACCGCTTTCACAGCATTAAGAAAATCCTGCACATTGGCAGAGTATTCCATTGCGAGTGCTCCCTCGAGCTGGCGGATGGCCATGGCGTATTCTTTCTGGCGGACGTAGATCCGTGCCAGTTGCAGCTGTGCTTCCCTTTGGAAGTCTGGGAGTTGCACGGCGCGCTCGTAGTAATAGATGGCCGATTCGTCATCGCCGATGCTCTGGTTGTAGTCTCCCAGAAGGGAAAGGGCATTCCCGTTGAGGGGATCCTGGTCGAGGACATCCTCAAGGATTGCCGCGGCTTCTTCATTTTCACCTTCTGCAAGTGCAAGCTGGGCCTTCAGGTTCAGAACCTCGCGGGATTCCTCATCACTGAGATTGGCGCTGTGAACCGCTTCCATTTCAGCGAGAAAGACCTTTGCTTCTGCATAAAAGCCCCGCTGAAGAAAGGCTTTCAGGGCGCGGATGCTCTTGTTGATTGTAAAACCACCAGATTTGAGGGCATCCTGATAGGCAGTCAGGGCGAGGTTTGCGAGTCCGCCATTCACGTAAATATCGCCAAGTAAGCCCAAGGCAGCCGGCTTGGCTTCCTTTCGACGGCGAAGGACCTCAAGGTAATAGCCCGCGGTCTCGGCCTCATTCAAGGAAAGGTAGGCATTGGCAATGGATGTGTAGAAGGCAAAACGATCGGGAAGCTCAGCGATCAGCTGTTTAAACTCAGCAATGGCCTCTGCATACCGCTCTGTACGCATCAATGCTTCCGCTTTTCCGATTCGCCATTCGCGATTATCCGGATTGAGCAGGGAAGCTTGCCTGTAACCTTCAAGAGCTGCTGCCGGGTTACCCTCATTCAAGTAACTGAAGGCGAGTAGCCCGAATGTCTCGCCAGTCCCGTCACCCATTTCAATGGATTTCACGAGGGCCTTGATAGCCTCGCCATAGGAACCATTCTGGATAAGGGCCAGGCCGAGGTTCTTGTATGCGCGGCGGAAGTTCGGGAATTTACGGATAGCTTCTTGATATTGCCCGGAAGCCTCCGCGTAGCGTCCGTTTTGAAGATAAAGGTTCGCGAGGGTATAGTTAAGGGCGGCGGAAACCGTGCTGGGATCCGCGGCAGAGCGCACCGCACTGGCCAATTTTTCCGTGGCCTGAACCGATTGATTGATGGCCAGAAGGTCTGCCAGTTCCTTGAACAAGTCCGCTTCCTTTTCGGTAATCTTCGGCTCCTGGTCTGTCAGGGGAAGAAAAGACCCGGCAAAGCTCTTCACAAAACCGGGATCGTTCCAGACTTCGGTAAGGACCATTTGTTGTGCCGAAAGGCCGAATGGGAGTGTGCCAAGGAGGCAAATGAGGGAGAATTTTAGATTCTTCATGATGGCAATTCCTAGAGTTGGAAGGGAATGGTTATCTTGTAGCGGGCGCGAACGGGCTTTCCGTCCTTGGTGGGTATTTCAAAACGGCAACGGGTGATTGCCAGCCGGGTGGGCTGAATGAACGTCCGGCTACCCTGCCAGTCGCTCACGCTCTCAATCGTGACCTCGCCCTTTTGATCAATAATGATAATCAACGTGACGGATCCGGTCACACCCCGGGCCAGAAGCTCCGTGGGATACTGGGGCATGACGCGCTTGACCATCCTGGGTGTCCGGTCGAGTTCAATAACGTCGAAAATCTGTAGCTCGTCCCCGGTGTTGATCGCCGAGGAGAATGCATCCAGGTCGAAGGCGGCAGTTCCGGCACCGCCGAGACCGGGGTTCAGGGCGGATTCAAGCTGGCTGAGGTCAAGAAGCTCCGGAGGCTGTTCCAGCTCAGGCTCTTCTTCCTGTTCCTCTTCTTCCTCGGGCGGTGGTGGCTCCGGGGGAGGAGGTTCCGGGGGAGGAAGATTGGCCACATCCACCGAGCGAAGGGTTTTGTCCCTGGGATCACCGGAAAGGGCCTGAGTAAAGGGCAGAATCGCCAAAATGGCCAGTGTCATCAGAATTGTCGCAATAACAATCCGGATCACGTACCGGTTGGATTTCTGCACCTGGTAGCCAACTAGCCTGTCTGAACGGGGGGGCATCAGGAATCTTCAGTCGAGATATTTACGGAGTTAGCACCAGCGAGCTTTGCCTCATCAATGACGCGGACAAGAATCCGGGTCGGAACATTTTCATCCGCCTGAATGATTACCGGCATCTTGGGATCGTCCTGGACAAGGCGTTTCACAACACTGCGAACCCCGTTTACGCCGATATCACGACCCCCATAAACCACATTGTTGTTGGCGGTGATGGCGATCAGGATACTGTTCTTCTCCAGTTGGATCTGGGAGGCGGCCTGTGGCTTGGTGACTTCAACTCCCGTTTCTTCAACAAAGACCGTTGTCACGATAAAGAAGATAAGGAGGATAAAGACCATATCGATCAGAGGAGATATGTTAATATCCTCGCTGGCCCCCCGGTTAGCAGAAAATACGCGTCTACGCTTCATGCGGATTCCTCGTTCAGGTTAAGTTTTTTTTCGTATAGCTGGATGGTCAGGGCCTCCATGGTCGTCAGGCAGGCCTCCATTTCATTCCGGCGTTTTTGTATCAAAGTCGCCATGACATAAGCTGGGATAGCAATGATCAGGCCGGTCTGGGTGGTGATCAGTGCTTCCGAGATACCGGCGGCAATCTGGTCCACTGTGCTTCCGCCCGAGCTGATCGCCAGACCACTGAAGGTGGTCAACATGCCCATAACGGTTCCGAGCAATCCCATCAGAGGGGCTGTCGTAATCAAAATCAGGAGGAATGCCCGCTTGCTATCAATTTCAGACAGGTAGGAACTGAATATCTCCGCAAAACGGGCCCTCACTTCATCCACCGAACTGACCTCGTCATTCTGGGTGTAATCCAGCACTTGGCGCAGCTCGTCTTTGGCGATACTCGGCTTCTCAACAAGTCCAATCAAGCGATCCCGGTTCACTTTGTAAAAATGGTGCTCGGAAAAGAAATAGAAGAGCTTGAAAGCCGTGTAATAGATCGTCAGGGCCAACAAGGTAAGCGGAACCATGAGCGAACCCCCGTCTGTGAGGATCGTCATGAACTCAGCCTGAAACTGTTCCCAGATGGAATTATTCAATGGTCGGACTCCGACGGATTAGTTTTTGCGGACCAGCCCGTTCACGAAGGCAACGGCCATCCGTTCCATGTTCGCCATGACGCCTTGCGCGCGACGGTTCAACAGGGCGTGCATGATCAATGAGGGAATGGCCACAATCAGGCCAAATTCAGTTGTCACGAGTGCTTCGGAAATACCACTGGAGAGCTGCTTGGCATCCCCTGTCCCGAAAATGGTAATCAACTTGAAGGTATTGATCATCCCGGTAACCGTCCCAAGAAGACCCATCAGCGGGGCCGTTGCAGCGGTTACGGCGATAAAGGGAAGCAACCGTTCAAGCCGGGGCTGGACCTCCAGCATGCGCTCGTACATGACTTCCTCAATCAGCTCCTTGCTTTCCTCGCTGTGCTCAACGGCATCCACAAGCATTGACTGCGCAGGTCCTTGGACAGCTTTGGCGAGTTTCATCGCCTCATCGCGATTGCCTTCGTTCAGCGCCTTCAAGATGCCATGCAGGGCTCCTGCACGCGGCATTTTGACGGAGTAAATTTCGTAGACCTTGAAGAGGGCTGTGAGCGTCGCCAAGAGGGCGAAGAACAAAATCGGCCAGATCCAGATACCCCCTTTTTGAATATGCTCCCAGAGAGTCTCTTCTTGAGCGGCCATGGCCAACGCACTACCCAGGGTTGGGTCGACAGGCAGTTGACCGCTCCCGGCTGTGATTGTAGCGCTGATTTGATTGTCGAGGTCCGGGCTCAATCCGATGATCGGAGGCAGCAAACCGGCCTTCAGGGCGACTCCGGCCGCATCGCTCGAGTCACTCGTATAGTATGTTGTGGGGCCCATCAGGAGGAATTTGCCTTGTTCCACTTCACCATTCGAGACCACCGCCTCGCCCGGAAATATCTGGCCACCGGAAATACTTTTAAAGCGCTCAATCGAGGTCTGGAGGATGAATATCTGGTCAAGGAGGCGTTTCACCTTGCCCATTTGATCCTCCCCAATGGAGACATTTGCCGCTTCCCGGAATTTATCGATTTCATTCGAATACAACTGCTGCTCGGGCAGGGCGATATCGCGCTCAAAGCGCTCCCCAAAATCCGCCACCAGATTGGCCACGTAATCAAGCTGCTCCTGGCGCTTCTCGACACGCACCTGCAGGGCGTTCAAATCCACTGTGCTGTTGTCCTTGAGGCGCTGTGCGCGCTCAGCAGCGCGCCGCTTGTCGCGAAGGTCTGCCTTTAGGGCGTTCAGCTCCCTGGCAAGGGGGATCTGCTCATCCTTGATCGATTCCTGCAGATCGGAATAACGACTGAGCGCGTCTTCCAGATCGGCCTTAGCCCCCGCTTGGGCTTGGGATAGAGTCGCTCCAAAAACAATAACAGAGGAGAGTAGGAAAGAAATAATACTGAATAGGTATTTCACAAAATGTCCCGGTTTAATGATTAAAGGTAGTGGGGATCCGTTAATTTACGGAAACGGGAAGTTCCACATATTTGGCTTGTTGGGTGCCTCGGTAGATCTCGACGAAATTCCTGGCGGCTGAGACAAGCTCGTCGTCATCCTTCCACTCCCAACCATCGGATCCCATCACACCCACGCCAGCGTGCTCATTTGCCTGGTCGACGTAATAAGAGGCTCCGAGTCCAAAATAGATGCTCTCGGTCTGGACTGTCCGGCCAGCTTCAAATTCACGAAACCCTTCAACCACCGTCACTACCTGGTTGAATTTCTGCACCTGAGTCAAAATTGCCACAATGGGCTGGATGCGTTGACCCACAGACAACTTCGACGCCTTGGGATCCTCGGGTATGGTTGAAAACAGGGGATTTAACTCCTCTTGGAGCGGTGGTGGCAAAAAGGCCTGCAATCCCTTCATCGCCGTTTCGGCTGCGATCAGGCCTTCCACAACCTTGGCTTCAAACTCTTTTACCGCCTTGTCCTGTTCTGTCAGGTCGGCACGGCGTGTCTCAGCAGCGCTGGTGTCCTTCTCCGCGGCCTCGATCAACTCCGTTAAGGTCTCAATCTCTTGGGTGTATATAGAGATCAAATTCTCCATTGAGGATTTATTGGCCTCCCACTCCGCCTTGACGTCGCTGATTAAACGCTCCGTCTCAACCCACTCTTCAAGTGTGTTCACTGTTTCCTCGAGAGGGGACTCCGCCGTTGATGCGGATACCCAGAAAAATGCCCCACTCAACGCCAGAGCTACTTTTAAAAACCTGTTTACTGCCATGGAATTCCTTTGATTTTCGGTTTGCGAAAGGTGCGAAAAATTCCCCCTTCTCCCGACCTTGTCAAGCAAGTGTGAATGTGGGGTTCGCGGGGCAAGAAACCACAGAAAGAAAATCCTTCTTGTGTGTATAAGTAAATCTTGACGAAATTTCCTTTGTGTTTAGACGAGCTAATAGACTTTAATTTATCAAATTGTTGAAAAACTTCATCTTGAGGCGATCGCAAGGAGACCCTAAAACGAGCATCGAACCCCTAATAAAACTTTACTGAATGAAACGTCGTCAATTCATGCTATCGCTTGCAGGATCAGCCGCGTTGGTTGGCTGGGCCGGATGGAAAACCGTATCGGGATCCGGGAAACCGTGGACAAGTGGATTGAGCCGCTTAAGCCGAAGCTCATGGGCTCTTGGAACACAAGTTAAGCTGACTGTTTTTCATGGTGACGAAACGGGCGCCAAGGTGGCGCTGGAGGAGGCATTTGCCGAGTTGGAGCGCGTGGAATCTGTGATGAGCTTGTATCGCTCCGACAGCCAGATCTGCCAACTAAACCGCACCGGGCAACTGGAATCACCACACCCATATCTTGTTGAAGTATTGAAGACCGCCGAGCGGGTTTCAGCCGAGACATCCGGTGCCTTTGATATTACCGTCCAGCCCCTCTACAAATTATATGCTGAGCATAACGAGCGTGGAATCCGCCCTGGCGATGATGATATCGCCGCTGTTCTGAAACGGGTTGGGTGGAAACGTGTAAAGCTGGGGGATGAGTTTGTCTCTCTGGAAGGCGAAGAAACAGAAATCACCTTGAACGGAATCGCGCAGGGATTTGCTGCCGATGCGGTGGGAAAAGTTTTGCAGAAGCATGGCATTCAACACGCCCTGATCGACACCGGCGAGGTGAATGCCGTGGGAGGACACGTCGAGCATGACAATTGGAACATCGGGATCAAGCATCCCCGCGAAGAAGGCAGCCTTCTGGCTCTGGCCCAGCTCAACGGCCGGTGCCTGGCTACCTCGGGGGACTATGAAACCCGCTTTGGTTCCGGTTATGAATTCCATCATTTGCTGGATCCGCAAACTGGGCGCTCCCCACAGGAATTATCAAGCGTTTCCGTGGTAGCCCCCACTGCGCTGGAGGCCGACGCCCTTTCGACAGCGCTCTTCCTGACCGGAATGGACCGCGGGATGCAGCTCATTGAATCCATTCCAGAGGCCGACGCCCTATTTGTTTCAAAGACGGGCAAGGTGGTCAAAACATCCGGATTTCCCATTCACAGTTAACCGGTAACATTTTAAGAAAGCCCCCCTAAATGACCGAACTGACCACATACCTCTTGAGTACAGTTATCTTCATGGGGGTTTTGGGGCTTGTTCTGGCAAGCGTTCTGGCTTTCGCCAACAAGAAGCTGCACGTGCATGAGGATCCCCGGATTGACGAAGTCGAGCAAATGCTCCCCGGGACCAATTGTGGTGCTTGCGGCAGTCCTGGTTGCCGCGCATTTGCAGAATCCTGCGTATCGGGGAAAGCCAACCCCGGAAGTTGTACCGTTAGCCCGAAGGAGATGACTGAATTCATTGGATCCTATCTGGGCGTGGAAGTGGGGAACTCCGAGAAAGTCGTGGCCCGTCTGGCCTGCGCAGGAGGAAACCATGTTGCCAAGATGCGGGCCGAGTATGCGGGAATGGGTTCCTGCCGAGCGGCCGTTGCCGCCGGTGGTGGAGGCAAGGCTTGTGCATGGGGCTGCCTGGGGCTCGCTGATTGTGCGGAATCCTGTGACTTCGATGCCATTCACATGAATCGCTTCGGCCTGCCGATTGTCGACGAAGACAAGTGCGTGGCCTGTAATGACTGTGTTGTGGCCTGCCCTCTCGATCTATTTGAGCTCCATCCCGTCAGCCACCGCCTATGGGTCGCCTGTAAAAGCCTTGCCGAAGGCGATGAGGCCCTTGCCGACTGCGAAGTGGCTTGCACGGGATGTGCCCGGTGCGCCGCGGATGCGCCGGAAGGGCTCATACAGATAAAAAACAATCTGGCCGTTATTGATTACGCCAAAAACAATCTGGCGACCCCGTTGGCAATCCAGCGCTGCCCGACTGGCGCAATCGTCTGGAATGAAAAAGGCCAGACGCAGAAGGGTTCAGCGGCGAAAAAGATCATCCGCAAGGAACCTCTTCCAATACAACCCGACCACACCTGAATTTAGCTCTTTTATACAATATCAACACCAAAAATGTAGTGAATTATGGCTTCTGAAACAAAAAAAGCAAAGTACCCGGGAATCCCGGTGGCCATGGACGGTAACACCGCTGTCATCATGTGTGAGCGGGAATCAAGCGACGCGGCGGGGGCATACCCGATCACGCCGTCGACCCAGATGGGTGAATACTGGGCGGAGGAAACCGCCCGGGGCCACATCAATATCTCGGGCCGTCCACTCATCTTTGTGGAACCGGAAGGAGAACACGCTGCAGCCGGGGTCACCGCCGGGATGTCCATGAGTGGCCTGCGCGCATCCAATTTCTCCTCCGGTCAGGGGATCGCCTACATGCACGAATCCCTGTATGGTGCTGTTGGTAAGCGCCTTCCCTATATCCTCAACATTGGTTGCCGCGCGATCACCAAGACCACGCTCAATGTGCACGCTGGCCATGACGATTATCACCTGATGGATGATACCGGCTTCTTCCAAGTCATGGGTAAAAGTGCCCAGGAGGCAGCCGATTTAAATATCATCTCGCGCAAGATTGCCGAAATCTCCCTCACGCCGGGCGCAGTCGGCCAGGATGGATTTTTGACGACTCACCTCATTGAGACCCTCACGGTTCCCGAACGGGAACTGATTGAGGAATACCTCGGTCTTCCGGATGACATGATCGATACGCCGACGCCGGCCCAGAAGATTCTGTATGGTGAAAAGCGCCGTCGTGTTCCCATCCTCTGGGACGTTGATAACCCGGTTGTTTCAGGCCCGGTCCAGAATCAGGATGCTTACATGCAGTCCGTAGCGGCGCAAAGGCCTTACTTCTTTGATCACATCAAGGATATCACAGACACCTGCATGGCCGAATTCGGCGCCTTGACCGGACGGGATTACAAGCGCGTTGCCACCTACAAGTGCGACGATGCTGAATACATCATTGTCGGGATGGGAAGCGTGATTGGGACAGCGGAAGCGGTTGCCGATTACCTCCGTGAAAAGCGCGGCCTCAAGGTGGGCGTGGTGAACATGACCATGTTCCGGCCATTCCCGGGTGACCTTTTGGGTGGATTGCTGAAGGGCCGCAAGGGCGTTGCCGTTCTCGAACGGACAGACCAGCCATTGGCGGAGGACTTGCCACTGATCCGCGAAATCCGCGCCACCGTCAGCAAGTGTATTGAAAACGGCATGATTGGCAAAGGCGAGGAACTCCCCTACCCGACTTACGCCACATACAAGAAGCCGGGAGACGCACCGGTCCTGTATTCCGGTTGCTTTGGCATGGGAAGCCGCGACCTGCAGCCCGAAGGGGTTGTTGGGGCAGTCGAAAACATGCTGCCGAAGGGCAAAAAGAAACGCTTCTATTACTTGTCCATCGACTTCCTGCACGATAAGCCGTCTTCACCGAAGAACGAGATCTACCAGCAGAAGCTCGAGGAGTATTACCCGAACGTCCGCGAACTGGCCGTCAAGGGCAGTGAAAACCCGAACCTCCTTCCAGACGGGGCGGTCACAGTGCGGATGCACTCTGTCGGTGGCTGGGGAGCGATCACGACCGGTAAGAACCTGGCCATCACGCTCTACGACCTGCTCGGATACGACATCAAGGCCAATCCGAAATACGGTTCCGAGAAAAAGGGCCAGCCGACGACTTACTACCTCTCGGCAGCACCGGAACCCATCCGCATCAACTGCGAATACTACTTTGTCGACGCGGTGCTTTCACCGGATCCCAATGTCTTTAGCCACTCAAATCCATTGTTCGGGCTGATCAAGGGCGGTGTCTTCATCATCCAAAGCGATCTTGAAACTCCGCAAGATGTCTGGGAATCCTTCCCTCCTGAGGCACGTAAGTACATTATTGATAACGACATCAAGGTTTGTTACCTCGATGCCTTCAAGATTGCCCGCGAGGAAGCCTCTGACGTGGAGCTCCAGTTCCGTATGCAGGGAATTGCGTTCCAGGGTGCCTTTTTCGCCGGCTCCACCTTGATGGACAAGGCCAACCTGAACGAGGAATCCCTCTTCAAGGCAATCCGCGACCAGGTAACGAAGAAGTTCGGCAGCAAGGGCGCACGCGTTGTCGAGGACAACATGCGCGTTGTCCGTCGTGGCTTCGACGAAATCACAGTTATTGATCCGAAGACGGTTGCCGCTCCGAGCGGTGGACAGGTCGAGAAGAAGACCAACCTCCCCATTATGCTGAAGCGCATGATGCCGAGTGATGACCCGAAGACCGACATCCATCGGTTCTGGGAACAGACCGGTAGCTTCTACCTGGGTGGTCGTCCGAACGACAACCTGGCCGATCCGTTCAATGCCATGAGCTTGATCCCCGCGAACACCGGGCTTTACCGCGACATGACGCAGATCCGCTTCAACCACCCGGTTTGGAATCCTGAAAAATGTACCGCCTGCAGCGACTGTTTCACGATTTGTCCGGACAGCGCCATCCCGGGATTGGCCGTGCCGATTGCCTCCGCCTTCGAAACGACCATCAAACGCGTCCAGAAGGCCGGCCATGAAGTGAAGCTTCTCCCGAAAGCGGTTCGCACCGTGGAAAAGAAGCTCCGTACCTCCGCCAAACCCGGCGACGCTCCGAGCATAGACACGCGTCCGCTGCTTGAAAAGGCCATCAACGAGACGATTGCGGAAGCAAACGGGGATGCCGAAGCCCTCAAGGAAGAATTCAAATGGTTCCGCGAGGAAATGGGCGATTTCAAGTTTGCCCTGACCAAGCCATACTTCGACCAGCGTGAAAAGAGCCAGGCCGGCACAGGCGGGCTCTACGCCATCACCATCAATCCGTACACCTGTAAGGGCTGTATGCTCTGTGTGGATGTCTGTGATGATGACGCGCTCACGGTCATGACGCAGACAACGGATTCAGTCACCAGCCTCAAAAAGGAATGGGATTACTGGCTGGACCTGCCCACCACCCCACCGGACTTCATCCGGATCGACGACATCGACGAGAAGATCGGCGCCCTTGAGACAATGCTCATGGACAAGTCCGTCTACTCATCAATGGCCTGTGGTGACGGTGCCTGTACCGGTTGTGGCGAGAAGACTGTCCTGCACATCTTCACCAGCACGATTACCGCGCTGATGCAGCGCCGGGTAAAGAAGCACATTGAATACCTTGATGAACTCATCGCGAAGCTTGAGCAGCATCTGAAAAACAAGCTGGCTGACACGGTTGACATCAGCGACCTGGCCGCCGTCAAGGCTGCTGTCTCGTCGCACAAGGACAAGGACCTGAAGCTCTCCGAGCTCGCACAGGAAC
This sequence comes from Oceanipulchritudo coccoides, assembly GCF_010500615.1. Classification (NCBI taxonomy): domain Bacteria; kingdom Pseudomonadati; phylum Verrucomicrobiota; class Opitutia; order Puniceicoccales; family Oceanipulchritudinaceae; genus Oceanipulchritudo; species Oceanipulchritudo coccoides. The sequence continues at coordinate 272,900 of NZ_JAAGNX010000002.1, forward strand.
TGGACAAGGGCAAAGCGGGTTCACCGCTTGATCAGGATTGGCTGGCGTGGATCAGTGATCTCCTGGCCAAGCTGAAGGATCTGAAGTGGCGCTATGTTGAAGGTCCCACGAAGAATGGTCGGGCAAGCCTCGGCTTCCAGAATGCCACCGGATGTTCTTCTGTCTACGGGTCTTCTTATCCGTACAATCCGTATCCGTTCCCGTGGTCCAATCACCTCTTCCAGGATGCACCTTCCGTCTCCCTCGGTCTTTTTGAAGGCCACATGCGGAAAATGGCTGATGGCTTCAAGGCCATCCGCCTTGCTGAAGGCGAACTTGAAGGCAAGTCCTACACGGAACAGGAAGCATCCCTCACATTCTTCAACTGGAAGCAATTCACTGATGAGGAATACCTGATGAGCCCGCCGGTTGTCGCCGTGGGCGGTGACGGAGCGATGTTTGACATTGGCTTCCAGAATGTTTCCCGCGCCCTTATGGCGGGTCGTCCATTGAAGATCTTCGTTCTCGACACGCAGGTTTACTCGAACACGGGTGGACAAGCCTGTACCTCCGGCTTTATCGGCCAGGTCTCCGACATGGCACCGTATGGAGCCGCATGGAAGGGCAAGGAAGAAAGCCGCAAGGAAATGAGCCTCATCGGTGCGGCGCACCGTACAGCCTTCATTTTCCAGGGGAACGTCTCCAATTACACGCACCTGATCGAAGGTTTCATCGACGGCCTGAACACTCGCCGTCCGGCCATGTTCAATATCTACGCGGTCTGTCAACCCGAGCACGGTGTCTCGGACGATGCCACGTACATTCGCAGCAAGATGGCCCTTGAATCACGGGCTTACCCGGTCATGCGCTTCGATCCTGATGCGGGCGACTCATGGGAAGACTGCTTCGATCTGGAAGGTAACCCGTCCCTGGAAAGCGACTGGCCTGTCTACAACCTTGAATACGAGGATGATGACGGCAACAAGCAGACCATGGAACTACCGATGACCTTCGCGGACTTTGCGGTTCAGGAAGCGCGCTTCCGGAAGCACTTCCGCAAGGCCCCTCAGGACACATGGAACGAGAACATGGTTCCGATGGCTGAGTTCCTCGAGCTCGACCAGGAAGAACGCGAAGGGCAGTTCCCATACGTATGGGCAGTGGACAAGAAGAACCGCCTCATGCGGGTCCTTGTTGCTGAAGAAATGGTCCGTTCCTGTGAAGAACGCCTCGGCTTCTGGCAAACCCTCAAGGGATTGGCCGGACTGACCAAGAAAATCGATCCCGAGCAAATTGCCTCCCAGGTCCGCAGCGAGACAGCCCAAAAGCTGGCTTCCGGCCTCATGGCAATGCTGGCCGGAAACGGCTCTCCAGCACAGTTGGTGGATATGCCGGTAGCAACCGCAGCAGCCCCAGCAGCGGAGGGTGCCCCAACAAATGGATCCGCTTCCGGCGGGGCCTTTGAAGCGGCTTGGATTGACCAGTCAGAGTGTACTTCCTGCGATGAGTGTGTGAACATCAACCCGAAGATCTTCGAGTACGACGGCAACAAGAAGGCCTTCGTCAAGGATGCTCGGGGTGGACCCTTCAAGGATATTGTCCGCGCGGCGGAAAAGTGCACCGGTCGGTGCATTCATCCCGGCACGCCGGCTGATCCCAGTGAAAAGGGCGTGGATAAACTGATCAAGCGGGCGGAGAAATTCCAGTAAACCGGAATTGGATGCTCGAATGAACGTGATTACACACTGTCAGGAAATCCACTGAAATGATGCACGGCCTGAAAAGTCTCTTTGATCCGGCGCATTGGATGCGGAGTACATTCTCGCACGGGGTTCACCCGGAAGAGAACAAGCATTACACCGCAAACAAGCCGATCCGGCGACTGCCTTTCCCTCCGGAGTTGGTGATCCCGCTGTCACAACATGCGGGAGCACCCTCCGAGATGGTGGTCCATCCGGGACAGGAGGTTCTTCGTGGACAGTTGATCGCCAAGGCAGGCGGATTTGTCTCGGTTCCCCAGCATGCTCCCGCCACGGGTGTCATCAAGCGGGTTGAGCTGATGCCGACTTCCAAGGGGCCCAGGACACCCTCGGTTATTCTCGAGGTTTATCCGGGCGACAGTCAGGAAGTGCGTTACTTTGAACCGCGGGATGTGAATGCCATGTCCGCGAAGGAGATTGCCCAGGCCGTTCAAGATACTGGTTTGGTCGGTCTTGGCGGGGCGGCTTTCCCAACCCATGTTAAGCTTTCCCCACCAAAGGAACACAAGGTCCATACCGTCCTGATCAACGGGTGCGAATGCGAGCCGTTCCTCACCACCGATCACCGCATCATGGTGGAGCAGGCGAAGGATCTCGTTTCAGGGACCCAGATCTTCATGCGGGCCCTGGGGGCCGAGAAGGCCATTATCGGGACGGAAGAAAACAAGTTGGACGCGGTGGAAGCGATTGAAAAAGTCCTTCCTGCGGACGGATCCATCACCGTTAAGGCGGTCCAGACAAAGTATCCGCAAGGGGCGGAGAAGATGTTGGCTAAGGCCCTCATGGATATTGAGATTCCCTCCGGTAATTTCCCTTCATCCGTTGGATTGGCGGTCTTTAATGTCTCCTCAACAGCCCAGCTGGGCCAACTGCTTCCGCGCAGCCAGGGAATCATTGAACGGGTCGTGACAATCACGGGACCGGGGGTGGATCGCCCGGGCAACTACATTGTCCCCATCGGGACGCCTTTACGCTTTATCCTTGATCAGCTGGGTTTCAGCGGTACCGCGCAACATCTGATTATGGGTGGGCCCATGATGGGTGGGACAGTCGCCTCTTTGGATGTCCCGATTACAAAGGGTTGCGGCGGGGTCCTTGTCTTGACCGAACAGGACATGCGCGGAATTCAGCCAAACTCTTATCCCTGTATCAGCTGCGCCAAATGCCTGGAAGCCTGCCCGATGCATTTGAATCCGTCCCAGCTCGGCAAACTCGCCTACAAGCACCGCTACGAGGAAATGGCGGAATCCTTCCACCTGAATGATTGCTTCGAGTGTGGCTGCTGCAGCTTTGTCTGCCCTTCCAACATCCCTCTAGTGCAGTATTTCCGAATCGCCAAGTCCAGTAACCGGCAAGCCCCGAAGAAAGCGTCATGAGTGAATCAGCCGCCAATGTAATTTTGCGGACGTCCCCGCACTTCCGCTCCCACAACCGGGTGGATACCATCATGCGGAATGTTGTCTACGCGCTCCTGCCGGTCTGCGCCTTTTCCGTCTACCAGTTTGGCATCAGCGTGTTGGCTCTTTTGATCACCTGCACCGCTACTTGCCTCTTGACCGAGCATTTTGTGTGCAAACTGTCCGGCAAGCCCTCCACAACAAATGACTGGAGTGTTGCGATCACCGGGCTTCTTCTCGGCCTGATCCTTCCCCCCGGCTTTCCGCTCTGGATGGCTGCTGTGGCCGCCATTTTTGGCGTCGGTATTGGAAAAATGTTCTTTGGCGGGCTTGGTTTCAACATCATGAACCCGGCTCTTGTCGGGCGTGCCTTTGCCCAGGCGGCCTTCACTGTTCCGGCCACCACATGGACACCGTTCATGGCGGAAAACCGCTTTACTGACTTTATTCCAAGCACCCTCACGATGCCATTCATGAAGCCGGTCCCGGTTGCCGATTGGATTGCTTCCGTGAGCCCGGATGGTTGGACCGGGGCGACCCCCCTCGCCCTGATGAAATTTGATCAGATTTCCACCGAGCCTGTGCGGCTCATGCTGGGAACCACCGCCGGTTCTGCTGGTGAGACCTCCGCGTTATTGATCCTGATCTGCGGGCTCTATCTTGTCGCGCGGAGAATGATGGACTGGCGGATCACCTTCAGCGTTCTCCTTACCGCCGGGGCGACCTCCGGGATCTTTTATATGATCAACCCCGCTGTTTACCCGGATCCAATTTTCACCATCTTTTCCGGAGGCCTGATGCTGGGCGCCGTCTTCATGGCGACGGACATGGTCTCCTCGCCGGTCACTCCGCTGGGAATCTGGATCTACGGTGCCTTGATCGGTTTTATCACTGTCATTATCCGCCTCTTTGGCGGGCTGAATGAGGGCGTCATGTATGCCATTCTTTTGGCAAATGCCTGCTCCCCGTTGATTAGTTCCTTCACACAACCCCGCATCTACGGGGCTCTTGCCAAGAAAGGTGCCGCATGAGCGAGGAAACCACACCTCCATCCGCTTCGCCTAAAAGCAGCTCGCTGATCCTCACCTTGGGGATTATTGCCATGCTTTCGGGCCTCATGGTTGTTCTCACTTTTCAACTGACAAAGCCGCGCATCGCCCTCAACAAACAGCGCGCGCTTGAAAAGGCGGTCTTCACGGTCCTGCCGGAAGCCACTGTCAGGAAAAACTTCTTTCTCGATGAGTCGGGCCTCGCCGCCCTTCCCGATGAGGCCTTTGCGGATGCCAACGTATTTGCCGGATATGATGACGCAGGTAAGCTCGCTGGCCTGGCAATGGAAGCCTCCGCCCGAGGGTATCAGGATGTCGTGACAATCCTCTACGGCTACTCGGTGGATAATGAAGCTGTCATTGGAATAACCGTCCTCCAAAGCACGGAAACGCCCGGACTGGGTGACAAAGTGGAAACAGATCCGGATTTTCTGGCCAACTTCGAAAAGCTGGACGCTCGCCTCAACAACACCGGTACGGCCATGGCGAATGAAATTGTCACGGTCAAGAACGGCAAGAAAACCGATCCCTGGCAAATTGATGGAATTTCCGGAGCAACCGTCACCTCAACCGCCATCGGGACCGGATTGCGGAGGAGCACCAACGAGATGCTTCCATTGCTCGCCAAATACAAGTCATCTCTTCCAAGGAGCCTGAGCGAATGAGCCCGTATTTGAAAGGATTCAAGTCATGGTAAAAGACCCGAGAATTCCCGATCCCTTGAGCTGGAAGACATTCAGCCAGGGTTTGTGGAATGAAAACCCGGTGTTCGTCATGCTTCTCGGGCTGTGCCCGGTGCTGGCAGTGACAAATACTTCCATGAATGCCTTGGCAATGGGACTGGCGACTACCTTTGTTTTGCTGGCCTCCGGGATTCTGGTCTCCCTTCTGCGGAAGATCATCCCGAAACAGGTCCGGATTGCCTCCTACATTATCATCATCGCCACCTTTGTGACGATTGCCGACTACGCCATCCAGGCCATCAGCCTGGACCTCTACAGGGCCCTTGGTGCTTTCATCCAGTTGATTGTCGTTAACTGCATCATCCTTGGACGGGCGGAGGCCTACGCCTCCAAGAACAACGTGGTCAATGCGGCCGTCAACGCCCTTGGAATGGGTGTCGGGTTTACGATTGCGCTGTTATGTCTTGGCATCGTCCGGGAAGTGCTGGGTAGCGGCGCAATCTTCGGAATAGACCTTTTTGGAACCAACTTCCAGCCATGGGCCATCTTTGTCCTGCCTCCGGGGGGATTCTTCGTCCTGGCCTTCTGGTTGTTCCTTTTCTCCGTTGTCAAAAAGCGCAAAACCCAGCGCGCAACCATCGAGGAGGACATCGCCAATGCAGCCTGATTCATTAACCTTTATTTTTCTCAACGCATTTATCATCAACAACTTCGTGCTGGCGATGTTCCTTGGCCTATGCCCTTTTCTGGGTGTCTCAGGCAAGTTGAAAACCGCCTGGAACATGGGGCTCGCGGTCATCTTTGTCATGTTCGTGAGCTCAAACTGCGCCTACCTGATCAACAAGATACTCGTTGCCTATAATCTGGAGTTTCTTCGGCTGATCAGCTATATTGCAGTCATTGCTTCCTCTGTTCAGCTCGTTGAGATGGCCGTCAAGAAATTCAGTCCCGCCCTGTTCCGGACCCTCGGGATCTTCCTTCCCCTGATCACGACGAACTGTGCCATTTTGGGACTGGCCTTGTTTCAAACAAACCGCGGCTACAACCTTCCGCAATGTCTTGCCTTCAGCGTAGGCGCTGGAATGGGGTTCACGCTGGCCCTGATGCTCATGGCCGGCTTACGGGAAAAACTGGAGCTGGCGGACGTGCCGGACGTCAGTATGGGGGCCGCCCTCAGCCTGACAATTGGTGGTCTGCTTTCACTCGCCTTCATGGGCTTTGCCGGACTGGGAGGATGAACCTGCGATGATCGTTACATACTTGATTGCCATGCTGATAATCCTCGGACTTTTGTCCGGCTGGGTTGGCGTGCAGCATTTGTCGCGGTCTTTCAATGCGCGCCATCCCGAATTGAGCCTGACCACGGAAGAAGAAACCGCCTGTGGCATGTTCTGCTTTTGCAAAAACGGCAACAAGTGCCCCCGGAAGAAATCCCCGGTACCCAAGAAGGATAACTTACCCATCCACTGAAATTTAAATTCAAAAACCAGGAGAAGAAAATTATGAACCTTACTGAATATGATATCAGCCGTCCATATAAGGCGACGGTCGTTAAATCAGAGCGTATCACGGATGAAAGCACGGACGAAGTCCGGCACATCACATTAAATGTCTCGGATGCCACTTTCCACTATCTGGAAGGACAAAGCGTCGGGGTTCTTGTCCCGGGTCCGCATCAGTTTGGTAATGAAACCCACATGCGCCTCTACTCCATCGCCAATGCGCGCCAGGGCGAGGAACAGAACATGTCGGAAATTTCCCTCTGTGTCCGGCGTTGCTTCTACATAGATGAAGTCAGCGGTGAACGCTACCCAGGCGTGGCCTCGAATTTCCTTTGTGACCGCGTTCCCGGCGATCAAGTTGAATTGGCCGGTCCCTACGGCCGTCACTTCATGCCGCCGCGCGACAAGACTTGCAATATTCTCATGATTGGAATCGGGACGGGCATTGCTCCGTTCCGCGCATTCCTGAAACACGTCTATGAGGAGCGTAAGGAATGGACCGGTAAGGTTCGCCTCTTCTATGGTGCCAAGACCGGTATGGACCTGCTCTACATGAACGACAAGAACGGGGACCTTGCCAATTACTACGACAAGGAAACCTTCAAGGCGATCGAAGCATTGAGCCCACGGCCGCATGCGGATGCCCCGGAGGAAATTGATCGGACACTGGTTGAAAACAAGGATGAAGTCTGGGAGCTTGTGAAAGATCCAAAGACATACGTCTACGTCTCCGGCCTCTCCCGCCTTGAGGAAACTCTCGACAAGACCCTCGCCGAAATGGCTGGGTCCGCGGAAGCATGGGGCGAGATGAAAAAGCAGATGGCGGCACAGGGTCGCTGGGCCACGCTCTTCTACGAGTAATTGGCAGATTGCCCTGCATCCTTTAAATTTCGGCACTCTCTACCTGCGCTTGATTTTCATATCGCCAAAGGGCACCGGGTAACGCACAATAAGCTTACCCCTAACCCCTAAGGCCATATGAATCTAAAAACGCGTTATCTCGGATTTGAACTGTCCAACCCTTTTCTGGTGGGGGCTTCTCCCCTCGTCTATGATTTGGATACGGTCAAGCGTCTCGAGGATGCCGGGGCGGCCGCTGTTGTCATGCACTCCCTCTTTGAGGAGCAAATTGTACGTGATAATATCCGCGGGTTTCCACACTTGGACAAATCAAGAGTGGGTATCTACCCGGAGTCTCGGCACTTTCCCCTTCATCCTGACGCTTATCTGGACCATCTCCAAAAGCTGAAACAAACAGTTAAGCTTCCCATCGTTGCCAGTTTGAATGGCGTCCATGTCGGCACATGGGTTGAGTACGCAAAACTGATCCAGGAGGCCGGTGCGGATGCATTGGAATTGAATCTGTATTTTACCCCCCGCAGCGACAGCGACCCAAGCAGCGAGATTGAGAAAACCGCTCTCAACATTGTCAGTACCGTGAAGGAAAACCTCTCCCTCCCGTTGGCCGTGAAAATTGCACCGTTCTACACGGGGATACCAAGGTTTGTTCAGCGACTGGAAGAAGCAGGCGCGCAGGCTGCCGTTCTCTTCAACAGCTTTTTCCAACCAGACATCGATATTGAAACGATGACCTACAAGGAGAACTTTTCCCTCTCGGAACCCCATGCCCTACTATTGCGTACCCGCTGGATCGCCACCCTGCATGGTCGGGTTGGCCTGGACCTCAGCCTGAGCGGTGGGATTGATTCACCGGAAGATGCCGTAAAGGGCCTCATGGCCGGAGCAACAAGTATTCAGGTCGTCTCCTGCCTTTTGAAAAAGGGACCGGAATATCTAAGTGAATTCATTGAGGATTTCAGCAATTGGATGGAGCGACATGACTTCGAGTCATTGGATCAGCTGCGCGGCATCCTGAGCTTTGCCCAGAGTAGCAATACGGAGGCAATGGCCCGGGCAGGATATCTGCACATGCTCCAAGCGTGGAAACCGGATGCCTAGAAAACGAACCACGCCCCGAACTGGATCCACAAAGGCATTGTAATGACAGAGGCAAGGGTTGTCGAGATGACGACCTTCACGGCCACAGATGCTTCTCCCCCGTAGTGACGGGCCAATACAATTGGTAAAATACCGGCTGGCATCGCTGCTTGTATCAAGATTACCTGCCTGAGTTCCGTAGAGAGACCGGGGAGAGTTGCCGCTACGACGAGAAAGACCATGGGCAACAAGCCCAGTCTGAGCAGAATCGAGGCGACCGGTATCTTGAAGTTTTCCAAAACGCCCTTGTTTTTAAGCAGGTCTGCAATAGCCGCGCCAGCGAGCAATATTCCCACCGGAATGCTGCAGGCGCCCAACATGGAGATCAGGCGCAGGAGCGGCTCGGGCATTTCGCTGTCCATTCCGCTTGAATTGATCATAAGGGAGACAAGAAGCGCAATCAACGGTGGATTGAAAAGTTGCTTGATTGTACCACGGTGAAATTGCCCGGAAATGAGAATGATCCCAGCCGTCCAGATCGCGACCTCAACTCCCACGTTGTGGACAAGCAAGACACCGAGTGTTTCCCGGTCGCCGAACAGGGCGATGATTAACGGAATAGGAATGTATCCATAATTGTAGATACCGTTACAAAATGCGAAGGTGCGTAGCCCCTTCCCTTTTTCAAGACCGATCAGCTTGGCTATTCCATAGCCGGCAAGAAAACCGGCGACTGTGGTGAGAAAGCCGACAAGCGGTGCAGCGAGCAGGTTGGGCGCTTCCTTGACTGCGGGATTGCCGATGAGGAAGTCGAGAAACAGGCAGGGATAAAATACTCTCACAACCAATTTCATGATCGATACATCGGCTTCTTTCGTCAGCACATTTGTTCGACGAAGAATCAATCCGATCAAAAGCAGTGCGAATACTGGAATCGCTGCCCCAAGGATCGTTTGTATCGGCAGTTCCATGACAGCCTTCTATAGGTTCCAGTTGCCGCTGGAAGGCCGGCGCTGGAATTCGCCTAGCGCTGTCCGCTTCCAGTGGCCATAAAGATAAAGGAAGCCAAGATAGACATAAAACAAGCCGAGGATAGACAGGAAAACATATTCCGGCAGGGGCTGATTGGCACAGAATTCCGTGATAAAGGTTTCCACCGAATTGGCGTTCCGGATTTCCAGGGCATGGACAGCCCAGGCGCCAATCAATATCATGTAGATCCAAATATAATTCCTTCGGAATCGGCGTGATAATGCCTCCAGAAAACTGATTTTATAAGAAGGCAGGATCAGGTCTTCTCCCATTTGGCGACGCCAGTTCCCCTCAAGGCGCTTGTTGGAAAGTGTCACTACCGGAAAGATGAAGTGGGATTCCAGCATCCGCACGCGTGCCCGGTAAGCATCATAAAATCGATACCGGCGTGCTTCAATCGTGAGCAAAAGATAAACAATAAAATTGGCCAGTATGAAGAGGAAGTTGCTTGATTCGGCGTGGTTCCATGCGAACGAGACAATGCCCGTAAGGCCGATAATCGCCCAATGGGTGGTTGTATCAAAACGCTGTCGCCAGATCATCATGCGGCCAAGCTCGCCGCGATAAAAGTGGACCATCGTTGCCGCGTAGTCCTTTGGGAAGTTGTAGCAGTTTTCGTCGGTGTTTTCCGTACTCATAGGTTGGTCCTCTCAGGCCCAGATAAATCATGTGTCTGGATCGGCCTGTCGGGGTAAACCATGCTTTCCCGTGCACGAAGGATCAAGTCTCTTTCCGGGCACCGCTATCGCCCGCTCGTTAATTTGGCAGATAGGCCCAGGCGCCCGAACTTGATTCCTGTTCGCCGACCGGCAGGTAAGTCCATTTGCGCAGCAAGGCGACGTAAGCATAGTCCCCGACCGGATATACCCAGCCCAGAAAATCGCCGGTATTGACCCATCCGTCAGGTTCGATATCAAATCCTCCCCACGCCGGTGTTTCCCCCAGGACCAACTGATCAATGGCGACATATGAAGGTGTGTTGATTCCCCATGGGGCACTGTCAGTTGAATCCAGACTGAAGCCAATCTCATACACAAGGTGACCTGTCCCTCCGGCCAGCTCCAAGAGGGAAACTTCGTTCCATCCCTGCACAATGCCTTTTGGGTCGGTCTCTTCCCGGTAATCAGCCAGGTATACCTCTACTGAACCAAGAATTTGTCCGCTCGCTCCGTACCCGCTAAGGGTCAATTTGAAATAATCTCCATCGCCAAACTTCTTCGCAAAGTCATCCCCGTCACGCATCGAAAGCGCTGCATAGGTCGTGTTGCTCACGGATATCGAGATTGGAGACTTTGCCCCAACCGGCAGCTCTATTCCCGCAGGGGCGTATGCCACCGCATAGGCACTTCCTTCTGCCGCAACGCCCACATAACTGCTGTATTGATTTCCAAATCCTGCTGTTTCGGTATCCGATGTTGTCGAATAGCTCCAGCCCGTCCAACCAGTAAACCCTCCTCCGAAATCCGTGAACGTATTCTTTAAAAAGGCTCCCTCGCTGGTAAAGCCTCCCGCTCCATCCGATCCGTTGTAATAAACGCCTCCGCCGGGACCCGCGTATTCCTGCAGCGGCGGCACCGTCACCGGCAGGTCCTCGAATCCCACCGTGATCTCCCCCGTCACCAGTGACACGCCTGCCAATAAGAATAGCAGAGGGCTTATGTTCTTTTTCTCAGGACAACTGGTTTTTCGCATCTTAATGGCATTGAGTTGTCAATAAGCGCGGGTGGCAAGGGGATTTTGCGGGAAGTTGGATTTTGGGTGCGGCCTCAGCGCAGAGCGATCGGCGGATCGAGGATTTCGCGGTAAAGGACCGCCTTGCGGAGGGAGTTTGGATGGCGTAGGCCCGACAAGACGGCGGTGCGTAGCTGAGTGGAAGAGTCCAGAGGAACAGATTCGTGTTCAAAGAGCTTCCGCGAATCGGCCTGCCGTTTCACGCTTGCCTCATTGGTCATCTTTCGGGCTTGAACCAGGGCTGCATCGTGCTGCTTACGGGCTTCCCGAAGGCGTTTTCTCTGCTCGATCAATTGTTGCTCGACACCGGAAACAGGGCTCTTCGCCTGGATCGTTCGAGCCTGATGGACAACTACCGGTCGGGACTCGTGTGCAGGCTGACTTTGCTGTGTTGATGGGCTCGCGCTGGATTGCCGGGATTCCGGAAGATTCGGGTCATACGCCTGTTGAGGAGAGGCTCTACCCTGTTGTGAAGCCTGCTTGCGCTCCTCGATTTTGCGGCGGATTTCCTCGCGGATCTGCCTGGCCTTTTCCATTGGATCTTCTTCCGGATTGATCTCTTCCTCCGCAGCCTCGCCCTTTTTCTTCGAGCCGAAGAACTGGGCGAGGCCGTAGAGAACAAAGAAGACAACCGGAAGGAGCGTTTCCCAATCAAAGGAAGCGGCGCACTGAATGATCTGCGGGCTTTCGCTCATTTATTATGAAACGGCACGGGGCCTTCCCCATAATTACTGCGGATCCCTTGAATCCTCAGGCTTGGCAATGGATTGGCGCATATCGGTATCGGATTCGATATTCTTAAGGCGCATATAGTCCATCACACCAAGGTTTCCTTTACGGAAAGCTTCTGCCATGGCGAGCGGGACTTGGGCTTGGGCTTCAACCACCTTGGCCTGCATCTCCTGGACCTTGGCCTGCATTTCCTGCTCAAGGGCGACAGCCGCGGCGCGACGAATTTCCGCCTGGGCCTGGGCCATGTTTTTGTTGGCCTCGGCTTGGGCAACCTGAAGTTGCGCCCCGACGTTTTCACCAACATCCACATCAGCAATATCAATTGAAAGGATTTCGAAAGCCGTGCCGGTATCAAGGCCACGGTTGAGAACATTCCGGGAAATCGAATCCGGATTCTCGAGGACCCACTTGTAGCTTTCCGCGGAACCGATTGTTGTGACAATCCCTTCACCCACACGGGCGATGATGGTTTCCTCCTGGGCGCTCCCGACGTAGTGCTCAAGGTTTGATCGCACCGTGACCCGTGCGCGCGCCTTGACTTGAATCCCGTCCTTGGCAACCCCGTCAATCGTGCTTTTTCCCATATTCGGGTTTGGGCAATCGATCACCATCGGATTAATGGAGGTACGGACAGCCTGGATAATTGATTTTTCGGTCCCCTTGGTAGCGAGATCGATCGCACAGCCCTGGTCCCAATCAAGGGGGATCCCGGCTTTCTGGGCATTAATCAGTCCTGATATGGTCTGGAGAATATCCCCGCCAGCCATGAAGTGGGTTTCGAATTCATTCACCGTTATCGGCAGGCCTGCTTTAACCGCCATAATCCGGGCGTCCACAATAACGGAGTAAGGCAATTTGCGCAGATAGCGCATGGCGATGAGGTTCCACATGCTGACCGGCGCTCCGGATGAGAAGGCCTTGAGCCAGACACTCAGGAAGGATCCCACAATGAAGAGCAGGATAAGAATAACGACCAGGCCAAGAATGGCACCGATCTGCGGCAGGGTGATGGCGATTAGTAGGTTCATTTCTTTTCTACGATGAGTTTAAAAGTTTCAGTGCGGACAACACGGATGAATGCCCCTTTTTCAAGATATCCATCCAAGGCGGAAGCCGTATAAGCTTTACCTTCAATTTCAACTTTGCCGCTGGGGGCAAGTATTGTCAAGGTGACCCCCTCTTGCCCAACCAGTTTTTCATCCGCTCTGGGATTCAGTTTTGCCGAAATGGATGACTGGAGAGATAGTTGACGCCCAAAGCGGGTCTTGGAAAGGACACGGATCTCGATGAAGAACATCAAAAGGGCACCCACAAGCCCAAGGAAGAGGATTGTGATCGCCCAGATCAGGCCAAACTCGGTGTAGGCCACCGCGGAAGCTGCCAGAAGAAGAATGCCTCCCAACACGGCGAGCACCCCTCCCGGAAGAAAAATCTCAAAAAAGAAGAGGACGAAAGCAGTAATGATTAATCCGATCAACAAGCTCATGATGACAAATCCTCCTCTGCTTCAACCAGAAGGCTGAAGTTTTTATATCCCGTGACGACCACCGGGGTTCCGCGGTCAAGGGAACCGATTGCCACAGACGCCTGATACCGTTTTCCGTCAATGGAAACCTCCCCAAGCGGATGCATGGGGCCAACCACAACACCCTTCGCGCCGACATCCGGAAGAGCCTCCGTGCCGCGCACTTCTCCGCCTCCGGATATCACAGGATCAGGCATGGCGCCGGATATGGAATGAACGAGTCTACCATAAATGGGCGTATTCGGCAGGAATCGCCAGATCAGCCACAGCCCGAATGCTGCAATGGCGAAGGCTCCCAGAATTTCATACAGGGCCGCCCATATTGAATCCATTTCCACTGTGAACGAAATGCCGCCCGGGCCATCCCCATCGGGAGTAGGCCATATGTCCGAAAGGGACCAGAGCAAGGAGCCGAGGATGAAAACAAGTCCAAGGACAAGAAAAACAAAAGTCCCCGGCAGAAGGAATATATCGACAACGATAAAGACCAGTCCGAGGAGAAAAAACAGGATGGCCTCAAAGCCGGCCAGTCCGGCCAGGTAGTTGCTGGCAAATACAATCGCGACAAGCGTGAGGCCGGCGATTCCGAACAAACCGAAACCGGGAGTCTTGAATTCAACAAAGAGGAGCAACAATCCGAGGCCTAATAAAATGGGCGCAATAGAGTCCAGATACTTGGCGGCCTCCTCCGACCAGGAAATTTCGAAGGTTTCAAGGACGGTCACCCCTTCCCCGTAGCGCTGGGCCAGGAGATCGTCCAAATCCGTGGCAATGCCGTCCGCAAGGAGGGGAAACGGGGGATCACCGTACAGCTCGACGGCTTCGGCAGCGGTCACGGAGAGTAACTCCCCCTCTGCCTTTAAAACCTTTCCGTCAATCTCCAACTCATAATCGAGATCGGCCATGGCCCTGATAACCTCTGCACGATAGGGAAATTCCCCGGTGTAACTGCGCATGCGGGCCAACAGGTAGCTGTTGATTTTCGCTTTCATGCTTTCGTCAATCTCCTGCCCGCCTCCGGAAACAACCGCAGCGGCCCCCATGACCCCGTCCGGGGCAAAATAGATGGAATCGGTCGCCATGCTGATATAGGCTCCGGCTGAGATCGCGTCCTTGTTCACAAACGTGATGGTCTCCCCATCAAAGCGTTCGAGCAGCTCCATCATATCGAGCGTGACATCCAGACGGCCACCAGGCGTATCCATATCCAGGACGATGACATTCACGTTCTGCTCAATCGCCTGCTTGATGCTGCGCCGGAGAATAAACAGGTTTGGCTTGGAAATGCCTTCGGTGATGGGAACCCGGTAGACATGAACCTTGCCATCATCACTCATGAGCGGCTTGGCTCGTTCTTCCGGTGTCATTGTTTCGACCGCGATGGCCTCAACAACAGGATCCGCACGCTTGGAGACAGCCGCGGGCGGGTCTTCTTTTTCCGGTGCGGGGCCCCAATTGGCGAAAGCCGTTAATCCGAAGAAAAAAAGGAAAAGAAAGAGGGTATTGCATGACCTTGTCATCTTGTTCCTTAATTAAACCGGATTTCCCCACTTCACAAGCACTCTCGATGAAGAATCTCGACCCCAATGAAGCCAAAAGAATCCTTGTTGAAAAGGCAGGGAGCCTCGGGCTGGATCCGGTGGGAGTGGCTCCGGTACCAGCGGAGCTACGGCAGGATTACTTTTACAAGTGGCTTGAGACGGACCAGCACGGAGAGATGGGATGGATGGCGCGGGATCCGGAACGACGCGCCAACCCCGAACAAGTTCAACCCGGGGCGCATTGCATCCTGTGCTTTGGCTTGAATTACTACCAACCGGAGCCCGGTCGCCGGGGCCGCATTGCCAAGTACGCTCTCGGGAAGGATTATCACAAGGTGATGATCAACAAGCTGAAGACACTCTGTAAATGGCTTCAGGAAATAGGCGCCACCAACCGGCCTTATGTCGATACGGGGCCACTGCTGGAAAAACCGATTGCCGCCCTTGCTGGCATTGGATGGCAGGGGAAGAACACCATGGTTCTCAATGGAGAGCACGGGCAGTGGTTGTTTTTGGGGTTTATCCTGACGACTTTTCCGTTTCCAGTGGACAAACCACAGCAGGACCGGTGTGGCACATGCACCCGCTGTATCGATATTTGCCCGACACGCGCCATCACCGCGCCCTATCAACTGGACGCCCGCAAATGCATTTCCTACCTGACGATTGAGCACAAGGGGTCCATCCCCCTGCCCTACCGGCGGTTGATGGGTGACCATCTTTACGGCTGTGACGATTGCCTTGATATTTGCCCATGGAACAAATGGGCGCGAAAAACCCGGGAAGCGGCCTTTGAAGCACGCGATTATCCGGATCTCCGCGAATTGTTAACCATGGATGATGATGCGTTTAACAATCTCTTTGCGGGATCTCCTGTCCGCCGCCTGAAGCGGCCCCGCTTCCTGAGGAATGTCTGTATTGTCCTGGGCAATTCCGGCACACGGGAGGATTTACCCGTGCTTAAAAAGGCCGCCATGGATCCGGACACCTTGATCGCCGAGCACGCCCAATGGGCTATTGCGGAGATCGAGGACCGCGGATAAGTCCATTCAGCACTCAAAATCAATCCTTGTCGGGGTGCGGATTCAACCCTAGCCTGCCATTAATGGAAACGGTGAGCAGGTTTATCCCCATTGCGATCACATTGCCTGCAGTCGTCTTTGGATTGTGGCTGCTCCATTGGGTGCTTCTCGGGAGGCACAAGGACCTGGCAAGTGAGAAGAAATTTACCCGGCAACTAATCATGCTCGGGCTGACGATTGTCGGTGTGGTCAGCATCGCGCTGGCCCTTCCTGTCGTGGAAAGCACCCGCAACCAGGTCATTGCCTTCATCGGGCTTGTTGTCTCAGGGATTCTCGCTTTTTCCTCTACCACCCTCTTCGCAAATCTCATGGGGGGCCTCATGATGCGCATCACCCAACCCTTCCGGGCGGGTGACTTTATCCGGGTCGAGGAATACTTTGGCCGTGTGGCCGAACGGGGATTAATGGATACCGAGATACAAACGGAGACCCGGGAATTAATTGCCATCCCAAACACTTTCCTCATCTCGCATCCCGTGTCAGTGATCCGAAGCTCCGGCACCATTGTCTCGGCCACTCTTTCCCTTGGATACGACCTTCACCACTCACAGATTGAACCGCTTCTCACGGAAGCCGCGAGTTCATGCGGGCTTGAAGAGCCGTTCGTTCATATCATGAAGCTCGGGGACACCGCTGTCACCTACAAGGTCAATGGCATGTTGAAGGAAACCAAGAGCTTCCTCACCGCCAAATCCAAGCTATATGCGGCTGTCCTCGACCGCTTGCACCGGGAGAATATTGAAATTGTCTCCCCGGCATTCATGAACCAGCGCCCCCTCAGGGACGGGCAGCAATTCATTCCACAGCCTGTTTATGCGAAGTCTGTCACGGCCGCGACGGAGGCCGAAAAGATCGTCTTCGACAAGGCCGAGGAAGCCGAGGCGCGTGAGTTTGAGCGGGAATCCCTGAAGGCGGAAATCCAGAAACTCGAGGAGGAGCTCAAATTGGCTGAAGGGGATGAAAAGGAACGCCTCCGCTACCAACTGGAAGGATCCAAGGAAGCCCTTGAAACCCTTGGGAAACCTGCCGATACATCCACTGACAACCCTTGACCGGACATGATTAAGCGAGTCGCACACATTTGTATCCATTCTGAGGACCTTGGAAAAACAGAGGCTTTTTATTGCAAGGGTCTTGGCATGAAGCGCTATTTCGACTTTCAGCGTGAGGCGGAGCTCTTTGGCTTTTACCTCAAGGCGGGAAATGATTCCTTTATCGAAGTCTTCAAGGGCAAACCGGATGCTGCAGAGGGTGCCATCAGGCATGTTGCCCTTGAGGTCGATGACATTGAATCCGTTCTGGAGGATGTCGCCAAGGCCGGCTTTCCGGTGGGGGAAAAGAAAATGGGCGCTGACTTGTCTTGGCAGGCCTGGCTCGAAGACCCGAACGGGGTCAAGATCGAGTTGCACGAGTATACTTCCGAGAGTTCCCAGCTGACCGGCCGGGACTGCGTGGTCGACTGGTAGAGCCTAGTTACGCAGACTGACCAGGGTCGCTCCCCAACCACCAGCATTGCCGGGCGCCAAGGTGTAGGATTTTACCCGTTCGTGCCGCTCGAGAAGGGCGTGGACTTGCTGGCGCAGGACGCCCATTCCTTTTCCGTGGATGATCCTCAGTTCATGGATGCCTTTTTCCTCGCAAGCCTCAATATAAGCCAGAACGACCGCCTTAACCTCCCTCGGGTGAAAAGTGTGCAGGTCCAGGACACCGTCCACCGGCACTTCAAGGGGATCATTAAAATCAGCTGATTCCTGCTCGCCGTTCTGTGTGGTCATGATTTCGCAGAATGGGCCCGAAACGAGGCAAAATCAACGCCATTCATGCTTTGGATAGCGGCCGAACAGGTCTTTCCGGATCTGGGGATACTGCCCCGTCCAGAACCCGTCCAGATCATCGGTAATCTGCACCGGGCGGCCATTTGGAGCGAGGATTTCAAGCCGCAGAGGCTGCTTTCCTTGACAAATGACGAGTGATTTTCCCGGAACATCATACAATTGCTGGATGCGCGCCGGGAGGACCACCGTACCGTCTTCCTCGTAGCGGAGCTTGACCCGGCTTCCTCCCGGAAGCGGAAATCTCGGTGGAGCCCATTCATCAACGAGAGGCAGCATCGCATCGGGTAACCAGCTTTGCAGGACTGGCAGGACGGCCCGGTCCTTCACTTCCTTGTAGGCGGTCGATCCCTCGCAGATTTGTTCGATCAATAAAAGCCGGTCCGCCTGCTCGATAGGCTTGATTTCAAGCTCTGGACAAGCGCGGGCCAGCACGTTGAGGCGACGAATCCATGTCTCGGCCTCATTGTCCCATTTTTTCAGGATCCACCCCTCGCTGACGATATGCTCCGCGAGGACTTGCGCGGCTCCGGCTGGATCCGGCTCCCCGTTTTCCCGTTCTTCAAGGAGTAGTCCCCGGAAAACTGTCCGCTCAACCCGTTCGACTCGGCGGCGGGCTTGATCCATACGCTCCACGCCTTCCTGAATGACTTCGCCCGGATATAGCTCATCCAGCCAGCTGCGTTCAATAACGGTGTTTCCGCCGAGAAAAAGGGTCGCTTCTCCCCGGAATTCGCGCTCCTCGACCTCCGCTGAGACAAATAGCCCAGCCCCGCCTATCAAGCTTCCACGGCGGATTTCGCCCCGGCGGCCATGCACGAGCTCACAACGGAGGGTGCCCCGGTCCAAGCGCTTGGCGAGATGATCCACGTATCCGGTCAGCAGGCATTTGGCAAAATCCTGCACGGTCCCTCCTCCTCCGCTTTCACGATTACACGTCAGGCGCTTGAGTTGCTCGAATACTCGACTGGCTTGCCTCAAAGTCTGGCCGTGCACACCCCATTCGCGGCACCAAGCCATTGAGCCGCCGGCTTTCATCGCCTGTTGCCAGACAAGGACCCCCTGGAGCAGATCGGAAACCCCTTCTGCTGCTGCCCACCAGGCCTCCCGCTCAGCAGCCTTTCTCTTGTCATTGATGGGAAGAATCAGTTGTCGTCCCTCGCTCAGCGCAATAGCCGCAATGAGCAGATCCTCACAGCCCGCTTCTTGCCCGGCAACCAGGATGCGGCTGAAGCGGGGATGCAAGGGGAAGCGGGCCAATGTCCGGCCAAGTGCCGTGATTTTTCCGTCGCGGGAGGCGCCGAGGTCTGTGAGGAGCTCCCCGGCATGCTCCCAAGCAAGCTGAGGGGGCGGCTCCAGCCAGGGAAAGGAGTCCGCCTGACCAAGGGAAAGCAGTTGCAGGCGAATCTCCGTCAGATCAAGTCGCTGGATCTCTGGAGGCGTGAAGGCAGACCGGTGTTCATGATCCTTTCTTGACCAGAGCCGGAAGCAGTGTCCCGGCGCAACGCGGCCCGCCCGGCCGGCGCGCTGGTCTGCACTCGCCCGGCTGATTTTTTCGGTCAAAAGGGTGTTCACTCCCCTTCGCGCATCAAAGTCTGGAATTCGGGCCAGCCCGCAATCAATCACGGTCCGAATCCCCGGAAGGGTCAGCGAGGTTTCCGCGATATTCGTTGAGACAATGACCCGAGGCACCGAACCGGTACCAATTGCCTTGTCCTGGGAGGTGGCGTCCAGCTCCCCGTGAAGGGGATAGACCTCCCAGCCACGAGCTGCCCGGCTTGCCTGGATTGCCTCCACGGTGCGCATGATCTCGTACTTGCCCGGCATGAAGACCAGGATGTCCCCTTCAGCCCCCGCCTCCACCGCACGGCGAAAGCCCTCCGCCGCCTGATCCCACACACGGTCCGTCCCGGCAGCGCCAAGATAATTGACTTCAACCGGATATTGTCGGCCCTCGCTCTCCAATACCTCCGCTTCAGGCAGATAGGACTTTAAGCCGGCCACTTCAAGGGTCGCTGAGAAAATCCCAATGCGGCCACCCCACCCTGCTTTCTGACGCGCCAAGGCAAGCCCGAGGCCCACGTCCCCTTCAAGGTGTCGCTCGTGAAATTCATCAAATAGGATTGCCCCGACCCCTTTCAGATCGTCCCCGCCCGCCAACATCCGCAAAAGCAATCCTTCCGTGACATAGAGCAAACGAGTTGACGGGCTCCTGCGCGATTCAAAGCGGATCTGGTAGCCAGCCACCTGCCCCACGGGCTGGTCCAGCTCGCTGGCAACGCGTCGGGCAAGGAGGCGGGCGGCCATTCTGCGGGGTTGCAGGATGATGATGGTTTTATCTTCCGGAAAATCCTTCCATTCCATAAGGAAACGGGGCACACGGGTGGATTTGCCGGACCCAGTTGGCGCTCGGAGGATAAAATTGGGACTTTTTGACCAGGCCGCGTGCAAATCCGGAAGCAGGTCATCAATAGGGAGCGCGATGGGCATGCTTATGGATAGGCCTACTAAGGGGGAAAAGAAAAGCAAAAGATGTTGCCTCCTAAGGGTTTTCACTTCCCCTGTAGACTTATGACGCCGATTGACACCATTATCGCCCCCGCCACGGCCTCCGGAGAGGCCGCGTTGGCTGTAATCCGGGTGAGCGGACCGCTCGTTCCGGAGCTGGTTGAAGCAATCTTTGGCAAGGCTCCCCTGCCCCGTCAGGTACGATTGGGCCGCTATCTTTCCACAGATGGACGAACTCTCGATACCTTGATCTACACGGTTTACGAGGAGGGCAAATCTTACAGCGGTGATTGGCTTCTTGAGCTCACCCCCCACGGCAACCCGTGGTTGGTCCGTAAAATCCTTGATGATCTCCTTGGCCGGGGCTGTCGGTTGGCCGAAGCGGGTGAATTCACGCGCCGGGCCTTTTTGAACGGAAAGCTGGACTTGAGTCAGGCTGAAGCGGTCGTCCAGGTCATACAGGCCCGCTCTGAACGGGCTCTGGAGGCGGCCAGGCGCCAATTGTCGGGTTCGGTGGGCCGGACTGTTGATTCACTCGTTGACCGGCTCCTCGTCGTCACGGCGATGTTGGAGGCCTACATCGACTTTCCAGAGGAGGATCTTCCACCGGAGGACCAAAAGGGTCCCGCACAGGCGCTCTCCTCCCTTGTCACGGACATGGAAAGCCTCATTGCCACACGTCAATACGCCTCCCTTCTGCACGACGGGGTCAAATGCGTTATCCTCGGCGAACCCAACGTTGGGAAATCCAGCCTCCTCAATGCCTTGACGGGTGAAGATCGCGTCATTGTCTCCGCTGAGCCCGGAACAACCCGGGATTATGTCGAGGAACGCATCCATATTGGCCCCTACCTGCTTCGCATAATTGATACTGCCGGGCTCCACGAAGCCGCTTCATCTCTGGAGGAAGAGGGCATCCACCGTTCGCTTGAGCAGATCGAGTCGGCCGACCTGCTCCTTGTCGTGCTCGACTCCACGCGGCCCGCCCCCACCCTGCCCGATCCGGTCGTCCGCCTCTTGAATGAGCGGAACACCGTTGTCGTTGTGAACAAGGTGGATCTCGCCGAGGGGAAAGATCTCGCCGCTTTTGCCGCAGATTGTCCGCATGTTCCGATTTCCGCCGCCAAACAGACGGGTCTGAATGATCTTCGGGAGGTCATCCGCCGCTCCCTTGAGGAGGGTTTGGTCATTCCCGATGAAAGTGCCGTTATTGTCTCCGCCCGCCATGCCGAGGCCCTCGCGCAGGCCAAATCCCTCCTTCAAGAGAGCCGTGAGAAGCTCCGGGAAGGTCTTCCCGCAGAGCTGGTCGCCTCCGACCTCCATGCCGCCATTGAATCCATGGGCCTTATCACGGGAAAGATCGATAATGAGTCCATTCTGGATCGACTTTTTAACCGGTTTTGCATTGGTAAGTAATTGTTTATTAAAGGTTTATGAATTCTCAGAACCATTTTGACATCATTGTCTGCGGCGCCGGACACGCCGGCTGCGAAGCCGCCCTCGCCGCTGCCCGGATGGGTGCCAGAACACTCATGCTGACCGGCAATATCGACACCATTGCCCAGATGTCCTGCAATCCGGCCATCGGCGGACTCGCCAAGGGACACATGGTCCGGGAAATTGATGCCCTGGGCGGTGAAATGGCGATCAATACAGATCTAACCGCGATCCAGTTCCGCCTCCTCAATGCCTCCAAAGGCCCTGCCGTGCAAGCCTGCCGCGCCCAGTGTGACAAGAAGGCGTACCAGTTCCGGATGAAGCACACCCTGGAGCTCACACCCAACCTCAGCGTCTTTCAGGCACTGGTCACAGGCTTGATGTACAAAAATGGCGCGGTCACCGGCGTTGAGACTCAATTGGGGATGACTTTCACCGCAAAGGCCGTCATTGTCACCACCGGGACCTTTCTTCGCGCATTGATGCACGTTGGGCGCTCCAAGTCGGAAGGCGGCCGCATGGGTGATTTCAGCGCCAAGACCCTCTCCAATTCCTTCTCGGAGGCCGGGATTGAGCTATCACGCCTTAAAACAGGCACGCCATGCCGCTTGCTGGGCCGCTCAATCGACTTTTCAAGCATGGAACCCCAGCACGGGGATCCGCTCCCCACCCTGTTTGCCTTCTATGACACGCGCTCGGATGAGTCGATGTTCCACGTGGAACAGGGTCAGCGTGTCCCAACCGACGAATTCAAACGGCAAATGTTCCACGTGGAACAAAACGGGCAACGACGGATCGGAGAATGCCCCGGAAACAATCAAGTACCCTGCTGGACAACCAGCACCACAGAGAAAACACACCAGCTCATACAGGACAACCTGCATCAATCCGCCCTCTACGCCGGGGAAATTCAGGGCACGGGACCCCGCTATTGTCCCTCCATTGAAGATAAGATCGTCCGCTTCACCGAAAAACCCCAGCACAAGCTGTTTCTTGAGCCGGAAGGCCGCCACACCGACGAATGGTACGTTAACGGCCTCTCAACAAGTCTGCCATTCGATGTACAACAGGAAATGCTTAAAACCATCCCCGGGCTGGAAAACGCGCACATGCTGAGACCGGCCTATGCCGTTGAGTACGATTTCGCCCAACCAACGCAGTTATTTGCCTCACTTGAGTCAAAGAAAGTGGAAAATCTGTTCTTTGCCGGCCAGATCAACGGAACTTCCGGGTATGAGGAAGCCGCCGCACAGGGATTAATTGCCGGAATCAACGCAACATTGAAGATTCGCGGGGAAAAACCCGTCTACATTGGCCGCGAGACCGCCTATATTGGTGTCCTTATCGATGACCTTGTGACAAAAGGGACAACCGAGCCGTACAGAATGTTTACTTCACGGGCCGAACATCGGCTTTTATTCAACCAAGGATCAGCTGAGCTGCGTCTCGCACAGCTCGTTGAGACCTGCAGACTGGTCCCGGAAGACCGCCTCAAGCGCATTCAGGCCAAACAAACGGCTGTGGAGAAGTGGGTTGATAAGTTTGAGCGCGAAACCCGGAGTGGGGGAACCTGGGGGGACTTTATCCGACGGGACGGCGATATTAACGAAACACCCGTCACGTTTCGTGAACTTTCGAAGGAAACCCAGGAAGAAGTCCTGTACCGGGTCCGGTATAAGGGATACCTCGAGCGGGAAATGCGGACTATCGCGAAACTGCAACAAACAGACCGGATCCGCATTCCCAGGGATTTAGACTACACGGCGGTGTCGGGACTCAGGGCCGAAGCAGCACAAAAGTTGAACACCATCCGACCTGACACACTCGGCCAGGCGTCGCGCATTTCGGGAGTCAATCCGACCGATATCACCATCATAATGATTGCGCTGAGGGTTTCTTAAATCGTTGGTATACAATTGTTTATGTAGTTTTATGCCGTTGTAACCCCCTCGCTGCGTATTGTCACACAATTGTTTCCCAATTGGCGTTGCCGTGAAGCCCATGAGCGCTTTGCTTGTACAAAAGTCTGCTCAACGGAAAATGAAAACATTATCAGGCAAACGCATTTTAATCGTCGATGACGAGCCGGATGTGACGGAGTTGATCTCGTACAAGCTCGCGAGAGAAGGTTGCGAGGTAGAAGTCCTCAATGATCCACTACAGGTTATTGGGACAGCCCGTGAATTTCGGCCGGACCTCTTCATTCTGGATATCATGATGCCGGAGCTTGATGGATTGAAGGTTTGTCGTTTGATCCGGGCCGATCGGGAACTTAAATCCGTGCCGGTCATTTTCCTGACAGCGCGGGGAGAGGTGGAGAACCGGATTGAAGGACTGGAGCAGGGAGGTGACGACTACATCGCCAAACCCTTTGATACGAAAGAACTGATCCTGAGGATAGGCTCTGTCCTGAAGCGCTCGGGACCTGGAACTGAAAAGGAAAAGGAACGTCTTGTCTCGGGAAGTATTGTCCTCGACGAAGAACTGCACCAGGTAAGTGTCGCGGGTAAAGAGGTCGAATTAACAGCAACGGAATTCAAACTGTTGAAGTTGCTCATGCAGAGAAAGGGTAGGGTGCTGACGCGGGAAAATCTCCTCGTCAACGTCTGGAATTACGACACCAACACGGAAACGCGGACCATCGACACACACATCAGGCGGTTGAGGGAAAAACTGGCCGGGGACTCCAATCCAATCGAAACCGTTCGCGGGGTAGGGTACCGTTTCATCGCGAATTAAACCCCTTTATTTGTAGTTGTTTTGTCATTACTTTTTATAGTCACCCTGATTCTTTTTTGCATCGTGCTGATGCAACTGCTTTCCATGAGAAAGGCCGTGAGGGGCCTCACTGAGGCAGCCCGGGAAAGCAGGCCCGTGCTTGTGGATAAGCGGGGAGGGCCCTTCAACAGCGGGCTCGTTAGGGGTCTTGTATTCGCTTACAATGAATTAATCCGGGAAAAGGCTGACATTTCCGATACCGGGAAAAAGCAGTTCGAACAGATACAGGCCACACTCGCCAACCTCCGGGAAGCTGTGGTCATGATCGACGAGGAGAAGCGGATCCAGCTGGCAAACCCGGCCTTTGGGAAAATTATCGGGGAAGAGATGAATCCGGTCGGTCATCGTCTCGACCTCTATATTTCCAGTCCGGATTTCCTTGAATTCCTGTCAACGATGAGCAACTCGGATGAGGGAAGCCAGACGGAACTTGAGGCGGTTGTCGGCGGAAGAACCTGCTGGCTTGAGATTAGCATGGCTCCCCTGCCAAAGTATTTGTATCCAGAAAACCGCTACACGCTGTTTGTGCTCCATGACATAACCCGGCAGAAAGGCCTTGAAAGGATGCGGTCGGATTTTGTCGCAAACGTCTCGCACGAGCTTCGCACACCCGTCACCGTAATCAAGGGATTTGCCGAGACCCTGGTGGAGGACCATGAGGAACTTCCGTCGAGCGAACAAATCCGTTTCCTTGAGAAAATCCACGACCACTCGACCCGTCTTGACCATCTTTTACGCGACCTCCTGCTCCTCTCCCGGATTGAATCGGCGGAGATGGGGCTGGAGAGGGAAGCGCTTTCCCTGTCCAGTTTTTTGTCCGGCAGGAGAGATGCCTGGAAAGCCATTCTCGAGGGTAGAGGCGGAGAACTGGAGCTCATCCACGAAGGAGAAAATGACCAGATCATGGCAGACCCTCTGCGCTTGACCCAGGTCATCACGAATCTTCTGCAAAATGCGGTTTTGCATGCGAAGGGCTTCACGCGCATTCGCCTGAAAACACATGTTGAAGAGGCAATGGTCCTGCTCGTCGTCGAAGATGACGGCGCCGGCATACCGGAAAAGGACCTGCCGCATATTTTCCAACGATTTTACCGGGTGGAAAAGGGCCGATCCAGGGATTCCGGGGGAACGGGATTGGGCTTATCCATCGTGAAGCACATTGTCGTCCGACACGGCGGCAATATTCTGGCCCGGAACGTGAAGGGTGGGGGAACGGCTATTGAGATTCGCTTTCCCCGGTTTCAAGAGGGCTGAAGCACGCCGTGAGCGATTGATAATCGCCGAGCAGGTCCTGAAAAAAGGAGGGATTTTCAAACGGCCACTCAATATCGTCACGAATGTGCCAATCAGCGTGGGAGGCGATGACTTCCATCCCCCAGGCAAAATTCTCCGGATGATCCGTCCGAAAATGGAGCTGGGTTCCCTCTTTGGCAATCTGGCCGAGGGCGTCGAGCAGGCTGCTTTGGAGAATCCGGTTCTTGGCGTGACGCTTTTTCGGCCACGGATCCGGGAAGAGAATGAAGACCCGTTCCAATGTCAGGTGCTCCGGCCACGCCTTAAGAAATTCCCGAATTTCCGCCTTGAGGAAATGCAGGTTCTGCAAATTCCGCTTATCCCGTTTCTGGCAGGCTTTCAAAATCCGCTTTGTGACAAGATCCACGCCGATGCAACGCTTGTCGGGATGCTGAAGGGCATAGGCGGTCAGGTAGTGACCGTGGCCACATCCAATCTCGAGGGTGACGGTCTCTGGAACCCGCGCGATCTCAACCAGCGTTTCCCGGAGGCGTCGGATCCGTTCAGCCTGGCGGTCAAGAAAGCGCTGCTGGCCCTCCGGCAGGGATGCGGCCATTTCGCTCATAGGGTAAGCCAAGCGAGGAATACCAACTGAAGGACCAGGAACAGGCAGACGAGGGTCCAGAAGAAGAAACTGAGGGCATTAAACGCGATCTTGCGTTCCTGATGAGAAAGGTTTGGAAGGACAGGAGCTTCCCCGCGTGGAAGGACGTTCCTGTTACGGAGTTTCCCGATGTCACCAGTGATGTCTTTTGCCCCAGGCATGGATTCCATAAGAAGTTATCTTTTATTATATATAAAGAACTTCTTCTTAATATAGGGTGTGAATATCTTAACATCTCCGTAAGCCACTGAATATTAATTAGAAACAAAGCAAAAAAATGTTGATCCGGATGTGCCTGGATACTCGGGAACACGGCGGATAACCTTATCCACATCTTCTTCACAGCCGAGAAGGGTTTTCATTCACAGGTTTTGCCCAGTTCACAGTGAGTAAAAAAAGCACTCAAGGGTTGACGCACTCATAAAAGAAATCCATCCATGCCTCTTTTCAGCAGCCTCATTTCGATCATGTTCGCGAGCTTCAAGAAGTTAATTCATAAAGGGTTACCCGTCGCCGGAATTTTCGCCGCGACGGACGCTTTGGCGGTCTCAGCCAGTCCCTACAAGCTGGTCGAGGAGAGCCTTTTCGGGCTGCCGATCACGAACTCCATGGTCATGAGCTGGGCCATTTCCCTGATTATCATCGTCGGGGTGCGCCTGATGGTGAAAAAGCCCACCTTGATCCCAAGTGCCGGTCAGGCTGTTGTCGAAAACATGCTTGGCGGGATACGAGACATCATGGAACCAATTGTTGGCAAGTCCATGATTAAGAAGACCTTCCCGCTGCTGATCGCCCTCTTTACCTTTATTCTCATTCAGAATTGGAGTGGAATGTTGCCGGGCGTGGGCGCCTTCGGATTCTACGATGAACATGAGCATTTGAAGTATTGGATGCGGCCCGGAAACGCTGATTTAAATATGACAATCGCCTTGGCCCTCGTCTCGGCAGTCTTTGCATGGACATACTTCGTTTTCCGTTACGCGGGGCTGAAAGTGCTGATTTATGATCTATTCGGCAACAAGGCTGATCCGAAGGAAGTGCCGAAAGTCATCTATGTTCTCCTTTTCCCGATCTTCTTCATGGTCGGAATGATCGAGGTCGTCTCCATTCTCTTTCGTCCCGTTTCTCTCTCCTTCCGACTGTTTGGTAATGTTTTCGGGGGAGAAAACTTGCTCGCCAATATGACGAGCCTGGCCTCCTGGATTGTCCCAGTGCCTTTCTATTTTTTGGAAATCCTCATTGGCGCCGTCCAGGCGCTGGTTTTCACCCTGTTGACGGCCGTCTACATCGGCTTGATCTGCAACCATGGAGATGACGAGGAACACGCCCACTAACCTTTCCCGTTGGGACCGGTGCCAGAGGTAACCAATCCTCACCGAGTGCCGGGCAGCGAGAAACTGATTAAGAACAAAAAACCTAAACAAGTAAGATTATGAACGAAATCATCGCAGCAATTGAAGGAAATATCCACTACGGTCTCCAGGGCGCTATCGGCTGTGCCGCTGCCGCCATCGGTGTAGGCCTTGTCGGCATGAAGGCTGTTGAAGCCGTTGGCCGCAACCCCGGAGCATCCGGTAAGGTTCTCGTCCAATCCATCATTGGTATGGCTTTGGCGGAAGCTGTTGCTTTCTACGCCCTCTTCCTGGGACGCTAATTTTGCAGGCGCACCTGGCCAAACCCGGGTGCGCCTCCCTTTTTCCGGAATTTAACCGACCTTAACCCACGTTCACCATGTTGGAGTCCATCACGATCATCGCCGCCGCCACGGGTCAAGCCGCGGAGGCAGTCGCGGAAACAAGCCTTGTCGGCAAATTCGGCATCGACTGGAAGCTGATCCTTGCCCAGGCCGTCAATTTCATTGTCGTGGCTTTCCTGCTGTGGCGTTTTGCCTTCAAGCCAGTCATGGCGACCCTCGATGAGCGTCAGCACAAGATTGCCGAGGGGCTGCAGTTTGCCGAGGAATCCAAGACCCAGCTGGCCGAGACCGAAAAGCGGCAGGCCGAGGTGTTGCGGGAGGCGAACGTCAAGGCACAGGAGATTCTCCACGAAGCCCG
This sequence comes from Oceanipulchritudo coccoides, assembly GCF_010500615.1. NCBI lineage: Bacteria > Pseudomonadati > Verrucomicrobiota > Opitutia > Puniceicoccales > Oceanipulchritudinaceae > Oceanipulchritudo > Oceanipulchritudo coccoides. The sequence goes on from NZ_JAAGNX010000002.1 coordinate 301,357, forward strand.
TGAAAATGCCCGTGAATTTGAGGACAAGATGAAAGCCGAGACTTCCTCCCAGATTGAAGACATGCGTCGTCGCGGGGATGAGGCCAACGAGCTCGAGCGGCAGAAGATGCTAACCGAGGTTCGTCAGGAAATCGCCCGCCTGGTTGTTCTGACATCAGGGAAGGTTCTCCAGCGCGAGCTCAGTGACGACGAAAAGAACCGACTCGACAAATCCGCGGCCGAGGAAATCTCCCAGCTCAACTAGAAATGCTGAACCCGAGGGACATCAAACTTTCAAAGAAGCTTGCCCAACTGGTTGTTGAGGCCGGTGAAGCGGGGATTCCCGAAATCAAGCCCGCGATTGAAGCAATCCTGGTCGGTCGTTCCGCGGCTGACCGCAAGGCCTTCCTCAAATCCTTCCTCAAGGCGGCAACCCGCGAGATCCACAAGGTTACGTTGACCGTTGAGTCGGCCGCTGTACTTTCGCAGGATGTACTTGATCAGCTAGTTGCGCATTTCAACGAAGGAAGGGCCCGCCCCCTTGAGGTAATCCGGAAGACAAACCCGAGCCTGATCGCGGGCATGCGGGTCCGCCTTGGTGACTCGGTCTACGATGCGTCCCTGTCCCATAATCTGCAAACCCTTGCATCCCGCATCCGCTAATATTTTTCAAAGAATCCATTTAAGAAAATGAACACCATTCTCGAACAAATCGAAAAAGAGATCTCCGCGCTGGCGCCCGAGGTCGGCAAGACAAACACCGGTGTTATCACCGCCGTCGCAGACGGGGTTGCCAAAGTGGAAGGCCTTTCCGAGGTGATGTACAATGAAATGGTGGAGTTTCCCCATGACATCACCGGTATTGCCCTGAATCTGGAAGAGGACGAAGTTGGGATTGTCTGTCTTGGAGATGCCAACCTGCTCAAGGAGGGTGACGAAGTTCGCACCACCGGCCGCCTTTTGTCTGTTCCTGTTGGCAAGGAAATGCTGGGTCGTGTGGTGAATGCGATCGGCGAGCCGATCGACGGCAAGGGCCCCATCGACGCAAAGGAAACTTATCCGATCGAGAAGATTGCTCCGGGAATTATCCCCCGCAAGTCGGTCGACCAGCCCCTCCAGACCGGTATCATGGCCATCGACTCGATGATCCCGATCGGCCGCGGGCAGCGTGAGCTGATTATCGGCGACCGCCAGACCGGCAAGACCACGATTGCCATCGATACCATTATCAATCAGGCGAATATCAACCGGCAGGGCATTGCCTCGGGTGATGAATCCTTCCGCCCGGTTTACTCAATTTACGTGGCGGTCGGTCAGAAGAATTCGACCATCGCACGGACAATCAAGGCCCTCGAAAAGGCTGGCGCGCTGGAGTACACAATCATTGTCACCGCCCCTGCCGCGGAAAATGCCGCCAATTTGTTCCTTGCCCCGTTTGCCGGTTGCGCGATGGGCGAATGGTTCATGCAGAACGGCATGGATGCGCTGATTGTCTATGATGACCTTTCCAAGCAGGCCGCCGCCTACCGGCAGATTTCCCTCGTCCTGAAGCGGCCGGCCGGCCGCGAAGCCTATCCGGGAGACGTTTTCTATCTGCACAGCCGTTTGCTCGAGCGTTCTGCCCGACTGAACGAGGGTAATGGAAACGGATCATTGACCGCCCTGCCGATCATTGAAACGCAGGCCGGCGACGTGTCCGCCTACATCCCGACAAATGTGATTTCCATCACAGACGGGCAGATCTTCCTTGAAACGGACTTGTTCAACCAGGGAATCCGCCCCGCCGTCAGTGTGGGCCTTTCAGTGAGCCGCGTGGGTTCCGCCGCCCAGATCAAGGCTGCCAAGCAGGTGGCTGGTAAGGTGAAACTTGAGCTGGCCGCCTACCGTGAACTGGCTGCCTTCGCACAGTTTGGTTCGGACCTGGATGCCCGTACCCGCCGTCAGCTTGATCGCGGTGCCCGCACTGTGGAACTCTTCAAGCAGCCAGCCTACTCGCCGAAGTCCGTGGAAATTCAAGTCTCTCTCCTCTGGAGCCTGCAGAATGATTTCTTTGATGACATCGACGTCGACGATATCGTTTCGGCCGCTGGTTCACTTCAGGAATACCTCGAGACAGGTAAGCGCGACCTTCTGGACAAGATTCTTTCCAAGAAGAAAATCGACGACGAAGTTGAGGCTGGCCTCAAGGAAGCTGTTGCCGCCTGGAAGTCGACTTTCAAGCAGAACTGATCACCGCCTAATTGTTTTTCAAATCCGTCCTGACTGAGAGCCATGCCAAATACCCGCGACATACGAAACCGGATCCGAGGGGTTAAGAATACCCAGAAGATCACCCGGGCGATGCAACTGGTAGCGGCTTCCAAGATGAAGAAGGCTCAGGACCGGGCATTGCAGGGGCGTCCCTACGCAAAGCAATTAAGCCGGATGCTGGCCTCCCTGAACGGCAAGATCGAGGACTTCAACCATCCGTTCCTTGAGGAACGTGAGATCAAGAAACGCGGAATTCTCGTCATTTCCACGGATCGAGGCCTCTGTGGCTCGTTGAACGCAAACTTGTTCCGCGAGATCACGAATATAGAGCGCGATTCTGCTGGCTTTATCACCATCGGGCGCAAAGCCCGCCAGTTCATTTCCCGTACTGGACGCGACCTGCTCGCCGATTTCCCTATTTCCGAGGAAGCGCACTTCAAGGAGTTACGCCCGGTCGTGGAATTTCTTGTCGAGCAGTTCAAGGAAGGTGCTATCGACACGATCGAGGTCCTTTACCCGCGTTTCAAAAACACGCTTGTGCAGGAGCCGACCCGCATCCCGTTCCTGCCCTTGGCCAGCCTCGATGAATATGTCGAGGACCAGGCGGAGGCAAATCACGAAAAATTGCTGGAAGATTCCCGCGAACTGGTATTCGAGCCGAATCCGGAAATCATTCTTACCGAACTGCTTGAGCGCTTTGTGAAACGGGAGATCTATCAGATGCTCGTCGATGCCCGGGCTTCGGAGCACAGCGCCCGGATGGTCGCCATGAAGGCTGCGACCGACAACGCCAATAAACTCACCGACAGCCTTACGCTTCAATACAACAAGGCCCGGCAGGCCGGCATTACCCAGGAAATCCTGGAAATTACCGCCGCCGCCCAACACTAACCGCTCTTTGCTAATCCAACGGATAAACATTTCAATATCATGAGCCAAAATACAGGAAAAATCGTCCAGGTTCTCGGCGCTGTCGTCGACGTGAAGTTCGATACAGAGAACGTTCCCGCCATCTTCCAGGCGCTGCATATCAATTATGAATACCAGGGAAAGCCGACAACGCTGACTCTTGAGGTTCAACAGCACCTTGGCGGCGGAATGGTTCGCGGCGTGGCCATGTCTTCCACCGAAGGCGTTGTTCGCGGAATGGATGTGCTCGATACTGGCGATGCCATCACGGTCCCCGTTGGCGAAGGTGTCCTCGGCCGGATTTTCAATGTAACCGGTGATGCCGTTGACGAACGGGGCGACGTGAATTTTGACAAGCGCTATCCGATCCACCGCAACCCCCCCGCACTGGTTGACCAATCCACGGAGGCGGAGATTCTCGTGACCGGCATCAAGGTGATCGACCTGATCTGTCCCTTCACCAAGGGAGGCAAGGTTGGTGCATTCGGTGGAGCTGGTGTTGGCAAGACGGTTGTCATCATGGAGCTGATCAACAACATCGCCAAGTCCTACGGCGGTTACTCGGTTTTCTGTGGGGTGGGGGAACGCTCCCGTGAAGGAAATGACCTTTATCATGAAATGGCCGATGCCGGCGTTATCGATCTTGAGAATATTGAGAATTCCAAGGTTGCCCTCTGTTACGGCCAGATGAATGAGCCGCCTGGTGCCCGTATGCGGGTGGGCCTTTCAGGTCTTTCCATGGCGGAATACTTCCGCGATGAAAAGGGTCTCGATGTGCTCCTCTTCGTGGACAATATTTTCCGTTTTTCACAGGCGGGCTCCGAAGTGTCTGCGCTCTTGGGCCGTTCTCCTTCAGCGGTGGGCTACCAGCCGACGCTAGCTCAGGAAATGGGTAACCTGCAGGAGCGGATTACCTCGACCAAGAATGGTTCGATCACCTCTTTCCAGGCGGTTTATGTTCCTGCGGACGATTTGACCGACCCTGCGCCGGCCAGCACCTTTGCTCACCTTGACTCGACGATCGTTCTTGAGCGTCGTATCGCTGAGCTCGGGATCTACCCGGCGGTTGACCCGCTCAGTTCCACCTCGACCGCGCTCGACCCGGCAGTTGTTGGTGAAGAGCACTTCAAGGTGGCCCGCGGGGTCCAGGCTGTTCTCCAGCGTTACAAGGATCTGCAGGACATCATCGCCATTCTTGGTATCGATGAATTGTCACCGGAAGATAAACAAGCCGTTTACCGTGCCCGTAAAATCCAGAAGTTCCTTTCCCAGCCGTTCAACGTGGCGGAAGTCTTCACCGGATTTGCCGGTAAGATTGTTCCGGTTGAAGAAACCATCAAGGGCTTCAAGATGATCCTTGATGGCGAACTGGATCACATCGACGAAAATGATTTTGCCTACAAGGGCGGGATTGACGAAGTCATCGCCGCACACGAAAAGGCCGAGTAATCGCCATGCCACTCACCCTCGAAATTGTCACCCCTGAGCGCAAGGTCCTCTCCGAAGAGGTCGAGCACGTTGTCCTGCCGACGGAAGCCGGAGGGGAAATTGATGTCCTGCCAGGGCACATCCCGCTCATGACGATGATCAATCCCGGGGAGTTGAAATATTTCCAGGGCGGCAAGATGGAATCGATTGCCATTGATCGGGGCTTTATCGAAGTGATCGGGGATGTGGTCTCCGTTCTCACGGAGGCGGCTATTGAGATCGACGAGATTGATCCCAGCGCATTGGCCGAAGCACAGGCCCGCGCCAAGGAAGCCCTCGAGGAAGCCAAAGCCAGCGGGGAAGATCCGGAAATTCTCGAACAGCTCGAGACACAGGCCCGGTTTACCGTCGTCCAGCAGATCATCAAGGAAAGCAAGGGACGGTAGGGATACCCGCTTTTTAAATGGTTAATTCACGCGCCACCCTTTGCTGCTCGTTGATTCTGTTAACGGCAGCCAGCGGTCTTGCGTCTGATTATTTCCCATCCATTACAACACCCGAGTGGGAGGAATCGTATTTTTTCACTGCCGAGTACGTTGGCGATACCTATTCCCAACTGGAGAATTTGCGCGGGGCGAACAATGCCATGCAGATTATTCGCGAATTTTCCGGAAACACCTTTCTCAAACAGAAGAGCATTACTCAAAATGCCTTTTTCCCGGGTTTACCGCGGACCGATACCTGGATTGATAATGAGCTGACCGACGAGGGTCTGTATTTCCACGGAAATAAATCGGTCACCTACAAAACAACTTCGGGACATATTGCGGATGGCGTGATGTCCACGATCGAGCGGGTGATCTGGGGAAGAACCCTTTCTGGTACGACGAGCAACAAGGTCCTTCAAGAAAGGCAAAGCAAGAAGATCGGTGAAGTGACCAATCACGAGTACCAGACTGAGCAAGTTGCCACGATCAGCGCCACCGCAATGAAAATCATTCTCGGCGAAGGCTACTCGGGTGAAGACCGGCAGACCCAGACCAGCCTCACGACGCGTGAGGTCCGATCGGTCATTGCGGGATTTGACGATATTGATGGACTTTACCCTGGCTCCAATCCGGTAAAAGTGACGCCCGGATATCGGGCATTGGTCAGGATCACGGAAACCTATTCCTATGGCACCATGACTACTGAGACTATCGGTGGCCAGTTCCCCGGTACCGCAACAAATGACATTGATGGAATCACGGTCACGACAATCGATTGGATGGTCGACGGAATCGGCGGGATCCGCACCGTTCTGAAGTTTGGAGCTTATCTGGATGATATCCTCAACGCGCCCATTTTTGACAAGGGCGATGGAGTCGTCGTCGCCCTCGACTTGAAGACACTTCTCGGAGGTGAATTTGATCAGGAAGTTCTCCGCTCGGGGGGTGGAAATATCCTTCTAGCAAAGGACGCCATGGCTATCAACGGGCGGGTGGATCTATTCGGAAGTGCCTCTACGCCGGCTCCTCCAATCTACTCGGGATTCTGGGATCCCAACGCTGGGATTAACGGTGAGTGGTTCCGCTTCGATCCGTTGAACGGATTGATACATATTCCCCGGGAGACCCAGGAGCGTCCTTACAAGGCGTGGATCTGGAATCATCGCACTGGATGGACCACCATCCATCCAAGGGATGATACGTCCCTCAATATGTATACCCCTGACCAGGGTTGGTTTTGGACGAAAAAGGAATTTCTTCCGTTCTACTTCAATTTTTCCACCGGCCGCTGGGTGCTCGAAAAAGAAATTCCAGGCCGCTGAGTCACCACAGTTCAACTGAAGTATAGGGACCGCTATGCGGTTGCCTATTACGAACAGATCTCTTTTAGTGCCCTGTAATGTCAGGTTTCGACGAGAACATTGTACGGGAGTATTTCGAGCTCCACGGCTTCCTGGTGCGGCAGGTGCGCAAGTACCAGGTGCAGGCCCGGCGCAAGGTGGCCGAGGAGGAAATTGACCTGCTCGTCTACAATCCCACCTTTGCTCCCGGGGATCGCGATCCGAACTTTCTCCTCTTTGCCTCCGAGCTTCCCTACCTGCACCGCGCGGTTGTGGTGGTGAAGGCGTGGCACACAACCCATCGCTTTACGCCCAATCTCCTCAAGAGCAGTTCCGAGATATTGAAGTTCCTCGGCAAAAATGTGAGCAAGGCAATTGAGGGAAGTTTCAAGGAGACGGATACGACATTTGAGAAGGCCACTGATTTGAAGCGAATCCTGGTCCTGCCTGGATTACCGACAAGTGAACCCTACCGTAGCGAGAGCATCCAGCTACTCCGTGAGCAGGGGGTCGACGGGATCATCAGTTTCCGCACGATGCTTCTCGACATCATCGAGAAAATCGAGGTCAACCGGAGCTACCAGAAGAGTGAGTTTCTCCAGATTCTTCGGGTATTGAAAAATTATGACCTGCTGAAGGATTCCCAGATGGGGCTTTTTAAGGACTAAGGACAAAAGACCAAGGAATGAAGCAACACCCGACGGCAGTAATTCATGAAGCCACCCGGCTCGACGAGAACATCGTCGTGGGCCCTTATGCGGTCATCGAGGACGGCGTGGAAATCGGCGAGGGGACGGTCATCCGTGAACACGCGATTATCCGGTCCGGGACTATTTTAGGCAAAGGCTGTCAAGTTGATGCGCATGCTGTTATCGGCGGTCTTCCCCAGGACTTATCCTTTAATCCCAAGACGCCGACCGGGGTGCGTGTTGGTGATGGAGTGACCTTCCGCGAGGGTGTCACGGTGAACCGTGCAACCGCAGAGGGAACATTCACCGAAATTGGGGACCGATGCCTTTTAATGGCCAACAGCCATGTTGCGCACGACTGCCGGCTCGGCGCGAATGTGATTTTTGGTAATGGTGTCCTGATCGCGGGCAAAGGCACAGTGGGAGACTATGCTTTTTTTGGAGGGAATGCGGGTGTCCACCAGAATATCCGGATCGGTAAATTCTCCATGATTGGCGGAGTGGCCCGCGTGAGCCAAGACATGCCACCGTTTTGCATGATGGCGGAACGCAACGAGCTCATCGGACTGAACCTGATCGGGCTTCAGCGCCGTGGAGTTGAGAGGGAAACAATAAAGGAACTCAAGAAGCTTTACCAGTTGGTCTTCGGGGTTGCTGGCCGACCAAGGGTTTTGGCGCAGGGCGCCATCGATGACAAGTTGGCGCAAAGCCCGGAAGCCTTGCACTTCCTGGAGTTTCTTGCCGCTGAATCGATAAAAGGGGTCATGCGTCCCCGCAGGGGATCTGATTAATGTCGGCACGTCCACCCATCGCCCTGACCTGCGGTGATCCCTCGGGTATCGGCCCCGAGATTATTGCCAAGTGGTTGTCGGAAAACCCCGATTGGGCGCCTCTGGTCTGTCCAGTTGGCCCGGAAGCCTGGTTGGAATCTCTCGGCATCCCGGGGCTGCAGACGCCCGGAAAGAAGGGACTATTTGCACCGGGCACGCCCACAAGAGAAGGCGCCAAGGTTGCCTGGGATGCCCTTCAACTCGCGGCGACCGGTTGCCTTGAAGGCCGCTTTTCCGCTGTTGTAACAGGCCCCGTTGGCAAGGAACAGCTTCAGGCAATCGGGTATCCATTCCCCGGGCAGACCGAGTTCTTCGCGGATGCGTGGGGCGGGGTGCCTTCCATGGCTTTTGCCGGGAAAGAACTCAAGGTGGTCCTCGCCACATGGCACGAGTCGCTTGCCTCCATCCCCGGCCGCCTGAAAAAGGAACCTGACCTGCTCGATCGAGCGGTTATCCACGCCGTGGAATGGGCCCAGCGTGAGGGCATCAAGGAACCGAGGATTGCCGTTTGCGGTCTTAATCCACACGCCGGAGAGGGTGGAATGCTCGGGCTCGAGGAGCGGGACCTGCTTAACCCGCGACTGGAAATCATGCGCCGTCTTTATCCCGGTGTGACTGCCTGCCTGCCGGCAGACACCGTTTTCCATCGAATGCGGGAGCAAGAGTTTGATGTCGCAGTGGCGCTGTATCACGACCAGGGCCTCATTCCAGTGAAGACCCTTGAATTTCACACTGCGGTCAATGTGACCCTCGGGTTGAAATTTGTCCGGACAAGCCCAGACCACGGAACGGCCTTTGCGATTGCAGGCAAAGGGATTGCCCGTACCGGAAGCTTTGCCCATGCGGTCGAGTTGGCCGCCAGATATGCACAAGTGCGTTCATGAGTTGAAACAAGCGGGGATCTCCACTAAGGTTTATGCTTATGAATGAGGCTTCCTCCAGTATTCCCGAAGGCGTCCGCGTTGTGGACGATCGTCTGGTGAAGGTGACCGATGCCGCCGCTAAAAAGCTCGACTCATTGTGTGAGCGCGAACAATCGGGCTCATTCTTGCGAGTACGCGTAACTGGCGGGGGTTGCAGCGGGCTGGCTTACAAGTTGAAGTTTGTTGAGGCACCGAAGAAGGGTGACCTGATGATCAAAGGGCAGGGGACCTCGATCCTGATCGACACAAAGAGCGCTCTCTATCTCAAGGGAATGACCCTCGATTACTCGGACAAGCTGGTCGCGGGCGGGTTCAAGTTTAATAACCCGAACGCCAAGGCAAGCTGTTCCTGTGGCGAAAGTTTTGCCGTTTAGTGGCTGGATTCAAGTGGTTCCCGGACAGGGTTCTCCAACCGTTCAACCCACTCGCCGATGGATCTTTTCCGGTCGGAATGCGTCATTTGCAACCACCAGCGCTCGAGGGAATTTGTCAATAGGTAGCTTCCAGTCGGCCAGGGCCCCCGCATAACCTGACGACTGGCCTGCCAAGGATTGTGTGGCGAGTTAAAGCCCGGGACAATCCTGGAAGTCAGGATTGCGTGTAGACATTCATGGCTGGGCGAGAGTATGAAGTGCTGCCATTCACGAATAATCGGTTCGAGAGGAAGCTGAACTCTCAAACCACGAGTGATTAAGGCAAACTCTTCCACAAAAGCGGTTGCCGCCGCCTGAACCTCGGCCGCCTGGTCACCCCCGAGCATGGCCAAAAAGAAGTGCTCCAAAGGCTCAAGGAAAAGCGACTGTGGTTGGCAAAGTTCCAGCGGGATAATCGGCGGGCAAAGCTCACACTTGTCCATCGGCAGAAGACTGAAGGCAGACTTTGCTCCCGGGAAGAGGGATGCAACGACAGCTGCCTTTTCTTCAATGACAACCTCAGGCACCAAGGACCAGCGTTGTTGGATGGAGCGCGCCAGGGAAGTCAGATATTCCGAGCCGGGTCCAGTGAAACCAACGGGTCTTTCCTCTTCGCCCAAGCGTTGCATCATAAGCCAGAGTGTGGGCCCAATCAACCGGTAGCCCAGCTCATGGAGATAGCGCCCCTTGCCTTCCGGCTTTCGGAGCAGTAGCTCTTCCTCACTCTTGCACATGTTGCCGTTAGCCAGTTGCGAGGAGAGGGAGGGATCATCGGCCAAGGCATGGCAAGGCTCTCGACCGCCAACCGGATTAAAAAGGACTTGTCCCGGTTTCAACTCTCCGTTTTGCCCGAGGATAACCTGGACCGTTTTGCTCGGATCAGGTTCCTCGGCAATGCGCTCATACCCGTTTTTTCGCAGCAGGAGCTTTATGAAGAGGGGCGTAAACGGGCCAACCCGGCTGATATAAAGCGCTTTACCCTGGTAAAGTGCTTCATGATATAATTCGAGTATCCAAGGGTTTGCGTATGAAAGGTCCATCCAGACCTCCAGCTCCGAACTGTACAGCACCTGCTTTTCAAGAAACCATTCATGGTGCTCGATACAGCAGGCTTCGACCTTCTCCCTCAGCGATGCTCCCCGCTTTTCCCTTTCAACCTTTTCCCTGACAGAAGCAAAGCCCTTGAAGTGGCCGCTGTTTCTCTTGCGCAGATGTTTCTCAATCAATTCGAAGACGAGCCGCGTCTCGACGAGCCGGAAGTGCACAGCATCGCACAGACCGACTTCGATCCTTTCGGCCTCCAATACCTTCGGACAAGATAACAACCCTCGAACCGAAGTATAACCTTCGTGATAATCCATAGGGTAATACCACTATAATTTAGAAAACAGCCGGGTCAAGCCTGAGAATATTCAATTCCATGCAGGATTGTTTAGATTGTTGCCATTCTCAGGGAAGGATTTCATCTTGCCCCAATATGAAGATATCGGTCGTCATCCCATGCTATAACGAGGAATCAACCATCCGGACAATTGTTGACCGGGTTAAGAATGCCGGAGTTTCCCTCCATGAAGTCATTATCGTGAATGACTGTTCCGCCGACAAGACGCCCGAGGTCCTCAAGGAATGGGACGACGATCCGATGGTGAAGGTCTTCCATCACAAGGTGAATCAGGGAAAAGGGGCTGCCTTGAGGACCGGATTCAAGCAAGTCAGTGGTGATATCATCATCATCCAGGACGCCGATTTGGAATATGACCCCAAAGAGTATCCCCTCCTCCTTGAGCCAATCGAGTCGGGTGATGCCGATGTTGTTTTTGGTTCACGGTTCATGGGCGGTCGACCGCACCGCGTTGTCTACTTCTGGCACATGGTCGGCAACCGGTTGCTCACACTGGCTTCCAACATGATGACAAACCTCAACCTCACTGACATGGAAACCTGTTTCAAAGTCTTCAAGGGGGAGATTCTCAGCCAGATTTCGATCGAGGAAGACCGTTTTGGGTTTGAACCTGAAGTTACTGCCAAGGTTTCCCGCATTGACTGTCGCATTTATGAAGTGGGTATTTCCTATTATGGGCGGACTTATGCCGAGGGGAAGAAAATCGGTTGGCGAGATGGGGTACGGGCGATTTACGCCATCGTGAAGTACAATATCTTCAAGCGATAGGACAATGATTCGATAGAGAATGGGTCCCCTTGAGATCAGCATCCTGACCGGATATTTTGTCCTGATCCTTTCGGTCGGATGGCTCATGGGACGACACGAGACCTCGGTTGAGGATTATTTTGTCGGGCGACGGCAAATCCCCTGGTGGGCAGTCCTCGGATCACTTGTTGCCACCGAGGTCAGTGCGGCCACATACTTGGCGGTGCCCGCAGTCGGGTTTTCAGAAAATCTGACCTATCTTCAGTTTGGGGTCGGAAGCTTCTTTGCCCGGATTTTTGTGGCAACAGTCTTTATTGGGGCTTTCTACAAGGCGGACTGCCTGAGTATTTACGAATACCTGCAAAAGCGTTTTGGCCAAAGTACTCAATACACCGCCTCCGTCTATTTTCTCGTGACAAGGATTCTCGCCTCGGGCGTCCGCCTGATGATCGCCGTGACCGGCTTTTCGGTCATTCTCAATATTCCTTTTGGCTGGAGCCTTCTCCTCTTTGGTTCAATCACACTCGGATATACCTTCATGGGTGGAATTCGGTCTGTAATCTGGACCGACTGCATTCAGGGAATTGTTTTTATTGCCGCCGGATTGGCCGGGGCCAGCTGGTTGCTCAATGAAGTGGGTGGGTCTGCGTTTTGGCAGACAGCCGCTGAAGCGGGACGGTGGGAACTGGTTCGGTGGGTACCGGAAGGTTCCGGCCCGCTGGGATGGTTCAATGATTCCCAATGGGTCGTCACGGCCATCCTTTTTGGATTTGCCAGCACCGTTGCCGCACTTGGCACAGATCAGGATATGGCGCAGCGCCTTCTTTCCAGCAAATCTGCTCGCCACGCCAAGCGCAGTCTCATTGTCAGTGGCTTTATCGCCCTTCCGGTCGCAGGGCTTTTCCTTTTTCTCGGGGTTGCCCTTTATGTTTACTTTCAGGCCAATCCCGACCCGGATTTTCCCACGAAGCTGGTGGATGGCCATGAGGTTCCCGACAGCGACAAGGCGTTTTCCTATTTTATGGTGACCGCAATCCCGGCATGGCTGAAAGGGCTTCTTTTGACAGGGGTGCTCGCGGCAGCCATGTCCAGTCTGGATTCCGCCATGGCAGCGCTCAGCACCTCGACCGTGAGGGATTTGCTCCAACCACTCATGCCCCGCACAACCTCAGCTTCACGTTGGCTCTGGACTAGCCGGGCTTTTACGGTGCTGTTTGCCATCCTTTTGATGCTCGCCGCCTGGTTCCTGCGTGACGGGGGCAAGTTCCTCTGGTTGGCCTTTAAGATCACCAGCCTCACTTATGGCAGCCTTCTGGGGGTATTCCTTCTGGGAATTTTCAGCAAACGGGGATCGGACCGGGTCAACCTGTGGGCCATGCTTGCGGGCACAGCCCTTTCCGCCTCCGGCCTCTGGCTAATTGAAACCGGGGCACTGCCATTGGCTTGGACGTGGCTGCTCCTGATCGGGACCTCAACTACATTTCTTATAGGCCTTATACCCCACTCGGGTCTTTCAGCGAAGGAACTCAGGTAAATTCCATATAGATTCTTTGAGGGAAATCTGCTAACTTCGTTTTCGGTAGGAAAAAATAGGCATGGCATTGTGGCAAAATAAAGACGATACATCCACGGATCACCGATCCGAGCAGGAGCTTTTCAAGGAGTATTATCCATTGGTATTAACCATTCTGGATGAAATCCATCCGCTGCTCGAGCGAACCGTGGACCAGCGGGAAGTTCTCGCTATGGCCAGCATGCACCTGGGCCGCCTGATCCGTGCACGCAAACGGGTTGGCCGCCGGGAGCTCAGGAAATCAATCGAAAAGTTCCTGGTTGATAACTTTGCCCTCGAAGCCTCCGCAGAAGATATTCTCAACAATGCGGTGCTTCCGCCCTTGAGTGAGGAGACCCTGAAAGGCAGCCGGATCCTGATTGTCGACGATAGCGCGATGGCGCGGCGGCAAATCCAGTTTTTCCTGAAACGGGACGGATTCGAGGTCTATGAGGCCAAATCCGGAGAGGAAGCACTTTGGCTCATCAACGAGGTGGATCCCGAGCTGATCCTCATGGATGTGACCATGGATGGCATGGACGGGATGGAAACGTGTCGCCGGATCAAGGAAGACACAGCGAATCTCAATATGCCCGTTATCTTTTTATCCGCAATGGGCGACCGGGAAGAGATTGTCCGTGGCTTCAAAAGCGGAGCGATTGACTACATCGTAAAACCATTTCATCCGGCAGAAAGCCTGACACGTATCCGTACGCACTTACATGTCAGGAAGCTGGCGCAGCTGCGCGAGAAGAATATTCTCGAACTAAAGCATCTCAACCAGACCAAAGACCGGATCCTGCGAGTTGCTTCTCATGACCTCCGGAACCCGGTGGCCGCTATCGCGGGGTTAGCTGAATTCCTCAAGGAAGATACGGAGAATATGTCGGAAAGCCAACAGGAGATTGTCGACGCCATCGAGGAAGCCGGCAGAAGCGTGGTGACACTACTGAATGAGCTTCTGGATCTTTCCGCCTTTGATAGCGGACAAGTAAACCTGAAAAAGGAATCCCTGGCTGTTTGTGATCTTATCCGAAACCTTGTTCCACTTTTCCGTGGAGAAGCTGAACGGAAGAACATCAAGCTTGAGTTTACCTGTGAGCCGGGGCTCCCTAAAATTTCCTGCGACCGTCAGCAGATACGTCGGGTTGCAGATAACCTTTTTAGCAACGCCCTTAAGTTTACACCTCACGGTGGAACGGTGTCCGTCCATGTAAAGGCTACCGGACAGGATGTGGTCATGGAAGTCAAAGATACCGGGCCGGGAATCCCAACGCACGAATCGGGTTCGCTCTTCAAGGAGTTTGGAACAACCTCCAACATGCCCACGGGCGGGGAAAAGAGCACCGGGTTGGGCCTTTCAATCTGTCACCGCATTGTCACCGCCCACAAGGGCAGTATCAATTACGTCAATTTACCTGAAGGAGGCACTTGCTTCAGCGTAACCCTGCCAGCAATAATAACATAGGAGCGTCTCCTATGGTTTCTACCCTCAAACGGAAGGCGGCCTCCCTTCCGTTTTTTTTATGACAGGTTCTCAAAAACACGAACCACGGCCGCTTCATATGCCAATGGCGTCCCCGTTTGCTGAAGATGATGGTTTTGCATATAACGCGCTGCGCGGTCGACAAGCTTGTAGTTACTGGGCCTGACAAAGGTCATCAAGTTGCTTTCAAAGCGTTTCAATCGCCCCATCACGAGTGTGCTGTGTAGGTTCAGGGAACACTTAAGAATCAAATGACGTAATAAAAGCGGCGCTTCATCAAGCCCGAGGTCATGGTCAATACCCGCGAATTCCAATGATGGCCCGGCGCCATGGACCAGGAAAGGAACCTGTTTTTTTCCGGAACACCGGGATGATCTCCAGATCAATGCTTCAGCTGAAATATCATGACCCAGAAGGGTTTTCATGGATGCCTTTCCATCCAGTTCCGGCCACTCAAGAGTGCGCGGCTCACGCCCCAAAAGGTGTTTCCATGCGCTTTGGCTGTCGGGGCATTCCGGCATACACAGATAACACAGGCTGGTTTCATCGCCGGGGCGGTTTTTGTTTTCGAAGGGAGCGAGCGAGAAAGTAGGGGAGCGCTCCGTCGTGTCGGTCAGTACAGTCATACCGTAGCGATCTGTCTGATACAAGACATGGTGTCCATCGTTGTAGAGCATGGCTTCCGCCTCAATGAAGGGAACGAGGAATGATGGATCATGCTGCTGGAGCAGTTCCCCGAAGCCCGTGATCAATTCTTGGGCGGACTCGAGCCCTAGAGCCTCGGAAATAGCCGCCCCGGCCACCAACATTTGCACCGTGGTTGCTTGCAGGCGGGTCGATCCGGAAAGCGCCATGGGACCTACCTCAAGACAAAAGCTATTCACCTTCTCCGATTCGAGGACAGCGCGGGATCTTTCAACTATCCGGCAGAGAGTTTCCGGGGGGTTGCAAAAGAGAAACCACGGGGATTCAATTGCTACCTCTGCCGCCTTCATACAGGCACCGATAACAAAAGAAGTCTCACCGCCTTCCGTGATCGCAAGGAGAAGGTCTTTTTCGCAGAAGCCGAGCTCCATTAATTGACGCGCACCATATTCGGGGAAATCCTCAAAGGCTTCAATTGAGCGGATCAAGGCTGCATCTCCTCCCGCCATGAAGCTAATGATGCGATCCCGGTCATCGGTCGGCAACCAGGATTCCCGGGCAAAGGTCTCCAGTGAAAGGGCCAACCGTCCGGTGGCACCGCATCCCACGATGAAGATGCGTCCGTCCTCTGAGAGGGTTCGTTGGATGGCGGCGACAAGTTCCGGGAGAGGCCCCAACCGGCTCGCCAGTGCATCCATTGCCAACAGGTCAGCCCGATGAAACAGCTCGACGGCGCGGATTGGGTCGCGCTGGGCCAAATCCGCAAGGCCAACGGTCTCCGCGTGTGGCATTTCCGTGACCAGGTCGCCGAGCTTGAATTGCTCACATACCTGCATGAATTCCCCTGCGTCCATGTATCCAGATTTCTTTAAATTCCCTTCCCCGTCGAGATTTTCCAGCGATGCCAGTCTAACGTGTTGACCTTGCCGGCACCCGCTTGCGACCCTTTAACGACATGATTCTTGTCACGACAGCCCTGCCCATCGAGGCCAAACCGCTCGTTTCACGGCTTGGGCTGACAGCCATCGCGGACGAGGCATATCCGGTGTACAAGGGTGAAGATTATGTCCTTGTGGTGACTGGGGTTGGGGCGCTGAAGGCCAGCGCTGCCACGGGTTGGGCCATGGCGCGCTTTCCCGGGATTTTTGCCGCCATTAATGCGGGCTTTTGCGGGGCTGCCCCCGAAGTCGCCGGGCTACATGAATGGGTTTATATTTCCTCAATAAGGGACAAGGCGAGCGGACGACTTTCGATACCGGATATACTCCAGAAACATCCCTTCAGGGAGGCCGCCCTGCTGACTGTCCCAACTGTTGTGAAGGACCGCATTGATTGGAACGGTGTTGTGGACATGGAAGGGAGTGGATTCTTTGAGGCGGCAAGGAAGTTTGTTTCCCCGGACCAGATTTCCCTGATTAAATGGGTTTCTGATCCGCTAACGGGTTCCATTCACTTGGAGGAGACTTCCAGGGCCTATGCCGAGGGGCTTGACCCAGCGGTGGATTTTATCCGGCAATGGCCCCGCTTCCTTGAAGGAAAAATGGACAAGGCCCCGGAAGAGCTTGTCGGGCAAGTGGAACAGCGACTGAAGCTGACCTCGACCCAGCGACATTATGTCAGGAAGTGGGCCAGCGGGTATCTGGCGCGGGGTGGGGATCCCGGGGAGGTTTACAGGCTGTTGCCCGAGGCGGTTCCCGCGAGTAAATCCCAAAACACCCGGATTTTTGAAAGCCTTAAAAATGTATTCAAAAACTAGTACATTTTCGCATATTTACATTGAGACGTGCGCACTGGATCATCCGCGCACGCAGGGAATCCTGAAACGCTTTCCAAAAAGCACCGTTGTCGAGGTGGATGATTACCAGAATGTATTTGGTCGAGGAAAGCAGAACTTCTGGCGCCAGAAAGCGAGTCCAAAACTGATTCTTGGGATAAAAAAGGATAACTTCCTTTATGAGGGAAACGAGTTTCTACAGGCCAACTTGTCACCAAATTTCTGTTACAATGCGCTTGTCCTGAATTGTCCGTACGATTGTCACTATTGCTATCTTCAGGGAATGTACGGGAGTGCCAATGTAGTGGCTTTTGTGAACATGGAAGAGTATTTCAAGGCGGCGGAGAATCAGGTAAAAGCCCGTCCCGATCCCTCCACTCCGATGCCGTTGGCAATATCCTACGACTCCGACCTCCTTTCCCTTGAGGGTGTGCTTGGTTACGTAAAGGAATGGGTCGATTGGTCGCGCGGGCAACCGGATGTCCTCGTCGAAGTGCGTACAAAATCCGCAGGCAAGCGGTTTTTCCTCGAGAATGAGCCCTCACGCTCGGTACGGATGGCCTGGACGCTTTCGCCGGATTTTGTGTGCCGGCAGTATGAGTCTGGTGCGCCAGGGCTGGATGCGCGACTCGAGGCCCTTAATCAGGCTGTCGAGCGTGGTTGGCGGATTTCCCTTTGCCTGGATCCGATCCTGAAAGTCAAGAATGCTGACCGCGTCTACCGGGAGTTTATGGACAGGCTTTCTGGTTCCCTGCCCTGGGAGGCCGTTGAACGGGTTGAGTTGGGGGTCTTCAGGGTCAGTACCAGCTACTTTAAACACATGTTAAAGCGTCCGGATACGGACCTCTTGCATTATCCCTATGAGCATGCTAACAACGCCGTTTCTTATAATGAAGCCGAGAAGGATGCACTTGTTGAGTTGTGCCGTGGCGGACTTATGAATATACTTTCCGAAGATAAGATACATATATGGACATAGCAATTGTAACGGGAGCCTCGAGCTCTCTTGGCCTGGCTATTTCGAAGCGCCTGATCCAGATGGGATTTCGCGTTTACGGACTGGGAGGGGACTACACGGACTGCAGCCTGCAGAACGTCAACTTCAAGCCCTATCCCTGCGATTTGGGAGACCCGGAGGCCGTTGAGGCGGCTGCACAAAACATATTGAACAAGGAGAAGGGCGTTTTCCTCTTGATCAATAATGCCAAGTACTACGGGAAAAAACAGTTTTTTGAAGCAGACCGTGGAGAGATTCAGCGAGTCCTGAACATCAACCTCTTGTGCCCGCTGATTCTGACACGGGCCCTCGCGGACAGCCTTGTCACCCTGCAGGGGTTTCTCATCCAGCTGGGATCTCCCTACGCGGAAACCAGCCGCGGAGGGCCAGTCGGAGCAGCTGCTTCGGGCGGCCTGAAGTGGATGGGGGAAGTACTCTTCCATGATTTACGCGATCACGGGGTCAAGGTTTGCCATCTTTCACCGGAGCCAAACAGGGGCCGTGATCCCCGCACGGTAGCCCGCCCGGGTGCCCGTGTTGAGTCGGCGATTGATCCGGAAGCCGTGGCCCAGGCGGTAGAGCAGATTATCCAGAGCCGGTTCGGGAATATCGTCACCGAGATGGTCCTGAGGCCGCTCCGCGTGAGTGAGCCTGAGTTTGATCCAGTCATTCGCCTCCCTTATCCCAAGCCAAAGCCCGTTCCATATACGGTTCCCCGGGAAATGATTGAGGCGGAGGAGCAACTGGAAAACGAGGAAATCGATAGAAAACAGAACCAGCGCAGGAAAAAGCAGCAAACCAAGAAGCGGGCTGCACCCAATGAGCCCAAAGCGGATAAAGAAGTGCCCAAGGGTGAAGACGAGAAAGAGAGACCCAAGCGCAAGCGGGCCAGAAAAGCCAAATCTTCAAGAACCGCCACCGAGGAGAAAAAGACTGAAGGGAAAGAAAAGCAGGGCGAAAAATCCCCGAGGCGCGACAAGCCTGCAAAACGGGAACATGCAAAGAAGGAGCCAACCGAGGAAGTCAGCCAGGAGCCGGAACAGAAGCGCCGTCGTCCACGCCGCAAGCCGAGGCCCCCAATGACAAGTGTCGGGTTTTTAAATCGCGAAAAGGAGAAGTCAGCCGATTCGGCTGATAATTCAAGGCAGATGAGCCCGGATAAACCGGCGGAGAAAAAACCTCATCTTAAAGACGAGAAACATCCGGCCAAAAAAGCCCCGAAAAGGGCGGTCAAAAAGGTTGCCAAAAAAGCCGTGAAAAAAGCCGCAACAGCTAAAAAAGCGGTCGAAAAGTCGACTACCGCTAAAAAGGCTGCTCCAAAAAAGCGTGCAGCAAGGAAAACGGCGAAAAAGGACGCTGCCAAAAGCGTTTGAAATTCTCAGAATTGATGCGAGAGTTCCAAGCCTTTTGCCGAAATAAGCCGAAAGACAAAATGAGTAAGAATTCAGATAATCCAGAAAATCAAAACCCTGAGGAGCAATCCGAGGAAGTGAAGACCCCGGAAGAGGCCTCGCAGGAGCAGGAACAAGCTGTTCATTCCACTGAACCGGATGCTGAGATTAGCGGGCTGCTTAAGAAGCTCGACGAGGCAACGGCGGAAATTTCAGAACAGAAGGAGCGCTATCTGCGAACCGTCGCAGATCTGGAAAACTACCGGAAGCGTGCCGTTCGCGAGAAGGATGAAGCCCGCCGGCAGGCGAACTGCGGCTTGATGGAGGATTTACTACCGATCCTTGATAATTTCCGCCTCGGACTGAAGTCAGCTGAATCCCATGAGGGTGGAGCGGTCTTTGCCGAGGGATTTCGCATGATTCTCGGACAAATGGAATCGACCTTGCGCCAGAATGGACTCGAGGAGATCAACCCGGAGAAGGGGCCCTTTGACCCGAATTTTCATGAGGCCGTGGCACATGTGCCGCATGATGAGGTCGCTGACGGCGAAATCATCGAGGTCCACCGTATCGGCTACAAATTGCATGAGCGCCTTTTGCGTCCCGCATCAGTGCTGATTTCCAGTGGACCGGCGGAGGTAGCCGCTGAAACATCTGAAGCGGAGGAAAAATAGTCCGGATGGCCAAGCACGATTACTACGAATTGCTGGGTGTCGGCCGTGACGCCACACCAGAGCAGATCAAGAAAGCCTACCGCAAGAAGGCCGTCGAGTTCCACCCGGACAAGCACAAGGGCGACAAAGGCATGGAGGAGAAGTTCAAGGAAGTCTCCGAGGCCTATGAGGTGCTCAAGGATGCCGACAAGAAGGCAGCCTACGACCGTTACGGCCATGCAGCCTTCGAGCAGGGCGGAGCTGGCATGCGCGGCGGAGCCGGGGGCGGCTTCCATGATCCGTTTGATATTTTCCGTGAGGTTTTTGGAGGCAGCGCCTTTGATGACTTCTTTGGTGGTGGAGGCGGCGGCAGCCGGGGTTCCCAGGCAAACCAGGGCGGATCAGATCTTCGCTATGATATCGAGATCTCGCTTGTGGACGCCTACAAGGGGGTTGAAAAAGAGGTTTCCTACCGGACCGCGGTCGCCTGTAGCCACTGTAGCGGTTCTGGCGCTGAACCCGGATCACGGGTGGTCAACTGCTCAACCTGTGGCGGTGCAGGTCGCGTGGTAAGCTCAAGAGGCTTTTTTCAGGTTCAACAGGCTTGCCCGTCCTGTAACGGCGCCGGTCGCATGCCGGAAAAGCGCTGTGGCTCCTGCAATGGCGATGGCCGTGTGGTGAAAAACAAGAAGGTGAAGATTCATGTTCCGGCGGGAATTGCCACCGGACAGAAACTTCGTTCAGCCGGAAACGGCGAAGCGGGCGTGATGGGCGGACCTGCGGGCGACCTGTATGTCGTCGTGCACGTGAAGGAGCACAACATTTTCGAGCGTCACGGGGATGATCTTTATTGTGATGTACCGATCAAGTTCACCCTGGCGGCGCTTGGCGGGACAATCGAAGTGCCCACGCTCTCCAACACAAGCGGCCGGGTCTCCCTGAAAATTCCTGCGGGAACGCAAAACGGAACGGTCTTCAAACTTCGTGATCGCGGCATGCCCTCCTTACGCGGTGGGACAAAAGGCAACCAGTTTGCGCGGGTCCATATCGAGGTGCCCAAGAAGCTGAAAAGCGATCAGCGTGAGCTGCTTGAAAAATTTGCCCAAGTATCGGGGGATGCTGATAATCCGATGGAGGAGAGCTTCTGGGACAAGGCCAAGAAGATCTTCGATTAACGTGAAACTTGAGGGACAGCGATGCGGTTTGTGATTTTGGGATCTGGAACAGGGAGCAATGCCGAAGCGCTTTTGAAAGCATGGGACGAGGGAAAACTGGGTAAGGCCGAACCCGTTGCCATTCTCAGTGACAAGCCTGAAGCCCGCATCCTCCAGTTGGGAAAACCGTTTGGCGTGCCAGGAATTCATGTGGAACCGGGTCCGTTCCGGACTAAGTTGTCCCCGGAGGGCGAGCAGGCCTATATCGAGGCAATACGCGCCACGAAGGCGGACTTGGTTGTTCTGGCAGGATTCATGCGGGTCCTCAAGGAGCCTTTCCTTGAGGCTTTCCCCAACCGGATCATCAATTTGCATCCCAGCCTGCTTCCCAGCTTCAAGGGATTGGACGGCATCCGCCAGGCCTACGAATACGGGGTGAAAGTGACCGGCTGCACGGTCCACTTTGTTTCAGGTGAGCTTGATGGTGGGAGGATCATCGACCAGAAGGTTGTTCCCATCGAAAGAACCGATTCACTTGAGGATCTTGAATTAAAAGTTCACGCCGCTGAACACGAACTGTTGCCGCAAGTTGTCCGTGCACTCGCCGAGGGAGGCCTTGAATGATCGAGATCCGCTTTCCCATCGATGAGGCGTTCGCCCAACAACTGGAAGATTATTTCTGCGAAGAGTATCAAGAGTATTGGTCAATCGAGGAAAACCGGCTCACGCACGAAAACTTTCTCCGCGGCTTTTTTGAAGACCAACAGGTCCTTGCCGAGGAAACGGCATCCCTCCGCAAGGAATTCCCCTCTCTTCCGGACGATCCCCCGATCAAGGAGCTTCCCGATCAGGACTGGAAGGAGGCCTACAAGCTGCATTTCAAGCCATGGAGTGAGCGCGGTCTGCACTGGGTTCCACTCTGGGAAAAAGACACTTACCAACTCCCGGAAGGAGAGGAGATTGTCTATCTCGATCCGGGGATGGCCTTTGGAACCGGTAACCATGAGACAACCCGGCTCTGCGTGCGCCGCTTGCTGGACGCCCGGGACGAATGGGGGAGCGCTGTTTCAGCAAAGCGGGTCATCGATGCCGGATGCGGTTCAGGCATCCTTGCCATTTCAGCAGCAAAAGTCGGTTTCACGGATGTCACTGGTTTCGACAACGACCCCGACTCGGTCCGCATCAGTCTCGAAAATGAAAAGCTCTGTGATCTTGATGGTCGCATTGACTTCAAATGGGCCGACCTCAAGGAGGGGCTTATTGGACAAACCGGGGACCTGCTCCTCGCCAACATTCTTGCCAACGTCCTTTGCGACCATGCTGAACTCCTTTGCCAGTCCGTCCGGCCAGGCGGGTGGCTTGTCCTCAGCGGCATCCTTGCCAGCGAGGTAAAGGCTGTGCATGCGGTCTTCGCCCCGGTTGTGGAAAACCATACGGGCACATTGCCTGATATGGATGCCCGAATTGAGGGCGAATGGTCGGATTTGTGCTACCGGTTTTAAGCTGGATCGGGGGAGATTGGAAGGATCGCGGGAACGGAATCCGGAATCGGTTTCGGATGACCCGACTGCACATCGATGAAGACCCAGTCTGTTTCCCCGCGCGCAATAATCTGTTTATCTCCCACCCGCCGGAATGTATATTTTCTCAAGGAGCGAACTCTCCGGAGATTAGATATCCAAGTCAGTGCCTCAAGTTCATCTCCTTCGAAAGCCGGTCTCAAGTACTCAATATGATGCGACCGCGCAACCCAAGTGGCAGCGTTGTCCCGGTTAACGGTTTCCCCGCCCACGGTCTGCCAGTGCTTGATCGCAAGATCCTGCATCCACTGCACATAAACCACATTGTTAACATGGCCGTTGCGATCTATGGCTGTCCTTGGAACCGTGAATCGTTTCTGGAATATCCGAATGGGCCCCGTGTCCTCTTCACTCATACCGGCAACTTTTCAAGAGTGACCGGAAATGGCAATTCGCGAAATCGCCACCCATTCTTACAGCGGCGTGTAGCAGACCGTATTGGAAAGCAGGATCATGATGAAGATCAGACACATCGTCATGGGGCCAAGATAAATACGCCCGGTCATCCGAAAAAAGTAGCGGTTGAAGTAAGGCAGAATAAACATGATCGGGACGACCGCAAACAGCAGGTTGATGTAGAGCCATCCATCCGTCCAGTAGACGGTTCCGGTCACCGCAAAGGTGACGTATTGGACAAGGACAATAAAGAACAAGCCGAGTGAGTTGGCGATGCCCGCCCGTAACATGCTTTTCCATTCGGGCTCTCCCTCAATGCGCATGGCGCCGTTGACCCGCAATGAATTTGAGAGGAAGAAAATAAAGAACATTGGCACGTACATCAGCATCAGGAGGATCAGGACGGGCTGGAAGACCCGCACGCCCATGAACATGAAGCGGTAGTCGACATGCAGGAAATAATACAAGGCAAAGAGAAGAAAGTAAAAGGAGGAGAAAATGGAAAGGGCGAGCAGGGCTGTCCGCTTCAGCTCCATCCAGTTGGTCTTTGCCCCCCATAACCCTGGGTGAATACCATGCTTCTTTCCGTGAAAACGGTAACTCAGGTAGAAGATGATGAATCCGATTATCCCGTTGAAGACCGCCCAGAGCATGACCCCGTTGTTCATCCGTTGCGGGAAAAACCATGTCATCTCCCGGCTGGATGCCGCCACAAACAACTTCTTGGACAGCTCAGTCATCGGAATGTATGAAAAACAGGCGATCAAGGCGCCGAGGATAAAGAGACCCCAAAAGAGAATTTTGCCTTTCCCGCGCGGTACCGGCTGGGCTTCGGGAAGCGGGTGTACAAGCACCCGGAAATACGGAACCTTTGCCAGCAGCAGTTGCCCAAGGGGAACAATGGCGATGAAAGCGGCAACCAGCGATACAAGGCTGAGGATTTCCTTCCAGTACCACACCTGGTTCCGGCTTGTGATGGCTGGGTCAAGGTCGAATACTTTCTCGAAATACTCGATCTGGTTCGCTGTCGCTTCACGCATGTATGGCTGAAAGGGATGCAGGATACGTTCGTTGTGGATGACCCGCAGGGTTCGGTCCTCCGCATTACCATAGTATTTTCCCAGCTCCACTTCCCGAATTGGTTCATCTCCGGGCAGAAGGGCCGAATTGACGGTCCGCAAGGCTTCCGGGGCAACCCGCATGTCCCCGTTTTTAAGGTCATTCCGGTAGGCCCCCTCGTCATAATAGGCATAGCTAACACCGACGTTCGAACGAACATCTGCGAGGACATCATCCCTCAGGGTCAGTACGTATCCAGAAACGAATACAGAATGGAGCTTGCTGGGTCTTCCTGTCCGAATCGATTCTCTACCAAAGAAGTTTGCTCCCCGGATGGCTGCGTTACCGCCGGCTGAATGACCCGTCGCACCAATGCGCTCCTTATCAATATAATTCAGATTGGATGTCTCAGCCGCGTAGTCCACCAGGGCAAACATACCATATCCCTCGGTTGTCGCAGCCCGACGGCTCATCGATGAGCTTGATCCGCCCTGCGCGTAGGGGTCAATCGATAT
Organism: Oceanipulchritudo coccoides; assembly: GCF_010500615.1. Classification (NCBI taxonomy): domain Bacteria; kingdom Pseudomonadati; phylum Verrucomicrobiota; class Opitutia; order Puniceicoccales; family Oceanipulchritudinaceae; genus Oceanipulchritudo; species Oceanipulchritudo coccoides. The sequence continues at coordinate 325,957 of NZ_JAAGNX010000002.1, forward strand.
GGCCACGATCCCCCGCCGGGACAACTCGATGGCAATGTTAGACAAGGCCTCCTTCGAGCGCTGAAAACCCGGTACCACGACAACCAGCGGGGCGGGGTTGTCTTTCGTCGCCGTGTCCGGCTTGAATAAATCCGCTACCAGCCATTGCCCGTTTTGCGTCGGAAGTTTGATCTCCATCACGTCAACCCGTCCCCAGGACTGCTGGATCCCAGAGGTGATGAGGCTCGCGAGAATCACCATCCCGACACATATGGCCAGGAGATGGCGGCTCATGGGACCGGATTCTTTCATATCTACAAGAGTTGCAATTCGGGGTTAATGTATACAATCTCTATCGAACAAGGGTGTTTAGGGCTGTCAATACCCCATTTTTGGTTGACCTCAACCTGCCTTGTATACAATCGCCTCATATGAAGGCGTTTTTAGAATTAATTAAAGGCCTGCCCCTGTGTGTCTTCCCGGGTCTGCTTTTTGGTTACACGGCTCCGGGACCGGAGGTAGAGGACGGATATTACCGTGATCCGTCCGGGCTTACAGAGCGCTGGTTTCCCAAGCCGGAAAAGGAACTGCGGACACCCGGCGCGAAAACGGGTCGCTGGTCGACCGTCGAGGAAGTTTATGCTGCCTTGGACGAGTTGGCCCTTGAGCGGGAGGACCTGGAGGTACGCGAAGTAGGGGAGAGCCTGTTGGGGGTGCCCATCAGGGCGCTATTTCAGACAAGTCCTAGCCCTGACGCCGTGACGGTTTTGGTGCAGGCGCGGGTACACGGGAATGAGCCCGCCTCGACAGAAGGGGCACTTGAGCTGGCTTATGAGTTGGCGCGAGGGGACCTCGCAGAGTTGGACATGAATATCATCATCCTGCCGGTCCTGAATCCCGAGGGGGCACGCGAAATGCGCCGACGGACCGGGACAGATATTGATCCAAACCGCGATTACATCCTGCACAAAAGCGGATCCATCCGGGCGGTTTACCGCCTGATGCGGGAATACGATCCTGAAGTGGTCATGGACATGCATGAGCACGACGCCTACGCGTGGCCGTATGACCTGATGACGATTGGCCCGAACAACCCCAACATTCCGGAGGACATCCTGTCATTCACTAATGGGGTCGTGATTGGAGGGATGAAAAAGGCCTTTGATGCGGCTGGACTACATCTGGGACCTTATCGCCTCCTCGACTTTCAGGAAGATGGTGTGCGGGTTCGTGAATCGGCCACAACCTTTGTGAGTGAGAAGAATGCCTTGGCGATGGCTGGACGCATCAGCCTGCTGACGGAAGGCAGGGGAATTGGTCTTGGAACCCAACATTTTCACAGGCGCACCTTCACGCAATACACGGCGGCCCGCTCGGTGCTGGAGACCGTGGCGGAGAATCAGGATGAAATCAGGCGAATTGTCGCGGAGGCGAGGAATACAATTACATCAGGCAAGGATGACTGGGTTCTTCGGGTTGACCCGGTGAAGGTGCCCTCAACCCATGAACTGGTGAACGCTGAAACCTTCGGGACGGAGGCGGTTGAGACGACTTATTGGGAGCGAACCAAGGGGACCGTGGTCGATATCCAGAAAAGGCCAGCTGCCTATGTCCTGCACGCAAGCGAGGCCGCATTGGCGGATCGGCTGCGTCGATTCGGACTCGAGATGACAACCCTGAATAAAGAAACAGCCATCACGGTCGAGACCCTAAGCGTGGATACTTTCAATCCGGGAAGTGCCGTTCTGTACGGGGGTGAATTACTGCGAAGCGACGGGGCACCTGTACGACCGGCGGTCCTGCGCAACCATGAAATATCGATGGATGTTAAGACGCAAAACCGGATGTTTCCCCAAGGTAGTTGGATTGTCAGTACAGCCCAACCCAACGCACTTTACCTGATCACCCTCGAACCTCGCTGCCTGTCTGGATTTGCCTCGCTGGGATTCTGGGGGAACCAACTTGATTCAGGTTTTGAGTTTCCTGTATACAGGCTAATGGATCAGGGCGTGCACAATGACCATGACAATCACGCCTCCGATCATCGGGACTGAAGTTCGCTTCACAATGGCGAACGGGCTGACATTGGCCGCGCTGGAAACAGCAATGATCACGCCTGCGACAGGGGAGAAGCTGCGGAATAAGCCCGCTGCCAGCTGAGCAGGGAGCATCATTGTAACGGTGCTCACGCCCATTGGTGAGGCAATACCGGGAATCATGTTCGCGAAACTGAACAGGGCGGCGTTGCCACTTCCTGTAACGAGTGTTGTAAACCCGATTAATAAAACGAGTGCGATCACCATCGCGATACTTCCCATGCCGGCGTTCTGGACCATGCCAATTAACCCGTCAATGAGGCCGGTCGCCTTGACCCCGGTGGCGAAAGTTTCGGCAGCCACAATCAGCGTCACAACCTTGGCCAGAATGTCGCCCATGCCCTTGAAAAAGTGAACGATCCCGGCAAGGGCCTCCCTGAGGCTTCGTTTGCGAATGGCTTCGCAGCCCATGCTGAAGAAGAGGCTGATCAACATGGCCGTCACAACATCCACCTGGATTGATTTAACAACAAGTGGACTGAACACCAGAAGCAGCACCAAGGGAAGGATCGGGAGAAAAGCATAGAAGCCGGGCACGTTCTCGTTGGGAACCTCGTCTTGAAGACCTGCCAAGGCTTGCTCCGGCTCTTCCGGCAAGCGTTTATCGCAAAACCGCTGCCAAAGAAAATGCAGAAGGGCGACAACGGGAATCACGAACACTGCGACTGGAAGCTGGTAACGCACAAAATAAACCACGGGTTCCATTCCGCTTACACTGGCAGCCACATTCGAAGCTCCGGAAGCGGGACCGAGATCAAGGCAGGCTGTCGTCCCGATAACCGCTGCCACGGAGACAGGTCGCAGGCCAAGCTCGACAAGCGTCGGGTACATCGCGACGAGGAGCAGCATGGCCAAGCCAGCCGCGCTCGGGACAAAGATATTCAAGGTTTGTCCAACGGCGTAGGCAAATGCCAGGAGAAGGTACGGGTTCTTCAGGTTGGAAAGGGGGCGCACTGATAATTTGACCAAGGCCGTGGAAGCGGAAATGGACGACATGTATCGCGCGAACCCGCCTGCGGCCATGATGATCAGCCCGATCTTTGCAAGGCGCGTGGAGAAGCTCTCCTTCACTATGGCAAAGAGGTCGAATCCAAACCATCCGGTCGGAGAATGTTCATAAGCCGTAAAAGGATTTCCGGTGATCCGGGCAGAGACATAAGCAAGAATCAACAGGGCAAAACCGGATATGAAAAGGGTGGCATGAGTCTGGTAGCGCCTGACGACCATAAACACTGTAAGGGCAATAAAAAGAATGGCGATCAGCTGTGTAACGCGCTCCAGGGGATGAGGAACGGGCTCCATTTTATTGGCCATGAAACGAGCCGCTGCCGGGGCCATGCGGTCGCCTTCATGCGCTACACCCGGAACAACTTGTAGTTGCCAGTTAAATACAGTTCCAAGTTTCTCTGCCAGTTCCTTACCGGCATTGTAGAAAACCTGGCCACGCTCAAAACGGTGGGCACCCTGTAACATTGCCTCCGGTGCGCGGCGCAAGCTACTGTGCATGGGATCATTGTCCCTGTCGCCGAGCAGGACCAGCAGATTGGAAGCAAGGTAGGCCGGCATGTCCTTTTCAGAAATTCCTGTCCCCTTGAATCCGTAGGGCCAACTCTCCGTGAAAGATGGAAAGGTATACCAGCCTGCATTTGCGGCCACGGCCAGCAAGAGCTGTTCATCCGGTGCGAAGGCAATCTTCCGGTGAAGAAACTGGCTTCCGGCACTATGACCAAAAGCAAAGTATCCATTGGCCCGTGTGTCACCGCTTGTATGCCTGAGATAGTCGAATACTTCTCCGGGGACCTTGTAGCTCCATTCCGATTCCGGCTTCCGGGTCAAGTCCTCCTCGGAAAGGAAAACATTTCCCAAATTGTACCCGACGGTATTGGGATAGTCCTCCTCACTGAACAAAGGGGCGATGACAAAGAGCCCGTGTTTATCCGCCAGCTCGATCCATCCATCCCGGTATTCACCAGGATTACGATTCATCCCGTGGAAGACCATCACCGGGGGGTTGCCCGGGTTATAATTATCCGACTTCACATAGTGGACAACAACCTCCTTGCCGTTTCTTTCACTTGTGAAGCTGAATGAACCGGTTCCATCGGGAAGCACCGCCTCAAGAATGACCGACAGGAATAACCCAAATAGAGTCAGGAGCCAGAAGACGAGTTGTCGTGGAATCATCAGGTTTGTCTGTTTCCGATTGCTTCGACAAAATCCCTGAAGATGGACATACGCTCGTTCAGCTCAGCCATCTCCAAGTACTCGCGATCCGTATGATAGCCGCCGCCCACAGGCCCCAAACCACATAGGGTAGGAATGTTGAATGCGCTTGCATATGATGCATCCGATCCTCCACCCGAGAATGTCCATTTGAGTTGAACGCCGTATTTTTTCCCGATCTCGTTCATGGATTCGATAAGTTCATCTCCCCGTGCGGTGGGCCGCATCGGGGGCCGGGTGATTCCGCCCGACACATCAATGGTAACCTTTGGATCCGTTGGAGCCTGTCCCATTTCTTCAATAGTTTTCGCAAGTCGAACAGCATCCTCCATGTGAACCACCCGCACATCCAAACGGCATTCAGCAAAATCTGGAACAGCGTTAATGGAGACGCCACCCTTGACAATACCCGGGTTCAGATTGATTCCCCGCTTTGGGTCATCCAGCTCCCGCAGCCTTAAGATCATGCGCGCCATTTCTGTGACAGCGCAGTTTCCGTTTTCAGGATCCACACCCGAGTGCGCGCTCTTTCCGTGAAATTGAATGGTGTAACGGAGAATTCCCTTACGCTGTCGAACACAGGAGCCGTCCGCTCGTGCTGGCTCAGTCGTCACCACTACCTTTGCCTGCTTGGATTTCTCTTCCAGAAACGGCCGAATTGTCGGGCAGCTGAGTTCGTGTTCCCCGTTAAAAATAATCCCAATATTTCCATTCAGCCTTTTCTCGTGTTCAAGCTGTTCAATGGAATGCAACGCCATCAGGCATCCCGCCTTCATGTCGGCCACTCCGGGTCCCATGTAACGCTTGTCCTTTATTGAGAAGGGCCGAGCCTCAGCGGTTTTGTCAGGAAAGACAGTATCGACGTGGGAAATAATCAACAGGTCGAGATCATTTGCATCGCCATTCCATGTGAACAAGGTTTTGCCGTAGTGATCTGGCTGATACGCGACAAAGCGCGTCTGCCATCCAAGTTGTTTAAACCGGTCTTCAAACCAGTCAGAAACCCGGTTCACGCCATCAATGACCGTTGAGCCGGAATCTATATTCACAAGGAACTTCAGTTCTTCTTCAAATGCTTTCAGATCAAACTTCATTTTCCTGTCAAGATGGACAAGGTTTGCGATTGGAGGGGGCCGGCGCCCGACCTCGGCCGGGCACCGGATTCTCCACAATAATCACATCAACTCTCCCACGCCCCCTTTTTAGAAGGAGTACTTCAGGTCAAGATAGTAATACCGTTCCCGGTTGCTGTGCAGGGACGGTTCATAACCAAAGGACTCATCCGGATTGAAGGATGGATCCTCGTCGAAGAGGTTTCGGATACCGAAGGAAACGGCCAGGCCGTCCAGCGATCCGTCGTTGAAGCGGTAGCCCATGCGAATGCTGGTGCGCATGTAATCGTCGATCACCCACTCGCGTCCATCATCGCCATCCACATCGTTATCAACTGTCTCACTGATGTAATTGACGGTGACGCTGGCTGACCAGTTGTCTTTGCGCCAGCTAAGGGTGGACTTGCCGCGGAAGCGCGGGTTGATCTCGTCCTTGATCTGGCTAACCGGGCTGTCCCCTGCAACTTCAATGTCATCGAAGGATTCAAGGTAACTTCCCTCAGCCGTCAGGCGGAAGCGACCAAAGGACGTTTCCGGGAAGGCGTATTCCAAGCCGAAATCCCAGCCGGAAATCTCCCGCGCCGCTTCATTGACGAAGGGGTTGATAACCCGCGAGATCGCACCAGCCGGTGCATATCCAAGGCCTGTTGCAAGGTCGATTTGCTCCTGTGTGATGGGATCACGCTCAACGCGCGGATCACCGATGACGACATCACCGGGGGAATAATCTGCCGGGTTGGCGGAGAGGGCATCAAGGATGTCCTGGTCAGCATCGATGATGTCAGCTGTCCCGATAGTCCCGATACGGTCTGTGATCTCAATTTCCCAATAATCGGCCGTCAATGTAAGGCCCTCGATGTAGGGTACACGCCAGACAATACCAAATGTCTTGGTTTTGGATTCTTCCGGTCCCAGACCAAAGTTTCCACCCCGAAGGTCAGCCAGTTGTTCCGATCCGTCGTTGGCAGCGTTATCCGGATCCCACTGGAGCCGGTAGTCGTCAAGGATACCGGTGTTGAAGCGCTGGATCGGCTTTGTCAGGATGGACAAGTTCGGCGCGGTAAAGCCTTGTGCCTGGCTTGTGCGCAGGAGCAGATCCGGGCTGAGGTACCACATGACCCCAACTTTGGGTTTAGTCAGGTCGCCAAAGTCGCTGTAGTCTTCCCAGCGGCCGGCAAGTTGCACTTCGAGGCGATGGAAGAGGGGCGTCCTGTTTGCCTCACCGACAATGGGGACCAGAAGCTCAGCATAAGCGCCGATAACTTCGCGATCAGAGTCCGTATCCTCTGTCGGGCTGACACCAATGATATCGGAAGTGCCCTGGAAGGAGTCGTCAAAGCGGATTGTCCCGTCGATTCGCGGATCGCGGTCGTCCATGTAAGTTTCTTCACGGGCTTCAATCCCAAGGGCAATACCGACCGGGTTGCCAAAGAGTTCGGTCACCTCGGGGTTGTTGGCCCGCAGGTCGTAGCTCAGCAATTCTGTTTCTGCTGTCCGCGATACTTGAATGATGAGATCCTCAAAATCCTCCCGGTTATTTGCCCCCGGTCCCGAAAAGACATTCAGGGCTGCAGGTGTGTCATCCGCAAGGGCTCCTGACAGTCCGGTCTTCGACAAGCGGTTGGAGGAGGTGTCGGTGGCTTCGTTCAAGTTGTAGCGGATACCGGTTTCCCAGTACCAGTTGTCGTATGCCTTACCTTTCAACCCGATCGTGTAGAGGTAGCTGTCTGTCTCGACATCGACCAGTCTGGGTCCGGCCCATTCTGTCCGCCAGCCTTCGAGGACAATCCCAATTCCTTCATCCGGGAGCGGGTCGCCGTTTTGCAAGGTGATTCCCGAAAGGCGGTTCGGATTAGTACGTCCGTCGGCAAAGGTTACCGGCCCGAATGGATTGTAGTAATTCTGTGCCGGAATGACGATGTCGTCACTGGTGCCAATGACCACGGGGGCACGCTGCTGCCACGTATCAGCATGGTAATACCCAATCTCTGCAAAGAGCTTCAATGTATCGGAAAACTCATGGTGAAGGGTGGCGAAAAAGTTAGTCCGCTCCACCTCTGAGGTAAGCGTCCGCCAGGGAGCAAAGTCATATCGCTCGTCGCGGGGCAGGGCATCGTCGTCAATGTTGGTTCCATCAGCCAGCACGGCTGTGGTTCCCGGAAGTCCCGGTGCATTGATGTGGAATTCGCCGGTGCCGTCAGTAATTTCGACCCCGTTTTGTGAGAGTTCATCCCGGCTGCCGGGAAGGTCTGTCTCAAAGCGTGCATACACACTACCTGAGCTGACATTGATGATGGACACATCGCCTCGCCAGTTTTCATCGACCAAAGGCCGCTTGTCGCCAGCGCGGGCGTACCATCGATCCGTCGCGATAATTGGATCCCGCTCAAAGTAGCTGAGAAACAATGACAGGTTGGTCTTCCCTTCATTGAAGTCGAATCCACCGGTATAGGTGTAGAGCTGCTCGGTGTAGTCCCCGCTACCGTCCTGTCCATAGCGGAGCCGGACTTCATTGCCGAGAAAGTTGGTATCAAGAACCGTATTGACCACCCCGGCTGAGGCGTCCGTACCATAAATGGCGGAAGCACCGTCACGGAGAACGTCAATCCGCTCAATCAGCCCTGCCGGCATCACGTTTGCGTTGACCAGCACGCTGGGTGCCTGACCCACCGTTTGGTTGAGCGGGTGCGGTGCCAGGCGACGGCCATTCATGAGGACGAGGGTCTGTCCCGGGCCGGCGCCGCGCAGGTTGATCGAGGTGACATCGCCACGGGCGTCATTGGGACCGTCCTCCGTCTCGTTGAATTCCGGGGATCCAGTAAAAACAAGTTCTGAAAATATCTCCCCCGGGGAAATGAATCCATCGGACTCAATCTCATTCATTTCCAAAATGGAAACGGGAAGTCCTGATTCCTGGTCAAACCGTGTAATCGCGGAGCCCAATACAGTCACTGGCTCGAGCTCGAATACATCTTCATCCTCTTCTGCTTGGCCGCTGGCGGCGTTGAAGGGAAGCAGCAGACCACAGAGCCCGCTTACTATTATAGTGCGAAGCGGCAACCAGTTGGATGCGCTCCCGGTTAAGGGTGTCTTTTTCATATCTATTTCCTTGGTAGTGGTTGAGTTGTGAAAGATTGTATACGAAAACAGGCTAAACGGCTTGTCAAACCCATATTGAAAGAGGGTTTTTCCTTTAAGCGGGTCTTATTCTGTGAATATTGGGCGGGTAAGCGTCTTATTACAAGCAACTTAACCCAAAATTAGTAATCGTATACGAAATGCCGGAATCCCTTGACAGTTGGGGATGCGACCCGTAGCAAAAAGTGATCAGTCCGCTGTAAATGGACCTTAATCTCTACCGAAAACCGAATGCATCAAAGGAAGCCATCGCTGATAGAAATCCCGGAAGACATGCCGGGGAGCCGAAACTTGCGGGACCAGATCTATGGACAAATCAAGCGTCGCATTCTCAGTGGCCGGATCGCTCCTGGGGAGCATCTCCGGGAGAAGGCGCTCTGTGAGGAATTGGAGGTTTCGAGGACGCCCTTGCGGGAGGCCTTGAACCGTCTGGGCAATGAGGACCTGGTCATTTTCCGTCCTCATTGCGGGTATTTGGCGGCACCAATCAGTGCGGAGGAGGCGAGGCGCCTGCAGGAGCTCCGCAGAATAGTTGAGTCCAAAGTGGCTGCGCTGGCGGCAGTCAAGGCGAGCGAGGAAGACATCAAGCTGTTTCGGGCAGCAGCGGAAATGCCAGAGATCAAGGCTGGGGACGATGCGTCCTTTGTCGCTTTCTGTCAGGCGAATGCCCGTTTCCATCTCCTCTTGGCGCAATGCGTGGACAACCATTTTCTGGAACAGATTGTCATGTCGTCCCTTGATCAATACCAGCGACCGGCTTATCTGGGAATCGGGCGGGTGACGGATCACAAGAAGCCGAGCAAGTGCCACCATGACATTGTGGATGCGATCGAGGCCCGTGATCCGACAAAAGCGGAAGTGGTCATGTGCGGTCATGTGATTGGGGGCAGTGAACGAATTATTGCCGCCCTTATTGAGGCGGGCTACTAGGAAAAAGTAAAAGACATGGACATGAAGCAGGGAGAATTTATCCGAGTACGGGCTGTTCACCTGATCTGTGCAGTATGCCTCATTGTCTCAACGGCCGGATGTGCTTCCACCGAATCAATTGTCCCGGTGATGGGCGATCAGGGGATGGTTGTTGCCGGCCATCCCGAGGCAGCTGAGATTGGGCTCTCGGTACTAAAGTCGGGTGGTAACGCAATGGATGCGGCGGTCGCTGCCTCTTTCGCACTGGGCGTCGCGGAGCCCTACGGATCCGGGATTGGCGGAAAGTGTGTCATTGTTTATTTCGAGGCCGAAAGCGGAGAGACCTGGTTTTTTGAGGGTCTGGACGAATCCGGAGCGGAACTGGATGTGGAGGCCTTTGTGGAAGCCGGCTCAGACGCGCGGGCAGAAGGTGCCTTGGGAGTGGGCGTGCCCGGTCTGGTCGCGACGATGGAGGCAGCCCATGAAAAGCTGGGAAGTCGTCCGTGGGCGGAATTGCTCGAGCCGTCAATCCGTTTGGCACGGGACGGGTTTACGGTGGTTCCCGGAATGAAAGTCTTTTTCGAGCGACGCATTGAGCGAATTCAGTCACATCCGGAATGTGCGCGCCTGTACATGCCTGGTGGGGCTGTGCCGGAGGAGGGGACTCGCCTTCCCAATCCCGATTTGGCCACTACGATGGAGCACATCGCGGCCAAGGGCCGTCAGGGATTTTATGAGGGAAGGGTTGCGGAGTTGATAGTGAATGAGCTGCAATCGAAAGGAAGCTCACTCACTTTGTCCGATTTTAAACACTACAAAGCCCAGGTCTCCAAGCCCTTGACGGCCGACTGGGAAGGCTACGAGTTGATGACCGCCACGCCCCCGGTCTCGGGCGGAGCCACTGTCCTGCTTGCCTTGAAAGTTCTGGAGGGGCACTCATGGCCGGATAGTGAACCCTTCCGTACGGCTAACAATATCGACCATTGGGGCCGGGCCATGCGACATGTGTATCCAGTTATTCAGGACACTATTGCCGATGTCCCGGAGGCGATGGATTCGTGGGAAAAACTGGTTGATCCGGAAGCGGTCGCCCAATTGCGCAAGGCAGCATTGAAAACGGATTTGGCAGGGATATCTGAACAAGACGGCCTTGAAGCGGCTGAGCCGCTCGCCAGCGGCCCGGGCGGCTGGACCACACACTTTGTGGTTGCTGACAGCAAGGGCAATGTGGCCTCTGTGACGCAATCCCTCAGCCACCACTTTGGGTCCGGTGTCATTGCGCCCGGCACAGGGGTCATCCTCAACAACTCCCTGAATAATTTCAGCACCTTCAATCCGGAAGGGGTGAATTATGCCGCCCCACAGAAACGTGCCCGAAGCACAATTGCGCCGATGATTGTTTTAAAGGATGGCCGGCCGGTCCTGGCGATCGGCCTGCCTGGTGGACAACGAATCCCGACCACGCTCATTCAAGTCCTTATTGATCATTTGCAATTCGGAAGCGGGTTGGGGGAGGCGATTAGTTCCCCGCGCTTCCACCTCTTGAGGAGCTGGTCCGCTGAACCGGATTCGGACCTTTTCCAGATGGAGAAAGACACCTCTCTGGAGCTATCCACTCATCTCCGTGAAAAGGGTTGGCAGGTTGAAGTTTCGGACGACACCGAATTCTTTGGCGGCGTGACCGGTCTGGAAATTTCCGGGGAGGGCAAACTAACCGGCTGGGCGGATTACCGCCGTACCAATCACGCGGTGGGGTATTGAGGAGGAAGAAAGTATGTCGAATTTGCCATGGAAACGAATCGGTCTGGTGTTGGCCCTCACGGTGTTTGCGGGGCTTTTCCTATTTTATAATCCGGTTCCGGATCGCCCCGAAGTGGGAAAAATGGCGGCTATTGCCGCCTTCATGGCAATCCTCTGGATTACCGAGGCCATTCCCCTCGCAGCCACCGCATTGATGCCGATTGTCCTCTTTCCGCTCGCTGGAATTCTCGACAGCGGTTCGATCGCCAAGGACTACGTGAATTCCATTATATTCCTCTTCATTGGTGGCTTTCTTATTGCCCTCTCAATGGAGCGCTGGAACCTCCACCGGCGGATTGCCCTCAATATTATCTACGTTATCGGACGGCGGGCGGACTTGCTGATTCTCGGCTTCATGGTCGCCTGTGGATTCCTTTCGATGTGGATATCCAACACCGCCACCGCCGTGATGATGTTGCCTGTGGGGCTGGCAGTGGTCTCCAAGATGGAAGAGGAGTTCGGGAAGGAACGGTCGCATCCACTCACCCTCGCCTTGATGCTGGGCATTGCCTACGGGTGTACGATCGGCGGGGTCTCCACGCTGGTCGGAACACCCCCAAACCTGGCCTTCATCCGGATAATCCAGGAACTGTTCCCGGAGGCACCGCCCATCACGTTTGGAAACTGGATCATAATGGGCGTTCCCTATTCAATTGTCCTCTTGCTCACGACATGGTTCCTCCTCACGCACGTGCTTTGCCGTTTTGACAAATCCCTGCGACTGGACCGCTCCATCATCCGGTCTGAACTGAAGCAGCTCGGCCCCATGCGCTTTGAGGAAAAAGCTGTTTTAGTGGTTTTTGCCTGCACCGTGTTTCTCTGGACCTTTCGCCGCGATCTGGACCTCGGCATCTTCACTTTACCCGGTTGGTCCAGCCTGTGGGCTGGCTTTGACCGGATTGACGACGGGACCATTGCCATTGCCATGGCCCTGGTCCTGTTCCTGGTCCCCGCCCGCCAACGTGAAAAGGCCAACCGAATCCTCGATACCGATGTTTTTGGCCGGCTCCCATGGGGCATTATCCTCCTCTTCGGGGGGGGCTTCGCGCTTGCCTCCGGATTTGCCTCAAGCGGGCTGTCCCTGCATATCGGTGAATCCTTCCGCGCCCTCGGGAATATTCCCATTCCCATCCTCCTGCTGGTCATCTGCCTCAGCGTCACCTTTCTCACGGAACTCACCTCCAATGTGGCTACCATTACCATGCTCCTGCCCATCCTCGTCTCATGGGCCGCCAGTATGGGCGTGCATCCACTCCTCTTCGCCATCCCCGCCACCATTTCGGCCTCCATGGCCTTCATGATGCCGGTTGCCACGCCCCCCAATGCCGTTGTCTTCGGCAGCCAGCGGATCCGCATCATTGAAATGGCGCGAACCGGTATTGTCCTCAACCTCTTTGCCGTCGGCCTCACCCTCCTCGCCGTCTACATCTTCTTCCCCGCTGTCACCGGTGCCGCCTTTGGCGATTTTCCCAGCTGGGCCAAGTAAGCCTCGACTAAAATCCGTCTTGACCTCTCCCGTTCCAGAGGCCTTATTCCCATCCTTTGTCGACTCAAGCGGGCGTAGTTTAATGGTAGAACTCCAGCCTTCCAAGCTGGTCGTGGGAGTTCGATTCTCCCCGCCCGCACCATCCTTCGCCCTGCGGGCTTCGGATGGCGAGCCATTCGAAACCAAGCCGCATCAAACCTGAGGATGCGGCTTTTTTGCGCCCGGATTTATGACAGTGCACCACAAAGGGGGCGACTCAACAGAATCTTACACCCTCCTTTTGCTAATTGATACTTATTAATTTCTTTCATTTTTCCCTTGCCCCGGAAATCCAGACCCACTAATTAATAATTATTATTAATAACAATTTATGTTTCACCCCGGTCGCTGTTATCCTCTGAAGCTCATTAGCGGCCTAATTGGGGTGTTTCATCCTGAGCACTAACCCCAAACGTTACCATCATGATCACAAAACGACATATCACAGCCACTTTGGCTGCCCTGCTGGCTGTACCGGCATTCGTCTCTGCGGTTGCGCCATCCACGGAATCCAAATTCCTCGATGCGCTCGCAGCGTCTAAATTGCAATATCCCGATAGTTCAACTGCCGCGGATACGGCGGCACTCCTTGCCGGGTACGATCAGCCTTACTTCACGCTCCAAGACACGGACAAGATGGCGTTTACGCACGATATAGCTGACCAACGGGTGGAGCTGAGAAATTTGCAAAACTGGATTGTTAACACCGGTGTCCGGACTGCCCATGCTAACTTGTCGGTAATATCGCAGGTCGGTGAGCAAGTGACAGTGATGCAGATTCACGATGATGCAAATGTGGGGAGCGGGCCGAATTTGCCTCTGGTGCGCATCTACCGACTTCTTTCAACCGGGCACATTTGGGCAGTTTACAAGACGGATGCAACGGGTACCGTCAACGCGCAAGTCGATCTTGGACTGATGCCTCTTGGTACTTATTTTGACTGTGACATCGTCGTGAACAACGGGAATATGGAAGTCCTGATCGACAGTGTAAGTAAGCTTTCGGTAGATGTTTCCTATTGGACCTATCCAAGCTACTGGAAAGCGGGTCTCTACCTTCAGGATGCTGGTGCGGCCACTGTTCGTTTCAACGAACTTACGTGGACGACGAGTGCTATGCCGGAAATCGTCAATGATGACTTCGCTGATGGCAATCGCGCCAATACGGGTGCCTTGCAGGCTGACTGGTGGTCCTCCAGCAGCACAAGTGGTAGTTCAATCGAAGCTTATGTCGGACAACTAGGCCTTATTACGGGCACCTCGGGTCGTGGAATACATGGCACGTTTGCTCCACAGCCGCTAGATGTTGGCGGTTCCTTAACGGCAACGATGACCTTTACCACTCCCGCAACCGTTGGCACTGCCAAGGAAGCGTCTTTCAAATTCGCGATTATGGCCTTTAATGATAGTGGGTTGGCTGACGACCTATCCTCTTCATCGAGCTCTGTTAATCCGCTCTACGTTGGCCTGCCGGGCTACATGATTGATTTTGACGTCAATACGGGCGCAACAGCCAATATCAATATCAGCGAGCACGATTTACTTGATCCCCAGGGACGATTCCTGGGAACGACCAGCGAGTGGGACGCAATCAGCAGTAGCTCTGGCTTTGGCTACACTTTCTCCCCGGCGACCGAGTATGTCGTTGTTATCACCGTAACGAGATTGACGACAGACGGTCTGGGTATAACCGCTTTGTTGAGCACTGGCGGTTCGCCAATTGCCAGCTACACGGCGAGTGATATAGACGGAACCATCGCGAACAACTTCGGTATGTTGGGAGTCTGGGCAAATTCCAACACCTTCGGTAGCACAACAACCGCAGGCGCGGCCGAAGACAATGGCATCACCTTCTCGAATATCACAATTCAAGCTGAAGGTATTTTAGTCGGCAATCAGGCACCGACCTTCACCACCGATCCAATTACTGAAACCAATGCCACTCAGGATCTTAACTACTCCGGCAATACTTTGGCCGATTACGCTACAGATTTTGAAAACGACCCACTGACCTTCACGTTAGTCTCCAGTTCTGGTCCCGGTACAGCCTGGTTGGTCGTTGATCCTAGCGGAGCATTGTCCGGAACGCCAAATGCAGCCAATCTTGGTCTGCATACCTATACGGTTCAGGTAGCTGACGCGGGTGGTAGCAATACGGCCACTTTGAATATCACAGTAGCCCCCAATCAGGCACCGACCTTCACCTCCGATCCAATTACGAAATTGGATGCCACTGAGGGTGTTGACTACAGCGGCAATACCTTGGCCGATGACGCTACAGATTTTGAAAACGACTCACTGACCTTCACGAAAGTCTCCAGTTCCGGTCCCGGTCCAGACTGGTTGGTCGTTGATCCTAACGGGGCATTGTCCGGAACGCCAACGGTAGCCAATATTGGTCTGCATACCTATACGGTTCAGGTAGCTGATGCGTTGGGTAGCGATACGGCTACTTTGAATATCACAGTGGTTTCATCGTTCACAGGCGGAACGCTCGTTGACGACAGTTTTGCGGATGGCAATCGCGCCAATACGGGCGCCTTGGAGGCCGACTGGTGGTCTTCAAGCAGCACAAGTGGTAATTCCATCGAAGCTTACGTCGGAGAGCTAGGCCTTATTTCGGGCACCTCGGGTCGCGGAATTCATGGCACGTTTGCTCCGCAGACGCTTGCTGTTGGCGATTCCTTAACTGCCACGATGAGCTTTACGACTCCGGTAACCGTCGGGAGCGGCAAGAGCACGGCGCTCAAGTTTGCGCTAATGGACTTCAATAATCCTGGATTGGCTGACGACTTGTCCTCTTCATCGAGCTCTTCTAATCCGCTTTATGTTGGCCTGCCCGGCTATATGATTGATCTTGACGTCAATACGGGCGCTACGGCCAATATCACGGTCAGGGAGCACAATGTAGCGTCCACGCTGGGACGATTCCTGGGAACGACCTCTGAGTGGGACTCAATCAGTAATAGCTCTTCTGATGGCTATACTTTTAACGCAACGACGGATTATGTCGTTGTAATAACAGTTACGAGAACGGGTAGCGGCATTCTGGAAATTTTCGCTTCGTTAAGCCTCGCAAGCGGCGGCGCGCCACTTGCTACACATACGGCGAGTGATTTGGACGGCACCATTGCGAATACTTTCGGTATGTTGGGAGCCTGGGTGAATTCCAGCACCTTCGGTAGCACAACATCCTCTGGAGCGACTGCAGACAATGGCATCACCTTCACCAACATCAAAGTTGAAACAGCGCTTAATACATCCGGAAATACCCCGCCAGTTGCCTCTGACAACAGCGGATCTGTTGATGAAAACGCGGCAATTGGTGACGATGTCCTTACTGTAACCGCTACCGATGACGGTAGTATCAGCGGTTACGAAATCATCGATGGCAACACCGGTGGAGCTTTCTCAATTGATAGCAGCGGTCTCATTGAAGTCGCCGCGCCGCTCGATTTCGACGCGACTTCATCCTACACCCTGACGGTCTCTGTCAGTGACGACGGCACCCCGGCACTCAAGGATTTTGCCGAAGTGACGATTACGGTCAATGATGTCGTGACCAATCAGGATATCATTTCCGCATTCCTCTCGGATGCAGGAGGCCCCTTTCCGGGTGAAACTGATCTCGCGATCATCGGGGACGGCGCAGATCCTGATGGCGATGGCCACCTCAACTTCATGGAAGTATGGCAAGGCACCGATGCCGGCACGATTGACTCACCGGTGCCCCTGATTCTTGAGGAGCACGAAGTGTCCACAATCGTCCGCGGCAGTGTGGTCATCGAGACGGATTCCGCACAGGATGATGCGCTTGATGTTGTCGTCGAAGCCAGCTTCGACCTTACAAACTGGCGCGACATCTCCGCAAACCGGGTGGTCGAATCAGACGTTGGAGGTGTTCGCACCCTCCGTTTCTACGATTCTGATCCATTGGGCAGCAATCCCTTCTTCATCCGGTTCAGCATCGATCCGGACGCAGTGCCTGCCCCATAGACCTTACCAGTACGCTGTTGCTCCTGACTTTGGAGCAACAGTGCCTCCCAGGTATCAATTTAGAGCTCATGGAGATTGTCTCCATGAGCTCTTTTGGTTCCGGTCCGGGAGTTATTCACCGGCAAGACTTCAGCCCTCCACGATTCGATGCAACTGGAACCCTACGATATCCTGTGGTTGAGTCCGGATTGATGCGTCAGGCGATCCCTCCGGCCGCGATCAATTATTCGGACGACGCCATCGGATAGTTTGTCTTACGGAGCTTCGCATGGCCGGTTATTACCCGCCAAGCGGGCTCACTCCTCCTCGATGGCAATCAATTCAATCTCGAAAATGAGTGCGGAATTGCCTGGGATGCCGCCGGTCTGCTCAGCGCCATATCCGAGGGCTGGCGGGACGGTGATTTTCCACTTTTCGCCAATAGACATCAACTGGAGTGCCTCGGCCCAACCGGAGATGACCCCAGCCACAGGAATCGTGAGCGGCTCGCCCCGCTGGACAGAACTATCAAAAACTGTCCCGTTGATGAGTGTCCCGTGATAATGGACCTTCACCTTGTCAGTAGTGGTCGGTTTACGAGCCTCGGGATTTTCGCTTGGATCGAGGACTTCATATTGCAGGCCTGAAGCGGTGACGGTCACGTCCGGGCGCACGGCGTTTTTCTCAAGAAACGCGACCGACGTTGCCAGGTTGGCCTCGCTCTGGGCCTTTGCCTCTGAAGCGACCCGGCTATCCAGTTCGGAAAATGCAGCTCTCAATGTAGCTTCGTCAAGTTGTGGAGCCACGGATGCGAGCCCGTCCTTCAGGCCCGCAAAGAGGGCGTCCAGATCGGCCTTAACAACGCCTTGGCGAGCGATATTGGCACCCATCCCGTATCCCATTCCATAGCTGGCCTGCTGGTCGACTGTCTCGAAACCGGCAGCGGTGGTTGCGGCCTCTTTTGCGGGAGACAAATCGGCCTCTATCGAAGAGACAACCTCAACCGGGGTTGAAGCGACCTCTTCCTCCGGTTTGCTGCAGGACGTGAACAAGGGAATGAGACTGGCCAGTACGGCCCAATGACTAAGTTTTAATAATTGCATGGATTGGTGAATATTCGGGTCAAAGCGCTTGGAATTCATGGAGCTTTTTAGTTTGAGGTTAATCTCCTTCAACGCTGATCAACTCCATGAAAAAGCTGTAAGGATTGGCCTCTGTTGGTGCCGGGATAGGGTCTGCGCTCACCCCATTCTGTTCCCATTCCCAGCTCGATGTATTCGGATCGTCGATAACCGGGAGTGGTTCGATGAAGGTCACCTTGAGTATTCCATATTGGCCTATTTCGAGTAAACCAGCATGCACGGCAGCCCGTCCGAGACCGGAGAAACCACCGTAGACATACAGGCCCTCGTTGTCACCGGTGATATACGCTTGGACCGTTCCTTCACTACACCCGGAAGTTCGAAAATACAGCTCCTTGCCGAAGACCACCTCATAGCTCGGCGTTATATTATCTTGAATCAGGTCCTCTGGTTGGAGGTTATTCATGGAACCACAACCGTTCCTGTTGAGCGGATTCTCCGGAACCAAACCGGGATCAATATTATATAGAGAGGCCGTCACGCGGAAATAAACCGAGCCCGGGGGAATTGGGAAAGTGGATTGCAGAATCACGCGTTCCATGCCCTGCTGAAATTCGGAAGGAACGATATCCGTAATAAGCATGCCGGCGGGATACCACTTCTTGAGATCCCGAGTGTAATAGGGAATGTAAGCGGCACCCGTGCCCGAGGGACGTTCATAACTGAGCTCATAGTACGCACCTGCTTCGTCCGCATCGATTAACCGATACGCTTGCCTTCCAGGGAACATCCCGTTGCCGCCGTTGTAGCCAAAGAGGAAATCATAAACATTGTTGATGCCATCGTTGTCGAAATCACGCATTGGATCCGACAGGAAACTTGTCGGGGAACGGTCGAAGCCCTCGGCAACTGCCCAGTCTTCATACTCGATGAATCCGCCAGCCGGAACAACTTGGATCCCGAGTCCGCTCAGAATGCCGCCGTCGTTGGCTTCCTTCGGCTTTAGGCGAACTACCTCAAGGCGCGAATTCATGGGCAACCAGTTGGATGGCAGGGAACCCCCGTTCCACCGGAAATCAACAATGCTTTCGCCGCTTATTCTGCTGTTTTGATTGGGATTCATTATGGGCCACGTATCACCGATATCCGGTTTGGATTCAGCCACCTCACCGATGAAATCGATCACCAGGTTGTTATTAAAATTCACCCTGGCAGATTGGATTTTCCCAAACTGGTTCTCTGCTGGACGGGCGGAGATTTCCAAAACCAGCTCCCCGCCATTGATCACCAGATCAGGCGTGCTGAGGGTGGCCCCCGGACCCACACGGGTGGAGGATCCCGACCCGTTCTGGGTGTAGTCGGTGGAGCTGAATCTGGTGGTTTTGCCAAGAACATTCACTGCCGCCGTATTAGTAAAATTCCCGAACCCGATATTGGGGGAATTGTCGATGCCGTCACCACTCAGGGTAAGCCGGCCGGCATTGAAGCTGAGGTTATTCGAGAGCGCGGGAAATTGAACAGCGCCCCCGTGGATCGTAACATCGACATTCGGGTCGATAGCCGTAATGGCAATTCCACTACCGAGAGTGACAATCACCTTCTCCTGGATGAATATCTCCTGTCCTGTGAAATCCGTCTCGTTCGTGTCAATAAGCGGCGACTCCACCCGGAGGGTTGTCCCGGAACGGAAAGACCCTCCATTCAAACCAATGACGTTCGCACCGGATTCAGCGGTAAAATCACCACCGATAATCTGGTAGTTGCCGATCGCACTGATCAGTTCCCCACCGGAGAGAACCACCGTTTCGGTATCCGCGCCGGTCTGAATGTAGCGTTCTCCGACGGACAAAACGCTGCCTGCCTCAATGATTATTCTTCCACGGTTGATCAAATCCCCTGCGGTCAAACTCCCGGGCTCACCTCCCGGAAAGTCGGCGCCTTCAAGCAGTTCAAGGACACCGCCATTTTGTTGTAGCGAATCGAGGGCGGGAAACGCAGCCTCAGCGCCGCGAAGAATCACGTGCGCTGGATTACCGAGGGAGAGCACCTTACTCAGGTCGTCCTCGATCGTTACCGGATCCGGTTCAAAGCCCTCATCGGCCGAACCAAAGTTTGTGCTGGTGCGCAAGGCGTTGGCGCCCGTCCCGATGAAGGTGGCGCCATCAATAAGCAAGGTTCCTGCAATATCCCAGGTACCGCCGACCAGTAATTCGCCCGTGGCATTGGCCATCCCGGGTTGACGCTTGGCTACTTCCGACGCATCCGGATCAGCGGTCCTGCCCACGTTCTCCCGGATCTGGAGAACTGCGCTGGAATTCACCTGAACCGTTCCGTTGTTTGCAAATAACATGGTCTCCGTAAACTCCGCCTCACCGAATATCTCGAGCGTTCCGTGGTTGGTCAGGTAGGCTCCCTTGAAGAGGGTAGTTTCCCCTCCACTGATTCTCAGTGTTCCCGACTGGGGGTTTATTGAGGTCGTGCTAAAATCGCCAATCTGGAATACGGATCCGTCAAAGTTTGAAATCGTGGAGCTCACCAGCCCCCCATTCGACATCCCGAAAAATCCACCAATGACATCTGCATCATAGAAATTGATCCGGCTCTCAAAGCCCGTGGCGAGAAACCCGCCTCTGGATATTGAGGTAAATCCAGATCCCGGTTTCCAGTCGGAGAGTAACTGCTGACCATACCATGTAGTTCCATTCCCACTACCTGAGGAAATACCAATATAACCACCACCTGAGGCATTGAGAAAACCGGTTTGCTCCACTTCCTCGAACTGAACAAAGACGGAGGCGTTATTGCCGACAGCCCGGATAAGCCCGTCGGGCCGGTTTTCAAGACGGGCTCCCTTGACCTGCAGGGTTGCGCCTGTCTCACCGATAAGCTCACCACTATTGATAAAAAGGGCGGCTGAGGAGATCAGTTTATCACCATTACCACTTCCGCCGCTGGCAATAAATGCTCCCAGGTTAGTGGTTTTTGAGTCACCACCGACGCCATACCGATCCATGGCAATGCCGATACCAGAAATTTCGTTTTCATTGATGAAGGTGAAGGGTTGGCCGCCGGGATATCCCCTCAAGCTCATGCCGTTGTCCAGGTTAAGCGTACCCGTTCCTGAGAGAATAGCATCCTGCCTGTCCAAACGCAGATAAGAATTATCCGTATTCGCTGAAGAAGCCGCATTCAAAGTTATTGTTCCGCTGTTGGTAATGGCGCCACCATTCACCGTCAGGTTGACAGGGTCAAAACCCGCGAATTGATAAATATCCAGTCGCCCGGATGATCCAACATTAAGCGAGGCGATTTCAACTGACTGGTAAAGAAACGGGTAAGGCGTGACATCAATAGTCGCGTCGCTGCCGGTTCCCAGTGCCCCGGGATAGGAATCATCCGCATTGGGATCATTGGGGTTTTGTTCATAGAGGATGAGCTCGAGCCAATTGGTATACGGGTTGGCGACATCTCCACCAATGAAGTTCCAGTATCGATAATTGCCAAAACCGTTATTTCCACCTTCCAGACCTTGTGGGTTCCACAGGAAACTCGGTGGACCTGCCGCCTGTAGTTCAAATTTAATGACACCGGGAGTATTTCCAGCGATCGACGTAGCGCTCTCCAGGACGGCTTCACTGTCGTCATCATTCAAATCCGCGATTGGCCATGGATCCAACTGATCCTCAAGGGCCGCAAAGGATGAGGGGGAAAGAAGGGTCGATGCCAATTCGTCTTCAACCCTATCACCGGTAGAATCAAAAATGCGAATGTTGAGCACCCCGCCACTCCTGTAAACAATTACCAATGCACAACCGTCTGAGGGAAGCGGATCCGTGTCGGTATCGACCAAAAGAAGGTCGTAACGGGAAATATCCTGAGGGAGTTCATACTCCGTTCGCGCTTCAGCGCTGGCAATTTCGGACGGATCACCATCGAAGACTGTAAACTCGCCTGCCTTGAAGACGTGTTCTCCTTGAATCAGTGGCCCAAAGCGCAACTCACCCACGCGATCAATCGATGCACCTGCTCCCAACGCGGCATATTTGACGCGTCCGAGAAACGGCGAGGAAACCGTTGTCTTCAGTTTTGGACGCAGGGCGTAGATAATCGTTACCGCAACCGGATCCGTGTTTTTTAAGACAACTCCAGGGAGTGGAGAGGGGCCTTCATTGGTCAGGTGGACCGTTTTTGCAGGGAACTTGCTCCGGTAGCTCCCACTGACCTCCACACCATCAACGATAACCGTGGCATTTGCGCCCACCGTACCCGGCTGCATAAAGAGAATATCCGTCACCACGAGATCCCATGTCATTTCAAAGTCCGTCTTTAATTGGACTGCTGGGCCAAGGTTCAGCGATGCCAAGGTGTAATCCCAGGACACGGGTCCCTGCGAGCCTGAATCCGACAGCGAGGGAAAGGTGGGGGGAAGGAGAATGTCGGAAACCAGTTTGGCGACATCGATGCTGATGGACAGCATGTCTTCAGCTCCCGTGCTCTTCAGGCTTTTGGCGGTGTTGAATTCCGCACTCAGGGCGATCCGATGCGTGCCGATGCCCAAATCTGCAATGGCGACGGGCGCGGCCCCGTTTGTTGTGGAAAGTTGAAAAACCAAACCACCCTGACTCGCATTCGTCACATAGTAAACACATCCACGGCTGAGTCCTCCGGGCAACTTGCCGGCGCTGGATATTCTCACTTTGCTCCCATTGCGGAAACCCGGAGGCGACAAGATCGCGACCGTGTCATTGAGCGGATTAACCGTGAATGATTTTTCTTCACCGTTGATTGAGGCGGTGCGCGAATCGGTTCCAACGGTCGGGGCATTGATGGAAATGGTCCCGTAGTTTCCGAAAGTCGGGGCCTCGGGCTTGTTCGTCTCCACAAGCGAGATTGAATGCTCGCCCGAACCAACGCTGCTTATGGCGATCCCCAATCCGCCGCTCCTCGTCGCCAGTTGAAACTCGATTTGTGACGCCCCTGCCGACTTGAGATTGGTGACAAAATATATCTTCGAGCTACTCAGTCCCCCGGGAAGTGAGCCGGTGGACGATACTTTGACCTGTTGTTCATTACTCAGCCGATGAACTCCACTCACGACAAGGGTGTTGGTTTCGGAATTTACCGCAAATGTCTTGGTGAAATTGGTTCCAGTTGATGGCGCAAATTCAAGGTAGGGTTTATCGACAAACTCAAAGCGGTTGTTTGCCGTTACATTGAGCATGCGAAAGGTGTTGTCATCGTTTCGATTGAACGAAGCCAGCTCCACACTGCAATAAGCCTCGGCATCCAATGCGGGGTCACAGCGCACACTTTCCTTGAACATCCGATAACCTCCTACCGATGGTATGCGGGGATCGCAGGTATCAAAACTGAAATCGATTGCATCGATACAGCCGAACACACAGGCAGTCGCCTTCAGGTGGGCTCCCAAATCAAAAATGAGATCCGCATAAGCTTTCCCAAGAGGAGGAAATGTCGTCGTGAAATGCGAGTCGGGCAGCAGGCCTTCATCCACGACCAACCGAATGGGAAATTCCGTCGGATACCGGTCAGGTACCGTAATACTCGGTTTGAAGGCCAGGTCGAAATCCGCATTGCCACCAAAGCACATGCCCACTTCCAGACCCAGGGCTGCCTTGACCCCCGCCGACACTTCGCCCCCAAATTCAAGGGAGGTAAACAACAGGTCGATGCTGACCCGCTTTCCCACCCGTTCGGATTCGTCTACGGCAAGCACGTATTGCTTGAATACATTTAAATTTCCCGCCGGAAAAAGGGGTTGGCCCTCGTCCGGCGAAAAGCGCGTGACTTCTCCCGTCGTCGTTTCCGCCGATACATTGGGAATGATTCCCGACAGGAGAACCGCACCCATCAGGATCGGCACACGGGAAGCAAGAAAATTGGAAAGGAGGAAAGGAACGCTAAAACGCATGATTTGGCTTTCTTTGTGGAGGTTTCACCAACAAAGAAAAATCACCGTTGAAGAGAGCTGGAGAAGCGACATGACCGCATGAACCAACCCGAGGTTTCCTTATGGCAACTATAAAAAAACCTTATGCTGCGGCGGGGTCAATTAAATTGGCCCGGCCCTCCCCCTATCCGGCAAATGTCTTTTCACGTCTTGCCACTTGAATTTGGTGTATGCCGATGTCATAAGGTGCCAAAATGATTGAGCCAATGAAGGATCCCATCCAAATCGAAGCCCTCCATTCCCCGTCCGGGGTGGGCAACCCTTACTCTAAACGAAAACAGGCCATGGCAATAAGTCAGAGAATTACACACTTATTGACTGAATCTAACGCTCTGTGGTTGGTGGGGCTGATAGCCTTCCTCCCGGTTGGGCTGATGGCCTTGCAGCCACCGGATGCAGAGCAATGGGAGCAGCTGCAGGCGAGCGGCAATCTGGAGCGGCGACAGGCATCGGCCATGCGCTACGGAAACGACCGTCCCGAGCAGGATTTGGTACGGCGGGCAATCGAACTGAGGGCGGAAGCAGTTGTGGCTCACGGAGGCGGCTATGCTGAGCTGTCCCGACAACTACCGTCGACTTGGGACGGGGTTCCGCCGATTGGGGAGGCAAATGTCCTCGTATTCCTGATGGATTTTGCTGACCACCGGGCAGAGACGAAATTCCCCGGGCTGACGCGGACGCGTATAGACGCCAACATATTTGGCAACGGGACCGTTGAGGCCCAGCCCTACACTCCCCGTGAAAGCATGCGCAACTTCTACCAGCGCGCCTCAAACAATCTCTTGCAAATCAAGGGTCAGACCTACGGGTGGTATAATTTCCCATTAACTCAGGAGAGCTACAAATCGATGGACTCGGATGATGATATCGAGACGAACTGGTCGATGGCCCGGGAGGTCCTTTTGGCGTACGATGCCCTGATCGATTATTCGGAGTACGACAATGATGGCGACGGGTATGTCGATGCACTGAACTTCATCTGGAGCGGGGAGATTGGCGAATGGTCGAGCTTCTGGTGGGGATACCGGTGGAGTTTCTATAATGATGCTGCCCGGGACTTTATCCTCGATGGGGTTCGCTTCAGTGATTTTTCCTGGCAATGGGTAGAAACACGGGAAGAGGTGCCAAACGACTACGATCCAAGGGTGATTATTCATGAGTTTGGGCATCTGTTGGGCCTGCCGGATCTATACGACTATGAACCAGAGGTGGGCCCGGAAGGTGGAGCCGGAGGCGGCTGTGTGATGGATTCAAGCAGAAGCGGCAATTTCAATGCCTATTTTCGTTGGTTGCTGGGCTGGATCGAGCCGGAAGTCCATACCGTCGGCGACGAAGCGATAGTCAGCGTAACGCCATCCGGTGCGCTGAACTCGGAAAACCCTGCTCTTGTGGTTTACTTTGAGACACCGGACGGTGGGGTTGTTGATCCCTTTGCCCCTTTTTCGGAAATGTTGCTGGTGGAAAACCGCCAGGCAGTCGGCAATGATGGCGGGATTGCGACTGTGCCCACCGACGGGCTGTTTCTTTGGCACATTCACGGCGCACTCAATGAGAACAACAACGGGTTCCTGTTTAACAACTCGCGGACCGAACACAAAATGATGCGCCTGATCCAGCGGGATGGGCTGGAAGAAGTTGAGCAACTCGGAGCGAATATTGATGAAGGGGACCTGTTTGGCCCCGGCGACACTTTTTCACCATGGTCGGAACCAGCAAGCGCAACGTATGCCTATGCGCCGTCAAGGCTGGTCCTGGACAGCATTACGCGTTCCCCGAACGGCAACATGGGAATGCGGCTGGGTGCTTACACGGGCCCGCTTGTACGGGTCAGCCCGAGCCATCTTCAATTGAGAACCGGCCCCGGCCTGGACCATCCGCCAACAGCGTTTACCTTTTACAGTGAGTCCTATGAGGGCAGCCTGTCGCTCGGCGCGGCCCAGCTTCTGGCCAATGCCAGTTCGCCGGGAAGTATCGACATCCCGCTGGATGGAGAGACCGCACAATATATTGCCTGGGATACGGCCGACAAGCCGCTGCATATGACGCGTGAACGGATTGTCTTCACGCCTTCATCCGGCTCCGCCCCACCCGTTTCGATTCCGGTGCAGCTTCAAGTCCGGATCCCGCTGGAGGACGCGCTTTCGTTCTGGGATGGTTACTGGGACACCGGCCGCCACCGCCCATGGTATGGGCAGGAAGCCGTGACCTGGACGCCGCCATTCGCGGCTGCTTCGGGGAAAGTTGACGATGACCGACAGGCTTACCTGAGTGGCTGGGTACGCGGACCCGGAACGGTTTCGTTTTATATCAAGACCTCCACTGAACCGGAGCTGGATGAAGTGCGGTTCCAAGTGGATGGAGTGACGCGCCTGCGGCTGTCAGGGGAACAGGACTGGCGCCGGTACAGCTATTACACCGGGGAAAGCGGCTGGGTTCAAGTCCGCTGGGTCTACAGCAAGAGCGAGGAGGGGAGCGCCGGGCAGGATCAGGTCTGGGTGGATGACTTTCAATTTAATCCTGACTACATGACATGGTTTGAATCCGTAGCCGGGGACAATGGTTTTGCCCCTGATCACACCGCGAAGCCGTTTAATGATGACCGGACCCTGCTCGAGCATTTCGCCTTTGCCCCGGACCCGGGAAACACCACACAGCTTTTTGCCGATGTCATGTGGCCGCAATTTGAGGTGATTGCGGACGAGGCATATCCTGTTGTCCGGATGAGTTTCGCCTCACCGCATTACGGGGCCAGATACACGCCCCAAGCCTCAGCCGATGGAAACCGTTGGTTCACCCTGATCCACGGGGAAGAAGGTGTGGAATTCAATAATGTCGAATGGAGCACAAGCGATATCGGGACCGTTGATATCCCCGCCCACGCATACCAGTTCTACCGCTTGCTCCTGATCGAGCGATGACCTGCTTGATCTTGGAAGGGAAAAGGGGCCCTTCAGCCGGGAATCCTTTATCGGTATGAACTTTAAATAAATACAGGGTTTTTGCTTTACTTCGATAAACTTTATATGGATAAAGGATTCGATGCCCAGTGCAAAGAAGAAGCCATCTACGGGAGGAGCCGTGAAAAACCCTTTCCGCTATGAATTCATTGAAGAGGATCCCGAGCTGATCAACCGGGTAAAGGAGCGCGAACGAATCCGTGAAGCACTCCTTGAGCGGGGCTCGCGCCTGTTGGTGCAGGGCCGGCGCCGGATGGGGAAGACAACGGTCTGCAAGGCCGTGGTCAACGAATTGAGGCGCGAGAAGCATGCCGTGATGCTGGTGGATTTCTCAACAGCCACCCAGCTCGCCGACCTGTCGAATGCCTTGCTGCGGGGAATCACAGCCTCACTTGGCAAGAGCTGGCAGGACTATGCGACGGACCTGATGAAGTCCCTCAGCCTGCAACTTGAGACAGAGGCGGATCCACAGACCGGGGCCATTAAATTGCGACTGAAGCCATCCGCCCGGAAGGCGCCACTGGATGAACAACGGGGAACTTTCATCGGCATCCTGAACCGCGCCAATGCATTGGCCAAAAAGAAAAAGATCCATCTGGGAATTGTCATTGATGAATTTCAGGAGCTTGGACGCTTTGAGGAAGAGGCGACTTTGTGGAACCTTCGCGGGGAGATCCAGCACCACGCGAACTTGAGCTATGTCTTCACGGGCTCACGGGCCCACCTGATCAAAATGCTGATGTCGAGCGACCGGGCCTTCTACAAGATGTTCCGCGTTCTTAACTTTGAATCGATCGAGATTGGGGAAATGCGGACCTGGCTGGCAAAGCGCTTTCGGGATCACAAGATCAAGGCTGAACCTTTGTTGGATGATCTTCTAGCCCTGTCCGAGACCTGTACCGTCGACCGTCTTCGACTGGCGGCGATGTGTTTCCCGATGGCCCTTCGGGCGGGTGAGTTGACGGAAGAAATTATCCAGACCGCACATGCCGGGATCATTGAGGAGGACAAAGCCTTCTTCCATAGTGATTGGCAGCAATTGACAGCCCACCAGCAGAATGTGCTCCGCGCCCTGGCGGAGGGGGAGACCAAGTTGACCAGTGAATCGGTACGTGATCGTTACAGTCTGCCCACCAGCGGAAGCGTGACGAATACTCTCAAATCCCTGTTTGAGCGCGGCATTCTCTACGAACTGGAAATGGCTCCCGGCTATGCTTTCGATAATCCGTATTTCAGGCACTGGGTGCACCTGCGCAACCGGGACGACCTGGGCCTTGGTTGAGTAAAGAGCGCCCTTGTCACCAATGGGGGCACCCCGTATGGTCCATTCATGCGAATTAATGTCATTTTGCTGATTGGTGCCGCCTTGGCTTATTCGACTGCTTTGGCAGGTGGCCTGGGCATCGAGGGCTTGAAGGCTGACGCCGCTGAAGGAGACATTGGCGCGCAGATTGAGCTGGCGGACAAATATCTGCGTGGACAGGAGGTCCCACTGGATATGGAAGAGGGGGCCAAGCTCCTGAAAGTCGCTGCCGCCAAGGGCGATTCGGTGGCCCAATACCGCCTTGGAACGCTCTATCGCCGCGGTTGGGGGGTTCCTGAAGATAAGAAACTGGCCTTTCGCTGGTATTTAAAAGCGGCCCAGCAGGATAACCCGTCAGCCTGCTACGCTGTCGGAAGCGCTTACCGCGAAGGGGCAGGCGTCCGGCAGGACTTCAGGCGGGCGGTCTACTGGTTCGAGAAAGCGTCGGAGATGGACGTCACAATTGCCCGGATCATTCTGGCTTCGCTGTATTTGGAAGCACCGGGAGTCGGGCGGAACTACAAGCGCATCATCGAATTGCTACAGCCGTTGGCGCGAAACGGCGATATCTATGCTCTTGCAAAAATAGGCCAGCTCTACGAGTCCGGCCAAGGCTTTCAGAAAAACCACGCCCTTGCGGCAAATGCCTACAGGAAAGCGCTGGCCCACGAAGTGCCCTCGGGAGGTCAATCTGCCGAAGGGAAAGACCTGTACCGGATGACGACGCAGGCTCAGCTTGAGGCAACAAATAATCTCGGGCAGCTCTACTTGCGTGGACTTGGCGTGAAAGTCGATTTCAAGCAGGCCGCACAGCTTTTTTCTACGGCGGCCCGCAAGGGATATTCCGAGGCACGGGTCAATCTGGCGCGCATGTATCTTGTCGGTCAGGGAGTTGAACAAAGCAAGGACCGGGCAATTCTCCTTCTGAATCAGGCCGCCACCCAGGGCAACGCCGTGGCCCACCATGAGCTCGGATTACTGTATCTGGGTGATGGGAAAAAGCCGGAGAACCTGGCCATGGCCTATGTCCACCTGAACCTTGCCAAATCCCTCGGGGCCAAGGTGAAACCGGAGCACCTGGGTCGTGTGAAGCGCATGCTTGCCCCCAACCAGCGCATGGTGCTCGACAAGCACATTGATTCGCTCAGGGAAAAGATGCCGGATTAGGTGTTTCAGGGAAGCGTGTCCGCATTGTCCTCTTCCTCAGCCACCTGAAGTTCCTCCTCCGCTTCGAAATCACGATAGGCGGGGAGCTTTGAGGGGTCCTGATAGGCCAGGCTGAACAAGCGAACCGGGTTGATGCGCAAGGCCGCCGCGAAGTACAGGAATTCCAAGTCACTCAGGGTACGTTCCTGATTTTCAATTCGGCTGATCGCCGAGCGGTCAATGGAGAGCCCCATTTCCGATATGATTTCAGCAAGGTCGGATTGTGTCAGGCGAAGTTTTGATTCCTCCCGGGCCCGCCTCAGCGCAGGCCCAAGGACATTTTTTGCCCCCTTCCGAATGCTGATCCTCATAACGCCTTTTCCAAGGGTCTATTCTAGCAGAGTCCGGCAGGTTGTCCGGTGCGATTATCACACAATCGTGTGTGCTCAGCACACATTTTGCCCCCCCCGAAGCCAATCCCCCGCGAAGTCTCCAGAAACCCCTTATTATTTTTAATCTGCTATATTAGCCCGGAAATTAAATTGTCTCTGGAGCCCCCATGAAGGCCTTTACCTTGCCTCACAAGGGGTGAATTGATACGCTCGTTTAAACGATGGCAGCAGTAGCAGGATGGAGTCCTGGCTGGTGCATTATCGAGTTCTCAGAAAAGTAAAACGAAGCATCGATGAAAGGAGTTCTGATGAAAAATCGATGGCGAATAGTATGGTCCGGGACAGCCCTTCTGGCGGTCCTGGCCTTTCCCGGCAGCGTAAGCGCCCAAAACGGGCAGGATTGTCTGCCGGAACTTGATCCGGATTGCAGTGCCGAAGTACGGCTCCTTGCGGGTCAATCTATGGATGTGGGATCAATTGTTATCCAAAGAAGTACCGACGAGGTTTGTGTGACTTATCTACTCAGTGAAGAGTCCTTGGTCGACGGGATGCTGATTTATGAAACACACCTCGCGATTGGTGATGAGCTGGTAGACATAGCACAGACACAAGGCAACAAGTGGGGGACCAACCCGATTCCGGGCCAATTCCCTTACGGTGAATCCTTCTACGAAGGGGTTCCCTGTGTGAGCTTTTGCCTGCTTCTCAGCGACCTCGGATTGGTGGATGTTGAGACCCTGTACATTGCCGCACACGCGGTGGTGGGCATTGTTGACGACAGCATCGAGTACATGATGGAGACAGCCTGGGGCGAAGGCTCCCGGTTTAACGAACGCGGCAACTGGGGCATGTATATCATGTTCGAGCCCTGCTGGTTTGAAATTGTCCCCAGCTATGTCGGCTACGAGGACAATCCGTCGAATTGCGACTTCGATTACAATGATTTCGGAATGGATTTCATGGGCGTGGAAACCTACGTCGGTGATGTCCTCCGGACAATCGAGTTGCAGTTTTGCGCGCGCGTCAATCGTGCCGAAAACCTGCACGACATCCATATTCTACGCTCCCTCAAAGGGAACTACACCTACAGTCTGGTCCGGGACCATGTTGCCATGGGCACGGAAACTGTTGGCGGCGTGGACATCCCCGGGAGCGGGGATTTCGATGTTGTTCTCTTCGATACGGAGCGCTGGCCCAACGATGCATCCCAGGTTCTGGATCAGATCGTGACGATCACCATTACCATGGATGTGGGCAACGATCTCAATAAACTGGGGGATTTCGGACCCGCTCCGCGCTTTGACCTGAGCGACCGGTTCTCCCTCTATGA
Organism: Oceanipulchritudo coccoides; assembly: GCF_010500615.1. Lineage (NCBI taxonomy): Bacteria > Pseudomonadati > Verrucomicrobiota > Opitutia > Puniceicoccales > Oceanipulchritudinaceae > Oceanipulchritudo > Oceanipulchritudo coccoides. The sequence continues at coordinate 356,895 of NZ_JAAGNX010000002.1, forward strand.
CCCGTATATGGTGAACAGAAGCCTTGGCATGATTGAGTCGCATATGACCAATGTCAGGCTGGCAAAACCCCCGCTTCCTGCGGGTATTTATGAAGTTCCCTGTGTACTGGTGATTCCTGAATGCGATTGGCCGCATCCGGATGAAGCAGTAACGATCACCGGGCCATACCCGATGTTCTATGATTACTATTCCACGCAGTTGCCTGCCTATAAGTACTGGTGGGATCTTCCGTAGATTGAGACAGGGAATTACCTGAAAAATCAACGCACGACAGTCGCCGGGCCGGGAAGCCCGGCGGCTTTTTATAACAAGCGTCCTTACCCTTTCAGCACATCCAGTGAAAAGGATTCCATTTCCTTTTTCACATCCTGAAGGAAGTGAGCCCCGGCAGCTCCGTTGAGCCAACGGTGATCAAAACTCAGGCAGAGGGCGACTTGTTGGATAAATGATTTCGTGTCCTTCGATTCCCAGTGTGCTTCGCCGAGGAACAGAGTCGCGATGGCAGGGGGAACCACCAGTGGCTGGGCATCGCGCACATCAAAACCGCCCATGCTGGTCAGGATCAAGGGAACACCTGCCTTCGAGCGGGTATTCCCTTCGCGCACAGCCTCAATGGCCCCGGCGTAGGCTTCCACGAAGGCAGGCCCTTCAAGCTCGCTGGCTCTTGGGATTATGGCCGTGTCGAGGGCATCCTTCTTCAGGGCGACAGCCACCCCGAAATCAAAGATCTTATTGTGGCTCAAAGTATTGTCCTGGGTGATCGTGCAGCTGAAGACCGGGTGTCTTTTCATTGCCTGAACAAGAGCCCACGCGACCATCACAGTGGGCGATGGTGCGGCTTTCCCCAATTCCTTCTTGGCGGCCTTCCTGGCCTCCCGGATAGTCTCCCAGCCAGCCTTCACAGTCATGTGCGCCGGGACAACATTCTTCAATTGCGCAATTACCCGATGGGGTAGGCCACCTTCTATGATTTTATCCGTCGCAGGTTGCCCCGCGTCTTCCAAAGTGGAAGTGGATTCCCTTTGCGTCGTGGACTCCAGGCTTGATTGAGGGGCCGGCCGTTCCTCAGTCGGAACTTCCATTTCAGCGATCACCTGTCCCACGCCAACTTCGTCATCCTCCCGGACCTTCCAGTCGACAAAGCGGCCCGAATACGGTGACTCAATTGGAAACAGGGCCTTGTCGGTCTCCACCTCGCAGAGCGCGTCATCCGGCTCGATCTCGTCTCCCGGTTTGGCAATCAGGGAAATGACCCGCGCAGTGGTGATGCCCTCACCCAATATGGGAACCTTTATTCCGGTCAGCTCCTTGGCTTGCCCCGCATGCTCTCCGGCAAGGCTTTCCTTTAACTGTTCAAAGGCGGGATTTGCCACCGGTAGAGCCGCCTTTTGCGGCTCCTGCCGTGCCCATTCAAGGGTTAGCAGCTCCTGGATTTTACGGGCTACATCCTTTTTCCCCGGAAGGGCGGCGTATTCCAGCACCGGGTTGTAACCAATATTCACATCGGGTTTGGCCAGAAGGGTGGGCGGTGCCTGCAGACGCGAGAAAATCTCCCCGTTGGCGGTAAGGCGCGAGATGATATTCTGTCCGATTGAGCAGGACTCGGCATCCTCCTGTACGATCAGGATGCGCCCGGTCTTTTCAACAGAGGCTTCAATGGTTGCCATATCAATTGGCGAGACGGTCCGCAGGTCGATGACTTCAATGCGGTCGGTGTCCCCGAGCAGCTCGAGGGCTTCTTGCACGACTTCAGTCCCGTTACCCCAAGTAACGAGTGTTAGTGATGTCCCTTCCTGCCGGATGACGGCCTTTCCAAATGGAACAGGCTGGAAATTCCCGTTGGGTTCGTGAGTGGTCCACATCAAGTGCTTGGGTAAGAGAATCAGGCTCGGGCTGTTCCCGTGCATGGCTGTCCAGAACAGGCCGGCGGCATCCTCCGGAGTTGAGGGAACGGCAATTTTCAGTCCGGGGAAGTGGGCAAGGGCGCTTTCGTTTGTCTGGCTGTGCCAGAGCGCGCCGCCCGGCAAATAAGCACCGTAGGGAGCGTAGATCACCGCCGGGGCACTCCATTCACCGTTTGTGCGCCAATGCAGGGTGGAGAGCTGCGTTACCAACTGGTTGAATCCCGGCCAGATATAATCCGCAAACTGGATCTCGAACACCGGGCGTTTCCCGTACGCTGCCATCCCGGCGGCCACACCAAAAATGGTCGATTCCGCAAGTGGTGAGTTGAAGACCTGCTCCGGAGCCCGGGTGGATAGACCCTTTGTCAGGCTAAAAACACCACCCTTTGGATCCTCAATGTCTTGACCGAAAAAGACGACTTCGCGCGATTTTTTCAGGGCCGCATGAAACGTCGCATTGATAGCATCGACCATGCGAGCTTGCTCCCCTTTCAGGTCAAGCTTGAGGCTGGGTGCCTTTGAAGTGGGCCCGAGGACATGCTTCATGAGGTCCTCCGGAGTGGGATCGTGATCCTCAAAAGCACGCTGGTATTCGGAGCGCACGTCTTTTTCAATAGATGCCTTCATCTCCTCGAACGCTTCCTCGCTCAAGTCCCCTGAGGCAATCATGTCCCGTTTAAGTCGATTGATGGGATCCTTCCCATCGAGCGATTCAAGCTCTTCCTCGGACCGGTATTTACGGTGGTCATCCGCACTTGAGTGGCTGGAAATACGCTCTGTCTGGCACCAGATGAATTGGGGTCCTTTACCAGCCCGGGCGGCCTCCATGGCGGGTTGGACGACATCATAGACTGCGTCCACACAGCATCCATCAGCAATTTTCCACATCTTCCCGTTGAGCATGTCCAGACCCAGGGGATGCATCTTTTCGGTCACTGTGGAAATCCCGATGCCGTTGTCCTCAACGAGGAATATGACGGGCAACTGCCTTTCGATCGCAAAGGCAATGCTTTCAAAAAAATCACCCTGACGGCTCCCGGCGTCCCCGACAGTTGTCAGGACCAGATTGGGTTTGTTATCCAGCTTCAAGGCCCATGCCAGGCCGGCTGCCGGAAGTAGCGATGAACCCACTACGGAGGCAATGGATAAAATGCCGAGTTCCTTGCTGCTGAAATGGGCCGGCATCTGGCGACCGCCGCTGGCACTGGCCCGCTTGGCAAAAAAGGCAAGGGCGAGATCGTAATTCTCCATCCCGCGCGCAAGGGCAATTGGACGATCCCGGTAGTATCCCGAAAAATAATCTCCCTCCCGCAAGAGGTAGCCGGCAACGGCAAGTGCTTCATGGCCCATTCCGGATACATGAAACCAGCCCTTCCCTTGGCGGATCAGGCTTTGTTCACGCAAATCACCGCTCCGTGAAAGGAGCATCGTTTGAAGAAGTTTCCTTTTGTCGTCTGCGTTGAGTTTGCCCATGGTCATTATTCGCTTTCAGGCGGTGGTGGTGGCGGCGGTGGCGGTGTCACCCGTACGCGCCAGTCGACGGAAATATCAGCCCGGCCGGCGTCCTCCGCAATGGGAATTCCCCGTCTCAAAAAGGCCAGTTTCACTTTTTCCGGCATTTTGATTGCTTCCAGTTTTTCGAAGATGCGAAAGGCATTTTTTGTATCGCCAAGACGGTTCAGGGTCTCCCCGAGCTCGGCGTAAAGTCCCCATTCCATGGAATCCATCGGGTCCAACTGGGCTAGAAATGAAAGGGCCCGCAAGGCGGCATCAGTCTTTCCCTGTTCTTCAAGCAAGCGGGCCCGACCGAGGCCGAGGGCGGCTCCAGGCGTTTTCTGCATCCCACGACCTGCTGTCCGGACCGCTTCCTTTGTTTCCCCTGCTTCAAGGAGCCGGTTCATCTTCCTGAGGACGACATACTGGTCGCTGAGGATTTGCGTGGCGTCGCCCGTGTTCTCCAGTTGGGTATCCAGCGAGACCGCAAACGGCCGGTAGAGCGGATCCCCGATGGTCACGGCCTGCCAACTCAATGCGGGAAGTGCGAAATAGGCTGCGTCGGCGAGAGTCCAGCCATTCCCCAGTGCCGCAAAAAAGAGGTCAAAGCGATGGGTGAATTTCAAGTATGGTTCGGCAACGTTACCAAAGGTTGCACTGACACCACGCTCCACCATCGGCCCGACCCAGCCACGGTTCGGGGATCGGATGCTCTTGGCGGAAAAACTGTGCAAATGCGCAGCCACGGCGCCAGGCGGGAAGGTGAAACCCGGAAGGGTGAAGGGCCCGGTGATATTACCGGCATACCAACCTGCATAAAGAACCGGTGCGTCAAACCGTGCCTCCGCGGGAAAGGTCTTGCGGGCAGTGTCGTGATCGAGATCAAACCCGAGCGTCTTGAAAACCAGGGCCGTGTTGGCCATCCAGGTGTTGCCTTCCTCATACGGGCCTTTTCTTCCGTCTTCATCGACATAGGCTCGCCCCTTGAGGCCAAGGGCCTCTCCCCGGCGCGAGTTGTCGAGCATCCGCAAAACCGCTTTTTCAGACGGCCCATCCAAACGGGTCACCCGGATAATATCCTGTGTTGGCCCATTGGGAGGACGGTTAAATAGAGGGTTGGGGACAAAACCGTTCATGGGCATGTCGCGCTTGAGCAGGAGAGCGAGCTCCCCGTCAACGGAGGCTTCGTTCCTCGCCATGAGGCCCTCTGAGAATTGGTCGACGAGAGAAAGGTAAACACCCGTGAGGGCACTTCTGCGAAGGTTCAGATCGTCCAATTCCTCAACCGGTTTTTTCAGGATATGGGAAGGCACGCCGTAACAAAGGACCATGTAGCGTAGCGGATTTTTCAATACACTGACAGTTTTCCGCCCGAATTCGTCCTTTTTACCGGGAAGGGCATCGAGGAGCCCGCGATCCAGCAACTCCTCCAGCAGGGGATTGTGTATTGTCTCGATATAAGCCTCGCGAGTTATGCGCTCTGTTTCTTCCGTCCGGATTAGAATCAGATTGTTTTCCGGAATATTCCTCAAGGCCTGGTAGGCTTTCGCCACCTTGACGGATCCCTTGACTGATTTGTTGGCAACGACGACCACAGTGGCTGGATCCACTTCCTGTGCGCCTGCGCCCGCGATGAATCCAATGATGGAGACGGCACCGAGGGTCAAGAGCTTGTGGGGGATTGATAACATGTCTTAGGCCATCAAATAAAAGCCGCCCCATGAGGCAAGGCAACAAAGGCACAGGGTCAATGAAAGGTAGAGGCCCGCATCCCGGTAATTTCCCGTTTTAGCAAGGATGACTGTTTCCAGGATAAAGGTGGAAAAGGTGGTGAAAGCACCACAGAAGCCGGCCCCCACAAGCGCTCGGGCCAGCTCAGCGTCATGGGGGAGGGCCGTGTAGGCAACGGCGAGGAGGAACGATCCCGCGATGTTGACCAACAGGGTTGCCCATGGAAACGGCGATTTGATACACCGTCCGGCAAAGGCGCGCAGAAGGGCCCCGAGAGCCCCGCCGAGACCGATCAGGATCAATGCCAGGAAACTCATTGCGAAGCTTCCTCCCGACGGTCCAGACGGCTTATAATCCAAACGGTTAAGGCAAGTGCGCAGATAACGGGGACAAGAATGTTCAACAGGGCCTGCAGGAACGCCCCGTTTTGGGCCAATTGAAGGGTTTCGTAGGAGAAAAGGGATACAGTAGTGAAGCTCCCGCAAAAACCGACCATATACAAGTAACGGCCCTGCGCATGAATCCTGTGCTGTGTTGCATGAAGGACAGCGAGTGCGCATGCGCCCAGGATATTGACCAGCATGGTGGGAACGGGAAAGTCCCCCTCAAATCCAAAACCGACCCAACTGCGCAAGAGTGAACCCAACATCCCCCCGAGCCCGATATAACAAATGTCCATCAGACTGAGGCGGGGTGTTTTCACTGGGCTTTCCCCTTCAGGCGATTGGCCGTTTTCTCAAATGTAGCGAGGCCGCTGGCGATTGCCCGGGCGATTTTTTCACGGTAAGCGGCTGACCCGATGTTTCTTCCTTCCTGTGAATGCGAGACAAATCCCCCTTCAATAAGGAGCCCGGGCATGTTCAAGTCGCGCAAGACTGTGAAGCGGGCGCGTTTTAGCCCGCGATCCGGGGAGGGCAAGGTCTCCTTGAGGCTGCGTTGCACATAGAATCCCAATAGCTCATTCCACGGATCATGTTTGTTGCCCGGATAGCTTTTGCGGTCGCTCGGGTGCAATTTGCCCCGGGAAGTGGAGGGCTGCAGCAGCGGCGTAAAGGCATAGGTTTCGACACCGTGAACGGAGGATTTTCCGGAGGCGTTGAAGTGAAGCGAGAGAAAGAGATCACCCTTCAACCGGTTGGCCATTAGGGCACGCTCCGGCAGGGCAATCAGCCGGTCACCGGAACGGGTCAGGGTGACTTTGTAGCCAGCCTTTTCCAGTTGGGCCTTGAGGCGTTTGGCAAGATCGAGAGTGAGGGACTTCTCACGCAATTTCAGGGCAGGATTTTCCGCACCCGGATCAGTGCCGCCGTGTCCGGCATCAATAATGATGTGATGAAAGCCCGGCGGTTTTCCAAAAACCTGAGGTGTCAGGATCGGCTGTATTTGGTGGCGAAAGTCTGTTTCACTGAGATACAACTTGCCCCGCGACCCCGCGACAGGAAATCCCAGATGGACCCGCAGGCCATTCACGATCATTTCGCGCTTGTGCAATTCGAAACGAAGGCGTGTCCACTCGGACTTGAGTTCCTTGATCTTCCCCTTTTCCACCCAGCGGGATTGCATCCCGAGCTTTGCCCCAATCTCATCCAGTTGGAGGTGGTTCACCCCGTTCAGCTCAAGGGCGCACAAAGGGATGCAGACAAAGAAAATAGCCAGCAAGGCAACAACTCCCTCGCGGTGAATTCGCTTTAAAAAAGAGACAAGCAATCCGAAGGCCATAGCGGGCCTGTCCTTACTCCTCCTCAGGTGGCTGGGCGGATACGGATTCGTTGAACTTCAGGGTGCGCTTTGCGACGGGGAGCGGAGTCATGATCAGGTTGACATGGCGCCCGCTGAGTTTCGGAGTACCGTCTGCTTGACCCACGTGGCTCAAGTCCTTTGCGGCTTTGGCGACAACTTCGAGCCCAAGGTCCTTGTGCTCGTTTTCACGACCCCTGAACATTAGACTCAATTTGAGCTTGTTGCCCTTGTACAAAAACTCCTCCCCATGGCGGAGCTTCGTCATGTAATCATGCTCCTCCGTCCTCACGCGGAATTTGACTTCCTTGATCTTGGAGGTGGATGAGCCTTTCGCCTTGTTTTCCTTTTGGCGCTTGGACTGCTCGTACATGTACTTGCCAAAATCGAGAATCCGGCAAACCGGTGGACGGGCGCTCGCACTGATTTCCACGAGGTCCAGGCCCATCTTTTTGGCGGCTGCCAAGGCATCGTCCCGTGAGACAACCCCTATTTGCGATCCATCGCTTCCGATCAAACGCACTTCGCGTGCACGGATGCGCTCATTTTTTCTAACGTAATTACCGTGGTTACGACGACCACGGCCTCCAGAGTATGGTTTCGGCATTTATTCCTTTTTGGCTTTCCTATGGGGTGTAGTTTGTAAGTAGAGGCATTGTTTTATGCCAGCTATGGGCCATTTGACAAGACGGAATGACCCCACCCACTTCAGTCATCTATTTTTTCAACAATCGCGTCAGCAAGGCCGTAATCGATGGCCTCCTGCGCATTGAGATAAAAGTCACGGTCCGTATCCTTTTGGATTTGCTCAATCGGCTGGCCGCTCGAGTCAGACAAAATCTTGTTCATTTCCTCGCGGAGTTTTTCCATTTCCTGTGCCTGGATATGGATATCAACGGCCGCCCCGCGCATGGTGCCCATGATGAGGGGTTGGTGTATCAGCACCCTGGAATGCGGGTAGACAAAGCGCTTTCCCTTGGTGCCTCCGCAAAGGAAGATTGATCCCATGCTGGCGGCCAGGCCCACGACGACGACCTTGATCGGGCTGGTGATCAGCATCATCGTGTCGTAAACGGCCATTCCTGCGGTGATTGAGCCGCCGGGGCTGTTCAGGTACAGGGTGATTTCCTTGCCCGGGTCGCTGGCTTCCAGATAAAGCAGCTCCTCCGTGGCGACGCGAGCGGACTTGTCGTTCACTTCGCCCCAAAAGAAGATTTTACGCTCCTCCAGAAACTTGCGCTTCATCATTTCGGATAGCGGCAGTTTCTTTGGAGAATCGTTTTGATCGGTCTCGTCGTTTGCTGTTGGACGGAATTGCATAAGAAGAAAAGTGGCGATAAGATCACTTTGAGCAAGGCTGACAACGGAATTTTTTGTTTAATTCAGGCGATGCTCCAGTTTGCGGATTACGCCCACGAGGAAATCCGCCTTGGTGCCGGGGAGGGAATGGCAAGCTTCAATAGCGAGCATGGTGGCCTCTTGGGCTGCCTTCCGGCTGGCTTCCAGACCGTGAATGGAGACGTATGTGTTCTTGGCCTGCCGGGCATCGTTGCCGACCGTTTTTCCGAGAACGTCCGCAGTGGAGGTGGCGTCGAGAATATCATCGATGATTTGAAATGCCAGACCGATGGATTGACCGGCCCTTTCAAGCAGCTCGAACGCCTCTGCGGGAGCCTCGGTCAAATGAAGTCCCATCAGGAGGGCCGAGGTGATCAAGTCGGCAGTCTTGTGCTGGTGGATATAATTCAGCTCGTCGGCTGAAATGGTCGTGTTTTCCGAGAGGGTGTCGACAACCTGGCCACCAATGAGGTGCCGGCTGTCAGCCGCTTCAGAAAGGCATTTCATCAGCGCGACGCAGCACGCCGGCTGTTCTTCGTAGTGAAAGGCGAGAAGGCGGAAGGCCTCTGTGAGAAGGGCGTCCCCGGCCAGAATGGCGGTTGCCTCGTCAAATTGGACATGTGCGGATGGCTTACCGCGGCGCAATGGGCTGTTGTCCATGCTCGGCAAGTCATCATGCACGAGCGAATAGGTATGCAGGCATTCAATGGCCACAGCTGCCGGGAGAGGATCGGCCTTTTGGGGATAGAGATCCGCAGCAGCAAGCAGCAGGACCGGGCGAAGCCGTTTTCCGCCCGCATCCAGACAATAGCGCATAGCCTCATGAATAGCGCCCGGTGCTACGTCCACTTTGGGCAGAAGGGCGCTCAGGCCAGTCTCAACCTGGTTCTGATAGCGCTGGTAAGTTTTGTCCAAGGACTCCATCGATTTGTGGATTGTAATTGAGAAATCTGCTGAATGCGAAAAGATGAAGCGAAAAGATTAACAAGGGATCAGGCAAATGGAGAATATGGAAAAAGTCACATGGCGGATTTGGGAAAGTCCGGGGATCGGGCGTTCGCTTCTTATCGGCGGACTGCTGTTTTATGTCCCGATACTGAATTTTCTTCTATTGGGCTATTACGGGCGCTGGGCGAGGCGCCTCATTCTACGGGAAGGGATGGACCTGCCGGAATGGTCGGAGGGCCGCAAGATTCTGGAGGAGCTGGTCCGGGTCATTGTCCCGGTCGTTGTCTGGCTGGCTATTCCGTTTGCCCTTGCGGGTCTTCTCGGTTGGGCCATCTCGGGATTGTTTCATCTGCTGTATCTCGACATCTTTGCCGCGACCGTATCCTGGCTCCCCGTGGCTTTGGTGGCCCTCATTGCACCCCCTTGCCTGGTCGCCTCCCTCATCCGTCTATACCGGAACAATTCAATCCGCGAGAGTATCGATGTCCACGGGGTGCTGCACTTCACCATCAACCGGCTCCGTCGATGCCTTTTCCCAATGCTCCAGTTTTATGGCATTCTGGCCGTTGGTTGGCCCCTGATCGGATTTGCGGCTTTTCTTGCCACCTTGCCGCTGCTGGCCCAGCTCATTCTGGTCATGCGCCCGAAGGATAGTGGCTTGCAAAGCCCCGTTTTTTAATTGAGGAAAGCTTCCTTTTAAAAACCAGCCATGCCCACATACGAGTACACATGCCAACAATGCGGTCACGACCTGGAGGTTTTTCAGAGGATGTCGGATGATCCATTGCAAGACTGTCCTGAGTGCCAGACCCCTTCGCTGAAGCGCAAGATCGGGCTTGGAGCCGGTATCATCTTCAAGGGGGGCGGTTTCTACGAGACCGACTTCAAGGACCGGAAGGGCCAACCGAAAGAAAGCTCACCTGGCCCGGATAAATCAAAGAAAGCGGATGATAAAAGCGGAGCCTCAAGCGAAAAAAAGAGCTCCGCCTCCAGCAGCGAGGCATCTGCCAGTTAAACCGGCAACTTCCAGCCAGTGATACGCGCTTGCCTCAGTTGGGAATTTCCACTATCCCTTTTACTAATTCCGGTACCTGATTTTCCAAGGAGTGTCTTATGAAAAAAAATGAACCCAACGATCCGAGCCTTATCCTTGTTCTCTTTATTGGTTTCCTGAGCTTTTGTATCGGGGGCATTCTTGGAGTTGCCAGTCTCATCTCCCTGCCAGTTGTTGAGAGCACCAAGGCGCTGGAGCCGGACGAGATTGAGCCGGGAACGGTCTATTATATTAAAGGGCAACAGTCGGGCCGAACAGCTTGGCGGGCTAAAGAGGATGCCTGGCGCGCTGGCATGGTCGATGTCCTGCGGCTCAGTGAACCAGAATTGAACCAATGGAGCCGCGACCGTTTGGACATTGATGAGTCTCCTGATGCAAAGGATGCATCTGATCTGGAGGGAACTTTCCATTTCTTGCCATCCGCGGTGAATTTCCGGGTTGTTGAAGACGGTCTGCAATTGGCGACTAAAATCGAACTGGGTGGTTATCTAAAGGACAAGACTGTCATTTATCAGGTCACAGGGCGCTTTGAAGACTCTGCACACGGTATCCGGTTCGTCCCCCTCTCCGGGAATATTGGAGCAGCGCCATTAGGGTCTATCCCAGTTGTCCGCGATTTGTTATTTGGTCTGCTCACCAAGCGCATTTCCAAAGGTGCCGATGTGGATTGGCTTGGTGAAAGCCTCGACAATTTGGAGTCTGCAGAAATCGCGGAAGGCAAGCTCGTCCTGCGGCGTAAAGCCGAGGGTTGATCCCAATGCATGACCCCGTTTCGCCACCCCCGCATCGGGTGGTCTTAATCTTCACGTCCTTTCCCGTCCTCTCGGAAACATTCCTTCAGAGGGAGGTACAATGCTTCCAGTCGGCTGGCCTGACGATGGAGCTGGTTTCCCTTTGGGGTGGAGAAAGTGAGTGGAATGGGCTTCCCGTGCACAGAAGCGGCTTTTTTGGCGCACTGGCGGGGTTGTTATGGCTGCCGTATTGGCTGATCAAGAAGCCCGGGACCTTGTGTTTTTTCCTGGGTCAACTTTGGAAGCCGAGGTCTTCCGGGTGCCTGAACTGGGTGGAAAACCTGCTTGGATTCAGCTATGCCATGCGCACGGCAAAATATTGGACTGCCCTCAGGGCCACCCACTACCATGCTGTGTGGGCTTCTGCCCCGGGGATGGCCGCATGGGCCCTGCACAAATTTTCCGGGATTCCGTTTTCTGTCAGCGGACATGCGTATGACTTGTACGAAAAAGGCGGTGATGGGTGGCTTGAGCGGAAGGCTGGGGAAGCTGAATGGATTCGCACCTCTACCGATGCGGGTCGTCTCCGCTGGGAGGAAAAGGGTGCTGAAAAGGACAAAGTGATTGTTGTTCGGCGTGGCCTGCCCGAGCTGCCGCCGTGGAACCAACCTCTTCCCGTCTCCACGCCATATCGCCTGCTCAGCGTCGGGCGGATGGTCGAGAAAATGGGCTTTGACCGGCAGATTCCACTGTTCCTCGAGTTGAAGGAGGCAGGAATCCCTTTTTCCGTCGAATGGATTGGGGACGGTCCCGAGCGGAATTCGCTTGAAAAAGCCGTCCAAGAGGCGGGATTGGCGGACTTTGTGACCTTTCGTGGTCGGCTTCCTTTCAGTGAGGTCGAATTGGCCTACCAAAAAAACCAGATATTCATCTTTACGGGCCGGATCGATAGCCGGGGCGACCGCGCGGGTCTTCCCAATGCGGTTGCGGAGGCCATGGCATGGGGACTATTGGTCTTTGCCACGGATGTCGGAGCGGTCCGGGAAGCGATTGATGATGGCTCAAACGGCATCGTCTGGGCCAATGAGCCAGAGGCATCCATTATGATTCAGGCTTGCAAAGATCCCATCTTACAGGACCTTCTCCGTACGCGTGCAAGAAAGTGGACTGAGGCCCATTACCAAATAGCCCACAATCTTGGCCCGCTAATTGCTCGGTTTGAGCTTGTAACTTTTTCAACATCAGTTGGTTAATTCCTTTTGCCGCCATGCCTTTTGATATCGGAAACATATTGCGTCCCAAGAACACGATCCTGCAGCGTTGCCAGCGGGATGAAGGGACGAAAGCACGCCTGAAGTACAATCCGTGGTATCACCACATCGACTCCCAGAATGGGTGCCGGATCCAAGTTGACGGGCGTGAAATGCTCATGATGAGCAGCAATGATTACCTTGGACTGAGCAATCATCCGCGGGTTATCCAGGCCGGGCAAGAGGCCCTGCAGAAGTGGGGCAGCAGCACGACTGGCTCACGACTGGCCAACGGGTCCCGATCATTTCACCGGGATCTGGAGCAGCAGCTGGCGGCCTTCCTTGGGAAAGAGGATGCCATGGTGCTCAGCGCCGGCTATCTGGCCTGCATGGGTGCGGTTTCGACCTTTGCCGAAAAGGGTGACCTCATTCTCGTCGATCGCAATGTCCACAGTTCCCTTTGGTCTGGAATTCTCCTTTCCGGGGCGAACGTGGAGCGCTTTGCCCACAATAATCCGTCGGACCTGCAGGACATTCTTGTCACGGAAGACCGTGACCGGCCGAAAATGGTGGTTGTTGAGGGGGTCTATTCGATGGAAGGACACATTGCCCCGTTGCAGGAGCTGATCGAGGTTTGCCGACCTTTCAATTGCTTTTTCGTCGTGGATGATGCCCACGGGCTCGGGGTTCTTGGTGACCGGGGGCAGGGCACGGTTGGCTACCTTGACCGGACGAATGATGTCGATGTCATCTGTGGCAGTCTCTCCAAGTCCATGGCCAGCACAGGTGGTTTTATTGCCGGATCCAAGACGATTATTGAGTACCTTCGCTCCCATTCCAAGCAGACTATTTTCAGTGCGGCAATCAGCCCGACGCAGGCCGCTGCGGCCAAGACAAGTCTTGATATCCTGCAGGACGAGCCCGAGCACCGGGAGCGCCTCTGGGAGAATACACGCTATTACAAGCGCATGTTGAACCAGATCGGGGCGAACATCTGGGAAAGCGAGACGCCTGCCGTGCCGATTATCGTTGGTAACAAGGAACGGGCCTACCGGATCTGGAAAGCTCTCATGGACGAGGATATTTTCACCGTTATCTCCATCCCGCCGGGCGTCCCACCGGGAAAGGACTTGATCCGGACGGCAGTATCCGCCCAGCACACCTTTGAGGATCTGGAGCGTATGGTGGATGTCCTCAAAAAATCCCTCAAGAAGGTTTGAAATTCACCCATCCGGGTAAGAAAGTAGCAGGTCATGCGAGTTCGCGTCCTCAGCCTTGCTTTATCCGTGGTCCTTTTGACCTCGTTGGACAGTTCTGCATATGCCCTGAGCCTGCTTGACCGAAGCCCCTTTCTATGGCCCGGATTTTCACCCAAGGAGGGCGATCCCAAGGCGCAGGTAGCTGCGGGAGCGCCATCGGACCTTGAATTTCATGCGGTGTATGAACTTTCTGGTACAACAAAAGTCCTGCTGAAGGACCGCCGAAAGAACGAATTCCACTGGATCCGGATTGGAGAGGAAGTGGAGGGGATGCTTCCCAAGGAATACAACCGGGAAAAGGATGAGCTGCTCCTTGCCTACGATAATCAGGAAAAGTGGCTTTCCCTGCAGGATCTTCCGCAAGCCAGTGGCAAGCCCTCGGCCGCTGTCCAACCCGCAAGACCAACCAACACAAATCAAAATACGACGAGACGCCGCGTTATCCGGCCATCAAACCGCACGACTTCCTCCTCGACAAGAAATGTCATCCGGCCGACTTCAAGGACATCTTCAAATGTACCGCGACCGCCCATTCGTTCAACGAGGCGACCCGTAACAGGGGATCCCCCGGTTGCCCTTCCGCCGGGTTTTGTTCCTCCCGAACCCGTTGGCGATCCGGCCACCCAGGCTCCCGAGTTTCTTCCTTCCCTGCCGCCAGGCACAACCCCTCCGTCGAAACCCTGACCGCGGGGTTGGATTCCTTTGTTGATGAAGTCGATTATTATCTGCGCCACCCCGAGATCCGGCAGTTATCTCCTTTCGGATCTTCTCAACCAGAGAGGGATGCCCTTCGCAGAAGAATGGCTCACGCAGTTCCACCAGGAGTCCAGAAAGCGGGCCTATGGGGTCAAGGACAGCTTGGACTACATCTCCTTTCTCAAGTTGTTGACCGCCCGGGAACGCCAGGCCGGCCTTTTCTCCATGAAGGTGATGTTTCCCCAGTTTTACCAACTGACTCAGCTTCTTGGCGAATCAAAGGAGGTGCCGGGAGGTACCTTCATGGAGAAGCTCTGCCACATATTTCCCAATCCGGCTTTTATCCGGGTTTCCCGGGAGAATAAGGTGGCCCAGGCCATTTCTCTCCACAAGGCCCGGCAAACGGGCCAATGGGTGAAGCGCAGGGGGGAGGAATTGCGGCCTGCCATCAATCCGGTTTATTCCTTCCTCGGAATATTGGACGCATTTGAGGAAAGGCGACGATCCGAAAAATTATGGGAGGAGTTCTTCGAAAGCCATCCTGCTGATGTTTTTGAGATGTCCTATGAAGAGCTCATAGCGGACAAGGAAGGGATGCTTGAGCGTATTTTCAACTGGGCGGGGCTCAAGTTCAGTCCGGTGGCAAAATCCGAGGCCTCCAGTGGATTCCAACCGATGCGTTCTTCAATAAACGATGATTGGATCAAGCGATTTGAGCAGGACCTGGAACGCTCCCTTGACGATACCTCTGCTCCCTCTTTTGAAGGGCCTGAGAACATCAGTATCTCGGATGTTGGACTTGAAAGGGATTACATCGTTGGCGAAAGGTATTCCCTGGATGTGACCTGTCAGCCAGATCCTGGAAGTGAGATATCTCCAGTCGGGAAAAATAATGGCGATGGCTGGTTGCGTGTTTCCGGTCTTCTCTCGGGAGATGGGTTTGAGTCCTCTTTTGAGCAGGAGCTACAGTTGGCGGAGTCGGGTGCCTTTACCGCAAAGGGTATCCTCCCGATGCCGCCAAAGGCAGGTGTTTATTCCCTGAAGCTGGTTCTTTCGCGCAGGCATTTGCAGGTGGATGAATTGTTCTCCTCGCCCGGGGTGGAGCATGAAGTGAAATTCAGGCATCCACCCGCCCGGGAGGCCGCGCGAAAACTACTGCCGGAGACTCGTGACCTGGATGACAGCTGGCAGTATGTCGAGTGGTTTGGGTATTTCCTCGATGACAAGTTTCCCTGGGTCTACCACGCCGATCACGAATGGCTGTTCATCAAGCCTGAGCCGAATGATGACGGGGCATTGCATATCCTTGATGCGCAGCTGGGTTGGCTGGAGGTTTATCCTGACCGGTACCCCGAGCTGCGAAGCCTTAAGGATGGCAAACGGTGGCTTTTCCTCAAACGTGTCGAGGACAAGCGTCTATTCAGGGATCTGTCGGAAGACCGGGACATGAGTTTTGAAACCAACAGGCCCGAACACCTCGAAAAACTCAATCCCGGGAATGACTAAGCTCTTCTTGTCCGGGGCATAAAAAAAGCCCCGGCAGACACCGGGGCTTGTGATTAAATATGTCAGTTCCAATTACTGGACCGGATCGGTCAGCTCAACCCAGCTGCCACCACCGCCGAGGCGGATGATGAAATTACCCGGGTCAGTTGGGGAATCATCGAACTCACTGAAGTAGAACCAGCCAGCGCCATTGGCGTCATAACCGGAAGCGTCTGCGAGGTAGAGGTAACCTTCGAGGACCTGTGCGCCGGCTTCGCCGTCACTGAGGTCATTCACGCCGTCACCGTCAGAATCGCGGAGGTCGTTCCAGCCGTTTGTGCCGGAGACGAAGAACCAGATACCTGAGGTTTGTCCCGGGAAGAGGTTGTTGGTATACATCCAGACACCCGTTGCGAGGGAACGATTACCCGTGTTGGGATCGACGAAGACAGTAGCATCCCACTCAAGAACGTAGAACCAGTTGCTGGCAGCAAAGTGGTACATGTTCTTCAAAGTGAAGCTGAAGTACTGCTGGCTTTGATCGGCAGCGAGGCCTGTATCAAAGTCAAAGAAGTCAGATCCGAACCAGCTGACGATGAAGTCGCCACCCTGTGGGAGATCAGGAACAGTAAGTGTCGTGCCATCACCAAGCGTGATGCTGCCGTCTCCGTTAACCGTAGCGACAGGAGCATTGATGGTGTTTCCATCGACAACGAGATTGCCGTCAACGACTTCACCAGCCGGCGGGGCAATGACTGTGCCGTCACTGAGAACGAGGTTACCGTCTTGGTCAACGGTGGCTCCCGGGTCAGGTTGGGCGTTCAGGGAGAAAGCAACCGCGCCGACAAGGCAGGTTGCGACGATTTTTTTGATGGTATTCATAATATGTTACTAGGTTTGTTTTGAAGTTACAGTTATGTGTGAGGTTAAACACGCAAATGCGCGAAGTGTTTCAATTTATGCACCTTTTTCGGGAAAAATTGTCTGAATATCTAAACCGAAAGGGGGAAAATGCACAAGATTTTTCAAAGAAAGTCGGGAAATCCGCTTTTCAGCCGGGCAAACAGGAAAAACCCACCGACGAGGAACAGGGCCGAAAAGCCGTACAAATAGGCGATCTGGACCAGATCCGGGGCAATTCCCCAGAGCACGATGGCCCGGAGATTCTCAGTGGCCAGGAGAACCGGATTCCACTTGAGAAAGGTCCAAATTTGGGGAAATTCCATGACTTTGATGGAACTGTAAAAGACCCCGCTGGACCAGAAGACAATCTGGCTCATGACGTTGGTGAGCTGCTGAAGATCACGGAAATAGACGCTCAGGGCGCTGATCATGGCCGAAAGTCCGAGCGCAAGGCCCATCATGGGCAGGAAAATGACCGGCATGTAAAGAATCTCCCAGCTGAGCACAGAGCCAAAGAAAAGCCCCATGATAATCCAAAGGCAGGCATTTATCGCGACCTTGAAGGCGGTCCCGAGGACTTGGACAATGGGCAGTATCTCGAGCGGGAAAACGACTTTTTTAATGAGGTTTCTGTTGCGGAGCAGGTTATTTGTGGACTTGGCGATGGTCTCGTTGACGAGGTTTACCATACTGAGCCCGATGTAGATCCCGATGGCGTAGCTGATTGAGGATTCGTTTTCCACCTGCCCGAACGAACCGCCAAAAAGCACGCCGAACACCACCAGGTAGAGGCACATGCTGAGGATGGGATTAAAAACCAGCCAGAGGATGCCCAGGGCGCTGCCCTTGATCGTCTCAGCAACCTCCCTGACGGTCAACTGGCGAAGCAGTTCACCGACATTGGTCCAGCGTGAGGCGGTATTTGCGTGGGAAGAACTCATCCGGCATTCAATCAGCCTTGAGTTTGGGCATGGACCCGGTGAGTCAAGGCTTATTCATCATTGATTTTGGCTGCTCAAGGCGTTTAGGTCGGCTCTTTTCAAGATGACCGCACCTGATGATCATGCAATTCAACTGAGGAATGTTTCCAAGGTTTACCGGATTCCCGCCAAAGGCCGCGAATCATTCCTGGGATCCATGACGGTCATGTTTGATGCCCTTCTGGGGAATTACGGGAAGCGCCACGGGACATTCCGGCAGTTTGACGCCTTGGAGCCGCTTGATGTAATGATTGGACGTGGCGAAAGCATGGCCATTGTTGGCCGGAACGGATCGGGCAAATCCACTCTCCTGCAGATTATCGCGGGCACCCTCCGGGCAACGACGGGAACCGTTCAGGTGAATGGCAGCCTTTGTGCGCTTCTTGAGCTTGGGTCGGGCTTCAATCCTGAATTCACGGGAATGGAGAACATTTATCTCAATGGAGCGATGCTCGGGCTCGAACGCAAACGCATCGAGAACAAGCTGGAGGACATTCTTGCCTTTGCGGAAATCGGGGAGTTTGTCGATCAACCTGTCCGGACTTATTCTTCCGGGATGCGCTTACGGCTCGCCTTCGCGGTGATTACAGCGGTGGATCCGGAAATCCTGATCATTGATGAAGCCCTCTCAGTGGGTGATGCCTTTTTTCAATCCCGGTGCGTGCGATGGTTGGAGGATTATCTGGAGCGGGGAAACACCTTCATCTGCGTTTCCCACGACATGTTCATGATCCAGCGCTTGTGCCGGCGGGGAATTGTCCTTGATGACGGACGGAAGGCTTTTGAGGGAGATATTTCAGATGCCGCAAACTTGTATTACCGCCTGCACGGCAAGGGGGCGAAGGTTGGGGGCCGCCTCCTCGACAAGGATGAGCCCGCCGATGAGGAGGACAAGGATGACGAGGACGACCTGGTCTCGGTGAAGGACGAAGCAGGGTGGTGGTTATTGAATTTGAGGATCAAGGAGCGCACCGGAAACCAGCAAGTCACGATTGAGAAGGTATGGACCCAACCCAACCTCCAGGAGGGAATTCCTTCGGGCAAATGGCTGAAGGTAAAGATCCAGGTCAGGGCGCGTGAACCCATTGAGCTTTTTCACTTTGGTTTTGGATTTCGCGACCGCAGTGGTCAGCTAATTGGAGGATATCATTCCTTCTATGAGGAAAAAAGTGTCGCTATTGAGAGCGCTGGTCAGGGAAAAATCATTACCTGTGAGTTCAAGCTCGATCTGAAGCCGCAGATGTATCTCCTTGTGATTGGACTGGCGATTAACCACACCGCTGACGACTGGCAAGATCTTGACTGCATCTGGGATTGTGCCAAGGTTCTGGTCACGGGGCAGGAAACATTCTGGGGTCTTGCGCCTTTGCCCATGCGTGGTTTTACTGCTGAGGATCTTTAACCCTCCATCACCATTCACCTTTCGATAATTCATGGCACTTGAACGCGTTAACCCTTTTGAAGAGGAAGATCGATTTGCAGTGGACCACTTGTTGCGGTACCTCTGGGCAAGGCCATTGGTTGAGAAAAAGAGGACGGTTGATATTGCCTGTGGGTTGGGGTTTGGAACAGTCATGTTGGCTGAGAACAATGAAGCCGAGATCATTGGGGTGGATTCCGACGGGGACACGATTAACCGTTGCCTGGAGCTTTGGGACCATCCCAGCGTCAGCTTTAAACAAGGACTTATCGAGGAGGTTCCCGAGCTGGTTTCAGGTCAGGTGGACTGTCTTGTTTCATTTGAAACACTGGAGCACATTCCCGACCCAAAGGCCGGATTGGCGGCAATCAAGAGACTGCTGGGCGAGCAGGGTCTGTTCATTGGATCTGTTCCCGGCGAGACCGACCTGTACGAGGAAAACGAATTTCATCTCCACTCATACAATGAACAACGCTTGGGCACGCTTCTTCAAAATGAGTTTAAGAACAGCGTGATTCTCAAGCAGCGGTTCCACCTGGCTTCAATTGTTGATTCTGCCGGGTCGTCAATTCCTGACGTGGTCTCCTTCGAAACAATGGACGCGGCGAGAATTGATTTCGGAAAAACAACCGAAACAAGCGACTCCCTTGTTTTTCTGGCCTCTGATGCACCCCTTCCTGATGCCTTTGGCCACAAGATCGCACTATCCCGTCAGGCCTGGTTCAAGGACTTTGTCCGTGCCCAGACTTACGCCAGTGAATTAAAGTCCCTTTCCCACAAGTACACGGATCTTTTCAGCCGCCACAACAAGTTGTTTTTCGAGCACGGCGAACTGCAAAGAAAGTTTACGAATGTCCTCGGGTGGGGAAAATATCACTACGAGGTAGTCGCAGGTAAACAACCCGAACAGCATTACATGGAAACCATTGAGAAAGCCCAGTCTGCAAGGGAGGAAGCGCTTCGAGCCGAAGTGCAGGCCCTGCAAGCCGAGATCCGGGACTTGAAGGAGCAAAAGCAGGAGGAGTCGGTTCCCGAGGAAGAGACGCGCAAGGTGCAGGATGAGTTTTTCAGCGGTTACAAAAAATTAAACACACCATCCGTGGAAGATCCACAATGACACGCTCACAAGTTGCTATCATTACCCGTACCAAGGACCGGCCTGTTTTTCTGCAGCGGGCCATGCAGTCTGTGCTGAAACAGGATTTTACGGACTGGGTTCATGTGATCGTCAATGACGGGGGAGATCCAAAGCTCGTTGACCTGCTGGTCGAGGTCCACAAGGAGGCGTATGCCGGTCGCGTCAAGGTGGTGCACCATGCGGAAAGCAAGGGTATGCAAAACGCTTCCAACGCCGGGTTGGCAGCAGTCGAGAGCACCTATGCGGTGATCCACGATGACGATGACAGTTGGTATACCGACTTCCTGAGCAAGTCGGTTTCCTTCCTCGAAGCAAAGGGCCCCGAAAGCCCGGTGCAGGGGGTTGTTACCCAGACAACCCAGATCATGGAGGAAATCACACTTTCCGGGCAAATCGAGGAATTGAAGCGTCGCCCTTATTATCCCTTCGCCTTTGTCAACCTGGGAGAACTGCGTAAACGCAACATATTCGCCCCAATCGCTTTTCTGTATCGAAAAAAAGCGCATGAAAAAATTGGATTATTCCGGCAGGAATTTGATGTGCTGGGCGATCATGATTTCAATCTTCGTTTTCTCCGACACTTTGAAATTGGCGTAATACCAACTTTCCACGCCTATTACCACTGGCGTCATGGAAGCCATGGAAACACGGTCACCCGGGGCCGAGAGGGCCATCGCCAGATGCTCAACCGGATGAAAAACACCTACTACCGGGAAGCCCTCGAGAATCCCGATGTTGCGGTGGGCGATCTTGAGGGAGTGGATTTTCCGGAACCGGACGGGACGGACCCCATACCGTTCAAGCTGCGTACCGAAGAGTCCAAGCCGCCAAGGCCGATACCAGATTTCAGCAAGGACTTTAAATTCGAGATTCTCTCCCTTGACGTCTTTGACACGGTTCTCAAGCGGCGATGCCATCACCCGAAGGATGTTTTCAAATTCCTTGAGGCCCGGGCGGTCAGCGAGCTGGGCCTGCCGGAGAAACCCTATGCGCTTGCCCGGGAACAGGCAGAGGCCCTTGCCAGAAAGGAAGTTCGCCCGGAGATTTCGACTGAAGTCACGCTTGATGAGATTTACCCGTTTGTGGCAAAGCTTTGTGGGCTTAAAAAGAAGCAAACAAAAGATCTCATGGCCCTTGAGTTGGCTCTTGAGGCGGAGTATCTCTACGGGGATCCGCGCTGGATTGAATATTACAGGAAACTGAAGGAATCCGGCCAGCGGGTAATTTTCGTTTCTGACATGTATCTAAAAACGGATACAATGCGGAAAATCCTTGAGGGTTGTGGATTTCCCGACCCGGAGGTGTACGTATCCTGTGATCTGCAAGCCTCCAAGCACGAGGGAGCCCTTCAGGAAAAAGTTGTCGAAAAGCTGGGCGTGAAACCCGCATCGATTCTACATGTTGGAGATAATTTCCACAGCGATTACCTGAAGACCGTCCACGCTGGCTGGCAGGCTTTCCACTGGTCGCGGGAGTTTGGATATATTCCCTGGTATGCCGAAGTGGATCCCTACATTCACAATTCCCATGACCTTCTCAGTCCGCGCATCATGGGTGAGCTTGCACGGCTCGGGATGCTGGATGAGACAACCGGCGAGGACCTCATCACAAAACTGGGCCGAGAGGTGGCAGGACCTTTTTACCTGGCTTATCTCTTGTGGGTCATACAAGAAGCGAGAAAGGATGGCGTCCGCAAGCTACTCCTCATTGGCCGGGATGGATATTACTGGGAGAAGACGCTGCAGATCCTTGCCAAAAAGGAAAACCTGGAGATTGAGTTCACATATCTTCACGCCTCTCGGAAGGTCTTCAACTTTGCCTCCTTCTTCACCCTGGACGATACAGCGATTGAGTTTCTTTCAACTCCCAATCCTGCCCTTCGGGTAAAGGATTTTATTGACCGTACAGGTCTGGACTCATCGGCATTCACGGAATTCATCAAGATGGCCGGATTTGATGATCCGGAGGAGGTGCTGACAAACGAGATGGGGGGGCGCTTTCTTGAGGATAACTATCAGGCCCAGTTGGAAAAACTATTCCGGCTCTTGAGGCCGGAGCTCGAATTGATGTTTGCGGAGGACCGCGCGGGCACACTCAATGTGCTCAAGGAAGCCGGTTACAATCATGAAGACTGCGCCTTTGTCGACATTGGTTGGAACGGATCCTGTATTCGGCCTATTGGTCGATTACTCGGTCTCGACAAACCGGAGCAGGTGAAGGCCTATTTCTTTGGAACATGGAGGGAGGTTTTAAAGGGGTCCGACCACCTTAAAATAAAATCCTTTTTCATGCATCTCAGCGAGCCGCTGGATCATTTCCGGTTAATTCGAGAATCCGTCAACCTTCTGGAGTCCTTGAATGCGGCCCCGTTCCCCACTTTGATGGCCTTCCATACGGAGGGAGACGAGGTTGTTCCGCACTTTTCGAAATACCTCAAGAGCGGGTTTTCCATCGATCAGCAGGAACGCCTTTGGAAGGGTGCAAAGGTGTTTCTTGATACTGTTCTGGAGAATGGTTTGCCTGAAACAGGGGAATCCGGCGGGCATTGCTACCTGTTTCTGGTCTTGAACCGGCTCCTCCGGGAGCCCAGCCAGCAAGAAGTCAAAACCTGGGGGGCCATTCTTCACTCGGATGGCTTTGGGATTGAGATATACAAGCCCCTGGTTGAAGCAGTTACACCTGACCTGACGGGTGATGCGTTGATGGCGGCCTACCGTGGATCGAATTGGAAACGGGGTTTTCTGTCATCCCTTTCTGACACGCAGCGCCAGTTCGTGATTGAGAGGATTGAAGATGATTCCCCAAAAAGTTTTGAGAAACTAAGGGCAGATCTCGAGTACAAGATTCGTCAAGCAGACGAGCTCTGGGGCGAAAAAGAACGCTACAAGTGGCAGGTAGACAACTTGACCCAAACGCTTTCCAAGTTGGAAAAGACCTCCAACAAACTTCAATCGGACCTGGATTACAAAACACAGCAGGCAGATAAGTTCTGGAAAGAAAAGGAGGAATACAAGTGGCGGGCTGAACATTCCGGTGAGATCATTTCCCGGCTGGAAAAGACCGCAGAAAAGTTGCAGGGAGATCTGGACTGGAAAACCAAGCAGTCTGATGAATTCTGGGCGGAGAATGAGCGCCACAAAATTGAAGCGCAATCGTTGAAGGAACAGTTGCAGATGATCGCCCAGGATCAAGAGGTAAGGCTCTCTTACATAGCTACCCTGGAAAGCCAGATCACTGAACTAAAGGAACAGATTATTTCTGCGGGGACCCGGGAAAAGGAGTTCTACACGGCGCTTTCTGAAACACGCGCCCGCCTTTCGGACGTGGAGACGGAGCATGGCCGTCAATCATCCTACATATCCACCTTGGAAAAATCCGTTGAATCCTTTGAGCGACAGGTCGCTGAATTGAATGAACAGATTGCTTCTGCGGGAATTCGGGAAGACGAGCTCAATGCGGTGCTTTCGGAAACGCAAACCCATCTGTCGGAATTGGAAAGCGCGCATGCCGACCTTGTCGCCGAGCGGGATCGTCTCAAGGCATTGTTGTTGAATCGCGGGAAACTACTAAAAGTATTCTTTAGCGGGAAAATCCCGGAGAAGGATTGAAGCAGTCCGGGTAAAATTAACCGTGCGGTTTGCTGAAGCGGGCAGCGGGGTAGAGTAATTTAAAGAGCATCCGTTCAGGACGGCTTAATTGGGTATAATAACCTTTCCGCCAGTGGGATTGCTTGAATTCCTGTTTCCACAATTTCTTGGAGATTCCCAGACCTTTGAACCCTGATGGTCCAGCCATGCAACTGTGCCGAAAATATGAACCATAGCCATCGGCATATTTAACCGCACCAAGCCGGGTAGCTTCTTCTGCAGAGGGCTCGACGAGAAGGCGTTGAAGCAAACGCATTACATCCTTCGGCGGGACTCCCTTACCCGGTCCGTTGCTGGCGCGCATGATCTCTTGTACATATTCGATAACGGCACCATGAATTTCGGCTAGTGCCGGGAGGTCATCCTGATTATCATGATCCTTTGCCAGCACCGGACTAAAGCCCGTGTCGGTATCACCCTCCATGAAAAGAAAAGTGTGTTCGGGCGCGGCAAAGAAAAACTCGACCAGGCAGACGCAGTGGCGAATGATATCCATCGTGTCCTCCGGGAAACCGTACTCCATGAGATAGTGCACATGCTTTGACAGTGGACCGGACCGTTCAATCGCTTGTGGATAAGTCCCAAGATAATACCCCTCGATGGGCAGGTCTGGCGCTTCGGGTCGCAGGAGCTTTTCAAAGGAGCGCTGAATGGATGTCATCCAACCGACATCAACAAGAACAAAGGACTGGTCATCGAGGACCCCCTTATGTCTCAGGTAGGAAAGGTAAATGGAACGTTCCTTTGCCGCTGCCTCAAGGAGCGCAGGGGAAATATGGTGGTATAGTTTGCGCAGGTTCTCGTATTCGTGACCACCAACAACCGGGTGATCAATGTTGTCGAAGCCACACTCACGGATCGATTCAAGATGTGCCTGCGGGTCGATGTTGATGCGTCTTAAAAAGTCCCCGATAGTAAGGCCGATCCCCTCGGCAAGCCAGTCCTCAGTGACCTTGTCCAGTTCGTGAATTGAGGCAAAATTCAAAGCCCGTCTGGAGGCAAAAAGATAATCTGCTTCAGGGCAGTCACTCAAATTTGTCGTGAGAATCTCATACACCTGCTTCAGGATGTGGCCGTCACGCGAGAGGAAATAAACCTTTTTGATCCCGCGGCCACGCAGCTTTTCAATCAGGAATTGCACGTATCCATAAATCAGCGGGGCGGCAAATTGGTATCCAATGCGATACCAGAAAGGATCCTCGTGCAGATCTTCCCGGAGACATCCCCGTGCCGAAAGTCCAAGAAGGAGGCTCTCCTGGGGGCTGCGGGAGGATTTAAGAAGAAGCGGTTCCCAGGGGTTTCCGGAAAAGCGGTCGATTGAATCAATGGCCTTGCCGATTTGAAGTGTACGGATGCCCAGCTTGGCCGCCTGCTTTCCATCGCTGCGTGGGTTGTCCCCCACGTGAAGGAGTTTTTCGGGTGAGATCTGGAGATCATCGAGCACATGCTGAAAAAGCTTTCCGGTATGTTTCAGCTTTCCAATCGTCGAGCTGAGATAGAAGGCGTCATAATCTTCAAACCCGTTTTCCCGGAGGCAATCCTCACAAAAGGTCTGGGGGAGATACATGTCGGAAATTAAAATCACCCGTTTGCCGGCCTCGCGCGCGGACCGAATCATGGCCTTGGCGTTTTCCAGCGGATAGAGCAGGCGTTTCTCGACCGCCATTTCGTGCTCAATCAATTCAGCCGCATCCAGGGGCCATGCCGGATAGTCTTCCTTCAAAAGCGTATAGATGTCATCCAGCAGGATTTCCTCAGACTGCCGTTCGTCCCATGCCCGGCGTCGGGCCCTCGAATCCGCGTCGCGGCGAATTTGAGCAAAGTGATTGAAGGCCTCTCCAAAGCGCTCAACCAGTTCAGTCTCAAGAATTGTGAAAGTATCGTCAGGGAGCGCGCAGCGACGTCCCAATACCGTATCAAAGATATCGAGGGAAAGCACCTCAACATCCGCCAAATGGCCTTCAAACTCCGGGCTCATTTTTTCTTAAAGAGACTGAACCGGCGTTTTTTAAACTCGTTCTTCACGTCCCAGGCAAGGTCCCAAAGCATAAGTGCCTCGTTGGCGATGACCCCGGTCCCGGTGCGCCCGCTCTTGATATCCTCGCGCAGCCACTCGTTGCGGAGGAGGTTGTCATAGAAAGCGTGCAGGTGTGCTTTCGCCTGAACCGAGCTGGCGTAGTCACCGTTGCCGCTGTGATCGCGATCGTGGTAATAGGCGAGCTGTTCGGGAATCAGGCCAATTTCATACCGGGACAGAAAGCGCACATTAAAATCCCAATCTCCGAGAACGGGAAGGTCTTCCCTGAACGCACCTGCTTCATGGCAGGCCTCGCGGTCAAATAGGAAAGCGATCGGGGCGAAGACATTTTCAGCGAGCATCCGGCGCAAGCTGATATGCTGCAACCAGTCATTGTAGGGAAAAGTCCGGAGCTGGCGGACGGAATCCCCTTCGATGGCCTCAATGACCCGCTCGGTGTGTGTTATCACGCCCTTGACGGAGGGGTGGGGCGGGGAATCCAGATAGGCGGAGGTCCTCGCAAAAAATTCCGGGTGAAGGGAATCGTCATCGTCGTGGATAAGCGCGTATTTGCTGTCGAGGGCATTCAGGCCGGCGTTGGAGGCGGCTTCCATCCCTACGGATTCGGGATGATGCAGGCACTGGACCTTGCTTTTTTTCTCGGCGGGAAGGGCTTCAATGAGACGATTTACCGGTTCCGGGTCGCCACCGTCATTGACAATCACGAGGCTCCAGTCTCCGAGGGTTTGTTCACAGACGCTACGGATTGCCCGTTCAAGCAGAACCGGTCGGTTCTTGGTCCGCATGATTGCACCAATTTTAGACATCCGGAAACGGTCAGCCTCAAATGCCCCTTTTTCAAGGTTAAATATAGGGGCTAAGCTTTTTTAAACAGGCGAAGGGAGCGTTTTTTGAACTTCTGCGTGAGATTCCTCAGCATGCGGGCCTCGTTGGCGATGACTCCGGGACCCGTTCGCCCGTTCTGAATGTCTGAACGCAGCCAACGGTTTCTCAGAAGGTTGTCAAAAAACAGCCTGCGCTGCGCGTGCTCATGGGCATCGGACGGTTCTCCACGTTGGTGCATAAAGGCGAGCACCTCCGGGAGGACGGCTATTTCATAGAGGGTGAGGAAGCGCACATAGAATTCCCAGTCGTACAGGACAGGAAGGGATTCATCAAAGCCGCCCGCCTTCTCGCAGGCCTCGCGATCATAAAGAAAGGCGATCGAGGCGATAACATTCTCGGCAAGCAGTCGCCGCATGCTGATGTGTTGCAGCCAGTCATTGAAGGGGGCACGGCTTGTTGTCTCTATGGAGGCTTCCTCGACGCGCTCAAAAACCTGTTCGGTACCGGTCACGACACCCTTGACCGAGGGATGAGCCGGAGCCTTCAGATATCCGGTTGTCCGCTCAAGAAATTCCGGGTGAAGCGAATTTCCATCATCGTGGACGAGGACAAAGCGGCTCTCGAGCAGCATCCGTCCAGCATTTAGCGCCGCTCCCTCCGTGACGGCCTCTTGCAGATGGATGTGCCGGACTTTGCTTCGGTTTTCCGGGCTCAGGGATTCCAGTACTTGATCCACGGTGTCGGGGCTGTTGTTTTCCCTCACAATGACCAGTTCCCAATCCTTGAATGACTGGTCGCATACGCTCTGGATAGCGCGCTCCAGAAGCATGGGGCGGCTTTGAGTCCGCATGATGATGCCTACTTCTGCCACATCGTGAGATTCAGTCCGCCAACATTGTTTTTCAAGGAGAATGTCGGGCTCCTCATGATCGATCGGGAGGCATGCCAATAATCAGTGGGGCAAGGGCGAGCCGCTGCCATGGCTTCAGGCGCTTTAAAAACCCTGCTCTCCAGTAAGCCCGACGGTATTGGTTGCGCAAGTTCCAGACAGATGTGGATGATCCTTCCGGACGGGCCAGTGGATGGAGATCAAGCGCCTGCCCGAAGCCGCCAAAGTGGTTCACATTCCCAACGATCTGGGCTTCCTTGGCGTTGGGCTTCCTCAAAAGGCGCGTCAATTCAGCAAAGCCCTCCTCCAGCGGCATTGCTGGATCAGCCTCCCAGCATTCCCGCTTTTTCTGGATGTGTGCCAAAGCGGCCCTTTGCATCAAGATCAGGGAAGGTTGGATATCGGCATGTTCATCAACGGGAACATATTCTGGCTTGAAGGAATTGCCCTCTCTCCGGATGCGCTTAATGGACGGATGCGGTGCCGCAAAGAGCGTTTCCACAAGCAGCTGGCAGTGCCTGATGGCGCGGCATGGCTTTTCCGGGGAGGAGTGATTGAAATAGAGGCCCGAGGTGCGCTTGGAATCCTGCACACCGACTGGGGCAATGGTTCCCATATAATAACCGTGCAGCTCCGTCTGGCTTCCGGAATTATTCAATAATTCCTGCAGTGCTGCCTGCAGATTACCTTGCCAGCCCAGATCGACGAGGGCCACCGGTTCTTTTGTGGCAGTGATCAGTCCCACCGACTCCAGATAAGCGAGCAGGCACTCACGTTCCTCCTTGGCCTGCTTGAGGATTCTTCCCGAAACAGAATCCAGATAGTCCATGAAGGCCTCACGGTCTTGCCGGGAACGCAGGGGAGCATTCCAGGCTACGCCTGTGTCCGCGCCCGGCTCCGGAAAATCGAGACCCAGTTGGTGCAAGCATTGGGCCGGTGTGAGGTTCTTCCTTGAGAGAATCAGGGCTTTCTCGGAATCGCCGAGCCGCTCCATCCGGGCAATGCGCAGACATCGGCGTGAGGCCCAGAGATAGAGCGGTGCAGGTGACCCTTCCTTGCCGTAAAGAAGTTCCCAAGTGTCCTTTAAAATCAGGCCGTCACGGGCCAGAAAGAGGATCTTCCGCATATTGCGGCCGCTGATCTGCTCATGAATCCAGTGACACATACTGAAATACAAAGGTGCGCAGACCCGCTCACCGATATGGGTCCAGAATTGTGTATTCCCACTCATTCGAGCAGCCCCCGCACATTGGCTTTCCACGAGCAATCAGCCACCAATGCCTTTCCGGCCGCTCCCATTCGCTGGCGCATCTCCGGATCCTGAATCAGCAGGATGAGCGCTTCTTGAAGCGCTTTGGCATCACCGGGCGGCACCAGAATGGCATTTTCCCCATCCCTGACAGCTTCCCGGACCCCGCCGACATCAGCGGCAATAACTGGCAGGCCCGCCGCGGCTGCTTCCAGATAAACAATCCCAAAACTCTCGATGCTCGCGGGGTCGGGCTGGCTGGCCATGACAAAGATGTCCGCGTTGGAAAAGGCCCGTTGGAGATCTTCTCCCTGCAGGGCTCCGGAAAGCTCGACCGGGTATGGGCAGGCACTTGTTGCCGCCTCGAGATGCTTTTGCCAAAGGCTTCTCCGGGCATCCCCGACAACCTGATAATGGAGGTTATGGTTTTTTAACTGAATGGATGACAACGCCTTAACTACTTCAACTTGTCCTTTTCGGGGATGGATTCGGGCCACTGTGAGAATACGGATTTCGTCGCCGGATCGCTTTTCAGGTATTGCAAAGGCCTTCTTCCACTCCTCAGAAACGGCTGGCGGAATAATATGGACCCGCTCTTTCAAATCCGGGAATGCCTCCAAAAGCAGGGTGCGCGTGAAGGCGCTGTTAACGATTAGGCGATCGACCGAGGGAAACAGCTTCAAAAGGCGCTTTCTCCAGAAGTTGTTCCGCGTGAATTGCGACAATTCAGATCCGTGAAAGGTGATCCAGAGCGGAGTTCTTGATAAATCGAAGAACCGCTGGAAAAGGAGAAGGGAGCGAACGGGAGCGGGCTCAGTCAGGAGCAAGACCGCTCCGGGAGACTCCCGGCAGTGCCGTTTGACGACCCTTTGCAGTCGCCACAAGTCGTCCGGGTCCTGCGACCCGCGGCTTTTAAAGCGATCCCAGGCAAAGGGCATCCGGGGAACGGGGCCTGGAAAATCCGGGCAGGAAACAACAATTTTCTGTCCATGCGCCGCCAAGGCCTTGGCTAATTCAAGGCTGTAAGTGGCAATGCCACCTGTTCGCGGGAAGAACTCGTTCGTCAGGATGCGGATCACAGCGTGAAAAGGCTTAAGCCCGGGACTTGATTGGGCGAGTCAAAAGCAAGTCTGCGCCCAATGGCAACCGGGTCTTGAAAAGGTCGCCCGGGAATGATGCGATACGCGGAGGGATGAAAGAACATTACCTGCATCACACCAATTACCTCTACACCCCCGGCGGGATGCAGCGTATGATTCAATTGCATCTGGAAGGGGGGAAGGATCGGGCAATCTCCTTTCGCGATGCAGCCCCTCACCAGCCGGAATCCTCTTCCGATGCCCTTTGTGCTGAGCTGTCCACTTCCGTTCGCCGAATTCGTGAGCGCTACCGAAATGCTGTCGACTCGTTGAAACCGGCTGTTTCCGTCTACCACAATTGCTGGGGAGTGGAGCTTGTCCATGATTTGGATCCGGCTCCCTGCCGGGTCGGGTTTCTCCACTCGGATTTCCCGGGATTTCCCGGAATGCTCCAGCATTTTGCCGCCTACTTCGACGCCTTTGTAAACATCAATCCGGGCCTGCATCAAAAGAGCATGGAGTTGCTTCCCGACTGGCCCAAGGAACGCTTTATGCTCCTCGACAGTCCCGTAGAGCTTCCTGCTGTTGTTCCCGAGGCGGGGGAAGGCCCGTCCGTCATTGGAATTATCGGGCGGATCAAGCGTGAACAAAAGCGGCTCGACCGGCTTCCGGCTTTTCTCACGGCATGTGACCAGTTATTGGACAAGTATGAAGTGCATGTTCTGGGCAGTGGTGACTTCGAGGATGAGCTGCGCCGGCGCTTGAAAGGAAGAACGAATGTCCGTTTCCTCGGCTGGCTTGAGGGGCGGGCTTATTGGGAGGCCATTCGCAGGTGGCGCTACCTGCTTTTCATGAGCGATTATGAAGGCACGCCGCTTTCCCTTATTGAAGGAGCCCATGCTGGTCTCTGTGCGGTGTATCCGGACTTTCATCCGGGAGCTCCCTTGCCGGCCGGATTGACGACTGAAAATCTATATCCGCCGGGCAATGTGACCGCTGCGGCACATCTCATTGCCCGGTTGGAAAAAGCGGGTTCCGCGATGCCTTCGCCTCTAAAAACCAAAGAGCTGGCAGGAATCCACGACCCGCAATATTATCTCTCCCGTTTCCACGAGCTTCTAAACCCGGATCAACTGGCAGCCTTGCCCGCCTTGCCCGACGCGAGGATCCGTGCAGGGAAGTCCTTCCCGGGGTGGGCACCGCTGAGTCTCTACCACATGCGTACAAAGCGACTCCGTTTTGGCTGGAGGGGAATCATCCGGCACAGCTAGTTCCGGTCACGCCTTGAACTGCTGTAAGACAAAGTCGTCCGCCTTGATCTGGAAGGATTGAGTTGATTCCTTGAGCCGCTGGTACTTCCCAAGGGTGTGCGGATCCGTGCAGCTTTCCTCCGGAAAATGGATCTCCTTGCCCATTGCTGCGCACTCAATGAGCAGACGCGGGTTTTCGTCG
Source organism: Oceanipulchritudo coccoides (assembly GCF_010500615.1). Taxonomy (NCBI): domain Bacteria; kingdom Pseudomonadati; phylum Verrucomicrobiota; class Opitutia; order Puniceicoccales; family Oceanipulchritudinaceae; genus Oceanipulchritudo; species Oceanipulchritudo coccoides. The sequence continues at coordinate 388,143 of NZ_JAAGNX010000002.1, forward strand.
TAACCATCAATTGCCGGCAGATAGAGGTATCGACTGAATCGGGCGAAGAAGTCCTCCACGGGCGGGGTCAGGACCGTGAATCCGGCATTCCGGTAATATGCTGCCTGACGTTTACCACACAGGACTAGAAGTTTGTCATGAGGAATGTCCTTTGCCGCCTTGTGAATCTCCTCCGCGGAGTGCTGCTTATGGGAGGATTGGCAATTGATGAGCAGGTTGTTTTCCGTTGTCGCCGGTTGTTTCAGGCAATCGAGCAGGAGCTTTTTCTCGTAGGGAACAACATTCCTCAGCCGATAGTCGTGTTGCTTGGGATTCAGCAGGTAAGTCACCTTTCCCCGTTCCACGGGAAAGCCGAACGGCCATCGGGCATCCCTTCGCATCCACATGCTCGGAAGGACAAAGGTCTCCCGAGCCCGCAACCACCAGAAGATCCGCCGGTAGGTGTTGTAAGGTAACAGGACGCGATCAAATTTTTGGGCCACAACCTGCCAGCGCAGGGGAAGGAAAATTGCATCCTCAAGCGGATCAAACTCCAGCGCATAGCGGTCCCGGATCAGTTTTTCCGGCAGGCCCTGGTTCCAGCCCATATAAACCAGTTGCACAGGGACGCCCGATCGCTTGAGGGCAATCAAGTATTCCAGGCTGTCGATCAGCGACCCGGTCACCTTTCCCCAGGGGGAGAGGTAAATAACGGCAGCCTTGTTCATAGGGACAGGTAAATAAGCGCTCATTCTCTTTGCAAAGCGGAATTACATTTTGAAGACTTTCTTCTGTGATTCCGGCCAGGCACATATTTCACGCACCCCGCACCGGTTGGGACCGGATTCATGCCTGGCAGGAGGCAACAAAGGAGCCCGTCTTTGTCTGGGGAATCGCTTCAGGGGCGGAGGAGAGCCGTCTTTTCGGGTCCGTCAAGAAGACCTTCGCGGAATGGATCGAGGCAACGGGCGGCGATTCTGCCATGTCCATCTACCACGACGGGTTCGGATCGGATGCGTTCGGCCCGCTCGACCCCACATCCCACAAACTGCTTTTCCTGCACCATTGGTTCCCCCGCTGGGAGCGCCATTTTGAATGGCATTTGCGCTGTACGGGAAAGGTTCTTGTCGGTGATTCCTGGATGCCTCCCATCTTGAGGGAGAAATTCGGCTGGATTCCTGAACGGTTTATTGGTGTGGCCCCCCAACCCCAGTTGTATTCCAAGGAGGAATTGGTGCCTCGCCCGGAAGCTGCCAAGCCACGAACCGGGATTTGGCTTCACGGGAAATCGTGGCGACCTTATGGCAATCGCCTCCGCGCCATCGTTGACCGCTGGCCCGAGGCCGCTGGTGAAGTGGAGATTATCACGGAGGGAGGCGGTCCGCCTCGCTGGGCGAGGAAGCCCTTCATCATCTGGAATTCAGGAATGCCATTTGAATTCGCCCTGCACCGGATTTTCACATGGGACAGCACGTTGCTCCTGAATGATTTCTCACTCGATTCCCCATGGCTTCTTCAGGCCCTTTCGATCAGGTGTTTTCCTTTGGTACCGGATGGAGAAAGTCCTGCCCAAATGGGGCCGTGGCTCGACGATTCAGCCCCAAAGCCCTATGAATGGGGAGACACCGCAGACGCTGTCCGGCTTCTTCAACAATGGCGCTCGGCGAGGGAATCCCTTCTTCCGGAATTTGGAAAATGGGCCGATTCTGTTCTCGAGACCCATCCGCCAAGTGAAGCTTTCATGGACTCATGGAACACCTGCAAGGCGCAATTTGTTGACCAGCGCGTCCCAAAACTTCGACAGCGCAGGCCCATCGCAAGCCTTTATCCAGTCGGTTGGTACGAGCGCATTCAACGCCTCCGGGCCGGGTTTTAGCCTTATTCAAGTTTTCTTGCTGATTGAAATAGAGGGCTCCTTTCACCGGTTCCGGCCCTGACTCCCGCCAGATTCCTGAAACTCATAAAAAAGTCCTGAGGGTCACCCCTCAGCGATTATCTTGAGGAGCATGTCGCGCACGGCCTGCGGATTGGCCTTGCCCTTGGAGGCCTTCATGATCGGCCCCATGAAGCTGTTGACAGCCTTTTCGTTGCCATCGCGTACTTGCTGGGCCGCTACAGCATTGCCGGCCACGGCATCGCGGCACCACTGCTCAAGTTCGCTTGAGTCGGTAGGTTCAGCCTTGATGCCTTTTTCCTCAATGATGGACTCGGCGGATTTGCCGGAAGAAAACATTTCAATCAGGACATCGCGGGCAAGGTGCTTGGTCAGTTTGCCTTCGTCGATCAAACGAACCAGGCCCGCAAGCTCACCGGGAACCAGCTTGACCTGTTCCATGGGAAGCATGCCGTCGCCTTCCGCCTGGGCGCGTTCGCGTTGGAGTTCATTCGCGATATAATTGGCGAGGGCCTTCGGGTTTTTGTTGTAGGTTGCCATGGCCTCCTCGAAAAACCCCGTTAGCTCGTGATCGTAGCAGATGACCGAAGTGACCGTGTAGGGCAATGAATACGCCTCCATATAACGGCGTTGACGGACAAAGACCCCTTCCGGAAGACTGGCTTTCAATTCTTCCACCCGCGACCTTGGAAACCTGACTGGAAGCAGATCCGGGTCGGGAAAGTAGCGGTAGTCGTGCGCTTCCTCCTTTGATCTCATGGAAGTTGTGCGACTCGCATCGGCATCCCAGCGGCGCGTTTCCTGCGGGACTTCCTTTCCTTTGTCGTAGGCCCGCGACTGGCGCTTGATCTCGTAATTGATAGCGTTCTTGACCCCTGTGATGCTATTGAGGTTTTTCATTTCCGCCCGGTTATTGAGGGCCGATTGGCCTTTCGGTCGGACACTGACATTGGCATCGCAGCGCATCTGGCCCTTTTCCATGTCACAATCGGAAACGCCTGCCGCCATCAGGTGCATGCGGATTGATTGGAGCAAGGCAACCGCCTCATCCGCACTTCTCAAATCCGGTTGAGTGACAATTTCAAGGAGAGGTGTACCGGCCCGGTTGTAATCAACCAGCGACTCCTTTTCAAAGTGGGTCAGTTTGCCGACATCTTCCTCAAGATGGGCATGATCCAAATGAATAATCTTGTGCTCGCCCATCTGGTTGCGAGACGGCCCGGACAATTCAATTTCCACCTCACCGCCCATGCAGACAGGCGCATCCATCTGGGTCAGTTGGTAATTCTTTGGACTGTCCGGATAAAAATAGTTTTTCCGGTCCCACTGGAAGACTTCAGGAATCTCACAATTGAAGATCAATCCCATGCGAATGGCTTGTTCAATCGCTCCCTTGTTCAGGACGGGCAGGGCACCGGGCAGGCCCATGACGATGGCATTCGTCAATGAATTCGGTGGCTGGGCAAAACCAGTTGGAGCATCCGTGAACATCTTCGACGCGGTCTTCAACTGCACGTGGACTTCCAGTCCGATAACGGCTTCGTATTCTGGCATGGTCGATTACTTTCCGTTGTTGGTAACCAGCGCGGGCCGGTGCTTGAATGGTTGCGCTATTTCGTAAGCCTTTCCGGTTTGCAGAAGGTTTCCTTCCGCAAAGGGCTGCCCGATCAACTGAAAGCCAATCGGCAAACCACTTTCTGATAATCCGCAGGGCATCGACAATCCCGGAAGGCCGGCGAGATTAACCGAGATCGTAAAGATGTCAGCGAGATACATGGAAATCGGGTCATCAACCTTCTCTCCAATTTGGAAAGCGGGGCTCGGGGTCGTGGGGGTAAGGATCGCATCGACTTCGCCGAAGGCTTTCAGGAAATCGTTGCGGATGAGGGTGCGAACTTGCTGGGCGCGCTTGTAGTACGCGTCGTAGTACCCGCTACTCAGGACGTAGCTGCCCAGGATGATGCGTCGCTTGACCTCCTGTCCGAAGCCTTCGCCACGGGATTGGTAATACAGGTCGATTCCGTCCACGGCTTTTGGCGAGCGATGGGTGTAGCGGATGCCGTCATAGCGAGCCAGATTGGAGGATGCCTCCGCCGTCGCGATAATATAATAAGTCGGGACAGCCAGCCCGGTGTGCGGAAGGGAGATTTTCTTAATTTTGTATCCGACAGTTCGATACACCTCGATCACTTCCTCGACGGCCGACCGGACCTCCGGCTGGATTCCTTCACCAAAATACTCCTCCGGGATTCCCAGCTTGCGCGGCTCATCCGGCATGTGCAACTGGACGCTGGCCGCTTCCAGTTTTTCCGGCCACGAAGTTGAGTCGAGCGGATCCGGTCCGCTGATTACATCGAGAAGTGTTGCCACATCGTCGATACTGCGCCCCATCGGGCCAATCTGGTCGAGACTCGAGGCAAAGGCCGCCAAGCCAAACCGGGAAACGCGCCCGTAGGTGGGCTTCAACCCGACAACCCCACAGAATGCCGCTGGTTGGCGGATTGATCCACCGGTGTCGGAGCCGAGGCTCCACGGACATTCACGCGCTGCCACGGCAGCCGCGCTTCCGCCGGAGCTTCCGCCGGGGGCATGCTCGGTATTCCACGGGTTGCGGGTCTTCTTGACGGCCGAATTCTCGGTCGACGATCCCATGGCAAATTCATCCATGTTGAGGCGCCCGAAAGGGATCAGTCCCGCTGAAAGCAATTTGTTGCCAACGGTCCCCGTGTAGGGGGAATTGAATTTCTCAAGAATGCGGCTGGCGCAGGTCAGGGGCTCTCCCTCGATGGCCATCACATCCTTTATGCCGACCGGTATACCATCGATCGGGCTCAATTTTTTGCCTTTTTCACGCCGTGCGTCGCTGGCCGCCGCCGCTTCGAGGACCTTCTCCCGGTCGAGGGTCAGGAAAGCGCCCACTTCCGGATCGATGGCCTCCACCTGGTCTGCCAAAGCCGTGCAAATCTCGACCGAGCTGACCTTGCCCTTGTGCAGGGCTTTTCCCAACTCAATCGCGGATGCTTCCAATATTCCTTCAGTATCCATGGTAAACCGGGCTTATGCGTCTTCGACAACTTTTGGCACCACGATCTGGTCAGTGCGTGAAGCAGGTGCGTTCTTCAGTGCGCGGGAGGGTTCCCACGGGCTTCCGGGGACATCCTCACGAAGGGGTCCAGCGACATCGAATGGGTGGGCCATCGGCTCAATTCCTTCCACATCCACTTCCTGGAGCTTTTGAAAAAAGCCGAGAATATCCGAAACCTGGCCCGCAAAGGCGGCTTTCTCCTCCTCGGTAAGATGGATGCGCGCCAGCATGGCCAATTTATCAATATCTATCTCTGGACGTTCCTGCATAAAGGATCATGGGGTAATGCCGACTCGGTTTGAGGCAAGCGTGTAATACAAAACGGGCTTAGAGTGTACGACCAAGCTCGGCGATAATAGCCTCAACGGGCTCCGTGCCGACCGAGAGGCGAATCAGGTCCGGGTCGATCCCATGCTTCTTCAGGATTGCTCGGCCTTTGGCGGTTTTCACCATGTCGTAATGGGCCAGATACATGAAAGGGCACATCATCGTAAATCGCGCTCCGAAGCTTGGACTCTTCACGATACAGGAAGGATCGTAGAATTCGGCCACGGGCTTATTGAGGCTGAATGAAATGATCCCGCCCGGTCCGGCTTCCCTGTGCTGCAGCCAGTTGTAGTTGTAGGCGGCCGGTTGGTTGTGCGCCCAGAAAATTGAGTCCACGCTTTTATGATTCGCGAGAAACTCCGCTATTTTTCCGGTAGAGGCATTGATTTGGCGGATTGTTTCGGGATAACGGTCTATCTGGATAGCCATTCGTCCCAAGTCACCATCTGAAGGGCGCGAGCCAAACGCCGAAACGACGGGCAGCAGGTCGTCATAAAACGGCGATTCCGCATTCAAGGCAAGGGCCCCCATCATGACATCGGCTTCCGACGCGGCGTATTTCGTCAGGCTGTTGATGTGGAGATCCGCATACTTCAGGACATTCAGGTTGTGCGGGCTGACAAGCGTGGGATCCAGGATCAGGGCAGCTTTGTACTTGTCTGCAAGTTCGCGTAATTGCTCAACATCGGGAGTCTGCACAAGCGGGTTGGTCGGGACCTCGGTGACAATCCCCGCGACACGGTGTCCATGTTCCGCGAGAGTATCCTTCAGTTCTGACAGGTCCATCACTTCGTACAACTGGATCGGATCGGCGTTGGGAAGGGCAAAGCGTTCAAGAATCCGTGCCGTGTCCACATAGAGCCATCCGAGCTGGATCCAGAGGTCCCGGCCACGGTCCATCTGAATCGACTGCAGGGCACGGAAACCCGTGTAGAAAGCATTCATCCCGCTACGAAAGAGCCTGATATCTGATTCGGCCGCAGTCCCATAGACCGAATGGAGGTGGCTCCGGATGACCGCTCCGTTTTCTTCCGCACTTCCAGACCGGCGCTCCTCTTCGAATTCCGGGACATCAAACCACTTTTGAAGAAAGTGACCCGCTTCCCGGGAAGAGAGTCCCGCACCGGTATGTTGAAGAAAAATGCCAGCCTCCTTCTGGATTTCCGGGTCACCATGCAGGCGGATCGTCCAGATTTCCTCAATCGGTGCGATGCTATGATCGTTCAAGCCGAGAAAGTGGCTCAAGTCGCGAGCCACGGCCTCGGAGGGGAGGAGGGGATCGGTTGCCATCATGCAACCCTCCTGCTCCAGACGAACGGACAAATCCGTGATGAGCGGATTCCTGAAAAAGCGCGGATAACCAGCCGTGAAGGATGATAGAACCTTCGGATCCTTTTCCTCATAGCCAATCACATCGGCCATTGTGGGAAGACTCACACAAACGCTGTGCGGACTTCCATTGACCGGATCACCCAGAGGATAGGACTTGAAGAGTTCAGGCATTTTGAGAGGAATCCCCTCAGGCCTCGTTGACGAGGATTTGTTCCAGGGTTTGACGCTTGCGGATCACTTTGATGGATCCATCGGTACACAACAGGATTTCCGGGGCCTCCGGAAATGAATTATAGTTTTTGGCGGACATCGCGGAGCAATAGGCACCCGCCCCGCCAATCAAGGCAAAGTCCCCGATCCGGGCATCCGGAAGATCTCTTGCCGACAGGGCTTCCGGGTCTCCGGGAGCAGGTGTCAGGATATCGCCGGATTCACAGCAGTGGCCAACGACAATGACCGGTCGGCGCACCGTACCGGGTTTCGCCTGCAGGAGTTCGATGGGATGCTGGGCCCCATAAAGGGACGGCCGTAGAATCTCCGTCATACCGGCATCAATTTTTAGAAAGGAATAACCCTCTTCCCCGGTATCGACGATATCCTGCACGCGGGTCAGGAGTGCGCCAGCATTGGCAATGAGGAAGGTGCCCGGTTCAATTTCAAAATGCAACTTGCGGCCGGTCCTTTCGGCAAAGTCCTCCAGCAGTTGCGCGACAGGCGCCCCGCAGGCCTGGAGGTCGGTTGAATTTTCCCCCTCAACCCGGGCTACTTTGAATCCTCCCCCAAGGTTGAAATGGGTGACGGTCTCGTATGCCTCCGCCATTCGCAGACTCAGGCTTGCCGCCCGTTTCCAGACCTCCGGATCGCTCCCTGAACCGATATGCGTGTGGATGCGAAATGCGCACAGGCTAAATTTTTCAAGGATTGCCCGGACTTCTTCCACCTTGGCATTCCATATCCCAAAGCTGGAGGCAGGCCCGCCAACGTTGGTGCGGTTGGTTCCGCCCGAGCCAAGGCCAGGATTGAAGCGCAGGCCGACCTGAGTCCCAGGAAGGGCTTTCCCGTAAGTCTCGAGCTGGTTTAATGAGCAGGCATTCACGGACATGCCTTGCTGAACCAGCTCTACAAAATTCACTGGAAGTTCCTGCGTGCTGAGTGAGATCTTGCTGGCGTCGATACCGGCGGCCAACAAGCGTTCCGCCTCATAACCACTGCTGGCATCGAAATGGAGTCCCTTGTCCGAGAAGAGGCGCAGGATGGCTCGTGTCGGGGCCGCCTTCATGGCATAGCGAACAGTCAACCCGAACGGGGCCGGAATAGTGAGGGCTGCTTCCGCCTGTGCCTTTAATTGAGCTTCATCATAGACAAAGACGGGTGTTCCTGTGCTTGCGGCGATGCGCGTGGCTGTCTGGTAATTTATCATCGGGTCTCGCATTTATCGCCATCTATTGAGGCAAGCTCACTTCGAAGGCAACTTGTAATAGCTGCGAATTGCCCGCAATAGGCAGGAAACGGGAAGGACTCGAAGGCCCATCGGGGCAACCCATTTTTGGAAGAATCCACCGCTGCGGACAACACTGCTTTTTCCCTTCGCGATCGCCCGGATCATGTCGGAGGCCGCCAAGCTGGCTTCCGGGGCCGCCTGAAGATGCCTCTCAAATTGTTCCCATGCGCGCAGTTCACTTGTTTCCAGACTTTCCGGTCGCGACATGTTTTCATTGAAGGCTGTCCGGAAATCTCCCGCCTGAAAATCAATGAAGGCAAGGCCTGTTCCGTGCTCGCTGGTGATCAGGCTCTGCGTGAAGGCACTTAAACCCGCTTTGCCGGCGGTGTAAGTCGCCATGAAAGGGAGCGGAAAACAGGCGGCCAGCGAACTGACATTGAGGATGCAGCCCTTGCCGCGCTTGCGCATTCCCGGGAGAACCGCCCGCGTCAGTTGGATCGGGGTGTGCAAGAGTAACTGGACCTGCTTCTCCACGGATTCCCCATCGCCAGCCGTCAGGTTTCCAAAGCTGGACCAGCCCGCGTTGTTGATCAGGATGTCTATCTGCTCCAGCACATCGCGGTTGTCCTCGATGAAAGTCTGCATTCCTTCGGCCGTTCCGCCTTCCAGCTTCAGCCAACGGAGGCCGTCCGGCCCGGCAGTGTATTCCGGATCCCTCGTTGTGCCATACACTTCAAGGCCTTCCTCCAGAAGCTGCTTTGTCACCGCTTGCCCAATCCCGGAGGAGGCGCCAGTCACCAGGACATTCTGGAAACGGGCTTTCAGTGCGTGCATTTCCTTCGGCATGGTCAGTAAATTTTGCCCTGACACTCCTTCGTGGCAAGCCTTCAACCGTTAATTCAGGCAGCAGGGGGAGCCCGTGCTTGCATTAGAGGTGCTTAACGGCCACAAAAACACACCTTATACCCCTGCGCCCCATCTAGCCCCTGTCCTTAAATCCTTTACTGTATAACCATTGCTTATTATCCCCAATCCCAATATTTAAGAATACTTTTTAATAATCAGGAAATGAGTTCATTAGGAAAAAAATACATCATGGCCCTCAGCGGACTGGTCCTCGTCGGATTTGTCATTGGCCACATGGTGGGGAACCTGCAGATGTTTCTCCACCCAGACTGGATCAACGAGTATGCGTACAAGCTGCAAAACCTGCCCTACGGGTTGCTCTGGGTCGTACGGTTGGTCCTCCTGGTCTGTGTGATTGCCCACATTGTGACGGCTATTCTGCTTGTCGTGGAAAACAAGCGGGCGCGTCCGGCGGGCTACGTGGAGAAGGCCCATCTTCAGGCGAGTTTTGCCAGTCGGACGATGCGTTACAGCGGGACGATCCTTCTGGTCTTCATCGTGTTCCATATCATGCATTTCACGGTGCAGAACATCCATCCGGAATTCAAGGAGCTGGAAACACAGCTCGAGGGAGTGGGGACCATGCACCACGTAAATGACAAACTGACGGCGATCGGTAAGACGCACGTGCACGACGTCTACAGCATGGTGGTCCACGGATTTGGACCGCGGTTCTGGTATGTCTCCGTTTTTTATATTATCTCGATGGCCCTTCTCTGCTTCCACCTGATGCATGGTATCAGCAGTATGTTCCAGAGTCTGGGTCTGCGTAACGCGGCTTGGCGGGTGCGTCTCGACCGGATTGCCCTAGCCCTGGCCATTGTGGTCTTTATCGGCTTCGCCTCCATCCCGGTGGCCAGCCTGACGGGCATACTTGAGCCCATCACGCCACTCATAGCCACTCATTGAGTAACGAGGAATTTATCATGAATTTGGAATCAAAAATCCCCGAGGGTCCGGTTGCGGAAAAGTGGACCAACGCAAAATTTAATTACAAGCTGGTTAATCCCGCCAACAAGCGCAAATACAGCGTGATTGTTGTGGGAAGCGGGCTTGCCGGTGGAGCCGCTGCGGCGACGCTTGGCGAACTCGGCTATCAGGTGAAGTGTTTCTGCTATCAGGACAGTCCCAGGCGGGCGCACTCCATTGCCGCCCAAGGCGGTATAAATGCCGCCAAGAACTACCAGAACGACGGCGACAGCGTGTATCGGCTTTTCTACGACACAGTCAAGGGAGGAGACTTCCGGAGCCGTGAAGCCAATGTGCACCGTCTGGCTGAGGTCTCGAGCAACATCATCGACCAGTGTGTCGCGCAAGGTGTGCCCTTTGCCCGCGAATACGGAGGCATGCTTGCCAACCGTTCCTTCGGCGGCGCGCAAGTGAGCCGTACCTTTTATGCCCGTGGCCAGACCGGACAGCAGCTGCTGCTTGGGGCATACCAGAGCTTGAGTCGCCAGATCGGTCTTGGCCAGGTCAAGATGTACAACCGCCATGAGATGCTGGACGTGGTTCTGGTCGATGGTGAAGCCAAGGGGATCATCACGCGAAACCTGGTCACAGGTAAGATTGATCGTTGGGCCGCGGACGCTGTGGTGCTGGCAACCGGCGGTTACTCGACGGTGTTCTTCCTTTCCACAAATGCTGCTGGTTGTAACGTGACCGCGGCTTGGCGCGCGCATCGTCGTGGAGCAGGCTTTGCCAACCCCTGCTATACGCAGATCCACCCGACCTGTATTCCGCAGGAAGGTGAACATCAGTCAAAATTGACGCTCATGTCTGAGTCGCTTCGCAATGATGGGCGTGTCTGGGTTCCCAAAACCCGGGAGATGGCCGCCAAGGTCCGCGACGGTGAGATCAAGCCGTCCGAAGTTCCCGAAGATGAACGCGATTATTTCCTCGAGCGGAAGTATCCAAGCTTTGGCAACCTGGCACCGCGTGACATTTCAAGCCGTGCTGCCAAGGAAGCCTGCGATGACGGACGCGGTGTCGCAAAGACCGGGTATGGCGTTTTCCTCGATTTTGCGGATGCCATTAATCGCCTCGGCAAAGACGTGATCGCGGAGCGCTACGGCAATCTTTTCGACATGTATGAGAATATCATGGGCGCCAACGCCTATGAGCAACCCATGCAGATTTATCCTGCTCCACACTATACGATGGGCGGACTCTGGGTTGATTACAACCTGATGACTTCCATTCCGGGTCTGTTCGCCACGGGCGAGTGCAATTTCTCCGACCATGGGGCGAATCGACTTGGGGCATCGGCGCTGATGCAGGGGCTTGCAGACGGGTATTTCATTACCCCATATGTGATCGGCAATTACCTTGCTTCCCAAGTGCCTCTGAGCAAAGCCGGCAAGACGGACGTAAACTCAGCACCTTTTGTGGAAACTGAGGCGGCCGTGAAGGAGAAGATCGATAAGATGGTTTCCATTCAAGGAAAGACCAGTCCGCGAAGTATCCACATTGAGTTGGGCAAGATCATGCTCGACAAGTGCGGCATGGCGAGGAACGAAGCTGGCCTGAAAGAAGCTATCCAGAAAATCCGTGAACTTCGGAAAAAATTCTGGGAAGACGTGAAGATTCCTGGCGGGCCCGAGGAATTGAATATCGAGCTGGAGCGTGCGGGCCGGGTAGCCGACCATCTTGAGTTTGCCGAGCTGATGTGCTACGACGCCTTGGACCGTGATGAATCATGTGGCGGTCACTTCCGCGAGGAACACCAGACTCAAGAGGGGGAAGCCGTCCGCGATGATGAAAATTACGCCAATGTTTCCGTCTGGGAGTTCAAGGGATTGGAAAATCCTCCCGCAAAGCATGTTGAGCCTCTTTCCTTCGAGAATGTCCACCTCGGTATACGCAGTTACAAATAAGGAACTTTCCGATAATTTAAGAGACAGGAAAAATAATGTCTGAGAAAAACATTCAAATCACCTTGAAAGTGTGGCGTCAAAAGGACGCCTCCGAAACCGGCCAGTTTGAGACCTACAAGATGGATGAGGTCTCCACCTCTTCTTCCTTCCTGGAGATGCTTGATTTGTTGAACGAGCAACTGATCGCGGAGGACAAGGATCCTGTGGCTTTCGACCATGATTGCCGTGAGGGTATCTGCGGGATGTGTTCCCTCGTAATCAATGGTATTCCCCACGGTAAGAATGCCTTGCAGACGACCTGCCAGTTGCACATGCGCAGTTTCAGCAATGGGGATACGATCACGATCGAGCCCTACCGCTCAAAGCCTTTCCCGGTGATGAGGGACCTCGTCGTTGACCGGACTCCGCTTGATACGATCATGCAGGCGGGCGGATTTGTTGATCAGCGCGTGGGCGCGGCGCAGGACGCAAACGCCCTTCCGATTTCCAAGGAAATCGCTGACAAGGCGATGGATGCAGCGGCCTGTATCGGCTGCGGCGCATGCGTGGCAGTTTGCCCGAATGCGTCGGCCATGCTCTTCACCTCGGCCAAGGTGAGCCAGCTGAACATGCTTCCGCAGGGTAAGCCCGAAAAGGACCGCCGCTCACTAAGCATGGTCAACGCCATGGATGGTGCCGGCTTCGGCAACTGTACCAACATCGGTGAGTGTGAAGCGGCTTGTCCGAAAGGCATCAGCCTCGATTTCATTGCCAAAATGAACCGCGACTACGCGGTGGCCTCCGCGAAGAAGTTTTTTGGGGCAATCGGCTGAGAAGGCTTTCTTGACACGGACCAAGGCACCCCTATCGCTATCAAAATGCGTTTGACGGATTTCCGGAAGCGGACCTTCCGGTTCTTTTTGGATCGGAACTGAATATGGGGTTGATAAGTATCATAGCCGCCTTTGTCGCGGGTCTCCTCTTGGCGGGAGTCCTCGCCCTCCTCGTCTATCAGCGTCGCAAGAAAACTGACGAAGCGCTTCTTTCGGAGCGTTGCCGGATTATCGAACGCGAAAAGACCCTCGAAATTGAGGAGTTGAAGCTGCGCGAGGAAATTGCTCTGGAAAAGCGGCAGGCTGAGGCCGACCGGGAGCTCAAACGACGCGAAATCGAGATTCGTGGTCTTGAAGAAGAGACGGCTGTGGGGGCAAGTGCAGTTGCAAAGGAACGCGAAAAGCTCGAAAAGCGGCGGTCAGAGCTGGATGAACGCTACGATGTCATTGAGCGATCGGAGGATCGTCTCCGCGAAAATATAGCGGAATATCGCACCCGCCTCCAGGAAGTGAGCCAGCTGACGGTAGATTCAGCCCGGGAACAATTGCTGGAGCAGGTCCGGCACGATATTCAAGACGAGGTCCGGGAATTGAAAGAGGAGCTTTTGGGCCGCTCGGAAAAGGAAGTCGAGGCAGAGGCCAAACGGACGCTTATCGCTTGCATGCAAAGGCTGAGCGCGGCCCCGCAGGAGGATATCACAGCGACGATTGTGGCGATTCCAAGCGATGATATGAAAGGTCGTATTATCGGCAGGGAAGGGCGTAACATTAAGTCCTTCGAGTCCATGACGGGAACGACGCTTTTAATCGATGAGACACCTGACAGCGTCTTGATTTCATCTTTTGACCCGGTTCGCCGGGAGACCGCCCGCCTTGCCCTTGAGGCTCTCATCAAGGATGGCCGCATTCACCCGAGCAGTATTGAGGAGGCCGTCAATCGCGCTGAAGAGGAAGTCAAGCAGAGCGTTGTTGACAGTGGTGAAGATGCCTTGCGCCGTCTCCGGCTCAATCGCATGCACCCGGAAATTGTATCTTGTCTGGGAAAATTGAGATTTCGTCTCTCGAATAATCAGAACTCACTCGAGCACTCCGTCGAGGTGGCTAATCTATGTGCCTTAATTGCTTCAGAGCTCGGGCTGGATACCGAACTGGCCAAGCGAAGTGGCCTCCTCCATGATATTGGAAAAGTCCTTGATCAGGATCATGAAGGCAGCCATGCCCTTGCCGGCAGCTATCTCCTGAAACGTCTAGGGACCGAAGATCCGAAGGTGGTCAATGCGGTTGCTGCACACCACAGTGAAGTCCCTGCAGAAAGCCCATATGTGGCCCTTGTGATGATCGCTGACAGCCTTAGCGCCACACGACCGGGGGTCCGTGCCGACAGCCTGGATGGATATCTTCACCGGGTACGCAGCCTCGAGGAAATTGCCCAGTCCATGGAAGGGGTCTCCGAGGCCTATGCCATCCAGGCCGGGCGTGAAATCCGTGTGATTGTCTCCCCGGGTTCCGTCAGTGAAGCGGACGCCGGCTTGCTCGCGCGGAATATTCGTCGCCGCATTGAGGACGAGCTCCAGTATCCGGGAACCATCAAGGTCACCGTCATCCGTGAGCAGCGGTTTTCGGAAACCGCACAATAAAGACCGGGTCTTCAGCTCAAATTTGACCAGTTTACCATCCTGACAGGGACCAAATTTCCTGTTTTCCTCAGCTATATGCGAAAGCGAGCAAAACGTGAGGAGGAGGCCTTCCAAATGGCTCCAATGATCGAAATTGTGTTTCTGCAGCTTTTTTCGACTCTTTCTGTACGGATGAATCCCTATTTCGGGATATAGACCCATGCGCCGTTCTCGGTGACATTCTCGCCGGGGCAATAGAGCCAGTGGTTCATGTCCACGCTCCAGACCCAGGGATCGTTTTCCACCCAGAGCCAGCTGAGCCATGGAGTGGTGTCGCAGTAGCCGTCAACCCGAACTTCAAATGGACCGAAATTTGCCCTGCCCGATTCCAGTATTTGCAAACGGAATGTAGAGGTCTCATAATTAGCCCCAGCATCTCTAGACGCTAGGCCAACAACGGTACTTCCATCCCCACTTATGGCAGTTGCTGAAAGATTAAACCCTTGTCGGTTAATCCCATAAGAGTCGACAAATTGATTCAGTGCTATGGGTTGCCAATCCATCATTTCTGTTGTGTATTGGCTACCAGTGTCACTGACCAAAAGCATGGATTTCATATCTCGTGAAATGTCGAGAAAGCGGAGTTGACCAGTATTTTCAAAGAGAATTTCAGGATGGCCATTTTTCCACATCATGAATTTGGACGGTCTATTGTCATCTCCCACAAGCCCAAGGATTAGAGAACCATCATCAGAAACCGCCCTTGCGAAATGTGCCTCCGTTTCGTATCCTGGTAGTTTCGGTAAAATGCTGACTTTATAATTTATCCACTGAACTGGGATATATTGATTACCTCCCGTGTTGTCTGCACCCACTATGACTGAACCATTTGAGGAAACATCATAAGCGTTGCTTTCTCTTTCGCCAAGGTCTGAAAAGCCCAACCCCATTAAGACTGTGCCGGTACGGCCTGGTTTCCAGCAGCAGGCTTCTTTGATATAGGTGTCACCGTAATAGGCAGACCCTACTGTAATACTTCCATCACCAGAAACAGCTTCTATTAAAAAACGATTTTCCCCCCAATGAGGCAACTCCGATCGAACCCATCCTTCTCCTGTAGTGAAACTCCATTTACTCCCAAATCTGAATCCGGATCCTAATTCCGCAACAATATGGGCACAATCGTCAGTTATAATAGGTGTACACCGACCAATTTCAGGCAAGAGAGTATAAACACCGTTTTCCCAGATAAAGATCGAGTATTCATCGTCGGCATCGTCGGAGATCATGTTGTATTCGTATAATCCGCCGACAATAATTGAACCATCTGAAGAAACATCTGTTGTTATTATGGCAGCAGACGACTCATAATACCCTGGCGGAGTCCCAAGAAATTCAAGTGTTACCATCTTTTCGGCTAGCAATCCATTAGCAAAATATGCACTGAGAATAAACAGTATTACTACACATACCCAGTCGCCGCAGCAATTTCTCCGTTTCATTATCCCTCCTTCGTTGAGATTTCCTGTAAATCCTGCTTCAGGGGGAGTACTCCTTAATAAAATTCAGAACCAGTTTTGTCAAAAGTAGAGATTCTTTACATCGAAAAATAAGACCGACTGATTTTGCTAATTAGTGAGTTGGGCTGCTTACCCAAATTCAGGTAAAAGAAAGCCTTTTTTGATCGCCCGCCGGTCACCAAGGTGGATGCATGCGTAAACGAACCCGACGCCAGGAGGAGCCCTTCCAAATGGCTCCTATGATCGACATGGTGTTTCTGCTGCTGGTATTTTTCATGACGGTGAGCACGCTTGCCAAGGATTCCCGTCCAGAGACAAGCCTTCCTGTTTCGGAGACGGCACAAGTCCCCGCTGAGGCACCACCAAGGGATGTTCTCACGCTTATTCCGGATGCCGACTCGAGCAGGATATTCTGGTACAACAAGCAGGTTGATGGCAAAGCTTTGGAGGGCCTGCTTGAGAAGAGAGGCGAGGGGAGCGAGCTGCTCCTGCGCGGTCCCCCTTCGCTTCCCTGGAAGTTCTGGAAGGAGATATTCGAGGAAATTCGTACGGCTGGTGCGGATGAGGTGGTCCTGGGAACTTTTGAAAACTGAGGCATTTGGATGCGTCAGCGACGGCCAATGGATGCCCCCGAGATTCCAATCGCCCCGATGATCGATTGCGTCTTCCTCATGCTTGTTTACTTCATGACAACCAGTTCACTCGAGAAGAGCGAGGCGGACCTCCCGTGTCCGGTTGGGTCGGCCGGCATGGCTCTTGATCCCCTTGAATCGATTGATGAACAGCAGATGACAATTTCTCCCTCGGGAACAGTCTTGTGGAACGGCTCGAGTTTTGACCTGCTGGGCTCATCCACGGGCTACAGGTCCTTGTGTGACAGGCTTAAGACTTTCCTCAACACGTGCAGGCTATCCGGTAGTGAACCATCACTACGAATTCAGCCACATGATGATGCACCTTACCAGGCGGTGGTCACCTTTCTGGATGCCGCCACGCTGGCCGGTATTGAGGCCATTCATTTCCCCTGACGGCTGTCTCCCGCTCAGGCCTCGACGATACCATTCTGGATGGCGAATCGTGTCAGCCCGGCAATATCATGAATATCCAGTTTGTTCATGACATTGGTGCGGTGGGTATCCGCGGTCTTCACGCTAATGTTAAGTTTGGCGGCAATCTCCTTGGTCGTGTTGCCCTCGGCAATCAATTGAAGCAGCTCACGTTCCCGGGTCGTCAATTTCTCCATGGAATCCGTGACATGCGGATTGAGCATCAAGTCCCTCAGGGTTTCCAGGATCTGGCTACTCATGAATGACTCGTTGTTGAGCACTCGCTTAATGCCCTCCTCCAATTCGTCAATGGAGGCGTTCTTGTGGATGATTCCGTTCACGCCCGCCTTCATGGCCGACTGAACCCGCTCCCGTGACGAATAGGCGGAGAAGATAATCAGCTTAACGCGTGGAAGGTCCTTCCTCAGTTGCCTGACAATCTCCAGACCGTTCAAGCTGGGGACCATAATATCGACAATGACCAAGTCCGGCTTGATTTCACGGCACGCATCATACCCCTCCAGTCCGTCGCCTGACTGGCCCGCCAATTCACATTCAGGCAATTCCTCAACAAGGCGACAGACGAGCTGACGGAGGATAGTCTGGTCTTCTATTACATATACTTTTTTCATCATTTCCTGAGTGAGAGGTATAATTTCCGTAGGGCGTCGTAATCGGCCTCACGGGTTCCACTTAAGATAACGTGTTCAAAATTGTCCACTTCCTGCAGTTCAATCCTGGCGGACTTGAGGCGCCTTTCGATTTCCATTTCGCTTTCTCCGCGACCCTTCAGGCGCTCGCGGATTTGCTCGAGGGATTCCGGCTGGATAAAAATCGTATGCAACCCACCGGCCAAGCGCGAATTTATCGACGGCTCTTTCCTGAATGTTTGTGCTCCCTGGATATCAATATTGAGCATGAGATCCTTGCCTTTTTCCAATTGTTGCAGGATGTGCTTTTTCTGTGAGCCATAGTATCGTCCATGGACGATCGCCCATTCGATAAAGTCACCGTTTTCAAGTCGCCTTTTGAACACTTCCTCATCAAGAAAGTGGTAGTCGAGCCCGTCCACTTCCCCGGGTCTTGGTTGCCGGCTGGTGGTCGTGACAATGCGCTCAATGCGGTCGGGAAATTCGCTTAGCAACTGCTCACAAAGGGTGGTTTTGCCTGACCCTGCGGGGCCGCATATGATGAGGATAATCGGCGATGCGGTGGGGGGAACAGTCATCGATCGCCAGTTTTCAGAGATCGACATCCATCAGGATTTCCCGCGGACTGGACCCGTTTTCCGGCCCGACCATACCCTCCGCCTCGAGGATTTCCATAATCCGGGCGGCCCGGTTATAACCTATTTTCAAGCGGCGTTGCAGCATTGATGTGGATGCCCGTTTGCTTGTCTTGATGACGTTGATTGCATCCGGGACCAACTCGTCTTCCCACTCGCCTTCCGCCGTGGAGGAGGAGTCATCTCCAGATTCAATGTTGCGTTGAAATTGCTCATCAAACACGGGTCCGCCATTTATCTCGCTGATCTGACTGACAATAGCCGTAATCTCATCATCGCTGACAAAGGCGCCCTGGGCGCGAACAAGGTCTGCCGAGCCTGGTGGCAGGAAGAGCATGTCCCCTTTTCCAATCAAGTGGTCGGCCCCCATGGTATCCAGAATAGTCCGTGAGTCGACGCGGGAGGCTACCTTGAATGATATCCTGCTTGGCAGGTTGGCCTTGATGACGCCCGTAATGACATTCACGGATGGTCGCTGTGTGGCGAGGATCAGATGAATTCCGGCAGCACGGGCCAATTGAGCAAGTCGGGCAATGCCGGTTTCAATGTCAGCTGGAGCAACCATCATCAGGTCAGCCAGCTCGTCCACAATACACACGATGTAGGGAAGTTTTTCCGGTGGGGCTTCCTCGCCGGCTCCCGGATCGCGCGGAACCTCGATCTGGGATGCGGCGGCTCTTTCTTCCGGCGTCAATTCAGCATCAAGGGCGGCGGCCCGCTCTTCAAATTCCTTGGCCTCACGCTTCGACTTGATCATCTTGGCATTATAGCCGGCGATGTTGCGGACCCCGAGCCCGGCGAAGAGTTGGTAACGCTTCTCCATCTCATTGAGCAGATACTTGAGCGCGTTGGGTACCTTCTTTGGATCCGTGACAACCGGGACCAGCATGTGGGGCAGTGAATTATAAACCTGCATTTCCACAATTTTCGGGTCGACCATGACAAAGCGCAGATCCTCAGGACTGGAATGATAAAGAAGGGATGTAATGACAGCGTTAATACAAACTGTCTTGCCCGAACCGGTCGAACCGGCAATGAGGAGGTGAGGCATTTTGGTCAGGTCGGCAATCAGGGGTTTGCCGGAAACATCCTTTCCAAGGGCAATCGGAATCTCGGCCTTATTGTTAACCCAGTCAGCTGATTCAAGAATATCGCGAATAAAGACAGATTGCGGGTGCTTGTTGGGAACTTCTACCCCGACGCACCCCTTGCCTGGGACAGGGGCCAGAATACGCACCGAAAGCGCCTTCAGGTTGAGGGCGATGTTCTTGTCCAGATTCTGGATTTTCTCCACGCGGACACCGGGGGCGGGGAACACATCATAGCGTGTGATGACCGGACCCGTATGGACATCACCCGGAGAGACCCGCACCCCGAATTCCTCGAGGGTTTTCACCAGCATCTCGGATGTTGCCTGGTGCACGGATTCGTCTTCCACGGTTGTCGGCTCAGCTTGTTCAGTAAGCAGGCGCATTGGCGGGAATTTGTAATTACCCTTCCTCTCGGGAAGTTTGGCTGCCGCCTTCTTGACTTCCTCGCCCGCAATAATGCGCAGGTTTGACCCTGTGGCAGCTGCCTTTTCCGTGGCAGAGGACGATGGGAGGGTGATGCCTTTTGGCTTCTTTACGGGAGCCTCCTTGGCCTTTGGAACCGGAGCTTCCATTTTTTGAGCCTGCGGAACGGTATCTTCCTCCATGATTGGCTCGAAAGGTTCTGCTATTTCGGAACGCCCGATCTTCAGGTTTGAAGGGGCTTTCTCCGGGGGCTTGGCCACTGCCGGAGTTTCGTCTGGGGCAAGCGGGGCGGAGGCGGCCTTGGCCTTTTTAGCTTCAAGGGCTTTCTGTTTTCTAGCCAGTTTTTCGGCTTTACGGGCTTCCTTGCGTTCCCGGCGGGCGATAGCCCGTTCCTCACGTGAAGCCACCCAGGCTGCAATCTTCACGCTGAAAAGATGACGAATGTCGCTGCCCACATTGTCGAAGAGCAGGAAAACGAGGGAAAACAGACTAAAGACACCAAAGACCACGATGGAGCCGACCATACCCAGAAAATCGCGCAAGAACTGGGCATAGATGTAAAAGCCCAGAAGGCCTCCCCAGCCGTATGGGAAGAAGTTGTCGGAAACCTCCGCCAGATGAACAACCCCCACAACAGGAGACTCGGCCGACTCAATCTGGTACATGCTGCCAAAGACTGAGAGGCTCAGGAAAACGAGAACGACAGGGACCAGCTTTCGGATACCGAGTTTCCGGGCATACGGTCTGAAAAACATGTAGGAGATCCAAAAAGCCAGTACCGGCGTGGCATAGGCCGCCAGACCCATCAGGTAAAGAGTGAAGGAGGCCACCTGGACGCCGAATTTCCCGATGAGATTGCTATCCTGGATATCAGAATAAAAGGAGGGATTCTGGGTGGGGTGATAATCCCCGACGGCAAGTGCCATCAAAAGTCCAAGTATAAGGAAGACCAAAGCCAAAAAAGGCCTTGGTTTTGGATCCCGTGGTCCGAATGTGGGTGCTTTCTGCACCGGTTTACGCTTCCTGGCTGCCATTTATGTTAAGGGAAATTGAATAGGCAGAAGCTTTCCAGAAGACAAGGAAGGATTAGCAATTGACCACGTACATCACGAGTTTTTTATCTTTTTTATGATTTCTTTTCTGCGTTTTACACCAATTTATCAAGAGCGAGTCTGGGGAGGCCGGGGCCTTGAGCTTTCCCTCGGGCGTGATTTGCCGGAAGGAAAGGTGATTGGCGAAAGCTGGGAACTCGTCGACCGGCCGGAGGCGGACTCTCCCCTTGATTCAGGAACCGGGACCCTCGGAACCCTTCGTAGATCGGATCCGAATGCCCTGATGGGTCCGGGTTGGCCAGCCGACAGGCCGTTTCCCATCCTAGTGAAGTGGTTGGACTGCCAGGACCGGCTCAGCCTGCAGGTTCATCCACCTGCCTCGGTCGCGCCCGAGCTCAATGGTGAGCCCAAGACTGAGAATTGGTACATTGTGGAAGCCACACCGGATGCGGCCCTGCTGGCCGGGGTCAAGCCGGGCGTGCAGGCCGACGTGTTTCGCAAAGCAATTGAAGATGAGGAGCTGGAGGGATTGGTCTGCCGCCTTCCGGCGAGAAAAGGGGATTCCCTCTTTGTCCGAAGTGGGCGCC
The DNA here is from genome assembly GCF_010500615.1 of Oceanipulchritudo coccoides. Lineage (NCBI taxonomy): Bacteria > Pseudomonadati > Verrucomicrobiota > Opitutia > Puniceicoccales > Oceanipulchritudinaceae > Oceanipulchritudo > Oceanipulchritudo coccoides. Next base: position 409,412 of record NZ_JAAGNX010000002.1, read on the forward strand.
TGCACGCAATTGATGCTGGGAACCTGATCCTTGAGATTCAGCAAAATTCGGACACGACCTATCGCGTCTATGACTGGGGACGGGTCGGCCTGGATGGAAAGCCGCGGCAGTTGCACATTGAGGAATCCATGAAATCCATAGATTTCGAGGATACGGATCCCGAGTTGATGCACCCCGAAGGCCCGGAATCGGTTCTGGCCGATTCTGAGGAATTTCGCCTTCGCCGGCTTGAGCTGAAGCCCGGTGAGGAACTTTTCTTTCCTGCCAATGAAGAACCGCGCATTCTCAGTGTCGCTGAAGGTAAGCTGGTTGCCGGGGACGGAAATGCCGTGACCCGCGGGGACAACATTATCCTGCCATATTCGGGAGAATCCTCATGGAAAGCGGAGACGGCATCTGTTGTCCTGGTGACCGACCGCTTCAACACAGTCACTTCCGCGCAGTAATCCCGGGCACCTTCAGATCAGCACCAGGCTGTCGCGATGGACGACCTCAAAGCGCGATCGTTCCGGTTGGGTCTTCTGGATTTGGCTGGAATCCAACCCGATAATGCCACTAAGCGTCGCGGCATCATAAGCGACAATCCCGCGGGCAATTGTATTTGAATCGGGATCGAGAAGGTTGACTACCGCGCCCTGCTCGAAGGAACCTGTGCAGCTGAGAAGCCCCTTCGCCAGCAGGCTGGAATGATTTTCAAGAATGGCCCGTGCTGCCCCTGCATCAAGATGGAGGGAGCCCATTGGTTTCTCAAAAAAAGCAATCCAGCGCTTCCGGGCGGCAAGGGAAATCGTCTGCGGCATGAAAAAGGTTCCGGGGGCTGTGCCATCATGGACCTTTCCGATGATCCCGGGCTCATTGGCACTGCCAATAAAGACCCCGCAACCGGATTGGGTGGCCAGCTTCGCAGCTTCAATCTTGGTGATCATCCCACCAGTGGAAAATTGGTTTTCGGGACCACCGGCAAGCTCTCGGATGTCTTCCGTGACCTCTTCAACCAAGGGAATCAGGGCTCCTCGCCCATGATCCTTCATGAGCCCGGGAATGTTGGAGAGGATGATCAGCAGGTCGGCTTTTATAAGACTGGCTACCAGCGCGCTCAGGACGTCATTGTCACCGAATTTAATCTCATCCGCGCTGACCGTGTCGTTTTCGTTCACAACAGGGACGGCCCCGTATGAAAGCAATTCCTCGAGTGTATTCCGGACGGCCAGATGCCGCTTGCGGCCCTGGACATCTTCGCGGGTGAGGAGAATTTGGGCAGCCGTTATCTGGTGAGTCTGGAGGGCAGCCTGCCATGCCTGCATGAGGCAGGATTGCCCGACTGCCGCACAGGCCTGCAAGCCTGCGAGATCATCCGGTCTGTCGGTCAATTCAAGTTTTCCGATGCCCAACCCGACGGCACCCGAGGAGACCACAACCACTTCAAAGCCGTGCTCCTTGAGGGAGGAAATTTCCCTGCAAACGGCTTCAATACGGCCGCTCAGCAGATCGCCCCCGGGACCCGTCAATGAATTGGTCCCGATCTTTATGACGACCCGGCGCGCATTCGCCTCCAGAAACTGCATGAAGTGCCTAGACTTGCAGGAGCTCCTGCTCCTTGGCCGCGAGGGCGTCATTGATCTGCTTCACATGGGAATCCGTTTCGTCCTGGATTTCCTTCTCATGGCGCTTCACATCATCCTCAGAGACGTGCCCATCCGTTTTGAGTTTTTTAAGCTGATCCATTGCGTGGTGACGGGCCTGCCGAACACTGACACGGCCTTCCTCTGCATGATTAGCGGCCATCTTGACCATCTCCTTACGCCGGTCACCGGAAAGTTCCGGGATGGGGACCAGAATGGTTGCGCCTCTCGAAAGGGGATTCAGCCCGAGATTGGCATCCCGGATCCCTTTTTCGATGGCCCCTGAAGTGCCCTTATCCCATGGCGTGACTTGCAGGGTGTGGTTATCCGGAGTTGTGATCGCACCCAACTCACGGATGGCCATATTGGAACCGTAGGATTCCACGTGAACAGAAATATTCTCGATCATCGCCGGCGTGGCCTTGCCGGTATGAATGTTGGCGAACTCATGCAAGGTGTGTTGAAGCGCCTTTTGCATCAGCTCTACTGCTTCCAGATGAATTGTGTCGAAGTCCATGATTTACCTCCAAATTGGGTTTAGAATTATCTTTATAGGGTCTGTACAAACGGGTTCAAGCCTCGGTCGAGGGGATTAACTGACGAGGGTGCCAATTTTTTTCCCAAGGACCGCCTGTTTGATCCCGCCTTCCTGGTTCATATTGAAGACAAGGATCGGCATTTTATTGTCCTGGCAGAGAGCAAAGGCTGTCGCATCCATGACTTTCAGGCGAAGTTTGAGGGCCTCGGCAAAGGAGATCTTGTCGAATTTCACCGCATCCGGATGCTTTACGGGATCCTTGTCGTAGATTCCATCAACCTTGGTGGCCTTCAAAATGACTTCAGCGCCAATCTCACTGGCCCGCAGGGCGGCCGTGGTGTCTGTGGAGAAATAAGGGTTTCCTGTTCCGCCAACAAATATAACCACACGCTTTTTCTCAAGATGTCGCGTGGCCCGGCGGAGGATATAAGGCTCAGCCACCTTGTTCATCTCGATTGCGCTGAGCACCCGCACGGGCACTTCCATTTTTTCCAGGCAATCCATCAGGGCCATCCCGTTGATCACGGTGGCCATCATGCCCATATAGTCGCCTGTGGTCCGGGCAACCCCCCGCTTTTCAACGCCGCTCAGGCCGCGGAAGATATTGCCTCCTCCCACGACAAGTCCGATCTCAATTCCGAGGTCATAAACTGATTTCACCTGCTTGCACACGTCGTGCAGGATGGTTCCATCAATCGTTTCCCCTGATTTGCTGCAGCGAAGGACTTCACCGCTTAGTTTTAGAACGATCCGCTTGACGCGGGTTTCACTGCCTTCGGAACTTGCTTGCATCAAAGCGGACAGTGTTGGAGCGAAGCGCAAAAGGTCAATCCCTCTCACGCTCAAAGATAGGCCCGGAGAATTCGGGATCGTGCTTGACGAGGGGATTGGGCGGGCCTTTATTGCTCTCCTTTATCAAGCGTAGGCCCATGGTGTAATTGGCAACACAGCTGGTTTTGGTCCAGCCATTCAAGGTTCAAGTCCTTGTGGGCCTGCCATTTTCACCATTTTTTGCTCCCTGTGCCATTATTCTAATGTGCAGTTGCCTTTGCGGAGGTTTTACCTTTCGTCACGGATATGGATGGCTCTGGCTACGATGTAATTTTATGGGACTGGAACGGGACCCTCCTCGACGACAGTCTGTACGGCCTTTCGATTATCAACAGCATGCTCCGGCGCCGTGGCTTGCCGGAACCCTCCAGGGAGGAACACGGGCGGCTCTTTGATTTTCCGGTTATACTTTATTACGAGCGTCTTGGCTTTGATTTTGAGAAGGAGCCGTTCGAAGTGATTTCCCATGAATTCGTGGACACGTACTTTCAAAATGTGAACAGTTGTGTTCTTCGCGAAGGAACCGTCGAAGCGCTTGGTCAGATCCGGGACCTTGGGATCCGCCAATCTGTCCTGAGTGCCAGCCGGCAGGACAACCTTGAACGGATGATCAGCGATTACGGCCTGGCTGGGTTCTTCGATGAATTGCTGGGAATTGATTCCATTCATGCACCGGGCAAGTCCGGCCGGGGTTGTGACTGGATTCGTGAATCCGGGATTGATCCGGCACGGGTGCTGCTGATCGGTGATACCATGCACGACGCTGAAGTAGCCGCTGAGATGGGCATTGACGGGTGGATGATCGAAGGAGGGCATCATCCGATGAACCGCCTGAAGGAGACCGGGTGTCCCTGTTTCTCGAGCCTCCCCAAAATCCTTCAGGCGTTGGCTGAAAGTCGATCCAAAGCCTCGCCCCTATGATTTTAGCAGCACAATTGAATGGTGACATGGGCAATGTGGTGGTGAGCACCCTTGCCCTTTCCATTGCGGTGGGAGGGATGCTCATGGTCCTTGCCAAGATGCTCAAGATTCCGGGAATCGTTCTCCTGCTTTTCGGGGGCATTATCCTCGGCCCGGAGGTACTGGGATTTGTGCAACCGGACACGTTGGGACCCGCGCTCAATGTCCTGGTGGCAGTAGCCGTTGGCCTCATTCTCTTTGAGGGGGGGCTGACCCTTGATGTGAACGGGTATCGTTCCGCCCCAAGGGTTATCCGGAATCTACTGACTGTCGGGGTGGTCGTGACATGGGTCGGCACGGGGCTGACGATCTGGCTAATCTTTCCAGTTGATCCCGCCTTTGCCGCCCTCACAAGCAGCCTCGTTATCGTGACTGGACCAACCGTCATCCAGCCAATCTTAAAACGAATCCGGTTAAAATGGAACCTGCACAACATTCTTCACTGGGAAGGGGTCCTGATTGATCCGATCGGCGTTTTTCTTGCCGTTCTGGCCTATGAGTGGGTTGTTGGCGGTGGGGGCGAGGAGGCGTTCATTCACTTTGCAATCCGGCTCCTTGGCGGGTTGCTGATCGGCGTCGTCGGTGGCGAGCTGATTGCCTGGATCTTGAAGAAACAGATTATTCCGGAGGAAATGATCAATGTATTCACGGTTGGATCCGCCATGCTCATCTTCGGCGTGACGGAGGCGATAATTGCCGAAGGGGGGCTGCTTTCAGTGATTGTGGCCGGGTTGATCTGCGGATCGCGTCAACCGCCAGCCTTGCGGGGGATTGTTGAGTTCAAATCGATTATAACGGATCTCCTGATCGGCTTTGTCTTTATTCTCCTGACCGCCCGCCTGCAACTTCAGCAGTTCATTGATTTTGGATTACTGGGATTTGCCCTGGTCGGTGTTGTCATTTTAGTTGTGCGCCCCTTGGCAATCTTTGCCTGTACCCGCGGGGCGGGCTTGAACTGGAAGGAGTTGGTCTTTCTCTCATGGGTGGCCCCGCGCGGAGTGGTTGCCGCCTCCATGGCTTCCCTTTTTGTCCTGACCCTGACGGAGCTTGGCCGGTTCGAAAATCCTGCTTTTCTCGAGACTTTCGTCTACTCCGTGATCTTCACAACGGTCCTTTTGCAAGGGTTTACCGCCGGACCACTATCAAAACTTCTCGGCCTGAATGAGAAGCATCCAGACGGATGGTTGATTGTCGGAGCGCATCCAATAGCCCGCCAGATAGCCCGCTTCCTTGAAAAGGTGAGGGAAGTGCCAGTCGCCCTTGTTGACGGGAACCGGGTGGCCGTGAGTGAGGCCCAGCAGGAAGGCCTCAAGGCCTTTTTCGGGGATGCCCGGGAGACGGCGGCCATCGAGGATCGCGTGGAAATGCGCGGGGTCGGAAAGCTGATGGCCTTTACCGACAATGAGGACCTCAACGAGCTTTTGTGCAAAAAATGGGAACCCGTTTTCGGGAAGGACCATGTTTATCGGTGGGCTTCTTCCAAGCCAGCCGAGGAGGACATTCATCACACCGGTATCATCTTGTGGAGCTGGATGCCAAAACCGTCCATGATTAGTTCCGAGCTCATGCTCGGGGAGGCGGCCACCGTCGAACTCGAAGGCATGCGGATGAAAAATCCCGGAAACCTTGCTGCCTTGCTGACCGCGCACGCCGAGGAAGTTCTCCTGGATCCTGGCCCGGATAGCAAAATGACCTCCGACAAGGTGGCACCCAGCACACTTTACCTGCAGAGGGAGGCGGATTATCTGCTCAATGCCCTGAACAGTGATTGGATTGTTTCGCTGGATACCAAGGAACCGGGTGAGCTCTACAAGGCCTTGGCGGGACAACTTTCCACAGCGGACCCCATCCTTTCCGGGAGCGTGCTTTTGGATCAGCTTCTTGAGCGGGAATTATCCGTTCCGACGACTCTGGGACACGGAGTTGCTTTGCCTCATGCCAAGGTGGAGGGCATCAGCCGCACGTGTTGCGCCATTGGTTTGTTGCCAACCGGGATCGAGCTCGGTGATGAAGAGGATCCCGTGCGCCTTGTCTTCATGCTGGTCAGTCCGGTTGATAAACCCGAGCTTCACCTGGCTGTGCTCGGGGAAATTGCCCGCCTTTGTGCAGATGCCGAGGTTCGACAGCAACTGTTTGATTGCGATGATCCGGCAGATATTCTCCCGCTAATCCGCCGTTACCGAAGGCAACACACCCCGTTCGCTGACGCACGGGGATAGCAGTCATTACTGAACACCTCAGGGCTTGCCGATTCCGTGAGCCTCAAACCCGATCTTACGAAGCACTTCCAGGTCGACGAGGTTGCGCCCATCAAAGAAAAAGGCCGGCTTTTCCATCGAGTCGAAGACTTTGTTGTAATCGGTCTGGTCCTCCTTGAGGACATCCCATTCTGTGAGGATCGCGACAGCGTGAGCCTTGTCCGCGGCCGAGTAGGCGTCCTTGTGGATTGAGACCTGTGTATTCGATTCATCGATACCAAGATCGGAATAAATCTGCGCTGTCGTGACTTTCGGGTCGTAGATCGCCAGATGGCCACCTTCTTCCAACAAGTCCTTGCAGACATGTATCGCGGCGGATTCACGGGTGTCGTTAGTGTCCTTCTTGAAGGCAAAGCCAAGGATAGCGATTTTCTTGCCGGAAACGGTGTTGAAGAGCGTCCGGACAATCCGCTGGCTGAAGCGGCGCTTCTGGTAGTCGTTCATCTGGACGACCGATTCCCAGTAGTCTGCCACCGATGACAAACCAAAGTGGTTGCACAGGTAAACCAAATTCAGGATGTCCTTCTGGAAGCAGGATCCCCCGAAGCCGACACTGCTCTTCAGAAACTTGGGTCCAATCCGTGAATCGCGGCCAATTGCGTAGGCTACCTCGTCCACATCCGCCCCTGTTGCTTCACAGAGGGCCGAAATGGCGTTGATCGAGCTGATGCGCTGGGCCAGAAAGGCGTTGGCGGTCAATTTTGAAAGCTCGGAGCTCCAGAGATTCGTGGTGAGGATGTTTTCCCGCGGCACCCATTCGGCATAGACATCCACGAGCTTCTGGACAGCTGCCTGGCCTTCTTCCGTCGTCTCGCCACCGATCAGGACCCGGTCTGGGTTCTCAAGGTCCGCCATAGCCGTTCCTTCAGCAAGGAATTCCGGATTGGAGAGGACTTGGAATTTGTTGCTGGAACCGGTCGAGTCGAGGATGCGCTTGATGGATTCGGCGGTGCGGACGGGCAGGGTCGACTTTTCGACAATGATCTTGTCGCTGTCCGAGACAGACGCGATCTGCCGGGCGCACTTCTCCACATACTGGAGATCAGCGGCTTTTCCGGCCCCGATTCCAAATGTCTTTGTCGGGGTGTTTACACAAATGAAGACAATATCGGCCTCCTTGATCTTTGCGTCCACATCCGTTGAGAAAAACAAGTTGCGACCACGGGCCTCCTTGACAACCTCAAGCAGTCCCGGTTCGTAAACAGGTAGCTCATCCGTCTGCCATGCGGCTATCCGGTCCGGGTTCATGTCCACAACCGTGACTTCGATCTTTTCGCACTTCTGGGCAATCTTGGCCATCGTCGGCCCACCCACATATCCGGCTCCTATACAACAGATTTTCATGTATTCCGTAAGAAATATCTTCGTTACCCGCTGGCGAGGATATTTATTCCTTTCCCTTTTTAAACCCAAGGCTTGACGCAACCCCTGTTTATTTTAATAAGTAATAAATATGAATCATAAGCACGTGGCCTCCCTGTTGGACTTACGGCAATTCACAATCTAATCCTTCTTTAGCGGTGGTTCCATTATACCATCCTAACTACCTCAACACTCTTCTTAAATGAAAACACGCAACCCCCGTATTGGAGTGATTCTCGACCCCTGGGAATACTCAAGTTTCATACCCAAGCACATTTTACAAAAGCTAGAGGAAATCAGCGACGATATCCATTTTGCTGAGGCATCCTCTTTCCAGGGCGAGGATGAATGGAAAGCATGGCTGAAGGAAATTCGTCCAGAAATTATCCTGACGGGATGGATGACCCCATCCCTGCCGGAAGACTGTTTAAAGGAAATCCCGGAGTTGAATTACATGTGCCATCTCGTCGGGTCGGTCAAGGGGACCGTATCTGACGATTTGATTGCTGAAGGACTTATCGTGACCAACTGGGGGCATTCAATTTCCCGGACAGTAGCCGAATGCGGTTTGATGCTGGCGATCGGTGCCCTGAGAAGGGCGTCATTCTGGACATTGGAAATGCATAACCGCGCGGGATGGAAGGACCGCAAAAAAGTGGAAACCGGTTCGCTCTTTGGGCGCCGTGTGGGCCTGCACGGATTTGGCGCAATATCCCAGGAGCTCCGCAGACTGCTGGTTCCGTTTGACTGCCCTGTCTCGACCTTTTCTCCCAGTGTCCCCGATGCGCTTCTTGCGGAGCATGATGTGCTGCGCGCTGACACGCTGGAGGATCTCTTTTCCAAAAACGATGTGATTTTCGAGTTGGCTGCCCTTACGCCTAAAAACCGTGGGATCGTTACTGAGGAACTTTTGCGGATGATTGAGCACGGTGGAGCCTTCGTGAATATTGGCCGTGGTGCGGTTGTGGATGAAGTGGCCCTTGCCAAAGTTGCGGCGGAGGGAAATATTCAGGTTGCCTTGGATGTGTTTGGTGAAGAACCCCTGCCAGCTGATTCTCCCTTCAGAAAACTGGACCAAGTCTTTACGCTTCCGCATCTTGGAGGCCCGACTATTGATCGCCGGCAGGATGCCACACTGCATGGAATTAGGAATATTCATCGCTATCTGGCCGGGGAACCGATGATGGACCAGATCACGGCCGAGGTGAGTAAGCGGATATCCTGATTTATGAAGCTACCAGCTGACTACGTGTTCTGGCAGGAATCTGCAGAGCAACTCGTTGATGCTTTGATGGCCTTGGCAGATCCAGAGGGATCCGAGATTCCCTTATCCGGAAAGGCAAGTGACCATGATGCGAACGCGGACAGGCTGGAAGCCTTTACCCGGCCCTGTTTATTGTCCGCTTTCTGGTTGCAATCCCTACAGCACGGCAACGACTCAGGTAAGCGGGAACGGGTGGCCTCCTGGCTGAGGCAAGCCTTGTTGCGCGGAACTGACCCTGAATCACCCTGTTATTGGGGGCCCAACACAAACTACCATCAGAATGGGGTGGAGATCGGTCTGCTCGCCAGTGCCTTGCTCCTGGCACGGGAATATTTGTGGAATCCATTCAGCGATGAGGAAAAGTATCAGGTCAGTCGCTACATTGCCACAAACCGGGCAACCGGCCATGTGTGGAACAATCATTTTTATTTTGGGCTTCTCGCATTGGAGTTTTTAAGGGAAATCGGCATGGACCGTCCAGCTGACGCCGCCTCCATTGAATCCTGGTTTTCTGAAATGGAGGGAATGTACCGCAGCCAGGGCTGGTTCATGGATGGGGTGAATCAGAGCTACGATCATTACAATGCCTACGCCTTTCATTTCTACGGTCTGCTATGGAGTCACCTCTTCGGACATACCAATCCGGAGCGCAAGGCCCGCTGGTGCGGTTGGGCCGGCGAATTCCTTGACGAGTACCAGCACGTGTTCGCGGCCAGCGGGGAACATCCAGCGTTTGGCCGGTCGATCACCTACCGTTTCAATGCCTGTGCGCCCTTTCCTTTAGCCGCGCTTCTTGGCGTGAGTCCGCTCTCTGCAGGAAGGGCCCGTCGCCTCTGCAATCGCAATCTCCGCTTTTTCCTTGAGAAGCCGATTTACCAGGAGCAAGGGGCGATCGGAATCGGTTGGACCGATGTGTTCCCCGAGTTGTCCGAAGGGTATAGCTGCGCAGGATCCGTTTATTGGGCATCCAAGGCTTTTTCCGCTTTGCTCCTCCCCCCGGATCATCCCTTTTGGGTTGATGCCGAGGAGCCGCTTGCCTCTGAAGAAGGGGAATATGTCCGGGTTCAAAAGGATGCCGGTCTTGTTTTCCGGTCAATTGATGGAGAGGTGGAAATCCTGAATGCGGGGACCGAGATCTCCCCCATGAACATGACCAAATTCGGTCCATGGAAATGGGGCAAACTGGCTTACCGCACGGGGATGGGGTTTCAAATCGGACATCAAGGCGAGTATTACAACAAGTTCGCCGGATGGTATTCCCGTGACGGGGGTCTGACCATGGAAGGCGGCAGTGACACCCGCATCCATGGACGCCACTATACACAACCCTTTGAACTGGATAAGGACCACCTGTCCTGCACGTACGCCCTCGGGGATAAGTTGGAGCAGCTCCTCACCATTGTCGAAACCAGCATCTGGTGGAACAAGGGCTGGCTACTCGAAATCCATTGGACGGACGCCTACCAGCCCGTTCTCTTCACGCTCGGAGGGTACGCCCTTCCCAGCAGGGAAGCGCAGTCATTTAAGAGAAAGAGCGATGGGTGTATCCACTCAGTTGCGACAAATAGCCGCTACAGTGCACTCCAGCCATTGCTGGGGTTTGAAGGCGTTTTGTGGGACGAGCGGACAGATGATGATGAGCGCCGCAGCCATGTGCAGGCACCTTACCACGTCACGCCTCTGGCGCAGACAGGAAAGGCTTCCGGCGAGCGTGTGCTTGCCGCCCTTGTCTACGGCGGAAACAAGGAGGAGGAAGCCAAGCCGTGGGAATGTCTTTCCATCCAGCGGGGTAAATGGATACTCGAACATCCCTCCCTCGGGAATTGGACGATCACACATTCCGCCCTGCCGTCATTGAATCTATAAGGAGACTCCACCTATGAACAAAAATCTCGCGATCTTGATCACCCTTGCGGGGAGCCCCCTGCTCCTGGATTCCGCCGATGTTGGCCTCGATCCGTTTAAGCATGTCCCCGAGGAGGCTCCACGGACATGGGTCCTCTCCGGACAGAAGAATACCTTCATTCAATTCAATTCCACGGGAAACGGGAAGGCTTACCTCGAACGACTCAAGGAAGATTTAGATACATTCTGGATGGACTGGCCCATTCCCGAAGAACCCGAGAGTTATGGGGATCCCGATCCCCGCCGGCGCACGAGTGAGCAAGTTGACAAGTGGCGGGGCATGCAGGATCTCAGCGGCCAGTTAACGGGTGTTGCTGAGGCAGCAACGCTTATCTGGCTGCTTACGGATGAGGAGCCCTATCTGGAAAAGGCGAAGGCGATACTCCTTTTATTGACGAAGTGGGATCCACTCGGCCCGACAGGGATTGATTACAATGATGAGGCCCATTTCAGGCTTTTCCGCAAACTGCCCCAGGTTTACGATCAAATACGTACTCAATTATCGGATACTGAGCGGCAGCAAGTCCTTGATCACTTCCGTGTCCGGGGCGGACGCAACATGGCTTCAATCATGGAACACGGAGTTCCTGATCTGACACGTAATTCAGTCGAGAATGAGCCGGCCAGCCACTCGGTCCGGTTCATGGCCATGACTGGTCTGGCCGCCCTTGCCCTGTGGGACGATCTTCCTGAAGCGCGTGACTGGTGGGAATTTGTCTACACATGGTATCGCGATATCTTCACACCCTGGGGCGGCGATGACGGCGGCTGGGCGGAAGGCCCCGCCTACTGGAGGGGTGTCTATGAGCACGCCATTTTTCAGGATGCCCTGTTCGCGATTGGAGACCCACTCGCCTACGCTCAGTCTTTCTGGCGCAACACGGGCTATTTTCAGGTGTATTTCGTCCAGCCGTATCCGACAACTGGATTCGGTGATCTTTCAAACGCTGGACAATTCAACATGGAACCGGGTGTATGTCATTTCCTGGCCCACCTTGGGCGTGTCACCAATAATGGATACCTTTTGTCCTATACTGATCTCTACTCTGATCCGCGTCCGCTACCGGTTGATCTCGGTATTGAGCATCTCTACCGTTCCTATCCGACCGCTGCCGAATCCTGGGTTCGCGATTTCATCGGCGCCAAGGCGGGCCAACTGGAGCGCGAACCGCTCTCAGAACTTCCCGGATCGCGGCTGTTTGCCGATGTCGGCTGGGTTTCGATGCACAGTGACCTTGGGAATCCGGAGAACGACATCATGCTGTCTTTCAAGAGCAGTCCCTACGGTTCCTTCAGCCACAGCCATGCCGACCAGAATTCCTTTATCCTGAATGCCTATGGCGAGCAGCTTGCCATCAACAGCGGATACCGCGAGTACCACCGCTCCCAGATGCACAAGTACTACACGAGGCAGACAATTTCGAAGAACAACATTCTTATCAGTCGCCAGGGGCAGCAGTCGCAGGACAAGAACGCTACCGGCAAGATTCTCCGTTTTGAGGAATCGGACCGCGCGGTCTGGACAACCGGTGATGCCACCGTGGCATACAATACCCGCCAATCCCGCCACGATACTGTGCGCAAGGCAATCCGCGACATTATCTTCATCGACAATCGATACTTCGTCATCCGCGATCATGTCCTCTTGAAAAGCCCCGGCCGGATTGATTGGCTACTCCATGCCCGGGATCCCATGACCTTCCACGAGGTGGATGGGTCGGTCGTCATCGAGCGCAACGGTGTCTATCTTTATGGACGCTTGCGCGCCTACGACAACACCCTGCAGATGAAAGGCTGGACCGGGTTCCCGGTAGAGGTCGATCCAAAGTACAAGGATCCCGGGTTTATCAACTCCCAGGTTTACTTGCGGGAACCCGCCGTTGACCAGGCGCACTTCCAGGCCAACACCTTGAACGACAGGGATGAACAAACGATTTTTGCCGTCCTCTGGCCGTCGCGCGACGCCGCCGAGGCCTCGGAGTTTAAGATGGAGCTAATCGACCGTGAGGGCATTGAAATCCAGCGACCCGACGGCAAGATCGACCGCATTCGCCTCACGGATGGAGAGCTCAGCATCGAGTCACTCTAAAAAGAAGGTTCCTTCATTCACCACCATCCGAGTTCCCGCGCGCGCTTCAGGGCGTCCCCGAGAGGTGGCAGATACGGGTGCCATTTACGCTCCCATTCAATGCTCACCGTTCCCTGAAAAGCTTCACCACGAAGGAGGTCAACGGTCGAGGCGAGATCGAATTCCCCGTCTCCCAGCATCACATAAGTGAATGGATGACGTGCCGATGGTTCGCTGATGCTGTCCTTCACGTGCACATGAGGAATCCATTCCTTGAGCGCTGCCCAGGTATCCTCAATTTTTTCGTCCGCTTTTTTCCATGTATGGTGCGTGTCCCAGAGAATCCTTACCGGATCACTCAGTGCCGCTTGTAACTGCTGCACTGCGCGCGTAGCGGTCAGGCAGTCATGCGTTTCCACCATGATGTCTGCCTTCCAGCCATTTCCGGCTTGTTCCCCGCGCCACCAGGAAATGGTTTCAAGAGCGGCTTCCATGTCCGCCTCTCCCAGTTCAGGAGTGAAGCTTCCTCCATCAAAGATCCGCACATTGGGGGCTCCCAGGGCATCTGCCCATTCCATGAATTTCAGAAATTCATCCCGGTCGCTTGGCGTGTTTCCGACCAGTTTCAAGGATGCATCCAACGCGACCACGGACATTCCTTCGTCCGATAAATACCTCGAAAGCGTTTCTGCATTCCCGTATCGCCCCTTGAACAGTTCCGGCAGGTCCACACGGTCTTCCACGGTTCGGAGCTCCAATCGGCTCAGGTCATACTGCTGCGCCAGTTTAACAATTTCCTCAAGCCCGAGTTCAGGACAGCCCAAACTCGAAAAGCTCCAGTTAAGTTCACTTGAGTGCGTCATATTTTACCTTTTATAATAATTATTAAACAGAGGTTCTTGCCTGTTGGGCGAGTATCTTCAAGGCTAAATTAAGGAGCAGGACTAACAAAGGGAAGAACACCAATCAAAACGGGTCCTGGGCACAGCTAAATTTTTCCTTAAAGAAAATTGCACTCCGGCTGAAATCTAAATTAATTTCTTTTAATGCCTAAAAAGATTTCACAGGCTAAGATTGCCGAGAAGCTTGGAGTTTCCCAGTCGCTGGTCTCGATTGTCCTGAATGGGCGCAAGGAGGGCATTGCGAAGGAAACCTACGACCGTATCTGGGACTATGCACTGAAGCATGGGTATTCGCCGAAAGGGATGAAGTTGTCGGAAAACAGTGCCTTCGGTGGGGAATCCATGCAGACTGTGGGCTACTTCCTTCGTGCGCCGCTGAAATTGGCGAACAAGAGCAATTTTTTCAGTCATGTGGCCCAGGGGTTGCATGACTTCCTGCGAGGGCAGAACTACAAATTGGTTTTCCTTGGTTCTGAAATGGATATTTCCACAAAGGAGTTGGCCAATAATAGCTGGCGCAATACGCCCCTTACGGGGGTTGTCATCATGGGCGAAGTCAACTCAGACTTTCTCGGCGCAGTGAGGGATCTCGGCAAGCCCCTGGTTTATCTGAGTGCGCGCAGCCCCGGGTTTTGCCATTCCGTTAACGGGAATGAATATCAGGCGGCTGAGCAATTGGTGGATCACCTCTACGAACTCGGTCACCGGCACTTCGCCTTCCTCGGTGGCATGGTCTCCCGCAGCCGAAATGATGAACGCCTCCACGGCCTCCAGCGGGCTCTTGCCCGGTATAATCTCAATTTACCCGATGAGGCCGTGTTCATCATGGAGGACGCCGAACGGAAGCAGGGATACCAGATGGCCGGGACCATCCTCCAAGGGCACACCAAGAATTTCCCCACAGCATGGATGTGTGTAAACGGCCTTGTCGCCCGGGGCGCCTTGAGCCGGCTCTTCCAGGAAGGGCTCAACATCGGCGAAGATGTCAGCGTCGCCGCCTTCGATAATACCCGCGTTTGCGCTGAGGAAATTCCCGGTATCACTAGTGCGGCCTCCATTCCGGAAAATCTTGGCCGCGAGGCCGGACGGATTCTCCTCAACCCCGAGCTCCACGAAGGGGATTCCCTCCTCGATATCGTCCTCCCCTCTAAATTTGTGGTCCGCGAGAGCTCAGGCCCCGCCTTGCCCAAGCCGTCCCTAAAGCTTAAAAGCCTCCTTGCCGCGGGTTCCTGAGCCGGGGAGTCCCCGTTTGACCCACCCGCCTTTCCGGAGCGGCTATTATAATTATCAGTAAATGCCGTTGACATGGGCTTTGGGCATTCATAATTATTAAAGCAGTTTCTAATTACCCTTTATTTTAACACCCCGAAAATGATGGCAACACTAAGCAGACTTGACCGATTTATCCGTTTAGCAGGATTGGCGGGAACGATCAGCATGATCGTTCCATTGGTGAACGGACAGGATACAGAATTCCCCGGTGGCGGGGATATTTTTGAGCTGTCTCCCTTTGAAGTTTCGACTTCGCAGGACGTTGGCTACTTGTCGACCAACTCAACTTCAGGAACAAGCTTGAACACGGCGATCAAGGACCTGCCGATGGCTATTCAGGTCATCAACCAGGACTTCATCACGGATACTGGTGCATCGAACCTGAACGAGGCGCTGATATATGCCGCAGGTGTGTTCACCGACGATAATCAGGCAAGCAATTCAGTCGGAGCAACGCGCGGGACCCAAGGTTCAGTCGCTGGGAGCGGGAGTGGCGACCGCTCGGTTTCCTCGGCCGGTCAGTCAAACCGTTTTGCGAACACGGTTTATATCCGTGGTTTGTCGACCCCATACCAGAACCGCTACGGCTTCCGTTACGGTGGCCTGATTGTCACACCCAATTCGAGTATCGCCCTTGGCGGCATGCTGGACTCCGCCAATATCGAGCGTATCGAAGTGGTCAAGGGCCCGAATTCCCTGCTCTATGGTGTTGGCGTACTCACCGGTATTGTAAACGTGATTCCCGAGAAGCCATTGTCTGAACCGCACTATGGTTTCAGTATTAAGGGTGGAAATTATGACTTTTTGCGTACAGAAGCAGAATTCACTGGACCGATTGTGGCTGATTGGATTCCCGGCCAGCTGAATTACCGTGCAGCGGGATCGATCGAATCCCGCGGTAATTGGAGAGACTTTTCCGAAGAAGAGACCGAATACTGGACAGTGCAGCTGGATTATTCCCCGGCCAAGTGGGCCAATCTTTTCCTTGAGTATCAGGATGGGTTTAACCGGTTTGACGGGATCGCCTCCCAGTGGATCTACGACAATGTCAACAATGCCAAGAATACCGAGTTCCGGAATATCTATGACGAAGCCTACAACTGGGCCAAGCATGATGGCGAAATCCCAACCCTGCAACCGCTCGATCCGAACGGCTACAATACCTCTCTCAACACGATTGACGCAAACGGGTTAGAAAAGACCCAGCCCGGATTCAAACTGAAGGACGAAAATTTTGTCGGGGGAGGCCGCAAGGACGGTTTTCGCATCACCGGTCCTGACACCTTTGCCGAGCGTGAGGAACAGAACTTCCTCGCTGATCTTACCCTGACTCCGGTGAAAAACCTCTCCATCAACCTGGGGGCCTTCCTCGCCAGCCAGGAAACAACCGAGCGGACCATGCAATTCACCTCAACCGATGGTACCGATTCCCGGAACCTGGTGGAAGTGGTTATTCCCAACGATGCCCAGCTGAATTCCATCTGGCAGTCCGGCGGAATTTACGGTGTACCGATGGATGATGTGGTGCGGGACGCCTTTGGCCTGACGACCAAGGTGGATCCGACCAAACACACGGGCAGCTACATCCTTCCAGCCACGACAGACGACATTAAGTTGATCGAATACTGGTGGCGAGACAGCGTAGTCAAAAGCGACTCCGAGCAATACCGGGCGCGCGCAACGTATAGCTTTGATACGCCCTTTTTCCGCGATGAAGAGGCTCACCATACCTTTCTTGTCGGATTTTCCTACATCAAGGACGATATCGATTTTCCGGATGGCGGGATCAACCGGGGCAATGCTCGTGCCAACCGATCCACCGACTTTGCCGGGATCCCTATTGTGGATAGCACCACAACCGGTTCGCCTGTAGCCGACCCCTTCAACAATGACGGACTCTACTACCGCTCCATTTCCAATTTTGAGCCCATTTATTTTGATGGCCGCAATGACGGGGTTGATGGACACAACACGGTTCGCGCCGGCGATGTTTACTTAAACCAGGTTATTGAGCAGACAGGTTACTACGGGATTTACCAGGGCAAGTTTTTCAGGGACCGACTTGAAGTGATCCTTGGTGTCCGCAGGGACATCTACAACGCCACCCAGCTCACCCACAAGCGGGCGGATGTGTCCGATGCGTTCCTGCGTGAGCAGGCGCTTGCCGATGTGGTGAAGACAGCTGAGGACATCGCGAAGGACCTGGGCGGAGGCGACGCCGCTGTTATCGAACAAATCAAAAATGATATTATCGCACAGACCACCGCCGACGACCGCTATATCACCGCATGGTACCGGGATTCATTTGAAAGTGGGGACCAGGGCTATTTTGGATACGCTAATCGGGCCGGTGCGCCCGACGAGACTTTCGGCGTTGTCCCCGGGAGCAAATTTGATGTCTTTGAAGATGATATCGAAGTGACCACCTACACGTTCGGGTTGAATTTCGACATCACGCCCGATTTGACCATTTATGGTTTGTATGCGCAGGGAATCAGCCCTAACACGGCTTTGCGCGATGGGGCTGGGGATGTTATTCCCGCAGAGGAAACCGAGAGTCGTGAGATCGGCCTTAAATTTGATCTTATGGAAGGAAAGATTTCCGGTAACGTGGCCCTGTCCAGGATCGATCGCGAAAACGGAATCTGGGACAACTCTTTTGCGCCCAACGCCTCGAGGTGGCTGGATGCCCAGAACAGTTTAACGCGCGCCAGCGACTGGGATACTCCCGCCTACGATCCAGAGGTGCCAACCACTTATCTGGTTCGCGGGGATTATCTGGCCGACTATATCGCCGATGAGTATGGAATTGATCCCGGTAAACTTGTATTGCAGGCGGCCGGCAGCAAACTCAACCAAAAGGTGAGCCTTGGCGATTTGGATCCCAATCTTCCAATCTTGGAACGGCTCCAGCTTCTCAAGGATGTTGCCGACAAGACCGTTCTCCCCGAGCAGTTTGCAAACTACTACACCAGTCAGGCACCGTTCAATGGTGCGGTCACCCTTGATTACTACGGGATTAATCCGGATGGCTTCGATGAGTTGATGGAGGTCACCTTCTACAATCCGGAGACAAACGAATTCATCACCAAGGACATCAGCAATTTACCGGTGATTTATTCGGCCTTTGCTGACCGGACGGTTGATTTCAGTAAGAACAGCCTGCTTCAGGATGTGCACCCGATCCGTTACCATCGCCTTTCCAGTGATGGTCAGCCCCAAAACAACAACAATGTTGATTTTGAGCGGCGGGCCCTGGTCACCTTTGACGAGGAGATTAATGTCTTCGAATTTGAAGTGTTCCTCACTCCGACCGAGAACCTGCAGTTTGTCATCAACTACTCGCACATTGAGCGCGAGGCCAAGGACAGCTTCCAGTTCACCGAGTGGGAAAGCATCGCCGGTAATGACGGGACTTATATTCCCGCATTCTCGATGCTGCATCGCGAATACGGATGGGAGAATGCGGGTATTGACCTCGCCTGGGTGGATTTTGACGCCTACGAAGCAGCCCGCGCTGCCTCCAGTGACGGAGTTGTCAGCATCGACAATCTCCCGGAATCCGCGGTTGAGCGGGTGCCCGACGGGGAATCCGACACTCCCATTTCGAATGAAACTTTCGTTGACCGGTCAGCAGCCGGTCAGTTGCTGCTTCTGGTCGACCAGCGCGGCAATGTCATCAATGAAAACAACAATGCCAAGGCGACCGATTACAGCGGAATCCTCACGGGGATCAGCCTGAACTACAATCCGGAGGATGAGCTTTCCATATTCGGCAAGTACACCTTCACGGAGGGTCTGCTTGAGCGCCTCAACCTGACGGCCGGACTCAAGTATATCGGTTCTTCCGCGACAAGCGTCTCTTTCAATACTGTCAGCCCGCTGGCTGGCCTGCAGGTGACCCCTGAAGTGCCGGAACGGTTCCAGTTTGACCTTGGTGCATCCTACCGGTGGACATGGAACAATTTGGACATGCGCCTGTCTATCAATGTCTACAACATTTTCGACAAGACGTACGACGTTGAGATCAAGACTCTGGACACGCGCAATCCAATCACCGGAGCTGAAGTAACGAAGCGCACGGAAAAATATTACACACCGACAACCTTCCGAGTCGGGTTGGCCGTATCTTTCTAAGTTTCCCAACCTCAATATTAACAATACATAAATAAAACTACTATGAATACAAAAATCCCCCTTACTGTGTTATCCTGTGCCTTGGGCGCAGTTTTTGCCCAAGCAGACTGGACTGTTGTCAGCACGTTTGACGATGCCAGCGCACTCGACCTTGTCACTGATGTCGCGAACATCGAAGGCTCTGAAGCCCGTTCTGAAATTATTGACGGGAAATGGGCCTTGTTCCCGGGTCTCCTCTTTGAGACCAATTCAAACCTGTACGGAATGTTGGATCTCGGCACTGACCTGAGGGCTGCCTCGATCGGTGTCGGCGGCGCTGTCACCTTCTATGTGGAAGTGACCCAGCCGATTGTTTCCGATGGTGCTGGCGGTACCCGCAAGTCCATTGTCGACGTTACCTGGGGGCTTTCCAACGAACAGCCCGATAATGTTCTCACCACGCGTTATGACTCCTACAACGCAATGCAGCGCATTCTCATCACCACCGATAACTTCGAAGGGCGCAACGGCGGCAGCTATGTCACCATCGAGGCGTTTCAGGCAGACGTCAGCTACAAGATCTGGTTTGTCGTCGATTTCAACCTGAACTTCTATGAGACCTACATTCAAGGCGGTCAGTGGACGGAGCGGACCAAGCTTGACGCGGGTGATATGTCCGGAATCTGGTTCTTCCGCTTCAATCCTGGCGAAACGAGTGTAGTGAATCACATGCTTGTTGCCTTGAGCCGCGGTAATTCCGTCCAAGGTGAGAAGAGTCTCGACCCGGTCTATTTTGATAATGTGGCTGTTGACGTCACCGGCGAGAACCTCACTGCCCCCGACTTTGGTGGCGGCAGCGGAAATACCTGGGCCGGTTATGCTGTTTCCCCTGAAGGCTGGGTCAATACAGGCGCATGGCTTGGGTTGATTTACGTGAATGAGGCTCCCTTTGTTTATAGTGCCGATCTCGAAACCTACATCTATCTTCCCGAAGATCTTGTTGGTGACGCCGGTGCTTGGAGCTACATCTACAAGTAATTCCTGCCTCTGGCATCCAGCTGTTTTTCGAGGCGGCCCCGGCGAGCCGGGGCCGCCTTTTTTCCTCAACAATCCTTAAAATTTTCTACCAATGAAAAAGCTGTCTCGCCAAATTTCCCTTCTTATTGCTTTCTCCAGCCCACTCCTGCTTGCCGGACAAAGCACTCTTCTTTCCCTTGACTTTGAGGGAAGCACTCCCGGTCAACAACCGACTGGAGATTGGACATTTTCTCCATCCAGCAACACGGGAACAAATGGAGCTGTTGTTGTTAACAGCATAACAACACCGGCCAATCCGCTCACCGGGCAAAGCCTTTATCTTTACGACCAGTCTGGCGGCGCCAGTACGCATGCGCGCCTGCCGTTAAGCGGTGGTGTGAATGTTTCAGCCGTGCGCGCTTCCTTTTCTTTCCAGAGAATGTACGAGGCATCAGATGCGGACACCCGGGTACACTTCACAGTTGGACCCGCTGGCCTGGCAATGAACAATTCCGACTTTCGACTATTTGAGTTCCGCGCCTACAACAGTGGTGAGATGCGCGTTGAATACTCGACTGATGGCACCGGTGACAAACGCGGATCCACCGTGGTTGGAACCTACGACACGGACAACCCCAATGAGGCAGTGTTTTTCATCAACTCACACGGGACAGAATCGGTTGCCTATGACGACGGAAACCATTCGGGATTACTGCTGCCTAATATGATGGATGTGTATATTAACGCCTCGTTTGTCGGATCTTTCCTCACTTTGAAAACCCCTGATACGTTAGGGGCTCCCACTGTTGATTATTGGGCAAGTGACGCCGATCTTGGACAGGTTGCCTTCTATCAGGACACAAGCCGTCAAGGTGGCATTGTTTTTGATGATGTTCTAATCACTGAGCTTGAAATCGGCGGCGGTGGTGGCGGCAGCGGTGAACCCGTTGTCTTTCTTGATCTTCTGGACTTCGAGGACCAGACACTTGGCGCACAGCCGGTAATCCCTTTCGCGACAATTTTCAGTCCCGGCAGTAACTCTTCGACAAACGGTATTGTTGTTGTTGATTCAGGAACGACACCTGCCAACCCAATGGATACTGGAAAGGCTCTTTACGCCTACGACATGGTTGGCAGCGCCCCCACACACATGCGTTTTGATTTTGCCCCGGCCAACACAAGCAATGTCCGCGTTGATTTTGATTTTCAACGGATGTACGACACTGTCATTGATGACGAGGATTCCCGGATCCAGGTCGGGCTTGCCCCGGCCGGGAAGGAAACAAACAACTCCGATTTCCGGCCCTTCGAAATCCGGATACTCAACAACGGCAACCTTGTCGTGAATTACAACCCCACCGGAGCTCTTGAAGAAGGCCGTGAATCGGTGATCGTGAGCGAGTACCTGACAACGGGAATTAACCACCTCACCTTTTTTGCCAACGGTAATAATTCTGTTTCATTCCCATATGACGATGCCCAGCTTGGGCAGGGCGAAGTCCCTCCAAATACAATGGTCCTGTTTCTCAATGACGTGAAGCTCGGCGAGTATCTCTTCATTAACACCCCGGATCCTAATAACGCCGGGACAATCGCCTTCTTTGAAACAACTGATGATTTCGGAAGGTTGGGAATTTATCAGGATACCAGTCGTCAAGGTGGTATTGTTTTCGACAATCTTTCCATTCGCGAATTCGCCTCTCTTGAGGCGCCGGAGGCCCCGAGCGGATTGACCGCCCAGGCCACGGGTCCGGATTCCATCCTTTTGGAGTGGACGGACAACTCCGACGACGAGAGTGGATTTATTATCGAGCTACTTGATGGCGCGTCCTGGATCGAGGCGACTACCGTTGAGGCGGATGTGATATCCGTTGAACTCACGGGACTCGATTCCGAAACGGAATACACCGCCCGCGTGCTCTCCACAAACGGTTCCATCTCGGAACCAAGTAATGAGGCTTCCGCTACAACGCTGGCCCAGCTTGTACCAAACATCGCCATGCAACCTGTGGGTGGATCCATTCCCAAGGGAACCAGCATTACCTTGACCGTTTCGGCCACGGGGCTTGCTCCGCTTTCCTACCAGTGGTACAAGGGGACAAGCGGTGACGTTTCCAATCCTGTTCCAGGGGCGACCGATGTCTCTTTCACAACACCGGTGCTTATGTCCGCTGCGACATACTGGGTGCGCGTCAGCAACGCAAACGGATCGGATGATTCCGTCACAGCCGAGGTCGAAGTGTTCGACCCTCGGATTATCCGGGTGGTCAACCTGACCCAGCTCAATGCGCTGCTTCCCGATGCGTTGCCGGGTGACACCTATGTTCTTGATAATGGAACCTATCCTAATGCGCATATTGTTTTCAGCGGACAGGGAACAGCCAACGCGCCGATCACCTTGAAGGCGGAGACACCGGGAAAGGTTATCCTTACCAATGATTCCTCCCTTGAAGTCGGCGGAAGCTGGATGGTTGTCGACGGGCTTCTCTTCACTAATGGGTGGAACCAGACCCGGGACTTTGTTATCAGCTTCAGGGCCGGCAGCTCCAATCCAGCTAAAAACTGCCGGGTGACCAATTGCGCCATCATTGATTTCAGCCCGCCCAATCCTGAAACAGACCGTGACTGGATTGCCCTCTATGGCACAGACAACACCTTTGACCACAATCTCATCTCGGGCCACAGCTCTCTCGGGGTCACTCTCGTCGTCTGGCGTTCGCCCGGAAAGGAAGACCGTCACCGGATCGCGTACAATCACTTCCGCAACCGCCCAAGTGGTGGTGGCGAGAATGGATGGGAGACCATCCGTATCGGAACCAGCTCCGATTCCTTGAGCTCCTCGAAGTGTATCGTGGAGTATAATCTCTTTGAGGCCTGCAACGGTGAAATTGAGACGATCTCCAATAAGTCGGGCGAGAACATCTATCGCTACAACACCTTCTGGCGAAACCAGGGAATGCTGACCCTGCGCCACGGGAACCAGTGCCTTGTCGAGGGGAACATGTTCCTTGGCGAGGGTGTTTCCAATACGGGGGGAATCCGTGTCATCGGCGAGGACCATGTAGTGGTGAATAACTACTTCGAACGCACCACCGGGCGAGACGGCGCTGCTATCACGGTTTATGCCGGTGTCCCCAACTCGCCCCTGAACGAGTATTTCCCGGCAAACAATGCGCTGATCGCACATAATTCGATCATTGACGTTGTGGGGACCCATATTTCTGTCGGGGCTGGCTATCCATCAAGAGACCGCACGGTCCTGCCAATAGGAGTTGTTGTCGATAACAACCTCTTTGCCAAATGGGCCACAACAACGTTCAGCTATAACGGCCCCGCGATCAGCGGAGAAGCGGCACCCACCGCCGCCTATGCCGGGAATATTGTTTCCGGGGTGACGCTCGGGGATGTTGCCGCTTCTTCCGGTGCAACAATTGTTACCGTGCCATATGTAACAGGTGCTTACGGGCTCCTGCGCCCGCAGGCGGGAAGTCCTGTTGTCGATGCCTCGGTCGGCTCGGACCTCGATCTGGATCTTGACGGACAGGCGCGCGACAGCTCGCCCGACGTCGGCGCCGACGAGCTGGTGAACCTTCCGGGCCTCAATGTCGGCGGCCCGATCCAGCCGTTGGAATCCGGACCCGCATGGCGTGAAAGTATCGATACATCCCCGCCATGGAGGGGACCAGCCCTCAAGTCCGGGCGGTTGATAGATTCGCCCACGTACGGGATGTTCAATATCGTCAACGCCGAGTGGATTTACCATCGCGCTTACGGCTGGCTCTACATCAAGGCCATCACGACGACCGAAAGCATGTGGTTCTGGAGCGCTTCCGAGGACGGATGGCTGTGGTCCTCGCGTGACTGCTATCCGTTCTTCTTCGATCCACAACGCGATGCCTGGATCTACTATGATCCGGCGGCTGGAGCAGGCATCTTCATCTATAACAGCCAGCAGGCGGCCTGGGAGAAAGCCATCTGATTGTATTTATGATTCTGCTACAATGAAACGTTTCCTGATTTTCCGCCGGGCGGGTGCGGGAGTATTCCTGCTATCCGCTTGTGCGGCGGGGGCCACTGTTACCGGGTTGGAGGCGATCGCTGCTCCAGGTGGCAGCATTTTCCTTCGCTGGGAAGATGTCACCGACAGTGAAACCGGTTTCCTTGTGGAGCGTAAGTCCGGGGACGGAGCTTTCGAGACAGTGATCACCACGCCACCGGACAATACGGCTTACACGGATACCGGCCTCCTTCCCGACACCGCTTACACGTATCGCGTCCAGGCGCTTGTCACGGGCGATCCCCAAGCGAGTGAAGTTTCTGCTACAACCCTATCCCAATGGAGTGTTCCCAAGGCGGAGCCGGCAATGACATTCACAGGCTCCGATTCCTACTCATTTGGATTCCAAGGTGGTGGTGCGACCTACACGGTGGAGGAATCTTCTGATCTGGATACGTGGTCGCCGACCGGTTCTCCGGTCTACCTTGAAGAGTCAGAAAGCTTTGAACTCAGTAAATCCCTGAGCGCGGGTAACCGGTTTTTCCGCGTGAGTACGCGAGCTTACGAGCGTCCGACAACGATCGGACTATCAGAGCCCTTTCAAACACCTCCGGAACCGGATGGCGAAGTGTGGGATGTCACGCAATTCGGTGCCTCGCCAAGCAACATCTCGCCGACCAACGACGACGCCGTCGGGATCAAGGTCGCCATCAGCGTGGCACAACCGGGCGACATCATCTTCATTCCCGCAGGAACCTACACCCTCCGGCAGGAGCTGCAGATTCCCACCGGGCTGACGCTGCGCGGTGCGGGCAAGGACCAGACGATCCTTGTCACGGAAGGGATCAACCGGGCGGTATACGTTGGTCCTCGTGCCAACAACATTCGCATCGAGGACTTTGCCATCACGTATTTGGGATCGACTGAAGAGCTCGCGTTCGGGGTCTATGTTGGCAGTTCACGAACTGGCCTGAACAGCTACCGCATCCTCATTGACAACCTGCGGATCGAGAAATTCTCCATCCACGGAGTCTCCCTGCGTGATAGCAACCACGTGCTTGTCCAGAATTGTGAGATCCTCAACGCCACAAATCTGGGCGGCGGGGGCCGTGGTTATGGGATCGCCCTCAATTATCCGACAAACAACAATAATTGGATCCGGCACAACACGATCGGACCCGTGATCCGGCACGCCATCCTGGTTCAGTACTTTTCCCATAACAACTTGATTGAGCACAACCTCGCGGTGGACAACTCCGAGGATGCCTACGACCTCCACGGGGAGGACGAATATGCCAACGAGTTACGGTACAACACCGCATCAGGGGGAGACCGCGACGGATTTGGTGTCGGGAACACTGGTTCTACACACGATCGCAGCGGCCCGAATAACTGGATCCATCACAATACCGTCGAGAATGCAGCTGTCTCAGGCATAGAAGTGATCCAGGGCTCCGATGTGGTTTACATTGACGAGAACACTTTCTCCGGATGCCGCTACGGAATCCGTGTGCATGACATCGGCGGCGATCACATCTACATCCGGGGAAATACCGTTCAGGACAATAATACCGGCATTTCCGTGACGAGTTCCCGTTGGGTCTGGATGCTCGACAACCGTATTGAGGATAATACGTCCTATGGAGTTGAAATTTTCAATGATGTGGACGACCTCGTCGACCAGGGAAATATTTTCTCCGGGAATGCCGTGGATTACCGGCCCTGAACTCCCCTTTGTGCGGTTTTCTTTCCTTTGTGATTGCCATGTCACCTCCTTCGAGTTTCTGCTGGACTCCCGTTGGCGGGCGATGCCTCCAACCGCAACGGAGTGCACTATATGGCTGATAAAAAACGCATTAAACACATTTTTGTAACAGGAGGCGTTGTCTCCTCCTTAGGCAAGGGCCTGACCGCCGCCGCCCTTGGGGCGCTGCTTGAGCAGAGAGGCCTGAAGATCAAGCTGCAGAAGTTTGATCCCTATCTGAACGTCGATCCCGGGACGATGAACCCGTTCCAACACGGCGAGGTGTATGTGCTCGATGACGGCTCCGAGACGGACCTCGATCTCGGGCACTACGAACGCTTCACCAGCGGCAATCTCAGCTATGACAACAACCTGACTTCCGGCCAGATCTACGATACCATCCTGAAGAAAGAGCGGCGGGGCGATTTTCTTGGCCAGACCATCCAGGTCATTCCTCACGTCACCAACGAGATCCAGTCCCGCTTTGAGGCGAATGCCGTCGACGAGGACATTATTATCACCGAGATCGGGGGGACTGTGGGCGACATCGAAGGCTTGCCCTTCCTTGAGGCAATGCGCCAGTTCAGCCTGGAGCGTGATGCCGGCGAAGTGATGTTTCTCCATGTGACATTGCTTCCGTATTTGAATGCAGCCGGTGAGCTCAAGACCAAGCCGACCCAGCAGAGCGTGGCCCGCTTGCGTGAAATCGGAATCATGCCGGACGCGCTTGTCTGCCGGACGGAAAAGACCATGGGTCGTGACCTTCGCCAGAAGCTGAGCCTTTTTTGTAATGTGCGCGAATCCGCGGTCATTGAGGAAAAGGATGTTGAGACCTCCATCTATGAGGTGCCTCTGATGCTTGAGAACGAAGGACTGGACAAGCTCGTCCTCAAGTTTTTCGGCCTTGATCACCTTCCACAGTTGGAAAACGGCTGGGACAAAGTTGTGCGCATCCTGCGCTATCCAAAACATCGCGTCGACGTGGCGGTCGTCGGGAAGTATATTGAGCTGCAGGATGCCTACAAAAGCGTCTATGAAAGCCTCGTCCACGGAGGCATCGCCAACGATTGTGCGGTTGAGATCCATCGGCTGGATTCCGAGAAGCTTGAAGAGTCGGGCAATTACGAAGCCTTGCACGGTGTTGATGCCATCCTTGTTCCCGGCGGTTTTGGGTCCCGTGGCATTGAAGGCAAAATTGAGGCGGTCCGGATCGCCCGTGAGAGTGGCATTCCCTATTTTGGATTGTGCCTCGGGATGCAGGTGGCGGTGATTGAATTTGCCCGAAATGTGGCTGGCCTTGAAGGAGCCCATAGTTCGGAATTCAATGAAAAGACCCCGTTCCCGGTCATCGACCTGATGCCGGAGCAAAAAGGCGTCACAGACAAGGGGGCAACCATGCGCCTCGGTGCCTATCCCTGCAAATTGAAGGACGGGACGATCAGCGCCAAGGCTTACAAGGAAGACTTGATCAGTGAACGGCACCGACACCGTTTTGAATTCAACAACGATTACCAGGAGCAACTCGAGTCGGCTGGCCTTGTCATTGCGGGGATGAATCCCGACCGCAACCTCGTCGAAATAGTCGAGAATCCCGAACATCCCTGGTTTGTCGGGGTACAATTCCATCCGGAATTCC
Organism: Oceanipulchritudo coccoides; assembly: GCF_010500615.1. NCBI lineage: Bacteria > Pseudomonadati > Verrucomicrobiota > Opitutia > Puniceicoccales > Oceanipulchritudinaceae > Oceanipulchritudo > Oceanipulchritudo coccoides. The sequence continues at coordinate 436,904 of NZ_JAAGNX010000002.1, forward strand.
AGAGCAAGCCACGCAAGGCGCATCCGCTCTTTGCCGACTTTATCGCCGCCGCACTTTCACGTCAGAATACTTGAGCATGTTCCAGAGAAACCCAGATAAGTTCCTCCTGATCGCCGGGCCCTGTGCCCTCGAATCCCATGAACTTTGCCGTACCGTGGCATCCCTTCTCCGCGAGATATGGTCTGCCCACGAGGAGATTGAAGTGGTTTTCAAGGGATCATTCGACAAGGCCAACCGGACATCCCTCGATTCCCCGCGCGGCCCCGGTCTCGAAAAGGGCCTTGAGATATTGAAGATGATCCAGGAGGAGTTCGCCCTTCCGATCCTGACGGATGTTCACACGGAAGCCCAGGCTACCGAGGCCGGGAAGATTGTGGATATCCTCCAGATCCCCGCCTTTCTGTGCCGCCAGACGGACTTGCTCGTCGCGGCAGCCCGCACCGGAGCCATCGTCAACGTGAAGAAGGGACAATTCCTGAGCCCTCAGGAAATGCGCTATGTCGTGAACAAACTGGAGGGATCGGATGCCCGTGAAATCTGGCTCACCGAACGCGGGACGACTTTTGGCTACCAGAACCTTGTCGTCGATATGCGCAATTTCGACATTCTCAAAACCTACGGCCATCCAGTCATCTTTGATGCCACGCACAGTGTGCAAATGCCGGGAGCCGGTGACGGCACAACCTCCGGCAAGCGGGAATTTGTCCCACCGCTCTCACGCGCCGCTGTTGCCGCTGGAGCGGACGGCTTGTTTGTCGAGACGCATCCGGATCCGGATCAAGCGATTTCCGATGGCCCGAATCAGATACCGCTCAACCAACTGGCTGCTGTCGTCGAGCCCGTCATAGCCATCTGGAAGACCCTCCGCGGTCTTTAGCCAACAGCGGGTGACCTTCCGGGTAGAGCCCTCTCACCCGTCCTGTCAGATCGTCGGAGTCTCTTTTGATGCCTCATTGGCCTCATCCCGTTTCCGGTGAATCTTCGAGGCACGGTAAAGAAGGCCTCCAACAGCCACAATCAGCAACCCGCAGAACATGAAGGCAAACCTTCCGCCAAGTGGATTAGGGATGACCATGCCGAGAACGGTGATGAAGCCGCCGTATGTGAAGCAGAGTTTTCCAAGTATCCGGGCCTGCATCTGGTCGGAGTCGACACCACCTTCCCCACTGTGGTCGACGGGGCGGTTCATGCGGTCAAAGAGATCCTCCACTGCCGGATGTACCTTCGCCTTCATGCGCTTCGCTATCCAGATGGTGCAGAAAAACCAGATTGAGCAGATGATGATATTTCCAAGTCCACTTGTGATAAACAGAAAGTCAGAGACTTCACGGTTTGTCAGGTCGGTGTAGCCAAACCATGCTGGATCAAGGGCCAATTTCACAAAGGCCGAGAACGTAAATCCCACGACAAGGCTGCTCCAGGCGGCCCACCGCGGGGCACCCTTGAAAAAGATGCCCCAGACCAATGGCATCGCGTACGGGATCGCGATCAAGGATCCAAACAGGATCATGATTTCAAACAGGTTGAAATCCTTGATGGAACGGATGGCCAGCGCGGACAGGATGATCATAAACCCAAACAGCGCCGAGGCAATTTTTCCAGCAACCAGAAGCTCCTTGGCCGAGGCCGCCTTGCGCAGGATGGGCTGGTAGAAGTTCTTGATAATGATGCCCGCATTCCGGTTCAAGCCGGAGTCCATTGAGGATATTGTCGCCGCAAACAGCGCGCAGAGCAGGAGCCCGAGCATGCCCACCGGCATCAGCTCCAGACCGATGAAGACAAACGCTCCCTCATAGGCCTTGTCGCCTAGATTGGGGAAGACCGAGGTCAAGTCAGGCTGGATGATCCGTGCGGCCATCGGTGGAATGAACCAGATGAAGGGACCAATGAACATCAGTGCCGAGGCCATCAAGGCCGCTTTGCGCGCCTGCTTGTCATCCTTTACGCAAAGATAACGGTACGCGTCGAACATGTTGTTCAGCTTGAATGACTGGATCACAAAAGCCGCGAATATCCATATGTACACAAAAGTCGCATCCTCAGCTTCCCAGAATTTGAAATGGCTCGCCGGAAGTTTTTCCACAAATCCGGTAATTCCGCCCACTTCTGGATGACCAAGGGCTAAAACACAGGCGACTACCGTGATGCTCATCAAGAGTACAGTCTGCATGAAGTCCGAAGCAACAATGGCCCAAGAACCTCCAATGACCGACATGAACACCACGACAAAGCCGACAATCCAGATTGTCAGGTTCGGTGGAATGTTGAAGAATCCAGCCGCGATAATCGCCAGACCATTCAGCCAGATGCCCGCGTAAACCACGCTCATGGGAACCTGTAGCCACGTGAAGACCTGCTCGTTTGTCCGGCCGTAACGGTCGCGGACGCCTTCGATTGCCGTGATGTTGCGCATCCGGCGGAATTTGTAACTGGTGAACAGGTAATTGCAGAAGTATCCCAGTGCGTTCCCAAAGAAAATTGCCGCCACCAGAATACCATCGGTATAGGCTTTTCCGGCCGCTCCCGTGAAGGTCCATGCACTGAACTGCGTCATGAAGGCACTCGCCCCGACCAACCACCAGAGCATGCTTCCCCCCGCGCGAAAATAGTCGCTCGCGTCCTTGCTGAAGGCCCGGAAGATCACTCCCAGGCTGAGCTGAAAGCCAAAATAAAAGACAATGACCAGTAAGTCCCAGGATTCTAGATTAGTACCAAACATATGCGGGGTGTGGGGGGTAAAGTGTTATGGTTAATAATTATTAACCAGAGCTTTGCCCAATGTGGAGTGGGGGTGCAAGCTAAAAGGGTTGGCCGAGCTATTGGTAAACGGTGTCTGATCCTCAGGGATTGACTGAAGCGATAACCTTTTAGAAGCGTTTTTTTCCGGCGGGAGGCGGCCCGGACACCGCCAACGAGCAAAGAAATCCAACACTTCCGGAGCCGGAGCGATCGAGATTGATGACGATGTCGGTTCCCTGTACCGGGGCAACAGGGATTGAATCCCCGTAAAACAGACTTGGATAATAATTATTAACCCCCGCATCGGGTGCTTGCTGAGGGAAAAGGGAAATTCCCCGAATCTCTGGGGAAATCAGGCTGGATACTGTGGTTTGCGCACGAGAAGCGGGGCGCCCAGGCCGGCGACATAATCGGAAAAGTCCTGATTTTCGGGAGTTGAGCGAAGCGCGTATTGGACCATTCCCATTTTGGCATCGAGATTATCGACCATTGAAACAAAGACCGCTTCAGGGGTGGCGGCTTTCACGGCGGCCCCCCATTCAAGCTCGCCCTGGTGGGAGAGGATAATGTGTTCAAGGCGGTCGAGCAGATCCTCGCTGAGACCGGCCTTGATGGCGGCACGGCGGGTCTGACGGTAGCCGAGAACGACGTGGCCGTGAAGGTGTCCCAGCCGGCTCTTGGTGGTGGCAAGATCGCCAGTGTATTCAAGGGCTTTACCCAGATCGTGCAGGATGACACCCGCGAGGGCCAGATCGGGGTCAACTTCATCGTAAAGCGGTAGGAGGCTGACGCAGGCCCGGCACATGCGGACCGTGTGCTCCATAAGGCCGGAGCGGTAGGCATGGTGCATGGAAATGGCACCGGGGATGGTTTTGAATTCCTTTTCCAACTCGGACAGGGCGGAGTTGACCGTCTCCTTCAGGGGAGCGTGGTTGATTTTCGCGATGAAGCCCTGCAATTCCGTCCATAGTTCCTTGACCGGTATCGGGGCGCACTCAACCAGACGGTCGAGGTACCGCTGAACCTCTGATTCGTGGACCTTCTCGATATGGGTAATGCTTGGGGAAAACCGGTTTTGGTAGTAATCGGTTGATCCCTGAACGCGGTAAATTGTCCCCTCAACAGCATTCAGGAAGAGCTGGTAATGCGATGAGTTACCAAAGCAAATGTAGTGAAAAACGCCTGACTTGTCCCCGAATTCAACCATGAGAAACTCGGAATCATTCCGGGCTTTCCGGATCGAGGATTTGCGAAGGACCACGACCGCCTCATAAGGGACCTTCTGGTCCTTCGGGAGTTCTTTCAGTTCGGCTACGGTATTCATAGTGCCGATGGGAACGCCAAGGGCGGAACAGGGCAACGGTTTTCGCCACCTGAATAGAGGTAGTTGGCTATACTAATTCACCCGGACCGGGATACTGAGCTCTTGATCATAGAACCACAACCGTTCCCCGAAGTCCCCGGATGACTCAAAGTAGAAGAGCCAGACCCCCCGGTTGATATGATAGACATAGGGGAAGACTGCCGAATTAGTGTAGAGGTCGCCCAACTCTGGCAGAATACTGTGGAAGTAGAGGTCTTCCCCGTTGCCAGGCCTCAAATAGAGCCAGCCCAGTTCTGAGTGACTCACCCACGGGGTGCCGGTTGCCACATAGGGACCGAACCAGGTTGAACTATGCCACCCGGGATCTTCCATGGCAAAGCCACCCTGAACCGGATAGGGGTTGGCCGGGTCCGGCGTCCAAAGCAAAGAATCAAGGAAAGCGGTATCCTCTCCCTCGGTAGAGTAGGGGTCTTTCTCATAGATCCATTCGATAGTATGGGCTCCTGCGGGAAGCACCATCTGTCGAGCTGTTGGACCGATGAATCCAGACAGGAAAACAGGAGTTTGACCCTCCATAACCGGATTCCCGTTTAGATGCAGATAGACGGCGTCATATATTTCACCGAAAGTAGGCCCTGGCGTGTTGTACTCCTGGTTGACCTCACTCGAAACACTCCATGAGAAATCAAGGGTACCGGGGCCAATAATGTCCAGACGGAGTGAGGATTGTCCAAGGGAGCGAACCTTACCTGCCCTTAACCGGTTTCCATCATCGACAAACCAGTTGCTGTCACCCTCGGTAACAAATCCAAGCCAAGGTTGGTCAAAGTGAGTGGCGGCCACCGTACTGCGACCTGTGGTTACAACGGTGACAGGCTTGCTTTTAGGCGTCAGGGCGGAACCGGTCCCGATTGTCTGCACCTTGTAGCGGTAGACTTGTCCGGGAATAATATTCACGTCGCCGTAGGCTTCGCGGTCAGCCGGTACGGTTGCGATTGCCTCCCAAAATCCGCCATCCAGCCGGTAGATTTTATATCCCGTTTCTCCTTCAGAATTATCCTCCCACTGAAGGAGAATCGTCGTGCTGGATGTTTGCTCAGCGGTGAGATTGGTGACTCTTCGAAGATCGCTGGTTCCACGGGCGACAATCGATTCTTCAATCCACTGCCAGGCGTTTTCATCGATGCCCCGTATAAGGACCCCCGTGCTGCCCACGCTCCCGACGACAACACCGGCAACAACCCAGGCATTTTCATCATCCCTGACATAAATTGGGCCACCGCTGTTCCCTGAGTGGGTGTTCACATTTTCAAATCCATATGTGGCGACCCAGAAGTTTTCACTATCCCGCCAGGTGTCGTCAGGCCGGCTTTCCAATCCGCTCCAGAATGAAAAGTAGTCTCCGGGTTCGGTCCGGTGCATGAGGCCGATATTGCTTTCAGGGATGAAATCGGTATCCGCCGGGTAGCCGACGATCATTTTCTCCCGGTTGTCCCGGAGAATACTTACTGTTTCCTCGGCATCCACATGTACTTCGGGAAATGATCTCAACGAAGCCAGTTTGATAAAGGGGCTGATATACCCTGCCGCAAAATCGATATTGAAGGTATCCGGGGAGCTCAGGCCTATCCCGCTGGGGTCATTTTCTACACGGGTTGCGTATGAGGTCCAACGAGAGAACGCCTCTGGCTTGAAGGAACCGGTCAGTACGGGCGATCCGTTGGGCGTGTGGCGCTGTGGATAATAAGAGATCGCATTGGAGGGTTCCCAGACGAGATTCACATCATCGAAAATTACGTGTGCAGCTGTCACGATGACACCGTTTTCCACCATGGAGGCACTGCCGCTGGCAAACCCGTTTGTGCTCCCCACACCCAGATAGCCGTTGTAGGAGTATGGCTTCTCTGTGGTTTGGGAAAGGTCCAGCACCTCGGGAAGGATAGTCGTTTGACCCAGCAGTGCGGATAAGGAGCCTAAAAATAGTATAAACGTACCAGGGAGGTTTCTCATGGGGGTGTTTGTCAGCAATTTACGGATTTTGTTCAAGTTTGATCAACTGTCGCGGAAGTTCTCTGCTGTTTGCTTTCCGGCAGGGATGCTCTTGATCGGATTGAACTGATGATAGACTGGTGGTCCAAGCCCGCGCTTGAGCGGATGTCTGCCGTACTGGAACCATGATCTACAAAGCGATCAGGATAGCCGAAACGAAGAACCGGCGTCCGGATTTCATGATCATTGATACACTCGAGGACAGCGCTTCCGAATCCACCTTGAATGACATGATCCTCAAAGGTCACAATCAGGTCTGCTTTTCCTGCCTGGGAAAGAAGCAACTCTGTATCGAGCGGTTTGGCAAAGCGGGCATTGACAACGCCGATTGAGGCGCCGGATTCAGCTTCCAATTCACGGGCAATATCCTCTGCCTCAGCAACCCATGGACCCAGAGCCCAGAATTGGATATTGCTACCTTCGCGCACAACTTCCGCCTTGCCGACAGGCAGCAGGACCGGCTCAGCTTTCTTCTCGATTCCCGTAGCGCTTCCACGCGGGTACCGAATGAAAGTAGGTCCATCAACGTGCAGGCAGGTCCACAGCATGTCGGCTAGCTCGTCCTCATTCCTGGGCTGCATGACAATCGTGTTGGGCACAGTGCGCAGGTAGGCGATATCGAACAAGCCATGATGGGTGGGGCCGTCATTTGGCGACAGGCCGGCCCGGTCCATACAGAAGGTCACAGGCAGGTTCTGCAGGCATACATCGTGGATGATCGGGTCATATGCGCGTTGGAGGAAAGTCGAATAGATGGCGACAACCGGTCGCAATCCATCGGTGGCCATGCCAGCTGCAAAGAGAACGGCGTGCTCCTCTGCGATACCCACATCATAAAACTGCCCCGGGAGTTCTTCCCGCAGGAAAGAGAGGCCTGTTCCGGGTGGCATTGCGGCCGTTATCCCGACGATCCGTGAATCCTGTCTGGCATATTTCAGAAGGCATTTACCAAAGACATCCTGATAGTTTGGCGGAGTGTCCTTCTTTTTAGGTGGCGCCTTTCCGGTTTCCTTGTCGAAAGGGCCGAGGCCGTGGAATTTTTCCGGGGAGGCCATGGCCGGCTCATACCCTTTGCCCTTTTTGGTGAGCAGGTGGAGAATGATCGGCTGCTGCTCGTTCTTGGCGAATTCCAAATGCTTGGTCACGAGATCGAGATCATGGCCGTCAATCGGTCCGATGTAGCGGACCCCGTAAGCCTCAAAGAGATTTGATCCGACGATAAAGTCCTTGGTCTCGCGTTTCCAGCGCTTGCCGTATTCCAAAACGGAAGCCCCGCCGGGAACTTTCTTTAAGAAGGAGCCAAGCCCACGGTCGATTCGGTTGTAGACGGGATTGGTAATGATCTCGTTGAAGTAGCGCGCAAGGGCACCGACATTCTTGGCGATGGACCATTCGTTGTCATTCAGGATGATGACCAGCCGGGATGTTGTCTCAGCGATATTGTTCAGCGCTTCCATTGTGATCCCGCAGGTGAATGCGGCATCTCCGAGGACCGCAACCACATGGTTGTCCTCTTTTTTCCAGTCACGGGCAGCTGCCATTCCCAAGGCAGCCGAAAGAGCTGTTCCCGCATGTCCGGCTCCAAAGGAGTCGTGCGGGCTTTCGCTCCGGCAAAGAAAACCACTCAATCCGTCAGTCTGCCGGATTTGGTCAAATTTCTCACCGTTTCTTCCTGTCAGCAATTTATGGACATACCCCTGATGGGAGACATCAAATACAAAGCGGTCTGAAGGGGAATCAAAGACCCGGTGAAGGGCCATGGTCAGCTCGACGACACCCAGGTTTGGGCCGATATGGCCACCATTATGGGAGGTCACTTCGATAACCCGGGCGCGGATTTCCTCCGCCACTTGGTCGAGTTGTTCCCGCGTCAGGGCTTTTAAATCGGACGGGGTGTGAATTTTGGAAAGAAGGGACATTTTATTCAGCTAGTCTGCGTCGGGCGCGAACGGCTCCAGCGAAGCCTTGTCGGCGTCCTGGCGTAATTTCTCAATTTTGAGCTCTGCCTGCTTGAGTCGTTCCTCGCATGTTTTGACGAGCTTACTGCCTTCCTCAAATTTTTCAACCAGAGTGGCCAAAGGGACATCTCCGGATTCCATGGAGGTTACAAGAGCCTCCAGGTTTTTGAGGGCTTCTTCGAAAGTCGTTTCCTTTTTCTTTGGAGACATCGCTGTAAAGGTGTGCCGGACACCTGAATCGAGCAAGATTTTTCCCTTGCTCAAATAGGGTAATCCAGCTGAAGACTTGGGCACGTCCTATGAACAGTTTTTTGCTCCTGATTATGGCCCTCCTGGTCCTCAAGACCCTTGCCGAAGTATGGCTGGACCTGCTGAACCGTCGCAGCGTCCTTGATAAAGCGGGCGAAGTCCCGGAAGCCTACCGTGATTTCATCGATGCGCCGACCTATGAGAAGTCGGTTTCTTATACGTTGGCCAAGAACAAGTTAGGCATTATTGAAACCCTTTTTGACGCGGCTATTCTGGCCGTGGTTTTATTTTCCGGATTGCTTCCCTGGCTCTGGAACAACACCACGGGCATTCTTGGATCGGGGATCTGGGGACAGGCCCTTTCACTGTTTTCTGTCTTCCTGATCCTTGGAATTCCCGGACTGCCCTTTGAATGGTACCGTCAATTCCGGCTGGAAGAGCGCTTTGGTTTCAACAAAAGCACAATGGGCTTATGGATTGTCGACAAACTCAAGGGCTTTGCCATCGGAGCGGCCTTGGGCATTCCAGCCCTTGCTTTCCTGATCTTCCTCGTTGGGCTCTCCCAATATTGGTGGTTGTGGGGATTTGCCGCCTTTGTCGTTCTGCAACTTGTCATGGTGGTCCTGTATCCGATGTTTATCCTGCCCTTGTTCAACAAGTTTGAGGATCTACCGGAAGGGTCGCTTCGCCAACGGCTCATGGATCTTGGGGATCGGACTGGATTCAAGGCCAAGACGATTCTCGTCATGGACGGGAGCAAGCGCTCCGGGCATTCAAATGCCTATTTTACCGGTTTTGGGCGCTTCCGGCGAATTGTCCTTTATGACACGCTGATCGAGCAAATGGAGGAAACCCAGCTGGCATCCGTTCTGGCCCATGAAATCGGGCATTACAAGCTGGGCCATATCCCTAAACTCCTCCTGCTTTCAGTTATCTCGCTTTTCTTCAGTTTTCTTGCCCTTGGATGGTTGCAAGGGAGCGGGTGGTTTATCGAGGCATTCGGGTTTGCCTCCACGGAGGCCATAGGCCCTGTTATTCTGCTCTTTGCCCTTCTGGCTGGATTGGTTACCTTCTGGATTTCCCCCCTCACGAACGCGCTTTCACGGAAGCACGAATACGAGGCGGACGAATTTGCCAAGCGCGCCTTGGATGATGACCCGAACCCGATTCTGCAGGCCTTGCGGATCCTGAGCGAAAAGAACCTCAGCAACCTGACCCCGCATCCTGTCTACAGCGCGTTCTATTATTCCCATCCGACCCTGCTGGAGCGTGAAAAGTCACTGCTCGGCTAATGTCGTGAAGAGAGCTTGCCTGCTTCTCCTAATGACGTGGCTGTCAGGGCTGGTTTCGCTCTGTGCGGAATCATCGGTGCTCCGTCTGGGCACTTGGAACGTGCAGAATTACCTCCTGCAAAACCGCTGGGAGGAGAGCCGTTACCGGTTTGAATATCCCAAACCGGAAGCGGATAAGGCAGCCCTGCGTGAACAGCTGCTGGAAGCTCGCCCGGCCATCCTTTTCCTTCAGGAAATTGGCTCCGAGGCCATGCTGGGAGAGCTCCGGGAGGATCTGGCCATTGCCGGGCTGGATTATCCTTTTTCGCATTTCTCAGCCCTGTCGGACTCGCGTAGCGGACTGGCAATCCTCTCTTCAATCGCGCCGGATGAGGTGCTCCACCTTGATCCAAAATCGGAATCCGGAACCTGCGCTTCCCTGACCCGCCGGGGAATTCAGGAAGTGGTCTTTGTTTTCATGGAAAAGCGGTTACGGATATTTCATGTCCATCTGAAAAGCCGCTACACATCCGACAACGCAGACCCGGATTCACGGATTTTCCGCGCCGCCGAACTGGCCGCCTTGAAGGGAATCCTGGACCAGCGGCTCGCCATTTCAGGGAAGAACGAAACCCTTCTCCTCCTCGGCGATTTAAATACTCCATTTGAATCGCCCCTTCTTGATCCAATCCGGGAGAATTGGGAGCCCGTCCCGTTGACCGATGTGCAAGGCCAGCAATGGACTTACCATTACAAGAAGGACGCCAAGTTTGAGTTGCTGGATGGATTCTGGACAACCCCTGCTTCGGTGAAGGCCTTTACCCCGGTCGGCCTTTTTCCTTCGGCCACGGATGCTTCAGTCGGCTCGGATCACCGTCTTGCTGTCGCTGGTTGGCGTCCTTTGCCGCAAAAATAGAAAATTACAGATGACCTGCGAGTTCCTCGGCGGAGTTGGTCGGAGGGAGGCATTGGGTACCTGCGCATAGTTGGTAGGCGGCAGGAAGCTCATCGCCTTCCTCGACTGAAATGAAGACCTGCCTCCATGGCCGTCCCGTGAGGGCTTTATGGAGGGCTTCCAGATCCGCATCCTGACGTACCTTGATCACGGCAATGCCGACAGCGCGCTGGACAAAAGCCGACAATGCGTGGCTGGCGGCCGCAGGGGAGGTTTGCACAATGCCGGGGTAGGCGACCTTGAGTCGCTCGACTTGTTCGCCAAAAGCCGCTTCGCCGGTGACCGCTTCCAAGCTGGAAAAAGCCTGCGCCATACTCGCATTTCCAGAAGGTGTGGCATTGTCAAACCAGTCCTTTTTCCTGTGGACGAGTGACTCGTGATCATCACTCGTAAAGTAATACCCGACTGCTGAAGGATCGCCAAAATGTCGTGATACAATCCCTACAAGTTCCTCTGCCCGTTCCCGCCATGTTTTGGAAGCGCCCGGACTGATCCATTCGGCGTAGGCTGCCAGGACCATATATGCCTGGGCCGTGTGGGCGTAGTCATCGAGATTGCCATTGCCGCGGGCAGTGCCGTTGTAGGAGACAGAAAGAAGACGACCATTTTCATCGCGCATGTGCGACCAGATCCACTCCCCGAGACGGATGGCTGCCTCCATCCAATCCTTCCGTCCGAAAGTGAACGCGGCTTGAGCCAGGCCCCGGACAAGGAGGGCATTCCAAGCCGTGAGGCACTTATTGTCCCGTCCCGGTTGGGGCCTGGCGTTTCGTACTTGAAGCAGCTTTTTGCGGTCGCTTTCCAAGGTGTCACGCATATCCGCATCACCTTCCAGAAGGGCTGGGTTGCTCAGTCCGGTTTCCTCAAAATTCCCTTCGGTGGTGATGCCGTACGCTTCGCAGAAACGCGCACCGGCCTCATCCCCGAGAATGGATTTCACCTCGGCCGGATACCAGAGATAAGTCTTTCCCTCTTCACCTTCGGTATCGGCATCAAGCGCAGCGTAATATGCACCCTCCGGTGACCGCATTTCCCGTTCAAGCCAGCCGACTGTTTCCTCAACCACTTTCTTGTAGAGCGGTTTTGGGTAACGCTGCCATGCCTTGGAATAAATATCCAGAAGCAGGGCATTGTCATAGAGCATTTTCTCAAAATGCGGGATGAGCCAGTGTTGATCCACGCTGTAACGTGCAAAGCCACCCCCAATCTGGTCAAAGAGCCCTCCGTGGGCCATTCCGGTGAGGGTCCGGTTGATCGCCTGATCAACTCCCCCGGCAATCTCCGGATTGCCCAGCTCGATGGTCGCGCTGGCCCGCATGGCGAGCAGGAATTCGAGGGTCATCGCCGGTGGAAATTTGGGCGCCGTTCCAAAGCCGCCAAATTCCGCATCGTGATTGTCGAGGAGGCGACCGACTGCCTGCAGGAATTCATCTGGTCCGACGGGGTCTCCAGTCGCCTGGTGCGGGCTGTTGCTTGCTTCCAGATTCCCGATGATGGCCTCAGCATTCTGGACAAGGTCTTTGCGTTGACGGTCGTAAAAGTCGGCTACGCGCATCAGCAGCTGTGGCCAGGGGACGATATTGTGGCCGCGGCGCTCATCGGGCGGGAAATAGGTCCCGCCGGCGAAGGGCCGTCCATCGGGCAGGCAGAATGCGTTGAGCGGCCAACCCCCGTGACCGTTAAGCATTTGCACCGCATCCATGTAGATCTGGTCGATATCCGGGCGTTCTTCACGGTCGACCTTTATGCAGATGAAGTGGGTATTCATCAGCTTGGCGATGGAAGCGTCCTCGAAGGACTCATGGGCCATCACATGGCACCAGTGGCAGGCTGAATAGCCGATTGAGACGAGGACCGGCTTGTCTTCATCCCGCGCCTTTTTGAATGCCTCATCTCCCCACGGATACCAGTCAACCGGGTTTTCGGCGTGCTGGCGCAAGTAGAGGCTGTCTTCCTGTGCAAGTCTGTTGGGCATCGGCTTTATTGTGCGAAAAACGCTTCCTTCCCTGCCCAGACATCGTAGGCCATCGGCTTGCCCGAGCGGCTTGGCTTCATGCGGATGGTGCCTCCGGCTGCCTGGACAAGTGCCAGACCGGCCGCAACGTCCCACAAGCGGATGGATTCCTCAAAGTATACGTCGTAGATACCGCCGGCCACGTAAGCCAGGGCGAGGGCGGCGGACCCGACCATGCGCACCTTCTTGAAAGGAGCAATCCGTTCCAAAAATGCTTCCATGCGGGCAGAGGAGCGGTCCATTCCGGCGGGAAATCCGGTGGCCAGAGCTGCCTGCTCCAGACGGGTTTCCCAATTTGGCCGGGTATCCTTGCCGTTGATGCGAAAACAATCCCCGACAACCCCGCTGTAGAGGCGGTCGGAATTAAAATCGTAGATGACGCCGAGGATAGGGGTCTCCCCGCGCATGAGCCCAATGCTGACCGCACAAAGAGCGCTGCCTCGTAGGTAATTGTATGTCCCGTCAAGCGGATCCACAATCCAGTAGGGCTCATCCCGCTCCCGCAGACTGGCATCTCCGCCCTTTTCCTCCCCGTAGATGGGGAATTCCGCCGCTTCGCCAAGACATTTCCGGATAAGCTCCTCGGACTCCATGTCCGCCCGGAGTTTTACGTCCCGCTTGTCCTGAAATTCAACTTCCCGCAAGTGGGCTGCGCCCTCCTTCAAAATTTCGCCAGCCTCTCGCGCTGCCTTTTCCGCAGCCTCCAACAAATGACTCCAATCCATAGGCCATGAGTTGACTCAGCTATGCCAGCAAGTCAACGGCACTCCGTTATTCGATCAATTTGCGCAGGGAATCCACGGTGTCGATTTCCGAGACGGGTTTGTCCCTGCGCCAACGGAGGATGCGCGGAAAGCGCATGGCAAGGCCCGATTTGTGCCGGCTTGAGGGGCGCAGTCCTTCAAAGCCAATTTCAAAGACCTGCTCCGGGGGGACTGTTCTCACGGGGCCACGCCGGGCCAGGGTGTTGCGCTTGATCCAGTTATCGACTTTGCGGATCTCCTCATCGGTCAGGCCCGAGTAGGCTTTGGCCACAGGGACCAGCTTTTCGCCGTCAGAGGCTGCCAGTGTGTAATCCGTGTACAGCGAAGCGCGCCGGCCGTGCCCGGCCTGTGCATAAACCATGACCAGGTCGGCGGTGTAGGGATCCACCTTCCATTTCCACCATTCCCCGCGAACGCGCCCGACCTTGTAGGCGCTGTCACGGTGTTTCAGCATCAAGCCTTCCACTTTGAGCTGCCTGGATTGTGACCATTTCTCCTCAAGTAATTGCCAGTCAGTCACTTGAATTACAGGTGAGAGCCGGATTAAAGGGCTCTCCAGACCTCTCATGAGGTCCTCCAGGAAGGCTTTTCTATTGGCGAGGGGCTGGTCCCGGATATCCTTTCCATTCTGCTCGAGGCAATCATAGGCCATGAAAACGACGGGGGCTGTTTCCATGATTTGTGCGTCAGGCTTCTTTCGGTTGAGCCGCGTTTGCAGGACATGAAATCCCAAAGGGGAGTCGCCTTCCCAGCAAAGGATTTCCCCGTCCAGAACGGTTCCGTCTGGAAACCCTTTTGCCGCCTCCACCAACTCGGGGAAGGAATCGGTGACACGTTCTTCCCCGCGTGACCAGATGTGGCAGGTGCCCTCCCGGCATATCAACTGCGCCCGGATGCCATCCCATTTCCATTCGACAATCCAGTCATCGATTTTTCCAAGTTCCGAGGGTTCCTGACTGATCGGGGAGGCCAGGTAAAAAGGATAGGGACAGGTAATAAGGGCCTCCGCATTGGCCTCAGGGTCGGTCAGTGAATGAAAAAAGTCGGCATCGGGTTCCCAATCGCCCATCAATCGGTGAGTGAGGGTTGCGCGCTCGATGCCCAATGCTTCCGAAAGGGCGCGTACAACCAGAAGCCGCGAGACGCCAATGCGAAATCCACCGGTCAGCATCTTGTTGAGAACCAGGACCTTATCCCTGTCCAGCGATAGCCAGAATTCGCGCAGGAGTTGGAATTGAAACCGGTCATCCCAGTGTCTGAGCGGCAAAAGGTGGGTTTCAATGACCTTGTGAAGGGGAAGGTTTGCGGCCTCCGTGGGCTTGAGCGGCAGGAGGAGGGCACCCGTTTCTGCCAGATCACCGACCCGCTCGTAGCAGGCCTCAACGAGCCAATCCGGATAACCCGAAAGGTCTGCAGCCCATTGACGCAGGCGGCGGGAGGGAATTTTCAGGTTTAACCGGTTGCCCCAGAGGAACCAGAGGACCCAGGCGGCATCCTCAGCCGGGGCCTCATGAAAGTACGCCCGCAGGGCCGCCACCTTGTCGCCGGTGCGGTTTGACTCATCCAAGTCCCTGAACAGTTTTGTAAATCGTCTCATTGACGCCTCTTCATAATATCGGAATAAGACCTGCTTTCAAACTCATGCATCCAGAAAAGGACTTTATTTACGCTTCCCATGCAGGCCAGTCCCTCTAGTCTCGCGGGAAATTTTTAACTCAAACTCAAAGAATTTCATCATGCCAACCAAGAAACCAGCCCAGAAAAAAGCGTCCAAGGCCAAGACTGGTACGCCCAAGCCATCCTTCAACTTCAACACGCACATGACAGTGGAAGGCATCAAGTCCTCCATTCTCAATCACCTGAAGTTCACTTTGGCCCGGGATACCGGGACTGCCACACAGCGGGATTGGTGGATTTCCACCTGTCACGCCGTCCACGACCGGATCCTTGAGCGCTTCATCCGCACCATGGGTGAGCACAATGATCAAAACGTGAGGCGCGTCTATTATCTCAGCCTGGAATATCTGATGGGCCGGATGATGCGCAACAACGTCTGGAACGCGGGACTTTACGATATCACGAAGCAGGCCCTTGCCGAGCTCGACCTCTCCCTTGAGGAACTGGAGGAACTTGAGGAGGACATGGGATTGGGCAACGGAGGCCTTGGCCGCCTGGCTGCCTGCTTCCTTGATTCATTGGCCACGCTGGAGTATCCGGCGGTCGGCTACGGGATCTACTATGAATTCGGTATGTTCCGTCAGAAATTTGAGAACAACGAGCAGGTGGAGCGCCCCGATTCGTGGCGAAAGTTTGGTTGTCCATGGGAAATTGTCCGGCCTGAGTATACAAAGACAGTTCGTTTGTATGGCCGAGTGGAAATGCGATTTGACAGCCTTGGAAACCCGGCCCCGGTGTGGTCGGACACGGTCGAAGTGAATGGCCTGCCGTATGATATTCCAATCAGTGGCTACAATGTCGGAACAGTTAATTTCCTCCGTTTGTGGGAAGCGCGTTCCTCGCAGGATTTCGATTTTGATGTCTTCAACGAGGGTGGCTACATTGAGGCTGTCCAGGACAAGGCGGAAGCAGAAACCATTTCCAAGGTGCTCTACCCGAATGATAATTCGGAATCGGGCAAGGAGTTGCGATTGGTCCAGCAGTACTTCTTTGTTTCCTGCTCGATCCAGGATATCATCCGACGCTGGAGAAAATTGAACAGTGACTGGGACAGCTTCCCGGAGAAGGCGACCATCCAGCTCAATGATACGCACCCCGCGATTACGGTCGCTGAACTGATGCGCATCCTCGTCGACGAGGAAGGGCTCGAATGGGATCGCGCATGGGACATTACCCGCGAGGTTTGCAACTACACAAACCACACACTTCTCCCGGAAGCGCTTGAACGGTGGAGCGTCCCGCTTTTTGAAAAGGTCCTGCCAAGGCACCTGCAGATCATCTTTGAAATCAACCGTCGCTTTCTCGAGGACGAAGTTGAGGCCAAGTGGCCCGGTGACGATGGGATGAAGGAGAAGCTCTCGCTTGTTGAGGAAGGCAATCCGCAAATGCTCCGAATGGCCTACCTGAGTGTAGTGGGAAGTGGATACGTGAATGGAGTGGCAGCGATGCATACGGAACTCCTGAAAAAGGATTTGTTTCCGGAGTTTAATGCCCTCTATCCCGGCAAGATCCAGAACAAGACCAACGGGATCACACCGCGGCGCTGGTTGTTGGCCAGCAATCCGGATCTGGGAGCACTGATCACGGAAACAATCGGTGATGGCTGGGCCTCCGATCTCGACAAACTCCGCGCCCTTGAACCGCATGCGAAGAAGGCGAAGTTCCGCGAAAAGTTCCGTGCGATCAAGCATGCCAACAAGGTTGCCTTGGCAAAGCTTGTCTGGTCCGAATGCGGGATTGAAATTTCCCCCGATGCGATCTTTGACGTGCAGATCAAGCGACTGCATGAATACAAGCGGCAGCATCTGAACCTGTTGCATATCCTCCACCTCTACCGGAAGCTGTTGCAGGACCCGAACTTTGACATGCATCCGCGGGTCTTCATCTTCGGCGCCAAGGCGGCACCCGGATATGCGATGGCAAAAACCATCATCCGGGCGATTAACGCGGTGGCAGCGAAGATCAACAACGACGAGCGGATTGGCGGTAAGCTCAAGGTGGTATTCATGCCAAACTACCGCGTGACTTTGGCCGAGAGCCTGATCCCGGCGGCTGATGTTTCCGAGCAGATTTCGACCGCGGGTAAGGAAGCCAGTGGAACCGGTAATATGAAGTTCGCCCTTAACGGGGCCTTGACCATTGGAACCCTCGACGGAGCCAACGTTGAAATCCTCGAGGAAGTCGGTGATGATAATATTTTTATCTTCGGCCTTAATGTGGATGAGGTGCAGGCGTTGTGGAATGGCGGATATAATCCTTACGACCGTTACTTTAATGACGAGAACTTGCGCGCGATTGTCGATTGGATCGGCTCGAATTTCTTTACGCCTGACCATCCCGACGCACTTGTGCCCATCAAGGATTCCCTTCTAGACGGTGGGGATCCCTATCTGGTCCTCGAGGACTTTGCGGCTTATGTCGAGGCTCAGGAGCGGGTGGACAAGGCTTACCGTGATCAGGATAACTGGACGCGCATGGCAATTCTCAACACCGCGCGAGTGGGCAAGTTTTCCAGTGATCGCACTATTCACCAATACGCGGAAGAGATCTGGAAACTCACCCCGGTGAAAGTATCGATGAACGGTGACCCGGTTTAAGCGTCTTACTCAACTATGGGTCGAATTCGTTCAGTGATTCTTGCAGCCTTGGGCTGTGGACTCGCCTGTGGTTGTATGGGCGCGGAAAAGTCTGGGACAATCGATCCACTTACGATCAAGAATGCGCCCGTTTTCAGTGCCGGCGAGGAGTTGACCTACAAGCTCGGGTGGGGGTTCTTTCGCGTTGCGGATTCAACCCTTTCCGTGAACCCGGGTTTCTACGAGGAGCAACCGGCCCTGAAAGTCACACTCGAGACGGAGACCAATTTATTTGCCGATGCGTTCTACAAAGTGCGCAATCTCAGCACCAGCTGGATCTCCCCCGAAGTCACCCATGCCTTTGAATTCAGCGCTGTGCAAAAGGAAAGCACACGCAACCGGGATACAGTGGCAACCTTCAAGCCGGTGGAATTGACGGCCCGGTACCGGAACAACCTGAACGGGAGCGAGCGCGACGAAATCAAGATCGAGCCCGGTACTTTCGATCCGTTGGGCATTGTTTATTTTGTCCGCTGTCTGGATTTCAAAGTTGGCGACGACATTCTTGTTCCGACAAGTAACGGGAAGGAATTTTTCTACACGGTTGTCCATGTGGTGAAGAAAGTGAAACGGAAGTTTGCACTCGGGAAACGTGAGGCCTTTTTACTGGAGCCCGATATCAAGGATGTGGGCGGTGTCTTTAAACGATCAGAGGGTGGCCGGATCCGTTTCTATTTCAGTGCGGATGAAGAAAAGCTGCCTCTGCGAATGGAAAGCCAGGTAGCGGTCGGCAGCTTCTGGGCGGAGCTGACAGAGGTTAAAAAAGCCGTTTCCAACCCCTAGTTGCAATCGCCCAGATACGTGTCCGGAAACTCGGGTTTGCCCGAGCGGAAGTACTCCTTGATGGCTTCCGGATAGAAGCGAATGTTCTGCAGGGCCTCGATTGAAAGCCAACTCACGCCGACCTGGTAATTGTCGGTTTCATGTCCCGGACAAGCCTTGGAAGGATCTTCCACTTCGCAGAGGAAGACATGCTCAAGCTGATGGAAGGCCTTGTGCCGTTTGGAAAAATCATGGTTCTTGCCGATATACTCGCGCACGTAAAGCATCCGGACGACCTTCACCTTCAGGCCCACTTCTTCAAGACACTCCCGTTTTACCGCTTCCTCAAGGGTCTCTCCGTGCTGTTGGCCACCTCCGGGGAGAATGTAGTAAACCCCCCGGCTATCGCGCATTTTGGTCGCCAGCAGGGACCCGTCGCAAATGACGACGGCCCTTGCTGCACTGCGGATATGTCGATGGTTGGGCATGAAGCTCAAGATTCATGGATCAATTAAATTCGGCTGACAAGACTTGATCCAATCAAGTGACCGGACAAGACTTCATCCGGTATGGAAATGGAATCAGCACCCGGCGAATCAGATGCATTCTGGGAAGGCCGCTGGCAATCCGGGCACACCCCTTGGGATCACGGGCGCCCGGCACCGCCATTTGCGGAATTTGTCCAGAACGAAGGCGCCCCGACAGGGGAGATCCTCATTCCCGGAGCCGGCTCAGGGCACGATGTTCGTTTTTTTGCCGAGCTGGGCGCACGTGTAACCGGCTTGGACATCGCCCCGTCAGCCATTGAAGTGGCCCAGGCGAGGAATCCGTGTCCGGGCGCACGGTACATGCTGGGCGACATTCTCAATCCTGCGCCTGAGCTGCACCGTCAATTTGATTGGGTTGTTGAGCATACCTGCCTGTGTGCCATGGAACCGAAGTTCTGGCCGGCATACGCTGCGGCGATTCCTAAGCTGCTCCGGCCCGGGGGGCACTTCCTGGCATTGTTCTACCGTAATCCGCACGATGACGCCGGTCCGCCCTTCGGCATTGACGAAGCGACGATCGAGTCATTGTTCGAGCCCCGCTTCTCGCTCCTCAAGGCAGGTGTCCCGAAGCAAGCCTATGAATCGCGGGCAGGCCGTGAGGAACTGCGGCTTTACAGGCTGAGTGATTAAGAGCCTGTCGCGACCTTTTGCTTAATCCACTTGATGACGGCACCAATTATAGGCAGGTGCTCGAAAAAGCCGTTGGTACTGTCCCAGAAATCATAATGCATGATGACTTGTCCGGAGTCGTTAAAGCGCAAGTGGGACATGCCGAAGGAGCGGGTTGTCTTTCCTTTCTTAAAGGCCGACCAATCGATATCCATGGACCACTTTAAATAGAAGTCATGCCCGCTGCGGAGGATATCAAGAACCTCCACCCGGACACCGGCAGCGCGTTCGGCGGTCTTGATAAAGTAGGGCTTGATCTCATCAATCCCGTGATGAAGGACGAGGGTATCGTAGAGCCATGCTTGTGGTGCGTAAACCTGTGCCACTGTATTCGCAACCTGCTCCGGGGTCATATTTTCAAAGAAGGTCTGGAAGCGGCCAAGCGCTTCCGCTTCGGCAGGTGAGCCCGGCGCGGGAGCGGCCTGCGCGGCGGCTTCCGTCTCGGCGAGTAGTTTTTGATAAGGCGGCGAGTCCATGCCAGATAGCATAGCAAAAGAACTGGAATGGGCCAGTTTTTCCGTGGAATTCCCGGTTCAGGAATACTTGAGCGACAGGCCAAGGTAGGCGAGGGTCCATACCTCCTGCCAGATACGGGCGCGGCCAGCAGTGGTGAGCCGCCCTTGTTCCGCTTCCTCGGCTGGCGTATGGAGAAATCCAAGCTCGCGGTTGAGTTGCTCGACGGTGCGCTGGTCAGCGTTAATCTGCTCGATAGGCTCGGTAAGGAAAGGCATCAGTGCCTCTCCCTTCGCGTCGATCCTGGCCCGGTGGCGTTGGAGGAGCCGGTCAATCGAGCGGATCCATGGTTGGCGTTCGACCTCCCATGATTCTGGATAAAAGCCGCCAAAGGGGAGAAAAATATTATCGGTGACAATCGCTTCCCCGGACTGGGTCGTGGAGTAAAAGGTGAAGCAGGAGGCGGTATTCCCGCGTGCGTTCGGGAGGAAGAGGATGTGCAGGCGCAGGGTCTGCTCCTCATTCTCATAGACGGAGACCCGCATCAGAAGTGTTTCCCCGAGCATGGAAAGAAGGGCCTGTCGTTTTTGAAACCCTGATTGGCGAAGCCATCCTTTCAGCTTGATGAAGGCGGGATTGCTTGGCCATTCGTCCCCGCGCTCATTGATTTCGAATTTAGGGAAGAGGGGTAACTCGCTTTTGCTGAGTGCGGATATGGCGAGCCAGTTATAGCCTGTTTCGAGAACAAAGAACAGGAGCAAGGCCACTATCAGTAGCGTCCCGAAACCGTATCCGGTCCAGCCGGTAACCTGAAGGAGGCCGGCAGCAAATGAGGCGATGAAAAACCAGCGGATCCATCGACCGAAAATAGCGATCACGGGTGAGGCGGCACGGGCGGCCCACCATGAGAACACCAAGCTCAGAGCGCCCAGGAGAAGGATCAGGACCTGGATCAGGAGGGCGTTTCCATTGGAAACGGCGGTCATGTGCTGGCGGGCGCCTAGTTAAGGCGCAAAGGCATGATGACGCAGAGGAAGCTGTCCGGCGTACGAATCACGCCTGGGCTGAGCTCGTCCTTGAACTCAAAAATGACTTCGTCACGGCTCAGCGCGCGGAGCGGGTCGAGGACAAACTGCGGGTTGAAGGCGACCGTGATTTCCGGCCCGTCGTATTCCACATTGAGGGAAACATTGGATTCGCCGAACTCAGGGCTTTGGCCTGTCACCTCAAGCACATTGTCTTGGACGTGCACCTTCACCGAGTGGTTTTTCTCACTGGTCACAAGGGCGGCCCGGCGCACACAGTTGGCGAAGTTTTCGCGATTCAACTTGATGTGGCGGTCGTTGCCCTTGGGGATTACCTGCCGGTAATTCGGGTAATTTCCCTCTACCACTTTCGACACAAGGTAGATGGAGTCGACCAGCCCGGAATCTTCCGCATCCTCATCGGAGGAAATTTCGAAGGCGACCTGCCGTTCGTTGAAGGCAATGCGGACATTGTCCCCCTTACCGAGAAGGCGCTCAACTTCCTGAACGGTCTTCGCCGGCAGGATCAGATGTCCGGCATTTTCCTCGGAAACTTCCACTTCCTTGGAAATGACGGCCAACCGGCGTCCATCGGTGGCGGCCAGCGTCAGCTGCTGGTCCTCAAAGTTAAAAAACACGCCATTCATGATGTAGCGGGTCTCATCGGCCGATTGCGCATAGGAGACGCTTTTGAGCATCCGCTGGAGGTCATCCTGGCGCAGCAGGTAGCTGTGTTGATCGGCAAAGCTTGGAAGGGGAGGGAACTCATCACCGCCGATACCCATGACACGGAAGAGCGATGAGCCGCTGGTGATTTTGGCCTGATTATTGGAATAGGTTTCCAGTTCAACCTCCAGGGAAGGCATTTCCCGGATGATGCTGGCCAGCTTGCGAACGGGCAGGGTGAGCGACCCCGGCTCGGAGACGTTGGCCTTGATTTTGCAGCGGATGCCCAGATCCAGGTTAGTCGTGGTAAGGGAAATCAGGTCTTCAGAGGCTTCAATAAGCACATTCCCAAGAATTGGCATGGTTGCCCGGGTGCCTACAACATTGAGAACTTGCTGAAGTCCGCTCGTAAAGTGGTCGCGATTGATTTTAAATTTCATTGGATACGGCAGATCATTGAGGACTCCGGCAAATGGTGGCAATGCAAAATCACGCCCGAATTCGGCCCATATGGTGCTTTTCAGAGGGCCGATCTTGCCAAAGGCCCTTGGAGTCGTTTAATTCGGGTTAAATTAATGGAATCCGAAAATGCCCAGACCCTTTCCCGCCGAGCCCGCGGCCTCTATCAAGTGACCTTCAGTGACCACTCGATGCGCGAGTTGAACAAACTCCCGGTCGAGAACCAGTTGGACCTCGTTGACAAGATTTCCAACGTCACTCCTGCCCAGTTGAGCGAGCCGGACGAAGCCATCGGACGCTTCCACCGTGAAGGCATTACCTATTACCGGGTCCGTGCCGGCGATTTCCGCTGCTATTTTGAGATCAAGGGCGACACCCTTTACGCCCATTACATTCTGCACAAGAACTCCCTGACCGACTTTATTTACCGCAACAAACTTCCGGTCACGACCGAGACCATGGTCGAACAGCACAAGTCTTTCTGGAAATATCTCGAAACGTTGAAAAAGAACGATCCTTCGTGAATGCGCCCGTAGAGGAACAGCCTGATCCCGTAGAGTCTTCCAAAAAGGCTGACTACATTCCCCTCTACTCTGACTCGGGAGAAGCGAGCAAGATCTACCTCCTCCCGAACCTGATGACCGCCGGTAATCTTTTCTGCGGGTTTGTCGCCATCATCCGCTGTATCCAGGCCAAGTTTGCCTCGACCACCGAGGGCCTCAACGCGGATTTCATCGAGACTATCGCCCGGACGCCAAGCCAATTGTATGAGCAGGCCGTTTGGTTTATTCTTGCGGCTGTTGTTTTTGACATGCTGGACGGCCGGATGGCTCGCATGACCCAGAAGGAGTCACTCTTTGGGAAGGAGTTCGACTCGCTGGCAGATGTCGTGTCTTTCGGCGTTGCCCCAGCCTTGCTGGTCTTTTTTGTCCTTCTTACCCCGACTGCTGATTTTCCTTTGGTTCGGACAATTGGCGGCCTGGTGGGTTTCTTTTACCTTCTTTGTGCGGCTGTGCGCCTGGCTCGCTACAATGTCATCACGACCCCGCTTCTTCCTCAGGCCGAAGCCTTTCCCAAGGATGATTTTCTCGGTTTGCCGGTTCCCGCCGCAGCGGGCATGGTCTCATCCATTGTTCTTGTCCTGAACCGCTTTGACTTGCCTGCGGGCGCTCTTTTTCTCCCGATCCTGATGATCCTCATCGCGGTCCTGATGGTCTCCAACATCCATTACCCGAGCCTGAAAACCCTTGGAACCCACAGCCGAATTGATTTCCGTGGTTTCATCCTTCTCCTACTGGTCTTTACGGGGATTTTCCTCTTTCACTTTCTTGGCGTGGCTATCCTCTTTCTCGGCTATATTTTCTTTGGCCTCATCCGGCACTTTCGCCGAGGCAGACCCGAGCGCGTAAAATCCACCCCTTAACAGCGTCCCGTCATGCCGTTTCTTTCCCTCAGGGCACTTTGGAAGGGGCTGAAAGGAAACAGTCTGGTATTTTCCATTGTTTTCGCGATGGCCCTATTGGGCTTTTCCCTTGCTGGCATCCTGCGGAGCCCGCTCAAGGCAATCGGGCTTTGGTGGCCGCTTATCTTTATCCTTCCGGTCATTGCAATCGGATGGAGCGCCAAGTTTGAAAAGGGTCTCAAGCTGGAACCCTCCTTCAAGCGGCTTCTTTGCCTGATTTTGATCCTCGGATCCGTTGTGCTTTCAATCCTCCTCTGGTGGACCAAGGGCTTCCTCAACGATCGTTATGCCGATTCCGTGCAACCGGGGCCGAAATTTGAGCCACCAAGGGAGGAAACGCTCCCCCGTGGCCCACGTCATCGTCCGTGATCAACCCGTCATCCGCGGAAGGAGTGGCGGTGATTAATGCGGTTGCTGTGGACCCCGGTCATCCGGCAAACGGACTCCACCGGCCATCTGCTGGGCAATTTCGCCCTCGAGATATAGCGTCCGGGTCGGGAAGGCCACGCTGGAACCATGCTCGCGCACAATGTTGGCCATTTTCACATTAATCCGTTGGCGGACATCCATGTACTCCAACCACTTGGTCGTAGTGGTGAAATAGTAGACCAGGATATCCAGTGAGCTGCTTCCGAAATCTGTCCAGTTGACGAGTGTGAATTCCTGATTCACGTCAGGATCATTGGCCAGCATGGTGCGGATCGCCTGGACAATTTTCTCCATGGTTTCGGGAGAAGTCTCATACGTGACCCCGACGACCTGCTTAACCCGTCGCTTGGGCATGCGGCTCCAGTTATCGATCATTTCATTGGCCAGGACAGCGTTGGGAATGGAAATAACGGTCTTCGGCCAGGTACGGACTTTCGTCGAGCGCAGGCCGATTTCCTCCACATCACCGTCCACGCGGTCGCCCACTTGAATCCAGTCGCCCACTTGGAAAGGCCGGTCAAGGGCGAGCGCAATGGAACCGTAGATATTGGCGATCGTGTCTTTGGCCGCAAAGGCAAAGGCGGCTCCACCAATCCCGAGCGTGGCCAGGATGCCGCCGATATTGTAACCGAGGTTGTCGATTACCATCACCGCACCGACAATGATGATGAAGACCCGCAAGGATTTTTTTACCAGGTCGCCAAAGCCCCGGAAGCTGTCACTGCCTGTCTTTGAGGAGAGGTCTGCCATGATATCGACGAGCACATCGGTGATGCGGAACAGCCCCCAGAAAACGATGAGAATGGAAAGCCCCCGAAAAATCGTGCGAACGAGGTCTTCCCATTCTGTCGAAAAGGGAAGGACGATGGTCGCGAGGAAAACCCCCAGCACCAGGATGAAGGTCGAGGTTGGCGACTCCAGGGCGTCCAGAAACCGGTCGTCATGTTCCCAGCGTGTCTTTCCGGCCAGCCGTTTCAAATTGGCAAAGAGCACACGCGCCAGCACTTTTCGGAGAAAGAGCGTGGCCAGAATAATTCCAAAGCTGAGACCCAGCTCGCCGAGAGTGAAGGGCCCCGTCTTCACCGACACCAATGATTCCCATATTTCTGTATTCATCTTTTTTTGTTTGAAGGCGAGTTTTATGGTCCCGTTCGCCATGGCAACGGAAAAGCCCCGATCTCTTCTCCAGTCAGTATCCAAGCCGCTTTTCAATTGACACTTAGCCGTCCTCGTCCCCTCTTATCCGTCGATCTATTTCTTTTCCGGAACGAACTCTTCATGGACAATATTCATACTGAATTTCATCGAATGCTCGGACGAGAGGCCAAGGAAGCTCTCCTGAAGCAACATTCCACCGTGTACTGGCTCTACGGCCTTTCCGGTTCTGGAAAATCGACGATTGCCAACGCCTTTGAAAGGGAACTCCACAAATCCGGCCACCTGACGCAAATCCTTGACGGGGATAATATCCGTTCCGGGCTCAATTCCAACCTCGGGTTCTCCGATGAGGACCGTGCCGAGAATATCCGCCGTATCGCCGAGGTCGCCAAACTTTACCTGCACTCGGGACTGATCACAATCACCAGCTTTATCTGCCCGACAAGGGAGCTCCGCCTCCTTGCCCGGTCACACGTCGGTGAGGCCGATTTCGTTGAAGTCTTCGTCAAGGCCAGTTTCGAAACCTGTGCCGAGCGAGACCCAAAGGGCCTTTACGCCAAGGCCTCCGCCGGCAAGATTGCCAACTTTACCGGGAAGGATTCCGCCTTCGAGGAGCCTGGAGATGCCGACGATGTCCTTGTCCTCGATACCGAGAACCAATCCGTCGAGGATTGTGTCCAGTCACTCCTCGCCGTCCATAAGGCCCGGCAAATCCCTTCAGCTTAAGTGTTGACCATTTAACCTTACAAACCACAAATTCGACGGAACATGCATAGATCCTATACAATCACGCATTTGGAGCACCTTGAATCGGAGGCGATTTTCATCCTCCGTGAAGTGGCGGCGCAATTCCAGAATCCGGTCCTGCTGTTTTCCGGCGGGAAGGATTCGATTTGCGTAGCGCACCTGGCGCGGAAGGCATTTTGGCCCTCGCGGGTCCCTTTTCCGCTGATGCACGTGGACACAGGGCACAATTTTGAGGAAACGATCGAATTCCGGGACCGGTTTGTGGCGGAAATGGGGGCGCGCCTTGAGGTGGCCTCCGTGCAGGACTCGATCGACAAGGGCCGGGTGGTCGAGGAAAAGGGCCCGAATGCCTCCCGCAACGGACTGCAGACCGTGACTCTTCTGGACGCGATTGAAGGGAATGGCTTTGATGCTGCGATTGGAGGCGCCCGCCGGGACGAGGAAAAGGCGCGGGCGAAAGAGCGGTTCTTCTCGCATCGTGACGATTTCGGCCAATGGGATCCGAAAAACCAGCGTCCGGAGCTCTGGAACCTGTTCAATGGAAAGATGAATCCCGGTGAACATTTCCGGGTCTTCCCGCTGTCCAATTGGACGGAAATGGACGTCTGGCAATACATCAAGCGGGAAAGCATCGATCTCCCGAGCATTTACTTTTCCCACAAACGCAAAGTAATTGAGCGCGGCGGGACACTCATGGCCCTGACCGATTTCATTACCGTCCAGGACGGCGAGGAAGTCTTCGAAGAAGTAGTCCGGTTCCGCACAGTTGGGGACGCCACCTGCACCGGCTGTACCCGTTCCAAGGCCAGCTCTGTTGATGATATCATTGCCGAAGTGGCGGCGGCACGGCAAACCGAGCGCGGGACCCGTGCCGATGACCGGCGCTCCGAAACGGCCATGGAAGACCGCAAAAAACAGGGCTATTTCTAAGCCGAAAAGGAATTTACCATCATGACAGACGTAAAAGACAATTACATGGACATGGAGCTCCTTCGTTTCACGACGGCTGGTTCCGTGGATGACGGCAAATCAACGCTGATTGGCCGTTTGATGTACGACACGAAAACCATTTTCGAAGACCAGCTGGAAGCAGTTGAACGCACGTCCAAACAACGCGGTGACGAAAACGTCAACTTGGCGCTTTTAACGGACGGCCTGAAGGCGGAACGGGAGCAGGGAATCACGATTGACGTGGCGTACCGGTATTTTGCAACGCCCAAGCGAAAATTCATCATTGCGGACACGCCAGGTCACATCCAGTACACGCGCAACATGGTGACCGGGGCCTCCACAGCCAATCTGGCCATCATTCTCGTGGACGCGCGAAACGGGGTGATTGAACAGACCTGCCGCCACTCCTTCATTGCCTCCTTGCTCCAGATTGAACACGTGGTCGTGGCGATCAACAAGATGGACCTTGTTGACTGGTCAGAGGAGCGCTTCAACGAGTTGGTGTCGGATTACAAGGACTTTGCATCGCGCCTGGACATCCCGCAAATCACCTTCATTCCGATTTCCGCCCTCCATGGCGACAATGTTGTTTCGAAGTCGGAGAACATGCCGTGGTACCAAGGCTCAAGTCTGCTCTATCACTTGGAGACGGTCTACATCGGGCCGGATGCCAACCACGTCGATGCCCGTTTCCCGGTGCAGTGGGTGATTCGTCCTCATTCCGACAAATGGCATGATTTCCGCGGGTATGCCGGACGGGTTGCCGGGGGAGTTTTCAAGCCCGGGGATGAGGTAATGGTTCTCCCGTCGGGGTTCACTTCCCGGATCAAGAAAATCCACACCTTTGAGGGCGAGTTGGAGGAGGCCTTCAACCCGCATAGTTGCACAATCACCCTTGAGGACGAAATTGATATCTCACGCGGTGACATGCTGGTGAAGCCCAACAATAAACCCCAGGTGGAACAGGAAATCGACGCCATGATCTGCTGGTTTTCCCCGACCCGCAAACTGAAGGCGGGCGACAAACTGATGATGCGCCACACAACCCGCGAGGTGAAAGCGATCGTCAAGCATGTCCAGTACAAGGTGAATGTGAACACCCTGCACAAGGTTGAAGAAGACCATGAGGTCGGCCTGAACGAGATTGCCCGTGTTCATATCCGCGTTGCCAGTCCGCTGTTTTTTGACGAATATACGCGCAACCGCATCACAGGATCGCTTGTCCTCATCGATCCTTTTACCAATGAAACCCTCGCTGGAGGGATGATTCGAAACACGTAACCATTAATCACTACAATGTCTTCTCAAAAAAATCCATACGAGGGCCGTGTCGCCCTGATCACCGGGATCACCGGCCAGGACGGTTCCTATCTGACTGAACAACTTCTCGAAAAAGGGTACATCGTACATGGCATGGTTCGCCGGAGCAGTTCCTTCAACTGGGGCCGGATTGAGCACCTTAACCTTGATCCCGAAATCGGGGGGAAGCGCCTCTTCTTGCATTACGGCGACTTGACCGATTCCTCCAACCTCAATCGCCTCCTGGAAAAAATCCAGCCGGAAGAGATCTACAATCTTGGTGCCCAGTCGCACGTGAAAGTTTCTTTCGAGGTGCCGGAGTACACCGCTGAGGTGGATGCCATCGGGACCCTCCGCTTTCTGGATGCGATCAAGGAAGTCGGGTTGAAAGACAAGGTCCGCTTTTATCAAGCCTCGACTTCTGAATTGTATGGGAAAGTGCAGGCTGTTCCCCAGAGCGAAACAACCCCGTTCTATCCACGCTCTCCTTACGGGGTGGCCAAACTTTACGCCTACTGGATCATCGTAAACTATCGTGAATCCTATGGCATCCATGCCTCCAATGGCATCCTCTTCAATCACGAGTCACCGCGCCGCGGTGAGAATTTCGTGACCCGCAAGATCACGCGCAGTGTTGCGCGGATCAAACTGGGCAAGCAGGAGACCCTTCGCCTGGGCAACCTTGATGCAAAGCGCGACTGGGGATTTGCCCCGGAATACACGGAAGGCATGTGGCGGATTCTCCAGAATGACCAACCGGATGATT
Organism: Oceanipulchritudo coccoides; assembly: GCF_010500615.1. Classification (NCBI taxonomy): domain Bacteria; kingdom Pseudomonadati; phylum Verrucomicrobiota; class Opitutia; order Puniceicoccales; family Oceanipulchritudinaceae; genus Oceanipulchritudo; species Oceanipulchritudo coccoides. The sequence goes on from NZ_JAAGNX010000002.1 coordinate 465,934, forward strand.
TTGTCCTCGCGACAAATGAGACCCACACAGTCCGGGAGTTTGCCGATCTGGCATTCAAGCAGGTAGGCATCCCGCTTGAGTGGACAGGCAAGGAGGAACAGGAAAAGGGGATCGATGCCAACGGCGTTGTCCGGGTCGCTGTTGATCCGGAATTCTATCGCCCGGCCGAGGTGGAGTTGTTGATCGGTGATGCAACCAAGGCAAAGAATGAGCTTGGATGGGAACCCAAGACCAAGTTTGTCGACCTTGTCCGCCTCATGACGGATGCTGACCTTGCGGAAGTCGAAAAGTTCGGCTGGTAGGCTTCACAAATTTTTATAGCCGGGCGATCATGGAAAAGACAGCTAAGATTTACGTTGCAGGACACCGCGGGATGGTCGGATCGGCGGTATGCCGGTGCCTGAAGTCAAAAGGGTTCAATAACCTGGTCACGCGGACATCAAGTGAGTTGAACCTCGTCTCCCAGTCGCAAGTGGAAACCTTTTTTCAGGAGGAGCAACCGGACGCAGTCATTTTTGCGGCCGCCCGGGTTGGAGGTATCCACGCAAACAACACATATCCATCGGAATTCATGTATGAGAACATGATGATGGAGATGAATGCGATCCACTCCGCCCATAAGAACAAAACCGGTCGTTTCCTGTTTCTTGGATCCTCCTGCATTTATCCGCGTGAGGCACCCCAACCGATGCCCGAGGATTGCCTCCTGACTTCCCAGCTCGAGCAGACAAACGAGGCATACGCACTGGCCAAGATTTCCGGATTGAAGTACTGCGCGTATTTACGCCGTCAATACAATGTGCTTTTCCATTCGGCGATGCCAACCAACCTCTACGGACCCGGAGACAATTACCATCCACAGGATTCACACGTCCTTCCCGCGCTCATCCGTCGCTTCCATGAAGCAAGGGAGGCGGGTGCCGAAGCGGTCACTATCTGGGGAACGGGCACGCCCCGGCGTGAATTCCTCCATGTCGACGACCTTGCCGAGGGATTGCTTTACCTGCTTGAACTTGAAAATCCGCCCGACTGGGTGAATGTGGGGAGTGGTGAAGATATTGCCATTCGTGATCTTGCCGGGGTCGTTGCCGAGGTGGTTGGTTTTTCAGGCGAGATCCGCCTTGATACCAGCAAGCCCGATGGCACTCCCCGGAAGTTGATGGACAATTCCCTGATCAACAATCTCGGCTGGAAACCCCGGATCGGACTGAAAGAGGGGATCGCTTCCGCTTATAAGGACTTTTTATCTTCCCTGGAATCTGGACTCCTTCGTTCCTGAGTGGCAGACTGACTCTCTATGAGGATTTTGTTAACAGGCTGTGCGGGGTTTATTGGCTGGAAGACATGCGAACAATTGCTCGATGCGGGCCACACCATAACCGGCCTCGATAATTTGAATGACTCCTACCCGGTTGCGCTGAAAAAATGGCGACTCGGCGAGTTGGAAAAAGGGAGTCAGGGGCATTTCCAATTTGTTGAAGGAGACTTGCTCGACAGGAAACTCCTCGCTCGATTGCTGCAGGATACAAAACCTGATGCGGTGATCAATTTAGCGGCCCGCGCCGGGGTTCGTGCCTCCATCGCAGATCCTTTGTCGTATGTTGAAACCAATCTGAGCGGAGCAGTCGGATTGATGGAGGAAATGTGCCGGGCGGGGGTCAAGAAACTGGTACATGCATCGAGCTCCTCTGTCTACGCCGGCCAGCAACCGCCTTTTAACGAGGATCAACCGGTGGACCGGCCCCAGTCTCCCTACGCAGCTTCCAAAAAGGCCTCTGAAATTTTAGCCCATGCCTGGCACGACCTTTATCAGCTCGATGTTTCCGTGTTGAGGTTTTTCACGGTTTACGGGCCCGGCGGTCGCCCGGATATGTCGCCGCTCAAGTTTATCCACCGGATTGTGCAGGGTGAAACCATTGTCTTGTACGGGAACGGTGAGCAACAAAGGGACTTTACGTTTGTCGACGATATTGCCCGGGGTGTTGTGGCGTCCCTGAAGCCTGCTGGATTTGAAATCATCAATCTTGGTGGAGGGAATGAACCGATCACCATCAACCAGATGATTGAATTGATGGAGGGATTTGTCGGTAAAAAGGCGATCATCGAAAAACAGGCCTGGAATCCTGCGGATATGCGCCACACAGCTGCCGATATCACGAAGGCCAGCAGATTGCTCAACTGGATTCCGCAGGTAAAACCGGAGGTGGGTTTCAAGGAACTGGCGGACTGGTACTTGAAGGAACAGGCTTGGCTTGCTCCTGAACTGTCGGTTTATAATGGCTAATATATTGGAATCTGGTATTGTGACGAAGTTTCCATTTTGATCATGAAGCATATTAACTCAGCTCTTTGTTTTTTACTCCTTTCCATGGGTAGCCTTCCTGCGAGCTCGCTCGTATTCGAGACCACCGAGGTTGAGATTAAAGCAGGCCTCATGGACGATCAATCCACAGGGCTTTACCGTTTTACCAATGCGGGTGACGAGCCAGTTGTTATTACTAACCTAAAGTCATCCTGCGGGTGTACGGTCCCCGAGTTGGCCAAGCGTGAATATGCGCCGGGCGAAAGCGGTGAGATCAAGGCTGTCTTCAAGTTCGGGAGCCGCCACGGCGTTCAGCGAAAGCGCATCACGGTCTCCACGAGCGAAGAGAACTACAGCCTGCTCCTCACGACCACGATTCCCAACTGGGCCACTATCACTCCCCAGATTGTTCGCTGGACCATTGGAAACGCTCCCTCGCCAAAGGAAATCCGCCTGCGTATAGAATCCCCGGAAAACATCGAACTGGTGGAGCCGCAATTCAACATGCAACATTTCACCGTGATGGATGTGAAGACGGCTGACAATGAATGGGTGTACAGTATTGCCCCCAAAAACACGGACAAGCGTGCAACCGAACGCGTTACATTTCAATTACGGGCTACCAATGGCAGTGATGAAACAACCCGTGAAATGGCCTTCCATTGTCTTATCCGATAAACCCTTATTTTTAAGTTATGAACAAACGCATTCTCGTTACGGGTGGAGCTGGTTTCCTTGGCTCGCATTTAATCGACCGCTTGATTGAGCAAGGTCACGATGTTATCTGTCTGGATAACTTCTTCACGGGCGCGAAGGAAAATATCCGCCATTTGCTGGGAAATCCGAATTTCGAGCTAATGCGCTGGGATGTGACGGACCCGTTCAAGGTGGAGGTCGACCAAATCTACAATCTGGCCTGTCCAGCATCGCCGGTCCATTACCAGTTCAATGCCATCAAGACGGTGAAGACTTCCGTTATGGGGGCGATCAATTGCCTTGGCCTGGCCAAGCGGGTGCAGGCACGCGTCTTTCAGGCGAGCACCTCTGAAGTCTATGGTGATCCGGAAGTACATCCGCAGGTGGAATCCTATCGCGGTTCGGTCAACCCGATTGGAATCCGCGCTTGCTATGACGAGGGTAAGCGTGTCTCCGAGACACTTTTCTTTGATTACCACCGGCAAAACGGGGTGGATATCCGCGTAGTCCGGATCTTTAACACATATGGACCGCGGATGCATCCGGGTGACGGGCGTGTCGTTTCCAACTTCATTGTTCAAGCGTTGCGAGGGGATAACATTACGGTTTATGGGGATGGCTCGCAGACCCGCTCATTCTGTTATGTCGATGACCTCGTGGAGGGATTTCTCCGGATGATGAACTGCGAGGATTTCGTCGGTCCGGTTAATCTGGGTAATCCGGGTGAGTTCACCATTCTCCAGCTGGCCGAGGCCGTTATCCGCCTCACTGGATCGAAGTCGAAGATTATCAATGAGCCCCTTCCGCAGGATGATCCGCTGCAGCGCAAGCCGGACATCAGCCTTGCCCGGGAAAAACTCTCTTGGGAGCCCAAGGTCCCTCTTGAGGAAGGCCTCAAAAAGAGTATCCACTACTTTGACAAGCTCCTGAAAGAGTCCTGATCAGGATGGAGTCGTTCCTCCAGCGGGAAGTAAGCCTTGCGCCGCTGACTACCTGGAAAATTGGTGGTCCCGCTGAGTGGTATTGTGCGCCCGAGACAGAAGCCGTATTGTTGTGTGCCCTGGATTGGGCGAGGGAGAATTGCCATCCTGTTCAAGTCCTCGGAAGAGGCTCCAATGTCCTTGTACCCGATGAAGGAATCCGCGGCCTTGTAATCTGCCTGCGCAAACTGGAGAAAGATTGGTTTGAATTTAAAGATGACGGTGAGGGCAGGGGACTGCTCACCGTTTCAGCAGGGATGTCGCTGCCACGCTTGGCCAAGGTGGCTGCACAGCTCGGGTTTGGAGGCTACGAATTCTATATTGGCATTCCTGGTACGGTCGGTGGCGCGGTGGTCATGAATGCAGGCTTTGGGCCCGGGGATGAACGCCAGACGGCCAATCGCTGCCGGGAGATCAGAACGGTTTCACTGGATGGCCAGTCAAGCTGGCAAGCTTACTCGGAGGTTCAACCGGTCTATCGCCATACCCGCCTTGTGGACGGAAATGTCATCGCAACGGGGGCAAAATTTGCCCTTACCGAGCGATCAACAAAAGAAAAAATCCGCGCCGTGACAGCCGGGCATCTGGCCATGCGGCGTTCACGGCAACCCCTGACCCGCCCGACCTGTGGCTCGGTCTTCAAGGGAACGGATGAGGGTGTCCCGGCAGCTGTATTTATCGACCGTTGCGGATTGAAAGGCCTCAAGGTCGGTGGGGCCGTTGTTTCCTTCAAGCATGCCAATTGGATCGAGAACCTTGGCGGGGCCACTGCGAGCGACGTACGGCGATTGATTTCACACATTCAGGCAGTGGTTTTCAACAAGGAGGGGGTTCAATTGAAAACTGAAGTCTGCTTCCTTGGTTGACCCTGACGAGAGCACAAAAAAGAAGGCCATTGCTGGCCTTCTTTACAGATTTGGAAAACTCCGGAAAAGAGCTGAATCGTCGCAAACTCAATCTACTTATGCTTTGGAGTCTCCTGAAAGTGATCGGATGGGCCCTGAAAAGTGGTTCCCACCTCAAAAAGGGTAATCAGTACAACCCAGGTTCCCAGAAACACCAAGACGGCTTGGGACATGGGCAATCGCAAAACGGAGCACAGGCTTGCGGCGGCCAGGCTGGCCAGTCCGATCAAGATCAGGCAAAATAGTTTTTTGGAGAGTACGATCACTTGGGGTAGTAACTTTATCGAGGTGAGAGGTCCCTATTATCGGCCCCGAAACAGCGCGGGGTCAATATAATTTTACCGGCTTGCAGAAAGGCCTCTGGCCTGCGTATTAAATAGCTTCATGAGTGGCTGTATTTCGAGTCGAGGGGTGGAATTAGCGAAGCACGGATGAAGCATTCCTTTGCAGCGACAAACCCGTGCCACGTCTATGACATGGCCTTGGCGCTTTGGGAGAAAAAGGCCCTTGGGGCCTATTTCAGCGGATATCCCCGGTGGCGACTCAAACCGCCCCCGGCGTTCCCGATAAAGACCAAGGCCTTCCGAACGCTTGTCACATACGGCATGCAGCGTCTTCCCGAAGCACTGAGGATCAATGACGACTCCATGTTCCGCTGGCAGGACGCCGGCTTTGATCGAGCCGTGTCAAGGAGCCTCGCCGGGGAGGGTTTTATTCATGGCATTCCTGGCCAGTGCCTGGAGATATTCAAGCGGGCCCGGACGATAGGGATGCGGACCATCCTGAATCATGCCTCCGGCCCAGTGGAGCAGCAGCGGGCGATGATCGCCCCGGAGTACGAGCGGGTTGGATTGGATCTGGAAGCCTTGGTTCCGTTTCCGAAAGGATATGAAGAGCGGCTGCACGGTGAGCGGCAACTGGCGGACGTCCATTGTGTGGCTTCCACAGTTGTGCGGGATCAGTTGATTTCTGACGGTATTCCCGCGGAGCAAATCTGGGTGGTCCCATACGGGGCGGATGCCGCCCTTTTTGCCAAGCGGAGAACTGTGCCGAGCGGCCCGTTCCGGATCTGTTTTGCGGGACGCCAATCCCTCCGGAAAGGCATCCATTACTTGCTGAAAGCTCTTGAAAGTGTGGATTCCCAAGGTTGGGAGCTGCATTGCTTCGGTATGGAGTTCAAGGAGACTGCCCGGGATTTCTCGGAATTCAGCGGGGGAGCAAAGGTTTTGCAGCGGGGGTCGGTTCCCCAGAAAGAGCTGGCAGAATCCCTCCGTGAAATGGATGTGCTGGTCCTCCCTTCAGCGGAGGAAGCATTCGGATTGGTGGTTGTGCAGGCCCTCGAGATTGGCGTGCCTTGCATCGTCAGTGACCGTGTTGGGGCAAAGGATTTAATCCGGGATGGTGAATCTGGTAGTATCGTTCCTTTCGCAGACCACGAAGCCATCGCAAATTCACTCCTTGATTGGCAGGAGAAACGCTTAACGGTGGAAGATCATTTTCCTTGGTCGGCCTGTGCCGATAATTTGCTTTTGCAGGCCAGCCAATCTTTACCAAGCTGATTCAACAATGGAAGCATCAGATAAGGTTCATCCCACCGTAGCGGGTACCATCGCCATTATTGGCTCGTGCTTGATTTCCGTTTTCCTGAGCTTTCAGCCAGTTGAGCCCTCGCTTATGGCCCGAGGAGTGAGTTATTCCCTCCTGATCGGATTAATTGTCAGCTTCCTTCTGGATTGGCGACACGGCTTAAGAAATCTCATCCGGGTGGATGTTTTCGCGCTTCTTGCCTTCTATTTCCTGACCTACTTTGAGTTTTTGTTTCCCCAGTCGCGATTTGACTATCTTGTCGTTGGGAGCGATGTCGTGAAGGCGGTTCATTTGACTCTGGTGGGATTGGCGACATTTGCCATCGCCCGGCATATAGACGTGCTGCCAAAGCGCTGGCTGGGGTTTATCGGGGAGATTGAAATGCGGCGGGGCGATCTTCTGGCAATTTATTTTGGGGCCTTCATCCTGAGCAGTCTTCCCATGTGGCTGTCTGTCGAATTCAATCCCGTCAGGTGGTTTGACGAACTGATGAGTCCGCGTTTTGGCAGGGCCTGGGGGCGCGGAAAATTCGGTGATGTATCGGCGCTCCTGCACGAGCTCAAATTGCTTGGATACATCATGCCGCCGATTGCCGGAGTGATTTTCGCCAACCGGAAGGACTACAGCAAATTTGCCCTCTTTTTTGTCCTGATTACATTGCTGACACTTTGGTTTGTTGCTTTTTCCAGCGGTACCCGGAACATTCTCGCGATCCAGATGGCAGGTTTTCTTGGCGGTTTTCTGATTATCCAGAAGCGTTTAAAAATCATGCCGGTGGCCATTCTGGGATTGGTCATAGCCGTGACCTTTGTGTTTCTTGCGGAGATGATGCTGGAATTCCGGCAGGTGGGATTGAAGCGATATCTCGCCGAAGGCCGGGAATATGCAAGTTACTACGCCTTTCAGGATGAATATTACGGGGAAGATGCCGCGACCACGGATTCCGGATACTTCGTGGACTACAATCTATGGCGCATTGCGCAGATGGTGGCCGCTTTCCCGGAATTGTACGACTACATCGGCTGGAATTTGCCTTTTGTTGCCATTACAAAACCCATCCCGAGGGCCCTCTGGCCCGGCAAACCAACTGATCTCAAAGTCGGGCTCGAGGAAGTGATCGGGGCGAAAGGCTACACCATTGCCTGTACCTGGGTGGGGGAGGCCTATGTCGCCGGCGGCGTTATTTGGATTGTTGCCACGGGTATCCTGATTGGCATATTCTGTTGTTTCTGGAACCAGTTGGCCAACTTCATACACAGTCCTTTTCCTTTGGTGGTTTTTGCCAGTGGCTTTTATTCTATTCTCCTTTTGATGAGAAGCCTGCTGTTTTTCACAACGGCATTGTTGCCCTCAATTGCCCTGATCATAATGGGCGCATTTATCTACAAGCACAGGAGGCGGGAACACAATTGAACCGCCAATCCGTTGGTTCAAGGAGAAGGCAGGCATGAAAGAACATCCACGAGACGAAGTTTTCAATGTGCGGTTGCACCGTGCCAACGACAATTACCGGCCGGAGGAATTCAGGAAACGTGTCCTTTGGATGGCGGCCCGTCCTCTCCTGCGTTTTGTTCCGCGTTTTTTTTATGAATTCCGCAACCGGATTCTCCGCCTGTTTGGAGCGAAGATTGGCAAGTCGGTCCGTATATATCCTTCGGTGGATATCTTTTATCCATGGAATCTTGAAATTGGGGATGAAGTAACCATTGCAACCCATGTTCAACTCTACTCGCTTGGGAAAATTATTATCGGTGACGGAACCATGATCTCCTACGGGGCGCATTTTTGCGCCGGCACGCATGATTACTCAAAAATCAACCTGCCCCTGCTGAAACCGGAGATTCGCCTGGGGACCGGAATCTGGGTTTGTGCGGATGCATTCATCGGGCCGGGTGTAGCGATCGGTGACTACAGTATTGTGGGTGCGCGTTCCGTCGTCCTGAAGTCCTTTCCGGAATTTTCAATAATCGGGGGAAATCCTGCTCGCAAGGTGAAGGACCGCCCGCTTCCTGAAAAGGGTTCGTGCCCCGAACAAACATGAGTCGCCAACGGGTCTATTTTTTCAACAGGTTTTTCTGGCCGGACAACAGTGCCACGGCCCAGATACTGACGGATCTTTGCCGGGGATTGGACAAACGCGAATACGCGGTCACGGTTGTCACGAGCCGGTTGAATTACGGCGATCCGGCAGTCGCGTATCCGGGCCAAGAGGAGTTCCAGGGGATTGAGATTTCACGGCTCTGGTCAACGCGCTTTGGAAGATCCACACTACTGGGCCGACTATTGGATTATGCCACGATTTACCTTTCCTTCTTTGTTTTCACAATCAGCAGGCTCGGTGCGGAGGATATAGCGGTATTCAAGACAGACCCGCCCCTGTTAAGCATCCCGGGTGCGGTGGGGAAAACCGTCAAGGGATTCAGGATGGTTGCGTGGTGTCAGGATGTCTTTCCGGAAGTAGCGACTTCTGGAATACAATTACCGAAGGGGGCCGGATTGATCTTTAATGTCCTGGCCCGGATCAGGGACTGGAGCCTGCAGGTTGCCGATGCTGTTGTTGTCCTTGGGAAGGACATGACGGATTTTCTTTCCATGCGAGGCATTCCAAAAGAGAAACTGCAGGAAATTTCCAATTGGTCGGTTCAGGATGAGGAACCGTCGATCAATGAAGCAGCCTTGCGGGAAAAGTGGGGCATTCCAACGGGAACTTTTGTCGTTGGATACTCGGGCAACCTCGGACGGGCCCACGACTGGGAGACTTTGCTTGAAGCGGCAAGGTTGCTTAAACAGGAAAAAGACCTGCTCTTTCTTTGTTGTGGCGGTGGGCACGGTTATGAACAGCTGAAAATCGCCGTGGAGGAGGAACAACTACAGGAGCTATTTGGTTTTCTTCCCTACCAACCACTTGAGCTGTTGGGCGCAACGCTCCGGGTGCCGGACATACATTGGCTTACCTTGAAGGAAAGTCTCACGCCTTTTATCTTTCCGAGTAAGTTCTTTGGGATATTGCAGGCAGGTCGACCCCTGATTTTTATTGGATCCACTGCAGGGGAAATTGCCGGCTTGATCCGCTCAAACAAAATTGGTCACGCATTATCCGAAGGCCAAGGCACCGCCTTAGCCGAAGTCATCCGGTCAGCGAAAGCAGATCAGGAGAAATCCGCCAAAGCAGGTAAGCTGGCTCGAGTCCTCTGGGAAGAGAAATACCAGAAATCCCTCGAGATAGAGAAATGGAAACAAGTGCTTGTCCGGCTTGGGACGCCGGGTAGGGGGGGTAAGAATGACTGAAGCGCGCACGTTAATTATCTGGGATCGAATCGGCGATTATCACCGTGCCCGCGTTCGAGCATTTGAGGAACTTGTGGGAAAGGAGACTGTTTTCACGGCCGATCTAGGAAGTACGGACAAGCTATATGGGTGGAAAGCCTCCAGTGAGAGCGAGAGGCATTTCGTCCTATCTGAAAAGCCTGTTGATGAGCGTGATATCAGGGGACGGGCAAGGGCATTCAGGAGCATCATCAAAGACAAAAGTATCACGCAGATAGCAGTTGCTGGCTATGCGCACCCTGAATACTTCATCTTTCTGATTCTTGCCAGGATGGCAGGGTGCCGGATCGTCATGTTTGCCGAGTCATGGTATGGGAGTCAGGCGCTCAAGAATTTTTTCAAGGGTTTGTTCCTCAAGATACTTGCCGACGTGTTTTTTGTCTCAGGGGAGCGGTCTCGTCAGCATTTCATAAAACAACTGGGCATCCCGGCCAGAAGGATCCTCTGCAAATACAGTGTAGTGGACAACCAGCATTTTTCCCGAAAGGGATCTCACTCCCGGGAACCTGTCATCCTCTGCGTTGCCCGTTTCAGCCCTGAGAAGAATCTTTCCTGCCTCATAGAAGCGTTTCAGAAGTCTCGTTTGGCAGAAGGGTACAAGCTCAGGATCATTGGCGGCGGCCCAGACAGAAAACTACTGGAAGCAATCGTGGACGAGCGGAGGCGGGTAGAGCTGCTGGACTGGGTCGAATACGCGGACCTTCCAGACCAGTACGGGCAGGCCCGCTTCTTCATCCTGCCCAGCATTTTTGAACCATGGGGTCTCGTCATAAACGAAGCGATGGCTGGAGGGTTGCCGATTATCGCCAGCGACGCCTGTGGTTGTGTCCCCGACCTTGTGACAAGGTCGAATGGTTTTGTCTTTCCAGCAGACGACAAAGAGGAGCTGACCAGATTGCTGGACCAGATTGCAGAACTCAAGGAGAGTGACTGGGAGAAATTAAGCACAGCCTCCACGAATATTATCTCCGGCTATCGTTGTGAGGATTGGGCGGAACAGTTAAGAAAGGGATTCTTGAAAGATGCGGATAATTAACCTCGTTGACCGGCTCGACCGAGTTAATTTCGGAATTTGGAATGCTTCCATCGCTACCGCGGGAGTTTTGAAGGAGAAATTTAATGTTTCCTCTGAAATCTGGTTTCCAGAGGCAACCCGGGAAGCGGAAGACTCCGAACTAAATGGCGCTCTTCCTCGCGGATTGGCCCGTCTGGACAAGGCTCAAATGGAAAGCACCGCAAGTCTGGCCGGACTGGATCCCGCAACCGATATCATCGTGAGTCATGGGTGCTGGCAATATCCGACCCGGTGGGGGAGGCTGTTAAAACAAAAGGGATTTGCCTGGCTGGCAGTGCCCCATGGAATGCTTGAGCAATGGAGCGTGTCCCAAAAGCGTCTCCGGAAGTGGATTTACTTTCATAGCATTGAGAAACCTTCCTTGAAGCAAGCTGACAAAATCCGTGCAGTTGGGCGCCCTGAGTTGGACAGCCTGAAGACAGTTTTCAAAAGTAATCTTGTCTGGCTGCCGAACGGCGTCCCACCAAGTGATGAGAATGCTGATACGGCTGATAAACCTCTTCACCGGACAGTACTGTTTATGGCCCGCTTGCACCACAAGAAGGGTGTTCTTCCCATGCTGGAGGGCTGGAAAGCCAGCCAACTCTGCAATCGTGAGGGTTACAGCCTGAAAATCGCGGGCCCGGATGATGGTGAGCTTCAGAAGCTTGAGCAATTCCTCAAGGTGAATGACAGCGTGAGTAATGTGGAGTACCTTGGACCGGTTTATGGAGACAAAAAGGAGGCCCTTCTCCGTGAAAGTCATTTCTACCTGTTACCTTCCTACAGCGAAGGCTTCCCCACAAGTGTCCTGGAAGCCATGCTCAACGGGCTCGTTCCGGTTATTACCAGTGGTTGTAATTTCCCCGATGTATTTGAAAAAGCACTCGGCATTAGGATTGAGCCCAGCATGGAAAGTGTGAGGGAAGCCATGGACCAGGTCCTTTCGATGGATTTGGCCGCGTACACAGAGCTTTCTGCCAAATCCCGTGACTACATTGAAGAGAATTACACCTATGATATTCTCGCCACCAAGCAGTTTGATTTTTACAAGCGTCTTCTAAAGCGGCATCAGCTGTAAAATCCATGTTTATATTTTCCATGTCAGTGATCAAAAAGCCATGTCCCTTGACCCGATGAACCGATTTGAGTGGTCTATAAGAGCCTTTGCAGGCAGCAGCCAGTTCGCGGTTTATTCGCGGCTGAAAGAATAATGAAGTCAAACTCCCTTGAGGACATCCAGAGCGATTGGTTTTTCGCAAATGCGCGAATTCGACCAAGGGCGGCAGCGTGTCCCCAGCATCAATTCAAACAGGAAGCCCTTAGTACTATTATAACAATATAACATCATGAAGCGAATATTGGTAACTGGATCATCAGGATTAATTGGTTCCGAAGTCTGCATTTACTTTGCGGAGCGCGGGTGGGAAATACATGGCGTGGACAATAACCAACGCGCGGTCTTTTTCGGGCCGCAGGGGGATACACGCTGGAACCAGCAGAGATTGACGGAATCCCTTAAAAAACAGTTTGTCCATCATGAGGTCGATATTCGTGACCGGCTGAGTATCCTGGACCTTCTGGAGGAAGTGAAGCCGGATGCTGTTGTGCATACGGCGGCACAACCCAGCCATGATCGGGCGGCGGCCATTCCCTTCTCGGATTTCGATACAAACGCGGTGGGAACGGTCAATCTTCTCGAAGCTACCCGTCGGGCCTGTCCGGAAGCACCGTTCGCACACATGTCGACCAACAAGGTATATGGTGACCGACCCAACACAATTGCCTTGAAGGAACTGGAGACACGCTGGGATTACGATGATGATCACTTTGCCCACGGAATTTCGGAGGAGTTCCCCATCGACCAGTCAAAGCACTCACTGTTCGGGGCCTCTAAAGTGGCGGCAGATGTAATGGTCCAGGAATATGGACGCTACTTCAATCTCCCGACTTGCGCCCTTCGCGGAGGATGCCTTACGGGCCCCAACCACTCGGGTGTCGAGCTGCACGGATTCCTGAGTTTCCTTGCCAAGTGCAATCTGGAGGAACGGGAATTCAAGATTTTCGGATACAAGGGCAAGCAGGTCCGGGATAACATTCACAGTCATGATGTCGCCCGCTTCATCCATGCTTTCATTGAAGCACCACGTTGTGGAGAGGTCTACAATATCGGGGGAGGGAAGGATAACACCTGCTCAATTCTTGAAGCATTCAAGCTGGTTGAAAAGTATTCCGGTAAGGCAATGATTTCCTCCTATGTGGAGACCAACCGGATAGGGGATCACATTTGCTACTACTCTGACTTGAGGAAAATGCGGGAGCATTACCCAAAGTGGGATATTTCGATCAGTTTGGAGGAGACCATTCGGCAAATCGTGGAAAGCTGGCAGTCCCGCAACTCCGGATAGGATTATCCTGCCGCACTTGAGCTAATTCATCCTGGATGAAAAGAGACCTCGCCCTTGACTCCTTAAAGGTTCTTCTGGCCGTCTTCGTGGTGGGAATTCACTCCTATTTCCTAAACGGGTCAGGCACCCTCTGGGGCGATCTTCTGGGGAATGGGCTTTTTCGCGTAGCGGTACCGGTGTTCTTTATCATAAATGGATATTTCTTTTCGCGCGTACTTGCTGGTGAATCCCTTATGCCATGGTTTAAGAAAGTTTTCTTTCTCTACATGGCTTGGATGGTGGTATTTCTCCCATTCTATATTCCCGGCAGTCTCACAGTATCATCCTTTGCACGTTTTCTGAAGACATTGGCTCTGGGCTATCATCATATCTGGTATCTTTCTGCCTTCATCCTGTCGGGAATTGTTATCTACTTACTCAGGAACCGATCATCCCGCTTCCTGGTCATTTCCGCTGGAATTCTATTCAGTGTTGGGGTGTTTCTTCAATATGTGCGCGCCTACATTTCCTTTCCTCAGTCGGCGATTAACAACCTGCTTGATGTGGAGTGGATAAGCCGAAACTTTCTGTTTATGGCATACCCTTTCATGGTTACCGGGATCCTGATACGCCGCCATTCCATCCAGAAAAGGCTTTCCCCGGGGCTTGTTTGGTCACTTTTGGGTATCGGGCTCACTCTTGTCTTTCTTGAAGCAGGGATGAATTATGCTTTTCTCAAGGAAACAAGACATTCCTTCGATTGTCTCCTGGCTCTTGGGCTGGCTGCCCCCGCCTTGTTTCTTGCGATTACCACATTGCCATGGACCCACTCCTCGAAGAGACTTTCCGATCTATCAATGGTCATTTACTTCGTGCATCCCCTTTTTATCAGCTTGCTTGTTGATGGATGGGGAATCGCCAACAACGGGATCAATATAACAGGATGGACCTTGTTCCTGTCCGTGCTCATAGTTCCTGTCCACGATGGGGTCCGACAGCTTCTTAGCCGGACATTCCAACCTCTAATTGCCACAGGATGAAAGTCTTAATTGCTGAGGAAGCCCTTCAAACGGGAACTGGCCATTGGCCGGGCTACATCGGAGGCATCGCATCCGGCCTGCGCTCAGCTGGAAATAGTGTAGACATTTTGGTTCACAAAAACTGTGTTCCGGATCTCTATGCTGCGCTCGATGGCACGCCGGTATTCAGTCGGAATTGCTGGTTGGATCCGGCAAGCCAAGGGGGGCTTGGCGGGTTGCGACACAATTTTATCTTTCGCAGGGAACTCAAGTCATGGATTTGCTCAAGAAGCGAACGCTACGACCTTGTTTGTGCCCTGACCATGAGGTTGCAGCATTTGCTCGCCTTTGCCCTAATGAGTCGTGCACGGGATATTCCCCGGGAAACACACTTCCTTCTGCTTTTTGTGCAGGGCTTCGGTCGCTATGATGCGACGATCGGAAAAAGTGTTTTTCCGCGCAACAGGTCCACTCTCCTGGCCCGATTATGTTTTCGCCTGATGTCCAAGGCAGTACGCTCGGGAAGGATCGTACTGGCTGCTGAGACAAAAGGCATGCAGGATGAGTTGGAACGCTTTACGGGTCTCCCAGTAGCTTTATTTCCACATCCGGTCCCTCCCCCAGTATTGTCTGATAAAGCTGTAGTGGAAAAGAAACAGATTACGCTGACCTGTCCCGGGTTTGCGAGGCACGAGAAAGGAACGGACCTGTTGCAGGACGCCATCCTCGAACTTCTAAGCGACGACAAGTTGAACCATGTTCGCTTTATTCTGCAATGGCCCAATCCATTTGAAATGCCGGACGGCAGTCTCATGCAACCGAGGGAGGTCTTGACCAAGCATCCACAGGTCGAGTTTAAAAACGAAAACCTCAATTTGGAAGAATATGAATCTCTGCTTCAGGAAAGTGATATTATATTGCTTCCCTACCGGCGGGAGTCGTACCATAACCGCGTGTCACGCGTTGCAATTGAAGGAGCAGGACGAGGAAAACCCTTGGTTTACATGTCGGGTACATGGGCCGCGGAAGTGGCTGAAATTTCAAAAGCGGGTGTACCGATTCGAGCCGAAAGCGGCAAGGCCCTCGCTGAAGCAATCCGACAGGCTGTATCAGAATTCAATTCCCTGAAAGTGGAGGCAGAAACACACGCTGAAGAGTTGATCAAGTACCACTCCACGGAGCGGTTTCATCAATTGATGCAGGAGGCAACCGTATCATGAAGAGCCGTGTACTGGCAGGAGCGCTTTGCGCTTACATCCACAATGAATGGATTAATTCCGTTCCCTCGAGAAAGTTGCGGGGATTCTATCTTCGTCAGTGGCTGGGAAAGATGGGCCGAGGGAGCAGTGTCCAGATGCGGTGTCGATTTCTGAATGGCCGCAAGGTCCTCCTGGGTGAGCGGAATGTCATCAACTTCGGTTGCCTCTTTGACGGAAGAAAGTTCGAGATCCGGACAGGATCGGACGTCAGTATTGGTCCGGAAGCCAGTATTCTTACCCTTGGCCATGACCCCCAATCAAAGTCCTTTGCCGATAAGGGGGGCTCCGTGATTATCGGAGATCATGTATGGATTGGTTACCGGGCGCTCATTCTTCCCGGGGTTTCCATCGGGGATGGAGCGGTTGTCGCTGCAGGATCTGTCGTGAGTCGCGACGTGGATCCTTACACTATTGTTGCGGGAACACCGGCAAAGGTGATTGGGACCCGTGAACGCGAACTTGATTACAGGCTCTCATTTGCCCCATGGTTAACCTGATGTTGAACGAACTTTTATGAAAATCCTAATTACAGGCATCTGCGGGTTTGTCGGATCCACTCTGGCCAAGGCCATTCATGCAGCCCATCCCGACTGGGAGATTGTGGGGATTGATAATTTCTCCCGGTCTGGATCCTGGAGAAACCGGGATGCCCTGGAAGATGAATCAGGAGTCCGGTTTTTCACCGGCGATATTCGTTCCCAGACGGACCTGGAAATGTTGCCAGCCTGCGACTGGGTAATTGATGCGGCTGCCAATCCAAGCGTGCTCGCTGGTGTAGATGGTAAAACAAGCTCGCGCCAACTGGTGGAGTACAATCTCTACGGAACCGTAAATCTCCTTGAATATTGCAAGCAGCATCAGGCGGGATTCATTCTTTTATCAACCAGTCGGGTTTATTCCATCCCGGAACTTTCCGGATTGAGGATGGAGGTGGAGAATTTACCGAAAGCGGATGGTAAAGAATTACGGAATCGTTATATTCCAGATTCAGGGCAACACTTTCCCGCAGGAATTTCAGTCAATGGGGTTTCCGAGAAGTACAGTATCGATCCACCTGTTTCCCTGTATGGAAGCACCAAGGTAGCAAGCGAGCATCTGGCCCTTGAGTATGGCGCGACCTTCGACTTTCCCGTCTGGATTAATCGTTGTGGGGTTCTCTCTGGCGCCGGACAGTTTGGGCATCCTGCCCAGGGAATATTTGCTTTTTGGATACATTCCTTCCGCGAAGGAAAACCTCTCAAGTACATTGGCTTTGATGGCATGGGCCGGCAGGTGCGGGATTGTCTGCATCCGCGCGACATCTTGCCCTTGCTTGAGAAGCAATTCTCCTCAGGGGACATGCCGGAAACAACGGACCGTGTCATCAACCTTGCCGGAGGACTGGCAAACAGCATGTCCCTTGCAGAGCTGACGCACTGGTGTCAGGCGCGCTTTCCCGGTTCCCAAACCGGCACGCCCGCCTCCTCGCCGGAAGTGCGTCGGTTCGACCTTCCCTGGGTTGTCCTTGATTGCCAAAAGGCCTCCGAATTATGGGAGTGGCAACCGCAAACCCCGATTGGGGAAGTCCTTGAAGAGATTGCCTCATTCGCGGAAAAGGAGAACGATTGGCTCAATGTTGCCAAGTAATCTCCAGTTTTTGCACGAGCCAACAAAAGCAATTTAATGCATACTTTCTGGTCAAAAATCAGCCGGGTCTTCCTGATCGCGGCACCATACGGCAAGAAGAAGCTATTCATCATGTTCCTGGTGGCCCTTCTACAGGGACTTCTTCAGGTTGTCGGTGTCACTTCCATCTTTCCCTTCCTTGCCCTGGCGGCTAACCCAACCTTGTTTATGGAGTCCGGCCTTGGCCAAAGCGTCCTCGGGATCCTGCCAGAGATAACCGAGCAGCAATTACTGGTTCTTTCCGGGGTTTTTGCGGTAATGATGCTGGGAATCGCAAACGGGATGTTGCTCTTCGGTGAAGTCTTCAGGGCACGCTATGTCCAGGGGCTTGGCCATTGGTTGCGTGTGAGATTGCTGACCAGGATGGTGAACAATCCTTATAATTACTTTCTCAGCCGCAATACTGGTGAGTTAATCAAGAAAGCATCGGGAGATGTGATGAATTTCATTGCGGGTATTCTTGCCCCGCTAATGGATCTGGTTGCCCGTTTAATTACGGTCGGGCTGCTGATCGGGACACTTCTGATTATAAGTCCCCGCTTAACCCTCATCGCCGGTGCTGCCCTTGGCTTGTATTACCTGAGCGTTTACAAGCTCCTGGGGGCTCTGCGCAGACGCACATCAGATGGCTTGAAGATTGCCAACCGTGGTGCGATGAAGGAGGCATTGCAATGTCTCTCCGGCATCAAGCCGATCAAGGTACATGGTGTGGAAGAACATTTCATCAACCGATATAGTCTTCACACTGCGATGCTTGCCCGTCTTTCCAAGTGGATGCCGGTTGTTTCCAACGGACCCCGCTACCTGATAGAGCCCTTGGCCTTTGGCGGTATTGTGATCGTTGTCCTGTATTATATTATCTCCGGAGGTGAACTGGACAAAGTGCTTCCAATCCTTGGTGTAATGGCCCTGGCGGGATACCGACTGCTCCCCAATATGCAATTGATCTATGGGGCTTTCAGTGGGATTTCCCTCTCAAGTCATGCCCTCGAAGAAATCCATGAGGAGCTGACTTCAACTTCTGATCCTTCCTATCAAATGCCGGCACGATTCAGGGGCGGCCAAGGCATCAAGGCGATCGAATGGAATGAACAAATTGAGTTGCGGGGGATTTCTTTTTCGTACGCAGAGGCAAAGCGACCTGTCCTGAGCGGCCTGAACCTGATTATCCCGAAGAACCAGTTCTTTGCCTTCATCGGTGAGACTGGATCCGGCAAGTCTACCTTGATCGATTTGATTCTCGGGCTCCATTGGCCGAGTGAAGGGAGTCTGCTCATTGACGGGAAACCTCTTGAGGAGAGTGAAAAACGAGCTTGGCGAGCTGGAATAGGATATGTGCCGCAGGATATCTTCCTGATGGATGATACAATCGCAGCGAATATCGCATTCGGCATAAGTCCAAAGGAAATTGATTACGACCGGGTTCGCGAAGTTGCTGAGGCGGCCCAGATTCGCGGGTTTATTGAGGCAGAACTCCCCGCTGGATTCGATACGAGAACAGGCGAACGGGGGGTGCGCCTCTCTGGTGGCCAGCGCCAGCGCATTGGTCTGGCCCGCGCCTTGTACCATCGGCCATCCTTACTCATCCTTGATGAAGCAACGAGTGCCCTTGATAACCAGACGGAAGCTGCCCTGATGTCCGCCATTGAGGGCTTACAGGGCAAACTCAGTTTACTTGTCATCGCACACCGATTAACAACTGTCCAACGGGCCGATCAAGTGGTTCTGCTCAAGGATGGAGGTATTGGCGCCCAAGGCACTTATGACGAAGTCGTTTCTCTCCTCCCTGGAAATGAGACAACAGAATAGCAGCTTTCCGGAATTATTAGCACATGGCGCAATTCAGAGTTAACCTGGTTATTATAGGTGTTGGTAAAGCTGGTACGACCAGCCTTGCAAAATGGCTGAGCGATTTGGATGAGTGTTGTTTCAGCGAGCCAAAGGAAACGATGTTTTTTGGCAGTGACCGGCTCTTTGAAAAGGGAATTGATTGGTATCAAAACACTTTTTTCCCGCACTATGCCGGTGAATCGTTAGTGGCCGAAGCCACACCAGCTTATTCAATCCGGGCACAATGTGGTGCCGCGGCGGAAAGAATCCACGAGCACAATCCCCAATCAAAAATTATCTACATGGTCAGGGATCCCCTGGCGCGATGTGTGTCGGCCTGGAAAATGTGGGCCTCCCTTGAGCCGACTCAGTCTGACTTTGGAAATCACCTCATCACGACATCGAAGAAAGGGTTCAACAACTGGTTGCGGGATCCGGTGGTTTACAAGCATATGGTCTTGACCAGTTCTTACCGTTACCAACTGGAGGCCTGGCAACTTTTTCCCAAGGAACAGCAACATGTGATATTCCTTGAGGATTTAAAAGAGCGAAAAACGGATACATTGAACAAGGTGAGTAATTTTCTAGAGTTGGCTCCCGGCACCCTGGAAGAAGCCAGTCGCATTAATTACAACACAGGAGAAAACCGATCCCAGAAAACCCCATTCCGCCGACGGCTTGAAGAAAGCTCTCTCTGGAATTCGGTCAAGGGGCTCGTTCCGGGAGGATTAAAGGCAGCAGTCGCTGAATCCAATATCGGGAGCAAACCCATCAAATTTGGAAATGATGATTGGGAGACGAACCTCAGGGCTAAATTCCTTCAGGATATCTCCGAGGATAACATTGCATTTTTAAAGGACTTTGGAAAGCCAGCTGAATTCTGGACAAGGACGTGACGCAAGCAAAAGTATGAAAGAAAAACATTTAGTATTGTGGTCTCCGGGAATTGAGAATCATGAAGGAAGGCCTAGTGCAAATCTGGGCGACCTGATTATCGAGGAAGCTGTTCTTCGGGAAATCAATGAACTCTTCCCGGGTTGGAAATTGAGCAAGGTTTCAACCCACCTGCGTTTTGGCCCGCAACAACGACATTTGGTTCGATCCGCAGACCGGATTGTTATTGGCGGCTCCAATTTGCTCAGCTCCTACATGGATGGATATTTTCAATGGGACCTGACCATGCAGAATGCCTTTGCCGCTCGAGGAGCAGTCCTGATGGGGGCAGGCTGGTGGAGAGACCAGGGTGAACCCAACCGCTACACCAAGATCCTGTTAAACCTTGTCCTTTCGAGAAAACTCAAACATTCCGTCCGCGACGGACAGGCGAAGAAGCTTCTTGGGTTAACCAAGATTCGTAACGTTTTGAATACGGGATGTCCGACAATGTGGCCACTCGCGACAATGGATACGGCCGCAATTCGTACTCGCCCGGCAAAGAAGGTTCTTTGCATGCTGACAGACTACTATCCGGATCCTGAACTGGATCAGGCCTTGCTCAGCCTCTTGGAATCCCAATACGAAACGGTCTATTTCTGGCCACAAGGATTTGGTGACTACTTGTATATTCAGGATCTGGACTTTGGGGGCGTTGTCCTGGACCGAAGTCTGGATGCTCTGGATGCTGTTCTGGCAGATGAACCCGAACTGGACTATGTCGGGACAAGGCTACATGGCGGGGTGCGTTGCTTGATTAACGGCAAGCGCTGCCTGACCCTTGAAGTGGATAACCGGGCCCGGGAAATTGGCAAGGAGACACACCTTCCAACTGTTGAACGGGATAATCTGGATGCCATCAAAAAATGGACAGAAGGTTCTGAACCAGTCCGCTTGAATTTAAGAACGAAAGATATTGCGGCTTGGAAATCGCAGTTTTCCAGCTGAATTGAAATCCTCTTCACCTCCGAAAAAAAATGCCTCGACCTTCGGCAATCCATCATTTTTGCACGTATCCCGCCCGGGGTGGGGCGGGGATTGCGGCAGACCGACTTGTGAGAGGACTGCTGCGTGCCGGAGTGGATACAAAGCTCGTTGGTTTTAGTCCTGAGGTAGAGGCGGATCACATTCTTGGGGTCACTTATAAGGGGGATGTTTTTTCCAATTTACGGCGGCGATTGAGAAACTATCAGCTTAAGCGTTCTGGAAAAGGATACGAGGGAATATCATCTTCGGGAGCGGTCTTTTTCAGCGACCGAAGTCCGAACGGGTTGGCAATGAGCGAAATGTTCAATTCCACAAGCCTGCTCCACTTTCACTGGGTGTGTGACTTGATTGATTATCTGGACTCGATGAAACGGGTGCCCGAGGACCTCCCCCTGGTCTGGACGCTTCATGACATGGGCGCCTTCACGGGTGGGTGTTCCTACAGTCTGGGATGCGAACGCTTTGAGGAGAGTTGCGGGGAATGTCCTCAATTGTCAGCAGCTTCCGCAAGACACGAAACGTTTTTAAGCCATGGCCGAAAGGCACAGGCTGTACACGGCATCAAGGAGCAACTCACACTAGTATGTCCTAGCGAGTGGATGGCCAAAATGGCCAGTAGGAGTTCCATTTTTGAAGGTGTTCGCTGTGAAGTAATTCGCAATGGTTTCGATCTGGAAACATTCAGTCCAAACAAACGAGATCAAGGTCGCCAGATGATTGCCTGTGATCCGAATGAGATTGTCATTCTGTTTGTCGCTGCCTCTTTTGAGAATCCTCTCAAGGGGATGAAGACGCTTATCGAATCCTTGCGGCATATCGACAATCCATCGATTAGGATTTGTTATCTGGGAGACAAGGGTGAAGGCCAATTCCCGGAGGAATGGCAATGGTTGGGAAAAATCCACGACGAGGAGAAGCTAGCCAATCTATATGCGGGATCAGACTTTCTGATCGTTCCATCCGAGGCGGACAATTATCCGAATGTGATATGCGAAGCGCTTGCCTGCGGAGTGCCCGTTATCGCATCTGAGATAGGAGGAATTCCTGAATTGGTTGTAGAGGCGAAGACGGGATACCTGTTTGAAAAAGGCAACTCCAGCGCTCTTCTGGACCGGATAACCCGGATGGCCGAGGGCCTTCCTCGAGAACGTGAGAAGTGGAGTCTATCCTGTCGCAGTTTTGCCGAAGAAACATTTGAAATTGAAAAAATCACGCAGAGGCATATCGACCTCTACAACGAACTTGGGTGGTACAGCCCCGATGCTTGAGTTTTGAGGTTTTACCGAATGAATCGCCCACGCGTATTAATTGTCACGACGAATCCTCCTCTAAAGGAGATGGGAGGTAGCCTCCTGTTTTACCGACAGTTCATCGAGAGGGCTGACTATGATGTTGCTGTGATGACCGACCGGTTGGATTCACAACTGGATTCTGTCCCTTGGTTTCAAGTCAAACATCCCCGTTGGCTGGCGCGGATTTTAAGGACGCGTTTTTCGCTTTTTGGACATGACTTCATTCACCTCTTTGCAGGAAAATTTGCCTCAAGAGAATCACTACAATTCGCCAGAAAATTTAATCCCGACGTCATTATCACAGGCGCGGAAACGTGGATGAGCGACCTCGCGATTACACTTGGCAAAAAACTCGATGTTCCAGTCGCGGGCCACTTCATGGATTGGCCGACCTACGCTTCACTTGGTCATGACTGCGTGAAACGGAAATTTACTACTTTGTTCAAGCGCCGGTATCATCGGTGTCACCTTGCATTTGGAATCTGCCCCGAGATGTTGGAAGCGTTGGGACCGCATCCCAATGCCCATGTATACTATCCCTCCGGAAACTGGACCGGGCAGGATAGCAGGGCGTCGCAAGTCAGTAATGATGGTCGCTTCGTTGTCATGTTTGCCGGGAATCTAGGTCAGTGGTACGGACACGCCATCATTCAGCTGTTGGACGCTCTTGAAGGGCATGAGAAGATACAATTGAAGGTCGCTGGAAAAAACGCCCCATGGTCCGAGGAACGGGGTGAGGAGCTGAGGGCGTCTGGCCATTTTCTCGGGTTTCTTGACCATGAAGCCTGTGCGGATGCATTGGGAGAGGCGGATGCCCTTCTCGTCATAATGGGGTTTGATGAAGACAGCAGGATGATTGAAAGCACAAGTTTCAAGTCCAAGATGGTTGATTACCTGGTGCAGCAAAAGCCGTTGATCATCTGGGGACCAGAGTATTGCACTGCGGTCAAGCACGCCCGCCGTGAAGGGTTTGCCGAGGTTGTCACGAATCCTGATCCAACTGCGGTTGTCAGGGTGGCCGAGGAGTTACAGGTTAGTTCAGAAAAAAGACAGTCCCTGATTCGGAACGGTGAACGGTTTTTCAAGGAAAATCTGGATGCTGGAATTGTCTTTGGGCGGGCACTGGCGGAAACGATCAAGACGATCGAGGCCTACAGGAAAGCCCACTAGTTAATGGATGCCAATTTTACCAATTCATGAAGTACTTGTTTTTTGATCTTCCGGTTCATCGGGCCATCTTGAACCCCGAAGAAAAGCCAATCCAGCAGATCCTTCGTGAGGCAGGTGGCAATACGGGGAATCTACTATTCCGTTACGCTATTCGTTCACAGATCGGGGATGAGCTGGTGGACACCCACTGGAAGGAGGGGGTAGCCTTGGCGCAGACCGGGAAATTTGATGGAGTGGTGCTGGCAGGAGCCAACTGGTTGAACACATCCCAGCCATTTGGCAACGAGAAGCGTGCCCGGGCCCTTCGCGAACTGGGACTTCCCGTCATCTGTATAGGATTGGGATGCCAGCATTATTTCACTACACATGAGAAGTTGGAATTTCCAAAGGAGACATTGGATTTTCTTGATGCTCTCCGCGAACTGGAGGCCTGTGTCCTTGTCCGGGATGAAATGACCCTGATCCAATGCCGGCACTACGGTTTAAAAGATGTGCACCTGACTGGTTGTCCTTCCAATTTCATCAACTCCAGCGATGACTTTGCTGACAAGTTGATCTCCAAGACTGAACGTTCGCATTATGATAAGGTCATTTTGAACTCAGGGCACTTTGCGGGGCCAACCCTTGAGCTTGACCGGAAGTTGCTCCCGTTGACCAAGCACCGCCCGGGATCTTACCTCGTCCAGGCAAACCACAACGGGGCCATTGCCATGGCGCTGGACAAATCAGGCGAATACTCAGGCAAAGACATTCGTCACATGAGAAAGTCTTTCAAGCTGGGTGGCGGATTCTTTGGTCGAAAGGAAGCATTTGAGGAATGGAGGTCGCTCCTAGGGGTCTATCTTGATGTGGAGGCATGGCTTAAGGATGCGAGTTCGTGGGACTTCGCAATCGGGTCAAGAATCCATGGAACAATGGCTCCCGTACAGGCCGGAACTCCCGCTGTGCTTGTTGCTACAGATTCAAGGACAGAGGGGTTGGCGTCCTTGATGGGCGTTCCTTACATTAAGATTGAAGACGCTTTGAAGCTGGAAAACCCGGTTAGTGTGAAGGACTTGATTAATCTCTCTCAATTAGATTGGATGTCCTATGTGGAAAAGCGCAAGAAACTGGCCAGAGAGTACGCCTCCCATTTGAATCGCTTCGGGTTGACGCTGACTCCCAGTTTGGAGCGAATTATTTCCTGAAGCTTAATTTCTAACCTTACAGGCATACGTGAAGAATTTGATCAATTGGCTCAGGGTAAAATACCGGGGCTTTGCCTTGCTCTCTTGTCTGGATTCACCCCGGCCGGATATTCTGCGCGGGTTCCAGCGCTGGATGTGGCTGTATCGACACAGGCGCTCGGGCCGAATCATAGATCCTTCTACTGAGGTTAGAAAAAATGTGCCTGGATTGAATGAGCTGGGCGAGGTCCTGGTAATCGAAAAAGGCGTTGCGATAGACAAAGGCTGTATTCTCTGGGTGGATGAATCCGAGGGAAGCCAGGGATCAATCCTGATTAGAAATAATTCCTATATCGGGCCTTATGCTTTTCTAGGCTCTTGTCACAAGCTGGTGATTGGCAGTAATTCAATGATTGGTGCCCATTCCTACTTGATCACGGCCAATCACAGGACTGATAAAGGCGGAGACACATATGACCAGCAGGGTTACAGCGGAGCCAGTATCGAATTGGGAAGTAATGTCTGGTTGGGCTGTCATGTAGTTGTTTTGCCCGGTGTCAAAATCGGGGACGGCGCGATCATTGGTGCAGGTGCAGTTGTGACGAAGGACGTGCCTGCCGGCGAAACTTGGGGTGGGGTACCTGCAACCAGAATCAAGGGTGCCGAATGAGAATTGCCATCATTTCAACCATGCGGGGTTACTCGTGGGCCGGGACGGAAGAAGTCTGGTACCATTTCGCGAAACTGGCGATGGAAGAGGGCCATGAAATCATGCTTGGCGCAGACGAGAAAGTGGTGGCCTCGGATCAGGTGAAGGAGCTTGTCAAACTTGGATTGAAAACTGCCTCCAGAAGACTCTTCAAACCGATGCGGCTGTTTCTCCTCAAGCAGCGCATCCGTCCAGACATGGCTCCAGTCGAGGCGTTTTCCCCGGATGTTATCCTGGTTAACGCGGGGTCTCCCCTAGACCATGTTTTCTCACCCTACATATGGGATTTCTGCAGGGAGCTGAATGCGCCCAAAGTATTTTTCTGCCATTTCAATTCTGACCGATTGAGGATTCCGGACCGCGCGGCATTGAAGGAAACCTTCCTGGAAATGAGCGGGATGGTATTTGTAAGCAAAGATAACAAGCGGGTACTCGAAAGACAATTAGCGACCCTGTTTCCTTCAGCACAGGTTATTGTAAACGGTCCACGGTTAAAGATGGATAAGCCTCTTGCCTGGCCCGACAGTCCTATCCGTTTTGCGCAGGTGGCCCGTCTGGAAACAGAATGGAAAGGGCACGATATCCTTCTGGAAACACTTGCAGGAGATATCTGGAGGGAGCGAAATTGGGAACTGACAATTTTCGGGACCGGGCCGGATGAGCAATATATCCGGGAACTTGTGACAATGTACGAGCTTTCCAAAAAGGTTAAGTTTGGAGGATACGTCCGCGACATGAGAGAGGTCTACGGTTCGCATCACCTGCTGCTCCTTCCATCGCGTGGAGAGGGAACACCATTAGCCGCGCTGGAAGCGATGATGTGCGGGCGCCCTGTGGTTGCAACCGATGTCGGAGGCAACAGTGAAATAATTGATGAGGGAATTTCAGGCTTCATTGCTGATGCGCCAACCGCCAGTTCATTCGGGAAAGCGCTTGATCGGGCATGGGGTTTGCAGAATGACTGGCAATTACTTGGTGCTCGCGCACATGAACGAGCCCTACAGTTGGAAGCAGCGGATCCGCCGCGAAAATTGCTCGATTATCTAGTCACAATTCGATGAGGGATCGTGTCGCCTATATTGATAATTTAAGGATTATGGTCAATTTCCTGATCGTCCTCAACCACTCATTCTGGAACAAGTCGCTGGAAACCACCCTTAGCACAAGCGAATTGGAACTGGTTGAATTGTTACGGTTCTTCTCAATGAATCTGGGCCCAATCCGAGTACCCTTTTTTTTTCTCATAGCTGGTTTGTTCTCGGCAACGTATCTGGGCAAGCGTGGAATAGCCGGTTTTTCCAAGACCAGGTTCGAACGGATCCTGATTCCTCTGATAATTGCCCTCTGCTCTTATGTTTACCTTGTTCTTGTGATAAGCAGGTTTGGTGATCTTTCCCGGGTTTTGAATGTTGAGGACTATTCGAATTATATAGTCAGCGGCTTTGGCGGCTTGGGGTATGTCTGGTTTTTATATGTGCTGATCATTTACAGTGGTGTTCTACTTGGGTTTTACTGGATTGCCCAAAAGGTTGCATTTTTAAAATCAGGCCTCCGAAAAGCCTCTGATTTGTTTTGTTACAGCAAGTATACTTTTCTTGGAGCACTGCTTTTCATTGAGACCTGTAAATTTGTCTTTCTACACACTGTTCCGGATGAACTTTATGAGAACGTTCCCTTCCTTCCACTTAAGTACCTGGTTCACAACATTACATATTTTTCAGTAGGTGCATTGGCAGGTCTTTCCTTTAAACGGTTTCAAAATAATATCCGCTTCAACCTATACGAAACAATTGTGTTTATCCTGATCTACGCCCTAACCGGGTATACGGGCTATGCATACGGGTTGCAGCCCGTAATTCAATTGTACTCTGTAATTTCGAATGCACTGCCGCTAGTTCTCATGCTGTCCATTTTTAATGTATACTTGAACAAGAGGGTGACCCGGTTGAATTTTGTCACAAACTCGACCTATACAATATATTTGATTCATTTTCCGGTAATCAGCCTTCTCACATACCTGCTAATTCAATTGCAGATTACAGCGCTCACCGTATATTTCACTGTCATCCTGCTCAGCTATCCACTGTCCCTCGTAACAGCGCTGATAATCCGGCGATTTAAGCTAACCGCTTTTCTGTTTGGCGCCAAACCTCTCTATTCCTTCCGGAGGAGCATTGCATGAGTGCCAGTGAGATCAGTGTCATTATCCCGGCCTTTAATCGTGAAGGATTAATTGGTCCGACGCTGGAAAGTTTACTGAATCAAACTATCCCGGCGGTAGAAATCCTCGTCGTTGACGATGGGTCCACAGATCAAACCGCCCAGGTTGCGGCCAGTTTTGGACCAAGCGTGCGAGTCATCCATCAGGAAAACCAAGGCCCCTCTGCGGCACGCAATAACGGGCTTCGCCAAAGTCGCGGAGAATTCATACACTTCTTTGATAGTGATGATATTGCGGTACCAAACAAACATGAAGTCCAGCTCAAGGCGTTAGAGGCCGGTGGTGCCGACATTGCTTACGGGCCGTGGATCAAGGGCGCGTTTTCTGGAAAAACATTTATTCCTTCAAACGGCGTACTCCAGCAGAGAGGCCTGCCTGCCGGAGATCTCGTCAAGTCATTGCTCTGCGACTGGTCGATCGTGCCTCATGCCTGTTTGTTCAGGAGAGATATTGTTGAGCGCTCAGGAGGATTCCCGGATGACCTCTTTGTCGGTGAAGATCAGTTCATGTTTCTTCGCTGTCTATTGGCGGGAGCCAAGGTAGTCCATTCCCCGGATACGCTCGAATTGTATCGGGCGGATAATACAGACAAGATCACTGAATCGGGTGGAGGGTTAATAAAGCGTTTGGTTGAGTGGGCTCGGTTTCTTATAAAGGCAAATCATCTCTGCAGGAAAAACAGATACATTCCGACAGATTGGTTCCTTTTTCAAAAACGTGCTTACAACGTATTCTCTGAGTTGAAGGAACTGGATTTCCAGGGCAAACAGGAATTGCTATCCAACTTGTCCGCTTTGTTTGTTCCACGGAAAAAGTTTTTCTATAATGTGAGCGGATTTGTGAACCAGAAACGGCAGGGATTGGAAATGCGCCTGACGGGCAATCGCGGTTCACGCGATTTCAGGGTCGGATCCCTGACAGAAACACAAATTACAGAAATCCAGCAAGCCGGATACAACATCCCCGGTTGAACAAGAACACTCCGAACCTCTTAACAATGAAACAACCAGCACCTTCCGATTTTATCCTCTTCCTTCACCTCCAGAAGACTGCCGGCATGACTTTGCAGGAGCTCTTGAGGCGTCAGTATGGCCCAGGATTGGCTAAGAGAAGCATTAGGCGGCTACTAAAAAGATCCCCGGAGGGGCTGGGAATGGCTGAAGCGCTTTCTGCGCTTTCACAAAAGGACAAGATCTTCATGGGACACTTCTGCTTTGGGGTGCACCGGCTTCTAAACTTCAATACGACATATATTACCTTTCTCAGGGATCCGGCTTCCCGTTTGATCTCCCTGTATAATTTTTCCGCGAACACCCCCGGAGCACATTACTACAAAGTTGCCAAGGATATGACCTGCGAGGAATTCCTTTTTGAGAGCAAGCTCCTTGAAATGGACAATGGAATGACCCGCTTTCTTGCCGGCGATGAGGAAGACCTCTTTATCAACCGAACTCCATACGGGAAATGCGGCCACAAGATGCTTGAAAAAGCATTATCCAACTTGGACAACTTTTTTAGCTTTGTCGGCATCCAGGAAGAGTTTGACCGCTCCCTTCTTCTGCTTGCAGAAACCTTCAATTGGAGAAACCCATGTTATGTAAGGCTTAATACCAGCCGGATCACAGAAAGTAAACCGGCCGCCCATGAAGATCTCAAGATCCGGATCAAGGAATGCAACCAACTTGATTCGGAATTATATGCCATCTGCAAAGAGCGTTTTATGGATACATACAATTCAGTTTTTCAAGATGGTGACAATGCACTCGAACGGTTCCGGATGCAAAACCAGAAATATCAGAAGTGGGCGAAGCCGCTTTATCAGGCCAGGTCGACAATCGCTGGATTAATCAAGAAAACACTTAAGGGCCCTCGGGCGTGAAACCCTGGAATCCCCTGCTTAACAAACCTGAATGAAATCCAATACCTCCACAAAAGCTCGAGTGCTGTACTGTGCCGAGGCCAGCTCTGGTGGTATTGCCGAGTATGTGAAATTCCATTCTCTGGCACTGGTTGAGTCAGGATTAGCAGTAACAATATTGTGCCGCGAGGATTACCCGCATAAGAAAATTCCAGGAGTCTCCTTCGTGGCCGAACTGCCGGCAAAACAGAAGAAGGCTTCCTCACTGATGCGCGTCCTCGACTATATTTCAGACTCCCGCACAATTTCTCGAAAGGTTTTAGATTTAGTCACGGGAGGGGGTTATGACTACGTGCTCCTTGATTGTTTCAGAGAGTACCTCTCTCCTTTCTGGGTTGGTCCACTGAAGAAAGCACGAGCCAAGGGAATTCGTTTCGGGGTCGTCGCACATGATCCTGTGCGCGACTTTGTTGTTGGTCCGCATTGGTGGCATAGCCTCAGCATTCGCATGGCCTACAGTTTTATTGACGATGTGTATGTGCATGACAGCAGCAGAATCGACTTTGGCAGATCGCACCCGGAGACAATCAGAATTCATGAAATTCCTCATGGTCCTTACGAGATTTCTCCCCCAATCAAAGGTCGTGAAATAGTGCGCGAGGAGATGGGATTCCAAAAGGACGATCAGGTTTGTCTTTCATTCGGGCAAATTCGCGACGGTAAAAATCTCGATTTGTTCCTCCGGGCAATGACTTCCCTCCCCGAGAGCGTGAAACTACTTGTGGCAGGCAAAAGTGATTCCGGATCCCAGAAGACTCCGGAATACTATCAGAATGAGGCGCGGGAGAGGGGAGTGGATGCCCGCTGCCAGTGGCTTATCAAATACATTAACGAAGACGAAATCGCAGATCTATTCGCTGCCTCGGACCTTGTCCTGTTAACTTATTCCAAGGCCTTTGTTTCAGCGAGTGGAGTCTTGAACATTGCTGTTGAGTGCGCCAAGCCAGTGCTTGCCTCGGGGGGAGCGGGACCATTGAAAACCGCAGTAAGCAATTACCCAATTGGTGAATGGATTGAAGACTTGAACGAGGAGTCAGTTGCCTCTGCCGTTACTTCGCTCCTGAAGCCAGGTCGAGAATTTCACTTTGCAGAATATGCGGATGATCATTCCTGGAAGCGGAATGCTGCAACGGTCAAAGACGCAATTGTCCGAAAAACAGATGAAGATTAAGAAACTACTCTTTCTGGCGACTTACTTTCCGGATCCGAACAATCCCTCAAGGGGGAATTGGGCGCTGGAGCAAGCACAGGCTTTTCAAAATGCTGGTATTGATGTTCTGGTTGTCGTCCCAACACCGTGGGTTCCAAGGATTCTAGGCAAGTTACATCCCAAGCTAGCAGCCTATTCCGGGACACCTGTGACTATGAAGTTTGGAGAGTTGCAGGTCGAATACCCGAGGTGGCCCTGTTATCCCTGGCACACTTTTCACGGAATAAATCGCCGGTATCCAGATAGGATCATCTCTATCGGGTGGCATTTCGCCCAGACAAGAATTAACAGGATTGTTGATCGGTTCAAACCAGACGCCATTGTCGCCCATCACACGCTTGTGGCCGGGCAACTCGCCCTGAAATTATTTAAGAAGCACAGGACCCCTTACATTGTAACAGACCATGAAGTAGGGGATTTGATCAGCTGTCGAGACAACGCCAAAGTGAACAGGATATTCAACGATGTTGGAAAGCATGCCAAGCGGATGGTGGTTGTATCAAGCGCGATGCAAAGAGAAGGTGAAGCGGTTCTTCCAAACATTCCCTTTTCCACGATCTATAACGGAAGTTCCTTTGACATCTACAAGGATAGAGTTCCATCCCCGGAGACCGGTCCGGTCACCGTGTTTTGCTGCTCCAAATTTTATGGGAGGAAAGATATTCCCCTTCTTCTTCGCGCTTTCGATGCTGTGGTTGAAAAAGGCTATGATGTAAGACTGAGAGTAGCTGGAGATGGCCCGGACCGTGCAAAAGTGGTAGACTGTCTCAGCAAACTCAAGCATCAGGACCGGGTTACGCTGATGGGACTTCTTCCCTCTGAAGTTGTTGTTTCAGAAATGCAAAATGCTGACATTTTCGCGCTGGTTGGATGGGCTGAACCTTTCGGGGTTGTTTTTCTTGAGGCGATGGCCTCGGGGTTACCGATCATAGTCAGTGAAGATGCTGGTGTGGCGGAAATCCTTGAAGATCAAAAAACAGCCGTTTTAACACGGCCCCATGATCAGAATTCCGTGGAGTCCGCGTTGGTAAAACTTGTCGAAAACCCGGAGTTACGCGACCAAATAGGCTCGGCTGGACAAAAGTTGTTCTCACAAAAATTCCAGTGGGCGAATGTCATTATGGATTACATTCATCTCTTCGAGTGATTGCAGGAGTAGTTGATGAAAATAAGTTTGTGCATCACGACTTACAATAAGCCTGTCCAGTTGGAACAGGTCCTAAGCGGCATCAGACGAATGTCCGTTCTGCCTGACGAAGTGATTGTCTGTGATGACGGATCAGGCCCTGAAACACGATCCATGCTGGACCGGCTCAAGCTAGACTTCCCGGTTCCCCTACGCCATCTCTGGCAACCAGATGAGGGCTGGCAGGTGTCCAAGTCCCGGAATATGGGGATTAAGGAAGCTGCCGGGGATTACATCGTCTTTATTGACGGAGACTGTGTGCCTCATCACAAGTTTATCGAGGACCATAAGCAGCTTGCCAGAGAAGGACATTTTACCCTGGGAGACCGGGCTCATGTGAAGCAGCCTTATACAAATGATTTCCAGCCAACTTTCATGCAGGTGATGAAGGGAATTTTGTCTAAGAAGTTGCACAAGCGATATGTTGCAATCCGCAATCCTCTTGAGCGTCCTTATCGGATTAACTACGGAGATGTAACAGCAAGAGAACTCGCCAATCTGGCAGTGGGATGCAATATGGCCTTCTGGAAGAGTGATATCGTCAAGATAAACGGCTTTAACGAGTCGCTCGAAGGCTGGGCTCTGGAAGATATTGAAATGGCGGGCAGGCTTTTGGTGAGTGGTGTCACTGCCAACAAAGTTTGGAGGCAGGCAATCCTTTATCATCTGGACCATGGGGATCCTGTTTTTGACGATGAGACTATTCTCGATTCTACAGAGTCCGTGCTATCCAATAAAGTGAGCTGGACTCCCAGTGGCTTGAGCAGCACCGAAGAAGTTTCTTAAGGGAGACTTACCGTGAGAAAACATAAGTCAGTCAGTTTAGTATATTGGGCCTCTGGTTCGGGCATTGCCAAGGACATCAAGATTCTCGAGCACGAATTGACCAATTTGGGATTTCGCGTCCACCACATTGTTACTCGCAACAGGCGTTCCAAACAGGAGCGTATTTGGCGTTTTCTGCTTCAATTGCCAAGGCTCTTGTTTAAACGGGAGTTGCAGATTCATGTCGAACAAATCCACCGTGAGCAATTCAGGTTTGGCAAAACAAACATCTTACTGCCAAACCCCGAGATAACAGACAGCGATCTGTTCCGTAAGATCTACGAGTCTCCAGTTGTGTTTTGCAAATCACACCGCGCGGTCGAACTCTTTGATGAATTGGGATTAAAGACTGTGTATACGGGCTTCACCAGTGATGATAATCTCAATCCGGTCTATAAAAAAGATTTCCAGAGTTTTCTTCATCTTGCTGGGGCCAGTAATTTCAAGGGAACCGATACCGTATATGACATCTGGTCAAAACATCCATCGTGGCCACGGTTGACCATTATCAGAACCCTGAATGACTGTTATGGAAGCCCCAGGAGGAGCTTGAAAAGCACCGAGAATATCGAGGTTATTGAACGCTGGATCTCTGCGGAAGAATTATCCCGGTACCAGAACACGTGTGGAGTTCATTTGTGTCCATCTGAGATGGAAGGCTTCGGACACTATATTCTGGAGGGTCTTTCAGTCGGCAGTATAGTTGTGACAACAGATGCCGCCCCCATGAATGAACTGGTTGATGATTCCTGCGGGTTTTGTGTTCATGCCAATCATATGGGGAAGAGCTACATGGAGGACCGCTGGTCCGTGGAGCCTAAAGCACTGGAAGCCTGTATTGAGAAGATCATTGGCCTGCCGGCAACCGAACTTCGGAAATTAGGGGACTCTTCGCGGGCCCGCTTTGAAAA
This sequence comes from Oceanipulchritudo coccoides, assembly GCF_010500615.1. Classification (NCBI taxonomy): domain Bacteria; kingdom Pseudomonadati; phylum Verrucomicrobiota; class Opitutia; order Puniceicoccales; family Oceanipulchritudinaceae; genus Oceanipulchritudo; species Oceanipulchritudo coccoides. Next base: position 499,473 of record NZ_JAAGNX010000002.1, read on the forward strand.
GCTGAATAACTCCTTTCCGGTGAATTTCAAAATTGCATTTAATGAAGTTTAAGGTCCGGCCGGCACTTTGGATTTCTCTCATTGGGTTGACAGGATTCGCCGCCCAGTGCGTTTTTTCATTCGCACTTTGGGAACGATTAACCTTTGAGGAAATTGCTGAGTCCATTCGCAATCCCTACTGGATTTCCGGTGGGGATATTTTTGACGGTATTTCCAGTAATATCGTCTACTACAAAGCGCTGGATTTGTATTACCGGGTTGGTGGCTTTCATCTCTTTGCCGCCAAGGAGTTCCGGCTAATCTTGTCCCTGCTGTCCATTTCCGTAGTGGGGACCTTTCTTTACCGTTGTGTGCCGTTTACAATTGCAACAGCCGTGGCTTTTCTGGCCTGGGTACTATCGCCAACGCTGCTCTATTTTGGAACACATCAAGCTTCATTCGGAATAGACCTGCAGGTATTTCCTGTCGTTGGAGTTATCTGGTTGTGTAGTCTTCGGAGCACTGGATTACAATCCACAGTGCTTTTGTTCCTTGCTGCATTCCTGGCCATCCTGTTGGCAGGCATGTTTCCCCCGGGGCTTTTTTATCTGCCCGCACTCATCCTAACGGACGTGATTGTGCGGTCTTTGAAGGCGGCGAATCCCAGTGACTTGCTCAAAGGGGCCTGTTTAAGGCTGAGTATTATTGGTGGGGGTATTCTAGCAGGCTTGGCTGTCCCGTTCCTTTTAGTAAACCGGCCCCAAGTTCTCTATTTCGATCCACACACCGGGGCTGGCCTTTTTAGGGGAGGAGGGAAATTATCCTTGAATCCTTTCGCCTTTTGGGACTCCGTCTGGCGCACATTCCTTGATTTGTTTCACACAGGGAACAGCTACCAGTTTTACCTGCCGCACCCAGAATTCGGGACAATTTTAGCTGCTGGAGGTGTCCTTTCAGCTGTTTTAATTTTATTGTTGGTGATCAGAGGATTTCAGCCTCCCCGAAAAAGTGAAGCGATCGGATTTCTCAGGCAACCCAATGTGCAAATTGGACTCTTTGCCGGCGTATTGCTCATGACCTTTTTAGTAATGGGTCATCTCAGCCCTAATTTGCCCGGATTGCGTCGCTCTGCAGGCATACTTGTTGCCCTGTATTTATTTTATTTTCTCGCGATTGATATTGGGTTCAGTCGCTCCCTGACACGGAATGCGCTTTTTCAACGAGTCCTTATGGTTATCCTTCTCGCCCTTCCGGTCAGCCATGTGATCCAGCTCACCATGAATCTTCAAGAATTACCGGAGTTGTCGCACGACGCCTATCCTAATTGGTTAAAGACGAGACCTTCAGCCCGTGAGAGCCTTGCTTTGCTTTATACTGAAGTCAAAGAAGGACGTGCACTCACTTGTGAAGAAGTACCAGCCGGGTGTCGTTATTCCGCTCCTTTCGCAGCGGTCCAATTAACCCATCGCAGCCAGTCCGAGGCCGGCCAAGTCCTTGACGTTTACGCTGAGGACCCGAAGACCGGCACGGTGAAACTTGTTAAGCGCTCCCTATGGGAAGACTACTATTGGATCCATTAGATCCCGTTTGGCAAAAACGCTCTACCACTGACCGCTGAAATTGATACCAACTCTGAGGCGATCATATTCGAAGGTACTCTCTGAAGAAGACTGGTCGGAATACCGGATATCGAGGCCTATTGACCCCCATTCCACTAACTGGTATGAAGTGCCCGCACCGACAAAGGTCTCTTCATCTGTCCGGTTGTCCAAGGGACCCGGTCCGGAATAGTCATCCTCGATGTAACCCGCAAAAACATTTACTGACCATGCCCTGGTTAATTGGTGGCTGCCAGTAACTGAAAATGAAAGGCTTTCTGAGGTACGATCGTCAATCGTCGTCCCGAAACTTTTAGAAGCATCCAACGCAACCTGGGTCCGCTCACTGGCCGACCACTGAAGCCCCGCCGAAAGGTAGGGGCTTTTTTCGTCTTTTCCAGAATCCAGTTTCTGTTGCTGGATTCCTACATCGATACTTCCCGAGACTTTCGGCAGGAGATTGCCACTCAGTCCAACAAAATAAGTGAAAGTATCATTGTCCGTAACGGAAGTGTCTGACTCGGTCTTTCCATACGACACGCCAATCCTACTATTAGTGGTCTCGCTGACAGGGACCTCAAGCGTAAGGGAGGCTCCATACTGGTCCTTCTCACTAAACAGGTCAGAGTCAGGATCTTCCCGACTGTAGGAAACACCGCCAATAAGGCTGTATTTGCTATTGGGATTATAGGTGACTGAGCCTGAAGCGCCATAAGTAAGGACTGTAACAATGTTACCCACAGATTCTTCCGTGCGTGTTTCATTGCTCAGGATCAGATCCCCGGAGATAACAAATCGGGAGGTCTCCATCCTTGCTCCTGGAGTGAAGGACAGGTCAAAGAAGAAATTTTCATCATCAAACTGATCATTATCAGCGTATTTGACGAAGGTGACTCCGGCAGAAGCATCAATCCCGAAGTTCCGGCTTTGGCGGGAGTACTGGAGTCCCGGTGAGGCAGTGAAGATTAAATCATCCAATCCCTCATCCTGGCCCCTTATCTCAGAATCATAGTACGTGGACACATCCAGAGTCAGATCTATGTTCCCTTCGCCCAGCCGCATAAAGGCATGCAGGCTTGAAGAGACCAGCAGGAGAGAAATCAGCAGTTTGGTCTGGTTTTTCATGAGTATCGTCCTTGTCGTTTGTAGTTTGGAATCCTAGCGAGTTTTTTCAGATTTTTGCGGATAGTAACTCTTGTATTTTCCATAGTCCACATATTTGTATGTGCCCAAGTTACGAGATTTGCTCCGCGAGACCTTATTCACAACGACACCGAGAATTTCCGCCTTGCTTTGGCTGAGGCGGCCAAGAATTGCCTTGAGGGTCGCCTTGCGGTGCTTGTTGAGCTGCGTAAGGAAGATAAAATTCTGGGCATAATTCCCGATGAGTCCGGCATCCGGGAACAATCCAGCAGGAGCGGTATCAATGATAATAATATCATACTGCTCTTGGAACTTCTCAATTGATTGGCGGAAGGCTGGTGATTCAATCAACTCAGTCGCCTCGACGGTGCTATTTTCGAAGGGCAGGATATGGAGTCCCTCTGAGAGCACAAGAGGCTTTTCCGGATCCTCACGCTGTTCCAGAAGTTTAACAAGATCTTCTTCCATGCGCTCACCGATGGACGGTCTGCGAAAGTCACAGTCGATCAACAATGTCTTGTAATGGTGCCGGCCAAAGGAGGCTGCCAAATTGATTGAAAAGAAGGATTTTCCTTCTTTTGGAAGGGCGCTGGTGACAACAAAAGTATGCCCTGGTTGGAGCTTCTTGTTCTTGAGAAGAATTTGGCTGTGTATTTGGCGGAACAGTTCCGAGGCCTGTGGGTCCATCTGATCCAGCACCAGCCGATGCAGCTTCTTGAGGCGTCGAGGGAAAGTGCGGATTTCGCCCAGGAAGGGTACACGCAATTGCTGCTCAATGTCTGTCGCCGTTTTGAGGTTCAGGTTGAGGTAATGAATGCCAAAGGGCACGCATGAAAAAGCGAACAGAAACAGGAAAACAGTGACCGAGTAGATTTTCTTGACGTCTGGCGTAAAAGGCGCGCCCGCAGGCCAAGCCTGATCAACGACCCGAAGGTTCACATCGCTGAGTTGGCTTGCCAGTATAGCCTCATTCAAGCGCTGATGAACTTGGGTGAACAGCCGTTTATCGGTATCAAGTTTGCGCCGCAGGACATTGTATTCAATGGCCACCTGGTCCAGCTCGAGGGATTCCTGTTCGGCCTGGGTGAGGGCTTCCTCAAGATTTGAAACCCGGGCCTTCAGTTGGCTGTGTTGTTGGACAAAATCCGAGACATTTTTTTCAAGTGCCGCCTGAATTTCCGTTTCAACTCCCTCGAGGCTGGACGCATTCTCTATCATGCGGGGATGTCGACGACCATAACGCAGGGAAAGGCTGTTGCGCTCAGCAAGAAGATTGTTCCTGCTTTCAAATTTGGAAGGCAGGGTCCCCATTTGGTTTATCGCGGGTAACTTTGCCAGCAAGTCCAAGTCTCCTTTTGCCTCTTGGATTTTCTCAAGTGTGGCAGACAGGTTCAACAACTCGACCTTGGCATCGTTCAGGCTCCCGCTGAGATTTTTCATGCGGTCAACAATCAGGTTCTGGCTTTCCTCAAGCGAAACGAGATTGCGCTCCTGGCGGTATCGCTGCACGGCGAGTTCCGAGCGTTCAACTTTAAGTTTTAATTCCTCACTCTGGCTTCTCAAGAACCTGAGGGCAGAGTCGTTGGTTTTGCGCGAGCGCTCCACAAGGAAGTCGTTGAATTCCTCGCTGAACCTGTTTGCGAGCAATGCTGCCGCTTGTGGGTTGCGATGATGAAATTCGAACTTGAAAATATTACCGCCAACTAGGGCAATCTTGTTGGCGCTGGCAATTATGTTGTGGATGCTTGGTGCGTTATTGCCGTCATTGTCCCGGTAATCCTTGGTGATCAGGTTTACCTCTTCCGTGGTCAGTGAATCAACAACCCGGTTCCGGAAAGAGTTGCTTCGTAAATCTGTGAGGTGATTCCTTAAGATAAAATCGGCCGAGCGTCCAAGAGAGTTATCCACCACCTGTTGGATGTTGATGACTTTGTCCTGTTGGAGCTCAAACAGAAGAATCGCAACAGACTTATAGAGGGGGACCGTCTGCAGTTTTTTGTATGCATAGAAGCCGGAAACGGACAGGGCTACCAGCAAGGCGAGCATCCAGTGCTCCCGAATGACAAACAGGTAATCAAGCCAGCTCTTCTCACTTGAAATTGAATTACCGCTATTCCTTTGGGAAGAATTCGGGTTTGATTCGTATTGTTGATTACTCATTTATAGTAGAAAGATTGGGAAATTGATCAGGTGCTTAAGGGGATGACTTAAAACATCCGTTCCGGGACGAAAATTATGTCTTCAGGAAAAATTGTAATGAGATCCTCATTGCCACGTTTGCTGCCGCGGATGACCTTTTCCAGGTCCACTATTATCTTCTCTTCCCTGTCCGATCCCTTAATCGGTCGGCGCACGACAATTTCCGACCGCTTGGCGTATTGTGATAAATCCCCAGCCATTGTGATAGCCTCCAGGATATCCAGGGATTGCTTGCCACGGGGGAATTTTTTTGCCCCCGGTTGGTTCACTTCACCAAAAATGTAGAACACTTGTTCTGCAAACTCAGCAACTGAGACCGTGACCTGTGGGTCTATCAAATACTCCTCACTTATATAGGTTTCCTCAAGCCGAGTTTCGGCTTCCCGCAAAGTAAGGCCCCCAAGATCAGTTCTTCCAAGGAGAGGAACAATCAGAACACCATTTGGATCGAGCTCTTGTAGAACGCTCAGGTCCGGCTCATTGAAGACGGTGATTTGGACCGTATCACCCGGACGCAATTTATAAAACTTGGCTCCTCGTTCATCAATTCCCGGAAGGGGTGTTGCCGCAGTTTGAGCAATCCCTCCAGTAGTAATCAGGAACAGTAAAAATGTGAGCACAACACGGCTCAAGACAGTATATTCTAATCTTTTCATACCCCAGCAATAATATCTCTCACAAGTACCGAATGTCAGCACTACGACAACAATAAAGTGCCTGAAAGGCGCTTATCTGGAACTCTTTACGAATTATTTAAGGATGTCAGGTTGATTGCCTGAAGATCGTTAATTCTGTTTACATGCCCAATAGAGAATGCCCCTCCAGAGATCGCAGACAGCTTTGCAGTCGCTCCAACGACCATCCGCCAACCTTGGCCTTTGACTTTACACCTTTTTACGACCCCGACGTTCCCATGTTGGGCGGAAAAGACCAAGCCAAGCTCCTTTCGTCAAAGACTTGTGAAAGATTCAGTAAAAGGCTGAGACCGCTTACCACAGGGTGATCCGAGGGCCTAGTCTGCTGCTGTAATGAAAAGCAGCACATCCAACCACACTGTTTCACGCAGCATCTTTGCCGGATCGATCACGGCTCTGTTCCTGGGCCTTGCGATTCTCTCTCAGCAAGCACCTGCGCCGCTATCCACTGAACCCGCAGCTCCGATCAATCCAGTACTGGAGATTGTGGATGTTGAAAAGGTATCGGTTAAAGCTAGCCCGGAGTCAGCAGTGGCTTCTCCTACACTCTCCTTTGCCGAAGCTCGGAGCCTCCGCTTCGATTCGCATGAATTTGATTTAGGATCGGTAATCGAATGGCGCGCCCGGAAAGATTCCACTGTTGAGGGGATTCTAGTCTTTGAAGAACTCGGGCCGGTTTATTTTGAAGCGGAACGGACGCAGGGATCTGATTGGGAAATTCGGGAATCCGCCATTCTGGGGGAATTTGTTGTTTTGAATGAATCGTTGCCTCTGAATAAGTGGCAGTCTGCTGGTTATATTGATAGCGGATATGTCGAGATCGTTGAGTCCAACCGGCTGGTCACAAGCGTTCGTTTCCGTGCGAGCAACTTGGACGACCAGCTCCTCGCACAAAGCATTATCGGCGCTTCCATAGATGAGGGATTGTTTGAAATGAACACCCTCGTCTTTCCGGTAGCGGCACCCAATGACCCAAACTACGCCGGTTCTTACACCTTGAACAAGCTTGAGCTTGAACCCGTATGGGATGCTTATGGGTTTTCCCCAGAGGCCCAATTGGGTCGCCGTCCAATCATCGCGGTAGTGGATAATGGGGCATCGGATACAAGCACAGATCTGCATATTTGGATCAACGAGGATGAAATTCCAGGTAACGGAAAAGACGATGACGGAAATGGCTTTGTGGACGATGTCAGTGGCTGGAATTTTGTCTACAATTCAAACGACCTGAGTTTTGCAGGCGGGCATGGTAGCACGGTTTCCCGGATTGCTGCCAGCATCACGAATAATGGCGTTGGAACAGCAAGCCCCGCGAGTTCGGCTTCCCTGATGCGCGTGATGTACTATGAGACAAATGCCGGCTCCCACTACGATGTGATCGACTCAATGATATATGCCGTGGACAACGGGGCAGACGTCGTGAATTGCAGTTTTATTGCCACAAGTTCCTCGATGTTTTCCTACGTCATTACTGAAGCCGCAAAAGTTGACTGTATCATCGTTGCTGCTGCAGGAAACAACAAGCGTGACCTCAGTGAATACCCGCTGTATCCAGTTTGCTTGACTGCTCCCAACTTGATTGGGGTTGGCGCAAGCGATGCATCGGACGTGAGGGCCGCCTCCAATTTCAGTTCAATCTATTTGGACCTTTTTGCACCCGCGAGTGTGACTTCCTATTCCACACCACTTGTGAGCTCAACAGTCGCCTTGTTGCGGGCCATCAAGCCTGAAGCAACCGCTGGAGAAATTACCTCTGCGATTGTTGCGGGTGTGGATGTTGTCCCAAGTCTCGACGGCCTATGCATTTCCAACGGCCGGCTGAATGTGAGCGGTGCCGTTGAAGCGCTTTTGGGAGAACCACTCTCAAACACAGACCCCCAAGACCCAACCCCTGGTCTTCCATCCCTCAATATCGCTTCCGTAAGCACCAACAGTATCGGGCTTGAATGGAGTGTTTCAGGATCAGTGGACGCCTTTGAACTAGAAGTCAGCGAGTCTGGCGTTGCCTTTTCCGCCCTTGAACCCACCTCTGTTTTGCAGGGATCCGAGAGAAGTGTGCTTGTTGAGAACCTGCCTCAGGAGACCAGTTACAAGTTCCGGATCCGGTCCTTGAAAGGGGCCCTGGCTTCCTCATGGAAAGAGAGCGGGATTGTCACCACTCTGGCCCCTGCGCCAACTGCGCCTGAGGCACCTTCTATTTCATTGGACGAGGTTGGGGTCGGCTCAGTCAGCCTTAGCTGGAATACTTCCCAGTCCGTTGATGGATTTGAACTTCAAGCGAGTGAGGCAGGATCTCCCTACGCATCCATTTCCGGTGCTTCTTCCTTTGGGGGTTCAGAAAGAAGCGTTAGCCTCACGGGTCTTGGTGAGGGCGTAGACTATCGTTTTCGTATCCGGGCTGTTCTTGATGGCGTGACTTCCAATTGGAAAAACAGTCCTCTCGCGACAACTTTAATTTCATCTCCTGTTGCCCCATCAGCTCCCGAAATTGCAATTTCCGGAGTAGGGGTGGGCACGATTGACCTTTCCTGGAGCGCTTCCGAGAGCGTCGACAGTTTTGAGGTACAAATGAGCGAAGCCGGTGGCGCCTACGTGGCCCTGAGCGGCGGCGGAGTATTTGCTTCAAATGAAACCAGTGTACAACTGGTGGGCCTTGGCGAGGGAGTGGATTACCGCTTCCGGATCCGCGCTGAACGCGGCGGTCTCACCTCGACTTGGAAGGTGAGTTCTTTGGCAACGACTTTGGTTCCAGCGCCCGTCGCTCCATCAGCTCCCGAAATTGCAATTTCCGGAGTAGGGGTGGGCACGATTGACCTTTCCTGGAGCGCTTCTGAAAGTGTCGACAGTTTTGCGGTACAAATGAGCGAAGCCGGTGGCGCCTACGTGGCCCTGAGCGGTGGTGGAGTATTTGCTTCAAATGAAACCAGTGTACAATTGGTGGGCCTTAGCGAGGGAGTGGATTACCGCTTCCGGATCCGCGCTGAACGCGGCGGTCTCACCTCGACCTGGAAGGTGAGTGCCTTGGCAACGACTTTGGTTCCAGCGCCCGTCGCTCCATCAGTTCCCGAAATTGCAATTTCCGGAGTAGGGGTAGGCACGATTGACCTTTCCTGGAGCGCTTCCGAAAGTGTCGACAGTTTTGAGGTACAAATGAGCGAAGCCGGTGGCGCCTACGTGGCCCTGAGCGGTGGTGGAGTATTTGCTTCAAATGAAACCAGTGTACAATTGGTGGGCCTTGGCGAGGGAGTGGATTACCGCTTCCGGATCCGCGCTGAACGCAGCGGCCTCACCTCGACCTGGAAGGTGAGTTCCTTGGCAACGACTTTGGTTTCAGGACCAGTCGACGTGGAACCTCCGATGCCTTTCATCAATATCGAAAGCGTTGGCGCTGGGACTGTGACCCTCAGCTGGTCTGTTTCCGAGGGTGTTGATGCATTTGATCTTGAGGCAAGTGTCTCCGGCCAAAAGTACGCTCCATTGCCCGGCGTATCCCAATTCTCGGGTAGCGCAACCGGTGTACAGTTGACCGGACTCGGTCAGGGGCTGAGCTACCGTTTCCGAATACGCGCAGTCCGCGGCGACCTCACTTCAATGTGGAAAAAGAGCAAGCTTGCAACCACCACTGAGGCCTCTCAGGGCATTCTCGTCGTACCTTCCATTAGCGTCGATTCAGTCGGCATCGGCACTGTAGATCTTTCATGGAACACAAGTGACACGGTTGACGGCTTCGAGCTGCAAATGAGCAAGTCCGGAGCGGAATTTGCTGATGTTGAACTCACCGATCCGCTTACTGGCACCGAGTCAGGTGTCCAGTTGCTCGGACTTGAAGAAGGTGTCAACTACGCCTTCAGAATACGTTCTGTTAAGGAAGGAGTTAGCTCAGACTGGGGATTATCCAGCACCGTGAAAACCCTGGCTCCCGCCCCTGAGGCCCCAGCTTCCCCGACAATTGCCGCTACTCTGATTGAAACAACCACCGTGAACCTGTCCTGGAGCAGCAGCGAATCAGTGGATGGCTTCGAATTGCAAATCAGCGAATCAGGAGCTGCTTATGAAGACTTGCAGGCTGGCCTGGTATTGAACCAGAACGACACGTCCCTGCTTGTTCAGGATTTGGTTGAATCCGTGGAATACCAGTTCCGTATTCGCTCTGTAAGGAACGGATTGTTCTCAGGTTGGACCGAGAGTGGTTTGGTCTTTACGGAGTCTATTCCTTGGCCAAGGGCTGAGCACAATTGGAAATTCAACAATGGGGCAGAACCGATTGCCTATGATTCCGGCTCAATGGCTTTGGATATCGAGTTGAGCGCACAATCTGGTACCAACTGGGGCGATGGTGTCGGTGCCTTGCAGACCGGTTTGGAATTCTCCGGCTCTCATAAGGGCGTCGAAGTACCTGATTCCAATGCGATAAACCTGACCAACCAGAAGAGTCTCACACTCTCTCTGTGGGTCAAAATTGCCAGTAATTCCTCCAAAAAGACATCCGTAGTCTATGAGCAAGGTGGCTTCTGGCGTGGGTTGAATTTGATTGTCGATGAAGGTTGGCTCTTTGCCAGTGGCTGGAATCGTCCCGTCAAGGAATCTGACTGGGCCGGGACGACCCTCAAGGGCGGTGAGCTCCCGGTCGGCCAATGGTCCCATATTGTTCTGGTTCTGGATGCCGCTGAGACGGTGCAGGAGAACGGCCTGACACTTTATGTGAATGGTCAACCTGTTGCCTCGGGCCCTGCTTCGATGCTCTGGGCAAACATGGAAAAGACGGGTATTGGCCAGGTTCAGGGCGGAACAGTATACCGCAGCCGGGAAGTGCGCCGCTTGGATCCCTTCTCCGGATCAATCGACGATTTAAATATCTGGTGCTGTGCCCTGACTCCGGAAGAAATCAACAATCTTTATGAATCCGTTTCCGCGAATTAAACGAATTTGGACGATTCTGTCCGACTGTCGCAACTGTTGGAATAGATAATCCAAAATTACCGATACGGTAGTAGACCTGTGTTTTCTTGGTAACTGCGCTGCTGCTTCGACCAAGGAACAAAAAAAAGAAGGTCATCCCCCTTGTGGGGATGGCCTTCAGCTTTTTGGGGCATATTCGCTCAAAAAAAACGCCACCTCGAAAGGTGGCGTTCTGAATAAAACTTGCTTTTGACTTATATCGCAAACTACTTGCCGCGTTTCATCAGGCGGCGGCGCACAAACAGAAAGGCACCCAGTCCGAGGAGGCTGAGAGCGGCAATTTGTGACGGCTCTGGAACAGGCCGGATATCTCCGCTAAAGTAGAAATATCCATCGTCCCCGTCCCCATCAAAGTCGGTGTTCTTGTCATTAATGCCAAACAGCCACTCATTCTTGATGTAGCTGACAACAGCCCCTTGTGCGTCGACATTAACGCCTTGGAACATGTTGAAACGGATTTCGTTTGATTGGTACAGCGGACCCAGAGGACTAACCGTTTGGTTGATGTGTTCGAACTCCAGAATGACAGGAGCACTGACGCCATCAGCAAGCACGAGTTCAGCCGTGTCACCGGGAACATCCGTTGCCGTTGATCCCGGTTTGCTGCTGTAGTCAAACAGGCTCACGCGGGGATCTGAGTTCCCGAGGTCGCCAACAGCATAAGCGTTAATGAATAGCTCATCCAGGTCCCAATTTTCATTGGAAACAAATCCAACGTCCACGGTCGGACCCGTTTGAACAAAATACTGCACATTCGTGTTTCTCAACTGGAAGTTGAAGTCCTCAATATCTGTGGACAGGCTTCCGACCTCCCAGGCCGATGCACTGACATCCCAGTAGAGTTGAGTGAAGGCAGTCGCATTTGCTTCGCCATTGCCGACGTGGAGGGCTGCTCCATCCGCCGCCATAAGCGAAATGAGGGCATTGAATGAACCACTCGTTGAGGGTTCATTGACAGTAATCAACTGTGCCGAGGCACAGAATGGGGAGACGATCCCCGCACAGACAGCTAGCTTTAGTAATTTTCTCATGATGATCTTATTTTCAGTTAAAAAAATGCCACTCCGCCAAGGAGTGGCATTGTGATTGAAAGTCAATTCCCAGAAGGATTATTTGACGCGTTTCAGGATTCGACGGCGGATGATCAGGAGAGCGCCGAGGCCGAGGAGGCTCAAGGCAGCAATCTGAGACGGTTCCGGGACAGGGCGGATGTCGCCATTGATGAAGAAGTATCCATCATCACTATCCTTGTCGAAGTTCTTGTTGCGGTCATTGATACCGAACAGCCACTCGTCATTTTTGTAATCCGTAATCGCACCATTTCCGTCAACATTGACGCCTTGGTACATTTTGAAACGGATCTCACTGGATTGATACAATGGTCCCAATGGGCTGCTCGTCTGGTTGATGTGCTCGAATTCCAGAACGATCGGAGCGTCCGTTCCCTGAGTCAGGGACAAACGTGCAGTGTCACCAGGCGTGTTGTTTGCGGCCACATTGTCACTGTAGTCGAAGAGGCTGACGCGTGGGTCGGAGTTTCCGAGATCTCCCAGAGCGTATGCGTTAACAAACAGTTCGTCCAAATCCCAGTTTTCGTTACCGACAAAGCCGATATCGATATTGTTACCGGTCTGGATGAAGTACTGGAAGTTGATGTCGATCAGCTCAAAGTTCAGGTCGTTATTGTCGTTAGACAGTGAACCCGTCACCCAGGCATTGGCGCTGGTGTCCCAGTGGACTTCGGAAAAGATGGAAGCGTTGGCTTCACCTGCTCCGGTTCCAAGGGCAGCTTCGTCCGCTGCCATCAAGGCAACCAAGGCATTGAAAGAGGCGCTGGTCGATGGTTCACTGACCGTGATAAGTTGTGCAGAAGCGCAGATGGGGGAGATGATCCCCGTACAGATAGCAAGCTTTAGTAATTTATTCATGATGATTGAGTTTGCGATTTAAGAACATCAATCTGGGGTAGATACCCGATAAGATCAAGTCTTTTTTTGAAGGAAATTCACAAAAACCGTTAAAATATTGTAAATAAAGACGAAAACAGCCCCTTTCCGTTAGAAATAGTGGGGAGTTCACCTTATTTATTTGAGTCAAATATACCGTAATGGATTATGCCCGCCTTAATTAAGGTATTTACCCCAACGGTGTTGAGACAATTTTGTAAGACAAAATCCTTTCGGGGTCGTGTGGAAAGGAATTGTCAAATTACAGTGTTGGCAGGCAGTATGAGGCATCGCATAAGAAGTCACAGGAATCTTAGATGAACTTTTCAAAACTACGCATACTTATCCTCGTCATCATTGTCGCGGTCTTCGTTTCAATCGGGGGAGTTTTTATTTTCCGTGAGCCGATTAAGCAGACCGTGAATGGGATCCGGTCGGAGCGCCTTGTTTCCAAGGCCGAGGAAGCTTTTTCACAGGAATTGTGGGAGCAGGCCGCACGACAGGGAAAAGCGGCCTATTATCTGGATAGTGAAAACAAGGCCGTCCAGCTTCTGGTGGCTCGTGCTTTGCTGAAACAGCGTGATCGCTCGGCAGTCGATTGGTGGAAGCTGGTCATCGACGAGCCGGACCTGCCGATCGATGAACTGCGCTTGTTGACGGAGGTGTTGTTAACTGCCGGGGAACTGGAGGATGGAACGACTTTTCTCGGCCGCCTGATGATTTTGGACGGCGAAAATCCGGAGACCCGTCGGCTATGGCTGACGGCCCTGCAAATGGAGCGTCGATATAGCCGAATGATGAGTCTGGCAGGCGAGCTGGCAGGTAGTGGCAGCGAGGACTGGTCGATTCACCAGCTCCACATGTCGATGCAAGAGAACTTTTATGGTGAAAAGGGCGAGGAACTGGTGATCGATCACCTGCGCAGACTCATTGAGGAGGACGGACCCCTTTCCTTACGCGCTGCACGTGAATTGGCAGCCCACCCGACTGTCGACACAAAGACACGTCTTCTGGCGACTGATTATCTGGAGGAGCATCCTCAGGATGATCTGGATATATTATATGGGCGCAGCGTCGCGGTGAAGTCTGGTGCTCTGGATCGCGACGAGCTCTTCCCGATTCTCGACCAAATCCTGGAAGCTCCCAGTAGTGAGGAATTACAGGAACTGACCCGTTGGGCTACCTGGATGGACGCTGTTTCCTGGTTTCTGGACACGGTTTCCTGGGAAACCTTCATCGGCACGGGCGCCAACGGGGAACTCTACCTGCGTCTTCTTTATAATCAGGGGGCCTACGATCGCCTTTTGACCCTGACGGAACGAGAATACAAAGATCGGCAAGCAGGGTCCTCTGCGCTCCTCTATTACCGTGCCGCAGCCCTTGAGCAGTTGGGATTTCTGGATGAGGCCAGTGCTGCCCTTGAATTGGCTATCGATGTCGTGAATCCTACAGAAACAACCGAGATTGAAGGATTTCTCGTGCGTGACAACCGATGGGACCTGCTTGTTAAGCTCTATGAAATCATTCTAAAGGATGAGGGGGGCAATCCGATTTACCTCTTAAAAGCGCTCGGGGCCTACTATTATATTGGAGACCAGACCAATCTTGAACGGATTCTCGAGCAGATTGAACTTGGGGAATACGATGCCGAGCCAGGCAAGGCCAGTTTCATTCTATACTTGCGCCTGCTTTTGGAAGGCTATCGTCCAGAATTAAACCGGCGTCTTGAGTCGCTCCTGACCCAGTATCCCGAGGTATTCGAGTTTCGTCTTGTCCTTGGGGTTTCGTATCTCTTGCAGGGCCGTCAGGATGTGGCCTCTGGATTTCTTCAGGGAATGCCTGAACTCGGTCGGACATCGCCTCGTTTCCTTCGGGTTGCCGCAATCCTGCTCGGTGTTTCCCGAGAATCTCTCATTTTCCCGGAAGAGAGTGAATTCCTTCTGCCGCGTGAGGCCTTTTTACTCAGCCAGCCGAGGGGTCAATCCACTCCTCAAGAAGGCGGAGAATAGTCTGCCTTGCCTCATCGCTATCTTGAACGCCTACAAGGCTCGCCAGCAGGACCTGTCGGCTGAAGTCGCGCCTTCCTTTCAGTAACTGAATCCATTGGGTTTTGTAGTTCAGTTCCTTGAGGTCCTCCGGGTTAATGTCCATATTCCGGCGCTCCCAAACAATCCAGAAGACGTGCAGTTGTTTATTGTTTGAGTGCAGCTCAAACAGATAATGCGTGACGGGGATAGCGAGGCCCTCTTTCTGGAAAACAATATTGGGAAATTGTTTGAGCATGGTTGCCCCGATAGCCTCCATGCAGATGGCGGGTGAGTGCCCGTAGGAGGAAACACTGGCCAGTTTATCCTCAGGACCGTATCCATAGTAGTAGAATTCGCCGCCGCTGGTCCTGGAGAACCGCATCAGGAAACGAGATCCATATCCATATCCTAGGGCAGATTCGATTTGTGGATGAATCGTCTCGTAGCGGATGATTCCTTCCTCCTCTTCGGGAAGATTGAAGGACCAGCCGGATTCGGGCGGAGCGGTGGCTTCGTGATACAGGAACCAGCCTTCGACCAAGACAAACAGGATGACTGGGAAAACCATAAACCAGACCACGCTTTTTCTGAAGGATGAAGCTTTCCAGACCGAGACCAGGTTTTGAAAGTCAACTCCTTGTGATTGGCGACTTTCATCACTGCCCACATTCAAGAGTTCAATGCAGGCATAGATCAACACCATGCTGATCCCGAAGGCAATGTATCCAGCCGGGTCGTGCCATGAATCATAGGCTTCCTGGCCGTTAACAATGACTTGGATGGAAAGGAAGATGGCCCTGCCTGTGTTGACGATAATGACTACAAAGGGAAGCAGGAGAACGGCAAGCGCTCGCCGCGGCACACTTTGACCAAACAAGCTGCCAAGAAACAAGGTGACCATGAAGAGAGCCTGCAGGGAGCGAATGCCGCTACAGGCTTCGTTGACCCCAATACTCAGGTCTCCCAGGACAAGACTCCGGCCAGCCACTTCGACCGGATATCCAAGAAAGTGCAATCCGTTAACCGCCAACTCAACGACCACCTGGGTAAGATTCTGAACGATGAGCAATTCCATCCGGTAGGGCCAGGGGATCATCGTTGAGAGAAAAAAGACGGGAAAGACGGCGGCCTTTACTCCCTTCCATCCATACAGGGAGTGAACAACGCTTCCCGTAAAAAGAACCAATCCGCTGGCCTGGATCCAGAGCGGAAGACGCCAGAAAGGATTGACTTCGGATACGGCGTGAAAGGGCAGGATAAGAAGCAGGGAAAGGCCTGCTATGATCAGGTTGGGGCGAAGGGATCCGGTAACGCTACGGGGCAACGAATCCAGATTTCTCAGAACCAACCAGATCGACAGGAATGGAACAAACATGCCGAAGTTGTAGTAGGATTCCCCGCCCCAATGATGCCTCACCTGTGTAATGAGAATAACCCATACAATTGTGAGAGCAAGAACAGCTGTCACAGCTTCATTGAGAAGGGACTGGAGGCTTTTATTTCCTGTCATTCCGCAGCAGAAATTTCTCGTCGGGGGTGAAGTGCTTTCAGACGCTTGAAGAACTTAAAATGCTTCAAGAAGGGCCTTCTCCTCGGGAATCAAATCTTCGAGGTTCATGTTCTGGATCAATCCCTCGGCCAAAGTCCGTTTGTCGGTCGCAGTCAGTACCACTGCATAAACCATTTTCCCCCTCGTGCCCATTTTGTTCCAATCCACATCCGTGGACTGAACCAACCGGTCCGCCTCATTGATCCGACCCGCCTTGAGCAGTCCCAGTGCAAGGGTGAGGCGGTACTCCGGAACATCCGGGCTGTCCTCGACAATTACGCGCATTTTCTCGATGGAATCCTCAAGATTCCTCTCTGCTAGGAAATTGAAGTAAGCGAGGTTATTGGCATAATCGTTTTCCTCCGGATTTTCTTCAGCAAGATAGCTGGCGATCTCAATGGATTGCGACAGGTTGCCATATTCAAGGGTAAGATTAAGAAGCTCTGCCGCCTCGTCTGAACTGAACGGAACACCCGAGGAAAAGGCAGTATACAGGGCCTGCAATGCAGAGACCGGTTGATCCAGTCTGCCGGCGAGGATTCCCAGGTTTTTCAGGAGCGGGAAGGTATTCCCTCTAACCGCATATTGGTAGGCATCTTTCCAGTAACTAAACGCTTCCTCTTTCTTATCCTGTTGGTCGTAGATTCTTGCCCGGAAGTAAGCTACGATGGCTGGGTCGATTGTGTTTTCTGAAAGTGCCAACGCTGCCTGTGCATCATCAGGGTTTTCCACCTCAAGGTATGAATTGACCAGAAGAAGATATTCATTCGAGGTCTTTTCCTCCTTGCTGCCCAGGTAATCAATTATTTTCTCGGAAGCACCGATTGAGGTAAGCCATTGACCCACCCGGATCGGGTCCAGATGGAGCAGGTTCTTTGTTGCATAGCTAATCCACTGGTCTTCACCAAGCGGATCAATTGCCATGAGTCGTGACGTGACATTGAGTGAAGTGCGGACATTCGAAACAGGTATTTCCAGGTAGGTCCGGAGCAACTCACGTTCAATTTCCAGTGGAACCTCATAAGCCATTGCGGTCTTGAACATGTTTTGCAGCTCGGGAGAATCATCCTGGGTTTTAACAATCGTCTGAATGGCCTTCAATGCCTGCTCAAACTGTTGCTCCATGATCAACTGGATGGCCTTGACTCTTTCCAGGCGCAGAAATTCGGGGGAGCCCTCTGCAAATGTATCTTCCTTCTCCAGTCTGAGAAGGTAATCTTCCGCCTTTTGGGTGTTTCCAAGGGATTGTGCAAGCTGGATGATTCCCAGTTGGTCCTGAGCCGTCCTGCCCGGATATTCCATCAAGAGATCCGCCAGTTCGAGGGCTTCGGTTGGCAGAAAGGGGACAATCCGGTTGAGCAATATGCGGATGACCTCAGCTGATAGATTGGAATTTCCAGCCCTGAAAACAGAGTCTTCAGACAGCTGTCCAAAAACTGATTCCACATCCTGGCGGATCATCGGAATACCGGAATTTCCGAGAAGGGAAAGTCCTGCCAATTCGCGGAACTCTGGATCATCTCCATTTACCACGCGCATCAAGAGGTTTTTACCGCGAGTACGGTCTGCAGTGGATTCCGAAAGGATTAGAATCCCTCCGAGGTAGAAATCGACCAAAGGCCTATGTTGCCTCCATGATTCCGCTTCCTCGAGGAATTGCCGGGCATCCAACTCGCGGCCGCCAAGAAAGGCGATCACACCGGTCACGCCGAGGACATCTGGATCATTCGGGTAAAGCTCACGAGCAAGTGAAAGCGCGGCTAACCCAGCGTCAGGATTCATTTCCTTAAAGAGTTGGAGGGCGGCGTCGCTCAGGTGCCGTGGCAAGTTGGAAAACTCACGCGAATATTTTTGCAGCATGGCTTGTGCCTGCTCGCCACGATTTGCAAATGCCCAGACCAGTATTTCAACCTCCTCGCCATTTGGAAGAAATCCGCCTGAGAAGGCCTCCTCAAGGATTTCGTCCTGCTCACTTTCGGAAAGCCCGGCAAGGGAGTCCATGGTCAATCGGTCAGAAACAGGAGAACCTTTGATCGAAAAGATGGAATAAATGGCGACTGCCGCAACTAGGACGACGATGGGGATTAGGATGACCCTGGCTTTCATTGGATATTTATCGGTTGTTATGGAATTGTAGCGACAGCAACAGCGTCTATTACTCTTAAAATAGGTGCTTTCGTCAATTCTTCCCGCAAACTTTAAATGGGTGGCTTGTCGGGCCCTGCGGGCTCTTTGCAGTTATGGATGCAGTAGCGCGCGACCGTTTCCGGCCGCGCGCTGTGTCTTCATGGTCCTACTTCTGCTGCTGTCTGTAGGAAAGTCTTGTTAAAAAATCTCAGCTGAGGGGAAGCCAGATGCGGATCCGGGTTTTTGGCGCATCATTGTAGAATTTGATCTCCCCCCCCATCACAGAGGCAATTCGCCGGCAGATGGGCAAGCCCAATCCGGAATTTCGCTGGATGCGCAGGAGGCCTTCAAGGTTGGGATCGCTCTCTTGTTCCTGAAGAACTTCGGCCGGAAAGGCCGGGCCTTCATCCTCGATTGTAATCACAAGAAGGGTCCCCGACCCATCGCTCCTCGAGGAAGCAAGGGAGCAATCGAGGGTCACCGTCTCATTCTGCAAAAGGTTGATTTTATTCAGGAGCAGATTGTTCAGCAGTTGCGAGAGGAGCGTCCGGTCAATTCGAGCCACTTGAAAGGCCTCGATATCAAGCTTCAGCTCGATATTGTTATTCTCCATTCCCAGGATCAACTCGAAGGATTCCCTGAGATCCTCCATGAACAGCTTGAGATCGAGCGGCTCGGGATTGTTGGGGATCATCCGGGAATCTTCGGTCGCCAGAAATACCCCGTTGCGAAGATGATCCTCAAGGCAGGTAATCGCGAATCGCCGGGTTTGGGCGGAACGGCTGGGGTCCTTTTCGGCTTTCTGGAGTTCCATGTACTCGATGTCGTCGGCTGCCTTTAAAATGGAAAGGGGATTCTTGATTTCATGGAGCAGGTATAACCAATTTTGGCGGACATTGTCCGCCACTGATTGATAACTTGATTGGTTGATACGCTGAAAGGTTGCCGCAATTCTGGGTAATCCTTTTTCCCGGAATCCCGCCACCCGTGCATAAAAGACAATTTCCTGTGCCTCAGAATTACTGTGTGCGGTCAACACGAGGTGTGATTCCCCCGCTGCCATGGAGAGCTTTCGCACAGTCTGGTCCCAGACGGTTGTCGAGCTCGCACTTAAGTTGAAAGGGTGGTGGGGAGAGTCCCGGGGTGGTTCTTCAAGTCCGTTCCTCCGGATAAGTGCCTCCCCTCCGGCAGAATGCAGAGTATCTACATCGAATATCCAGTCGACATCTTCGGGGCAGACCAGTATTTCAGGATCAGGTTTGGAAGAAGGAGACGGACGACTCTCTTGGAATGCGCCCATTTAGGTTAGTTTAAGATCTGTGTCTTACGAGTTGAGGATTCTTGCTTGATTTGTATGTAACCGAGCTTCAGCAGGAACAGAAGACAGAAAATGGCAGTGAGAGAGAGGACCAGGGTGACCTGGGCCATTGCCCGTGAGCTCAGAATGAGAATGGCCATGACGCCAAAAATTGCATTTACCGCGTACAGGATGAAGACCGTTGAACGTTGGCGTTCTCCACGGTCCTTGAAGAGTCGGTGGTGAATATGATCGCGATCCGCGGTGAAGATTCCATTTCCCTTGAGCCCGCGCCGGATGATCGAGGTCAGGGTGTCAAGGATGGGAAGCCCGAGGGCCAGAATCGGAACCAGATAGGACAGGCCGCCGACTTGGGCGCCCGCCGTAGGAAGGGAAAACGTGGCCAGAATAAAGCCCAGGAACAAGCTCCCGGAGTCTCCCATGAAAATACTTGCAGGATAGGTGTTGTACAGCAGGAAGCCTACAAGGGCTCCGATGAAAGCCGTCACAAGGACGATGTCTGGCCCGTACCCATTAACGGCAAGCGCTATGGTCAGGCTACTGATGGCAATAACGCCCATCCCGGCAGCCAACCCGTCCATTCCATCCATCAAGTTGACTGCGTTTATGATGCCGATGATCCAGACAAAGGTGATCGCTGCAGCGATAATCTCGTTCATCATTCCCCAGTCCTGGAAATAGAGGAACGGAATCTGGAAGCGGAAGCCGCCCGCTACCACGACAAAGGCGGCCAGTGCCTGGAAGAAGAGTTTTACCCGCGGTTTGATTTGCAGGAGGTCATCGGTCAGTCCGAGTAAGAACATGATACCGGCTCCCACAAGTATCCACTTGTCCGGAAAGTCGATGATCCATGCCCATTGGGGGACCAGGATCTGCAGTCCGTAGAAGTACGTGAGCCCCACGATGAACCCGCCAACGATGGCGACTCCACCCACTCTGGGGATTGGTTTCTTGTGAACGCTCCGGTGATTCGGTTGATCCACAAGGTTCCAGCGAAGTGCCAGATGTTTGACCAGGATAGTAAACGCAGCCGTTGCGGCGATACTGACAGCAAGCCCTGAAACAAACAAATAAACTTGTGCGACAGAAGTTATGACCATTTGAAGAAATGAATTTGCGACGTAGATATAAGGTATAATACCTAGAAGAGTGTCAGATTTTTCTTAGATGTCTGTCAATATTTTTTTAGTTTCCTTTGGGTGGGGCCCTATTTACCCTCATTTCTGCCGCTTAAGGCTCGTGTTTTACACTTTTTACAGATGTATTTATGGAGCTCCACTTCCCTTTAAATTCCCGCTTCAAAATTCGCTTGTCAGCAAGAATAGAAGGGGCCTATCTGAAGGATTATCCCCAAATTGATGAAATTCCGGATCTTTCATTTTCTTCGCACCTTGACGAACCAGCTCCTGCTGGGCCGCACCTTGGTCCTTTGTTTGATCTACAGTGGCGTGTTTGCAGTCAGCTTGTGGACGGCCTACCTGCTCCGATTTGATTTTGTTATTCCGGAGGGATACCAGACAGAGTTTATCAATGCCTTTCCGGTTATGGCTTTGATCAAGCTTCTCATGCTGTTCATGTTCGGACAGTTTGGCGTCTTGCTCTCCTATTTTCGTCTGCCCGACCTGTATCGAATCGCCACGGGGCTGACAATTGCCTCCCTGTTGTTTGTCAAAGCGTGGTATTTATTCCCTGAGCTACCGATTCCACCGCGCAGTGTATTGCTCGCGGATTATATTTTAAGCCTGTTTTTTGTAGCTGGTTTCCGCACATCCCTGCGCGTGTATCGGGAACGTGCCTTGCCGGACAAGAAAGGTCTTTCCAAGAGCAAGCGAGTGGTGATTATCGGAGCAGGCCGGACAGGTGCGGACTTGGCATACGACCTGTTGAGCCGGGCCGGTGTTGGCCTCCGGCCGGTTGTTTTTCTGGATGACGACAAGAGCAAGTGGAACCATCAGGTGCACGGGATCCCGGTTGTCGGGGCCTCGAATGACTTGGATTCCTTGCGGGACCGTTTTGGTGTTCAGGGAGTGATTATCGCCATGTCCTCAGCATCAGCGCGGCGGATTCTTGAAATCACGGAGAAAGCGCAAGCCCTTGGAATGTCGACCGACATCATGCCCTCGGTTACGGAACTTGCCACTGGCAAAGTCCGCGCCTCGCGCATTCGTCCGGTAGAAATTGAGGATTTGCTTGGCCGTGATCCCGTAAACCTGGACACGGAGGATATCCGGACCCTGATTCAGAATAAGGTTGTCATGGTGACCGGTGCCGGGGGCAGTATCGGGAGCGAGTTGTGCCGGCAAATTGCCCTCAACAACCCGAAGCGCCTTATTCTGGTGGAGCGTTGCGAGGTGCAACTTTACGGGATTGAAATGGATCTCAAGCAGAGCCGCTATGGTGGGGCCAATCTCCTTCCGCTGATCGGGGATGTATGCGACGAGCCGCGCTTGCGCGATATCTTTACCCGCTACCGTCCACATCTGGTTTTTCATGCAGCGGCCCACAAGCATGTTCCGATCATGGAGCACCAGCCTACGGAGGCCCTCAAGAACAACACCTTTGGGACACGGCTTCTGGCTCGAATGTCAAGTGAGTTTGAGGTCGAGCGCTTTATCTTGATTTCGACTGACAAGGCCATCAACCCGACCAATGTCATGGGAGCGAGCAAGCGTCTGGCGGAGATTTTCCTGCAGAGCTACAACGGCAGCCAGGAAGGCAAAACGCGTTTTATGGCGGTCCGGTTCGGCAATGTCCTTGGTTCATCGGGGAGTGTTGTTCCCTTGTTCCGCAAACAGATTGCCTTTGGTGGGCCGGTAACGGTGACCCATCCGGAGGTGATCCGATATTTCATGACGATACCGGAAGCTTCCGGATTGGTTCTGCAGTGTGCCACGCAAGCTTCCGGGGGTGAGATTTTCGTCCTCGATATGGGCAAGCCGATCAAGATTGTCGATTTGGCGCGTCGGATGATTCAGCTCTCTGGCTACGAGCCGGAACGGGATATCGAGATAAATTTTGTCGGCTTACGTCCGGGGGAGAAGTTGTTCGAAGAGCTCCAGCATGTTGGGGAAGAGTATTCCCCTACACATCATCCCCGAATTCTGCGCTTCACGGGGGAGCCTTATCCTCTCAGCGAAGTGGAGACCTTCCTGAGGCACATGAAGGCGCAATTCGGGCAAGCTGACCCCGATAAGATCAAACAGGAAATGCACCAGTTTATTCCTGAATATTCCCCGTACCTCGACTGAGGCGTTCTGGCAGGATGTGATGAAACGTATCCTCGATCTTTTGCTTGTTCTCGTCGCGCTGCCATTCTGGCTTCCCCTGTTTATACTGCTTTGGCTGACTGTGCGGATAAAACTGGGGAGCCCGGCATTCTTTCGTCAGAAACGGGCAGGAAAAGACGGTAAGTCGTTTGAAATTATCAAGTTCCGCACAATGCGTGATCTCCGGGACAGTGATCACAAGCTGCTCCCGGACGAGGCCCGCCTGACGCCATTCGGCAAGCGCCTGAGGAGCCTTTCCCTGGATGAGCTCCCGGAGCTCTTCAATGTCCTTTGCGGGGACATGAGCCTCGTCGGACCACGGCCTTTGCCGGTGGTTTATCTCGACAGGTATTCCACAGAGCAGGCCCGCCGGCATGAATGCCGGCCCGGTATCACGGGTTGGGCCCAGGTCAACGGGCGTAATCAGGTGGACTGGGACGAGCGGTTCCAGATGGATGTCTGGTATGTTGACCATGCCGGGCTTCTTCTGGATTTAAAGATCCTCTGGAAAACAGTCTCGACGGTCTTCTCGCGCGAGGGCATCTCCGCGGAGAATACTGTGACAATGCACGAATTTACGGGACCCGGGACTTCAACTGGAGGACGCTCGCTGAATTCAGTACCGCCTCAGAGCCCGGATCCATCTCATAAAACCGAATAAAGAGCCGTCCATATGCCGCATCAGGCGGGGCCTGCATCAAGGCACGGACGGTTTGCCGGGTGCCTGCCATTTCAACCGGTGCGATCCTTGCCCGTGGGGATTCAGCCAGCAGCGCATGCTCCTTGTTGAAAAAGTCGATCCGGATATAGACCTCGCCTGTCAATGACTGCCGGGTCTCCACATCGACTTTTCCCAGATAGTAATTTCCCGGAGTCGCGGCAAACAACTGGTACAGATGACCCCGGCGGACATTCCCGGCGATGAACCCATTCGGGTTTTTCCGAGCTTTTTGCACTATGCCTTCCGAATCCATGAATTGGCGATGCCAGATTCTTGGATTTTCAACATGTTCAAAACTCCGGTCGTTCAAGACCTGCACGGGTTTAATTTCCCTACCAGGATCCCATTGGATGCCTTGTGACGTGGTCCAATCGGACAAGAGCGCTTCCGTGATTTTCGACGCTTGCTCCTCCTGAAAGCGGGAAACCAGATTTGTCAGGAGAGCGGCCATGTTTGCCCCAAGTGAATCATAACGGAACACCCATTGAAGATCGCTTGCACGGGCAGCCAGTGGAAATGTGCGGACCGCCTTGTCGCGGAGAGTAATCATGCGTGATCTTGCCTCGGAAGCGGCTTTGGCCGTTTGGATTCCGGTCAGAAGGGCCTCCCGGGAGGCGGAATCCCAATCATTGCCCTGCAGTTTCCAGCAGAGGGATTGATATTCATGGAAGGCTTCTGTGAAGGCGAATAGTTGCCGGGTTGGCTCAATCCGTTTGGCAAATCGATTGGCCTGCAACCCACTTTCCACACGCTGAAAGGACTTCGCCTTCTCAAGGGCTTCCTCGAGCAGGTTCCGGCAGAGGGCGAGGTCCTCCTGCTTCCAGAGCCCTGCTTGCCAGGGATCCTTCCAGTGCCTGAGCCACCACCCACTGCCCGGTTGCTCCATCCAGAGCTTTTCCGCATGGGCGAAAAATGCGCGCATGGGTTCCGCCGCAGGCCCGTAGAACTCCGTGAAATATTCATCGAGGAGGTCGGAAGGATCGCTATCGACATCCCAAAGTAACCTCGCCAGCAGCCAGTTGGTATGGCCATCGTAGGGCCAGATTGCGGCGATCTGGCAGAAATAAGCCCTCACTCCCCGCTCGTGAAGGGCGGGAATCGATTCGCTGACAATCTCCGTCATCGACCGTGGAATAATGAATCCATACCCGAATAGATAATCCCATGTGCCGAGGAAAGGGGCGGCAGTCTTGTTCCACGCCTCGACATTTTGCAGATCGTCAGCCTTGGCTGCTTCATCATACCATTGGCTTCGGTCAAAGGTCAGGTATGGAACAATGGATGGATGAATCGGGAAATCCGGAACATTCTCCCAGTTCAAATAGGCGAGGGTGCCGATGTACAGATCCGGTCTGGATTGGCTTTTCCAGGTTCCCTGCTGCAGTCCATGCTCAATTCCTTCCGCGACAGCATTGCTGTATGCGAAGACATGGTTGCTCCAGTCGGGCCAGCGGCGAAAATATCCTTCGGGTTTCCACGGGTAATCTTCACCAAAATGCCCGAATACGAAGGAATCCCCGAGGCTGGCACTCACCGAGAGCACGCCACGGGATTGCCGCACCGGCGGATAGGTGCTAGTCACTTTTGTCCCGGATCGTTGGAAGGAAGTCGCGGCTTCGATCGCATCAAGCGTTGCTTCGATTGCCCATTGCCTGACCTCAGGCCTCGAAAGATCCGGATGGTCATTGTAGCCATGGACCTTCGGATAGTAAGGTGGACGCATTGGCTTCCCGTTTTCATCCTTGGCAAACCACTCGGGATGCCGGTCAAACTCCGTTGGCGGTAGCACGCGGTGCAGCGTATGGTTGTAGTAAAAGCGCTCCCTCAAGCCATGCCATGAGCCCCAGTCCGGGCCTTCCTGTGCGCGGCCAAGGGAATACGGGTTGCGGCTCAAATAGGAAGGTCTTTCGAAAAGGAGGACTTCGTCCGCTCCTTGAACGGATGGTGCTTCCGGTGGTGAATCCAACCGTTCCAACCCTGTTTCACCCGGCTGGTAATAGCGCCAGCCAAGAAACTGCTCGGCAAAGCGGAACACCGCAAAACAGGTACTGGGATTGTCCGACCCGGTGATTTCCAGACCGTGGCGGGTGCGTGCAACCCGGACTTCGTCGGTCAGTGGATTCTCGTCGAATGCCTCATGGTTCGCATCCGGCCCAATAATGATTCCATTCCTCGCACCCCACATGGGCAGTCTGGCAACTTTCGGGGCCGTCCCAAACTGCTGTTCCATGAGTTGCGCCAACTCGCCCGCGGCCTCCTTTACTTCATTCGAAGCATGCGGACTCAGGTAAAGAGTCTCGTATCCATCCGGTAACCTGGCATCGAGCGAGCCTGCGGCCACGGTGGCCAGAAAAAGGGCGATCCCCGAGCGCATCACCCTTCTGGCCGGATTTCGCCATCCTTCGAGAGGAGAATGGCAATCGGGCGCGTTTTCTCAAAATTGCTGCAGATAATCGCCAGGACAACCGTGATAGGCACACAGAGAATGGCACCCGGAATCCCCCAAACAGTTCCCCACAGGGCCAGCGAGATCAGGATAACCAGCGGGCTCAGGTTAAGGGTTGTTCCCATCAGGCGCGGTTCGAGAATATTCCCGACAACAACCTGCGTTGCCGCGACTCCGATGACAACCACAAGGAAGGGAGTGAGGGTGGGGAACTGGACAAGCGCCAGAATGGACGGAAAGAACGTGGCGACAATTGATCCAATTGTCGGGATGTAGTTGAAAAGGAAAATCAGGAGGGCCCAGAACACGGCAAAATCAAGACCGACGCTTTTCATGATGGCGTAGCTGACAAAGCCGGTCAGCAAACTGGTCAGGGTCTTGATCCCAATATACGTCTTGGTGTCATTGTAGACCCGCTCCAGCATGCGGTGAACTTTCTTCCGCTGGGAATCTTCATTCAGCATCCGGTCGATTTTCGGCATGAAGCACTTTTGCTCGAGAAAGATAAACAGTGTGTAGACCAGAATCAGGCCTGCGCTGCCAATGAAACCTGCCAGGGTCACTCCGAGATTCTGGATGATCTTGGTTAAATCAATCTTGTGCAGGAGCTCCTTCAATTGAGGCGATTCCGAGAGGCCGACCCACTGCGCCCCGCGGTCGAGAAGAGAATCAATGTTTTCCTGGTATGCGGGGGCGGAACGGATGACATTGTTGATGCTCGTGCTGATGACATTTGTCAGAAGGGTGAGGGATCCAAGGATAATCACCAGAGCGAGCAGGAAGGCAATGAAGCGCGGAAGGCCAATCCCGCCCAATTTGATTTTCAGGATCGAATCGGCGAGGATGTTGATCAGATACCAGATAAAGATCCCGAGCACCATCGGGATGATGAGGTCTTTCCCAAGGGTGAGAATGGCGAAGGCAAAGGTCAGCAGAATGGCGACAGAAGCGGCTAAGTTGATCTTCATTCAGTTGGTGGGATTATCAGGTTCATGTTGGTCGAGGGAAAAGGACCCCGGAAGGAGCTCGCGGGCCGTTGTCGACAGGCCGCTCTCCTCGGATGCCCAGAAGCTGTAAACGGGCAGATCCCGACCGAGGCGGTGGCTGAGTTCGGAAAGCCACTGCCTGCAGGCGCCACAGGGGGTCAAGGGCTCCGAGGCGGATGCATTAGCCCGCCAGCGCGCGCTTATGACAATGGCCATGGCTTTCTCGATAACACCTTTGGCCTGGGCCCGCGACAGCGCTGTCCGCTCGGCACACAAGGTCAATCCATAGGAATCGCTCTCGTAATTGATACCGGTAATGACCTGTCCGTCCTCCAGCAGCAGGCCTGCGCTGACGCAAAGCCCTGAATGAGGACAGTGGCTGTTGGCCAAGGTAGTTTCAGCCAATTCAAGCGCTTTTCTTGTATTGCTGTCCAACTCGCTCCGTAATATTGGATTCATGATATTGAGGGTTTCCTCTATCCCAAGGATTTACGGAGGACCGGCCTTTGCAAGCGTGAAGACGACCAGGATCGGTGGATATTATTGGGACCTGCTGGCGGCTTGTCCTTTACAGGGGCCCGTTCAACTATAAGGTAACGATCAAATGAACGCATTCCCTTTCGCTTTTATCCAGGGCATTGGCGGCCCGGAACTGCTGATTATCCTCGTCATTATCCTCCTGCTTTTCGGAGCCAAGAAGCTCCCGGAGTTGGCGAAGGGCCTTGGCAAATCCATGAAGGAATTCAAGAAGGCGACCCAGGAGGTTCAGGATGATTTCCAGGAGGCCATGGACGCCGTCGATACCGACAAGAAGCCAGCCACACCAGCAAAAGACGCTCCCGCGGAGAAGTCTGTCCCCAAGAAGGTACCTGAATCCTGAGGTTCTCGTTCAGCTTTTGGGCTGCGGGAGATAAATGTGGAAAGTTGATCCCTCTCCGGGGGTTGATTCCAAATCAATGAATCCGCCCGCCCGGGCAATGATCCCGTAGACTGAGGCAAGGCCCAGTCCGGTTCCTTCTTCCTTCGGCTTGGTCGTGAAAAATGGATCGAAAATCTGTTCCCGTATATCCTCGGGGATGCCGCATCCTGTATCGGAAATGGAAATACAGACAAAGCGCCCGGGTACCAGCTGTCGGTCCCCCACCGACACTTTCATTTTCAAATCATGCACGCTTTCCTGAAGCGTAATCCTGCCCTTTCCCTTGATCGCATCTCTCGCGTTGACGAGGATATTCAGGATGGCGCGATGAAACTGGGTCGGGTCAATCCTGATTTTCGTCGAGGTTGGCGAGTATTGAAAGTCGGCTTCAAGGCGATCAGGGAAGGTCTCCCGGACGATCTTTTCGATTTCCTTGAGAAGTGGATGGACCGCTATAATCTCGACTTCCCCGCCTTCCGTTTCCCGTGAAAATGTCAGTATTTCCTGGATGACAGAGCGGGCCCTGCCGGTGCTCGTCTCAATGATGTCAACATAGCGGTTGAGTGACTCGTCCTGCATTTTGCGTTTCAGGAGCTGTGTCGACATACCGATCGGGGCGAGGAGATTATTCAGGTCGTGGGCGATGTCCCCCGCCAGCTTTGCGATATCCTCGAAGCGTTGCGCCTTCAGCAGCATTGCCTCAAGCTTCTGCTTTCCCTCCGGAATCGGATTAATGGATTCTTTCTTTGGT
The DNA here is from genome assembly GCF_010500615.1 of Oceanipulchritudo coccoides. NCBI lineage: Bacteria > Pseudomonadati > Verrucomicrobiota > Opitutia > Puniceicoccales > Oceanipulchritudinaceae > Oceanipulchritudo > Oceanipulchritudo coccoides. Next base: position 528,102 of record NZ_JAAGNX010000002.1, read on the forward strand.
GAACCATTTTCCCACTCAAGGAGCATCTTCTTGTAATTGCTGCCCCAGCGATAGGCCCCTGTTTTCCCACTTGCCGGAAGGACCCTGTGACACGGGATGAGCCAGGCGATCGGGTTTGCCCCCACGGCTGTTCCCACGGCCCGTGCATGGTTGGCTGAGCCCAGTTCCGAGGCAATCTCCCCGTAGGTTCTTGTCGTGGAAAAAGGAATACAAATGAGGTGTTGCCAGACTTTCCTCTGGAAGGGGGTTCCGATAGGGCACAATTTAAGGGAGGCGTCTCCTTTGGCTGCCTCCGCCAGCAATTCCACCTTGACCGGACAGCGTTTGCCCTCCTTGAAGGGACCGCTCCAGTATTTTTTCAGGGCCTCGCGGTCCAAGGATCCAAAAGAGATCCAGACAATCGTTTCCTTTTGCAGACCGATCCACCCGGAAGCTGACTCATACTCGAACGGGTAGATGTTGAGCGGCTCACGAATTGAAATCCCGGCTTCCCTCGGATCAATGAGGCGGACCCTTTTGGAGTTTTCAGGAGGTGATGTCATCGATCAGTTTTTCGAGGTGGGCAACTTTGGACTGGAGGTTGGCAAGGGTCTCTTCGATGTTGTCCAAGCGGCTGCTGCCCGTCGGGACAGGGATGTTTGTCCTTTCAACTTTTTCTACGGGAGCCTCGAAATTCTCAAGCCCGGGAACGAGCGTGTGGAGATAACGGATTTCCTTGCCCCCGGGAGTGCGTCCAACGGATTGCACGAGGGTGTGTGGTTCATCCTCACGGTTCTCCATTCGATGAAGCCAATCCGTTACTTGCGGCAGCTCCGCAAATGGGTAAATCCGCTCGGTCCGCTGGCGAAGCTGGCCGGGTGTTTGTGGACCGCGCAGAAGGAGCGCAGTCAAAAGGGCGTACTCCTCTTTCCGGAGTTCCCAAGTGACAGAGGCATTTTCCCGGAATTTAGCCGTGCGAGAACCAGCCATATCCACTCGCATGGCGAGATGTTTTTCGCGGAGCGTCTCGATCGCTCCCGAGACTTCCTCCTCGTCGTAGTCCGTCACGGGATCGCGACTCGTTTTCTGGTTACAGGCACTGATGAGGGAATTCAACGTAAGCGGATAATATTCGGGCGTAGTCTTCGCCTTCTCCATGAGAGCCCCGAGAACCCTAGCTTCTATGGCGTTGAGTTCCATCGCGTCCTGTTAATCAGTTTTCTTCACCCTCGGTGTTGTAGATATATCCGACACCGTGAATGGTCTTGAAGGCATCCAGGTTCAGGCCGTGTTTCTGGTACAGCCCCCGCACCTTGACGATATACTGGTCAAGGCTGCGACTACGGACGTCGGCGTGGATTCCCCAGACCCCGTGAATCAGGGTGCGCCGGGTGATGACAGAATTCGCATTGTCATTCAGGAAGGCGAGAATGCCCAACTCCTTGCGCCCGATCTTTTCAGACTTCTTGTCCGGAAACTCAATCTCCATACGTTCCGGATTGACCATGGCTCCCTGGAACTCGAAGGGTCCCTCCGAAACGCTGGCGTTTTTCGTCACGCGATTGTCGAGCGAGGTCTCCGCACGCCGCAAGACGGCGTGAATCCGGGCTACCAGCTCCGTGAAGCTGAACGGTTTTGTGATGTAGTCATCCCCGCCCATTTCAAGGCCCTTGACCCGGTCCGTCTCGTTGTTGTTCCCCGTCAGGAAAATGATCGGCACGTCGATATTCTCAGCCTTCAGCTTTTCCACGAGATCAAAGCCCGATCCATCCGGCAGGTTGATGTCCAACAGCATCAGGTTGGCAAAATTACTCTGCAGATAGCGGACGACATTCGCGGCCCGGTGATGCACCTGGGTGAGCATTCCCGAGGACTCAAGTTGATCGGAAATCAGGTGGGCGAGTTCCGGGTCGTCTTCGACGATGAGGATGAGTGGTTTTGGTTTAGCCATGACTTTTTTACCTTTATACTAACTTCTCTAATCACTTACAGACATTTTACAAATGTAAAAATCCCTTGAATTAAATAAAATTACCATTGTGAGGAAAGGCGTCAGGGGTTTTGTTGTTCCTTCCATGAAAAAATTCGAGAGCCTGTTTGAAGAATTAAAAGAGAAGGCGGAGCGCGCTGACCCCTCTTCCGGCACGGTGAAGCTGCTGGCGAAAGGCAAGCATGCCATCGGAAAGAAGCTGATTGAAGAAGCCGGCGAGGTCTGGATGGCGGCCCGATATGAGGGAAAAGAGCAGACTGCGGAGGAAATTTCCCAGCTCCTTTACCACGCCCAGGTAATGATGCTCGCCAATGATCTCGAACTGGAAGACATCTACCGCTATTTATAAATTGATATGTTCAAAGTAGCCATACCCAACAAAGGCTCACTCTCAGAGGGAGCCGTGGAAATCCTGAGTGACGCCGGATACCGGTGCAAGCGGCACAGTCGCGAGTTGGTGGTCCGCGACGCGGAGCACGATGTGGAGTTCATTTTCCTCCGCCCCCGGGATATTGCCGTGTATGTGGGCTCGGGACTGGTCAATGCGGGCATCACGGGCCGTGACTTGGCACAGGATTCGGAGGCGGCCGTGGAGGAATGCCTCTCTCTTAACTTGGGTCGATCGCGCTTCTGTTATGCTGTCCCAAAGGGATCCGGGATCACCCCGGATACGCTTGGCGGAAAGCGGATTGCGACCAGTTACGCGAGTATCGTCCGCCAGGATTTGAAAAAGCGGGGAATTGAGGCGCAGGTGGTCCGTCTGGACGGCGCGGTTGAGATTTCCATCAAGCTCGGGGTGGCGGACGTCATTGCCGATGTCGTTGAATCGGGTCGGACACTCGTCGAGGCTGGGCTGGAAATCACGGGTGACCCGATTATGAAATCGGAAGCTGTGGTCATTCACCGCAAAGGCAATTCACCCGACGAGGCATTGAACCTTCTTTTGAAGCGTCTTGAGGGAATCCTCGTCGCCCGCGAATACGTTCTGCTTGAGTACGTGGTGCCGCGCAATTCGATCGATGCGGCCTGCGCAATCACTCCGGGTGTGAAAAGCCCGACGGTTTCACCGGTTAATGAAGCGGGTTGGGTGGCGGTTGCGGCCATGGTCAAGGCCGCTGGACTAAACCGGATTATTGACCAACTGGGTGAGCTTCAGGCAAAGGGTATTATCGCCCAGGAAATAAAGACCTGTCGCCTCTAGGGAGCCCGTTATGAAAGTTGTCCTTGTCGATGGATTCAACATGGCGTTCCGCGCCTACTATGGAATGCCCGAGCTCACCCGGGAGGATGGTTTCCCGACCGGTGCGGTGCATGGCTGGGTCCGTACCCTCTGGTGGATCGAGGATAATGTGAAGCCGGACAATCTCCTCGTCTTTTTTGATTTGGGCGGTGCCCAGAGGCAGTTGGCGATCCGTGAGGATTACAAGGCCAACCGGGGTGAAGCGCCGGAGGATCTCGAAAAGCAGATCCCGGTCATCAAGGAATGGACCCGCGCTGCGGGTTATGTCGGTATTGAAGAACACGGGGTTGAGGCCGATGACCTCATCGCTGCCTACAGCGTCAAATACGCGGAGGAAGGCCACGAGGTCCTCATCCTCAGCGCCGACAAGGACCTCGCCCAACTGGTGACGGACAAGGTACACCAACTCGTCCCGCCCCCGACAGCCAATCCCAAGCTGGGTTGGCGTGAGCTGGACCCTGAGGGAGTGGAGAAAAAATTTGGTGTGCGCGCGAACCAGATCGCCGACTATCTCGCCCTGATTGGAGATACTTCGGACAACATTCCCGGGCTCAAGGGTGTGGGTCCCAAAACGGCTGCCAAGTGGTTGAATCAATACCGGACCCTCGAGGAAATTATTGCCCACTGTGGGGAGTTGAATCCCAAGCGCTTTCAGGGATTGGTCTACGCCGAGGCAGACAATATCCGCCGAAATCTTGAAATGACCAAGCTGGACCGGTCACTCTCAATCGATATTGAGGCCCATGCCGAACCGGATCCGGAGCGGGCGGTTTCCTTGCTCAAGGAAATGGAGATGGGCCGTTCCGCGGAAGCCCTTGTCAAGCGTCTTGAGACGGACTGAGGCTGCTGTAAGCACCCGGCTCAAGCCCCGGGCGGAGGCCCTTTTCCCTGAGCGCCCTTAAGCCCAGGGACTGGTGTGTCTTGGAAAGACGTCTGCCGGTTGCCGGATCCATGACCAACCCACAATGGTACCATTCGGGTGGTTCCCAGCCCATGGCCTTGTAAATCAGGAGTTGCCGTGCTGTTGAAACCAGCAGGTCCTCTCCTCGGACAACCTCCGTGATTCCCATTGCGTGATCATCCACCACAACGGCAAAGTCATAGGAGGGCAGACCATCCCGGCGCCAGACGATGAAGTCTCCAAAGTCGCGCCCGGCCAGATAGGCCTTTTCGCCCGACCGGTTGTCGATAAAGCGGATTATCTGACCGTCAGGCACGCGGAATCGCCAGTTCACTTCCTCTTCGGCATAGCTTTGCGGGCTGTCGGATGAGGTGTTCCTGAGTTCAACCGGAAAGAGCGGGTCTCCATCAACCGGCGATTGCTGCGGCTGCCTTTCCTTGATTTCGCGCCGCGAATGCGGTGAGGGATAAATGAATCCGCTGGCCTTTAACTGCTTCAATGCCGCCGCGAAGGTCTCCATACGCTGACTTTGCGTGTAAGGACCAAAGGGGCCACCGCAATCCGGGCCCTCGTCCCAGTCGAGGCCCCACCAACGCAAGTCCTCCATTGCCCCGCGGGAGAATTCCGGGCGGCAACGGTCCGGATCCAGATCCTCCGTGCGATAGACCAGAGCACCTTGTTGATCCCGGGCCCTTCGCCATGCCATGGAGAATGTCACTGCATGTCCCAGGTGCAACCATCCCGAGGGAGTCGGGGCAATCCGGCCCCGGTACTTTGCGGGCGTGTTTGTGTGCTCTGGCGCTTTCATCCTTGAATCCGGCGAAGCATGGGTGATAATGCCCGCACTTTCAATGTTAACCACGAATGGACACGAATGCTCTTCGTATCGTTCCAAACGCTTCCGGAGGGCATCCCTGTAGGTTCGTGGTTAGCACTGTTCCACTGTTGGAGCAGGTTGAAGATAATCACGAATACCATGACAGACATCGACATATCAGACGCGGCAAGTGCGGAAGCGCTGCCGGCTTTTAAAGAATTAGGCCTCCACCCGGATGTTCTCCGGGCCCTCGAGGAAAAGGGATACGAGCGCCCAACGCCCATTCAGGCAGAGGCCATCCCGCTCCTCCTCTCAGGAAAGGACGTCATCGGCGGCTCCCAGACCGGAACCGGAAAGACAGCGGCTTTTTCCCTGCCACTTCTCTCCAATCTTCAGGAGAACCACAAGAATCCACGGGTCCTGATCCTTGAACCGACCCGCGAGCTGGCCCAGCAAGTGATTGTGCAGCTTGAGACTTACGGCAAATACCGCCATCTCAAGTCTGTCCTGTTGCATGGCGGGGTAGGTTACGGGAAACAAAAGGACGCCTTGAAGAACGGGGTGGATATTATTGTGGCGACGCCCGGGCGACTCCTCGACCACATGGGGCAGAAGACCGCTAGCCTCGCAAAAGTGGAAGTCCTCATCCTTGACGAGGCCGACCGGATGCTAGACATGGGTTTTCTCCCGGATGTTCACCGCATCCTTCGAGAATGTCCCAAAAAGCGACAAAGCCTCCTGTTTTCGGCAACGATTCCGCCCGAGATTGACCGCTTGAGCAAGATGATGCTCAAGGATCCCGTGCAGATCAAGATTGGCGGAGGCCGCCAACCGGCGGAGACGATCGAGCATGCCATTTATCCGGTGGACGACCGGCAGAAGTTCGATCTGCTGGTCGCGATCCTCGAGGAAATCGAATATCACAGTGTGCTCATTTTTACCCGTACTAAGGTTGGTGCGGATACTATTTCCCGCTGGCTGAACGAGACAAACCACGGCCCAATCGGGGTTTTGCATTCGGACCGCAAACAAAAGGAACGCGAAGCCTGCCTGGCGGATTTTAAATCGGGTAAGATTGAAATCCTTGTCGCCACCGACATTGTTGCCCGCGGAATCGACATCAGTGACGTCAGCCATGTCGTTAATTATGATATTCCCCTGCACGCCGAAGATTATGTTCACCGAATTGGACGGACTGGCCGTGCCAACAAGTCCGGTGACGCAGTCACTTTGCTGACGGCCGGCGAGCTGGATTTTCTGCGATCGATCGAGCGCTTCATCGGCAAGGAGATCCCGCAGAAGAAATTGGACTCTTTCAATTACAACTGGTCTCCGCTTTTTGAAAAGCTCGGCAAGCCGAAAAAGAAGAAGCGCAACCGCGGCTATATTCCTCAATCAAAATTCTAGTGTATCGATGATGTCACCACGTTTTCCTGTCCTGTTTCTTTCTTTGTTTTTGTGCACAGGGCTCTTCGCCAAGGCCCCGATCCCCTTTGCCGAGGAGCTCTTTCCGGAGCTGAAGGAGTTGATGACAGGTGCCGCGATGGATTCTCCCGGGCTCCGTTTGCTGGAGCTTCGGGTTGAGGAAAGAGCGGGCGATCTGGATGTTGCCATTGCCCAAAACCGTCCGAGTGCCCGTCTTAACGCGCGCCTACTGGGAAATTACGACGTCCGGGATGACATTGATAACGATTTTCGCGGTGACTTGAGTGCCGGTGTTACCATCAATCAACCCCTTTATCAGTGGGGCAATTTAAAGCGCCGAGTCGAAGTGGCTCGACAACGCCTTGAATTGGAGGGTGTGGAATACGAAAACCAGGGATCCCGTCAGTTCATGCAATTGCGCGAGGCTTACCTGAATTGGATCCTGATGCGCGAACGCCGCCGCATAACCCGTCAATCCATTGAGCTCTCGGAATCCTTCGTGGCCGCCCGGCGCCAGTTGCTGGAGGCAGGCCAGAGCTCTGAGCAGGATGTTCTGGAAATGGAAGCCCGTCTCCTTGAGAACCGTGAGTCGCTGGCCTTTGCCGAGAAATCTATCCGTAATCAGGAAGACACGCTTTCCCGGCTTAGCGGAATTTCCATCGCTCAAAGTGGACTAAAGGGTGCTCCGCTTACCTTGATTGAACCCATGTCGAGCGAGGAGTTTGCAGAGTTGCAGGCATCGGTTCGTCAAAGCCTGGGCGGAGTTTCGGATCCGCTACAATCCCGCTGGGAGATCCTTGAGCAAATTGAGGACGAGCAGCTGGCCATGTTGGACAAGCGCAACTGGCCCTTTGTCGACTTGGTGGCCGGAGCTTTTACCGATCAGCTGGACTCAATCAATCAGCAGGATTCCGTCACCCGAGTCCGATTTTATGCAGGCCTTCAGGTTAACTGGAACATTTTCGACAGCTGGCAAACCGATGGCTACAAGCGCAGCACACTCGCCCGGAAGCGGGCATACGCGCTTCGCAAGGAAGAAGCCTCCGATGATTTCAGCCGACAGGTTGATTCCTTGCTGGCAGAGATCCAGTTGAACTTGAAACAGATCGAGGCAAGGGGTAAGCGCGAAAGTCTGCTCGACCGGCGAGTCACGCTCCTGCGCCAACAGGCCGAGCGAAATCTCATCACCGGGATTGATCTAATCGAGGGTGAAATCAACTACCTCAATGTGCAGCAGTGGCTCATGGAAGCCCGTGTCCAATATCTTATGAACCTGATGCGCCTCGGGGTCCTGCTCGACATGGATCCGGCAGCTGCTTACTATACTCCGCAATCATGAATCGCTGGCTCAAAATTGGCATTCCCGTACTGGTCGTTCTTGTAGCGATATTTCTCCTCAATCGCCAATTTGGCATGACGGCCATCGTCGCCCCGGCTACGGGAGGAAAGGCGGTCAATGCTGTTACGGGGACTGTCGAGGTGCGGGCCAACGCGGATATTCGTGTCAAGGCGCAGCATCCTGGAGTCATTGTGGAAAACCGAGTCCAACCGGGTCAGGTTGTGGAAATTGATGCCGTGATTTCCGTGCAGGCTTCGGAGGATCTTGATCTGCAGATTGAGCAGGCACAGATACGGCTTGAAGCGGCACGGGCAAGGGAAGCGCTTGAGAGCACCAACAAAATTGATCTGGAATCCATTGAGGAGGAAATTGAGGGCGTTGCGCTCGCGGTGCAATTAAAGCAGGCCCCGGTTTCCCAATTGGAGAATCTGAAGCGCAACAAGCGAAAGACGGAGGTCTTTTGGAAAGCTGAGGAAATTCAGGAACGCGAAAGCCGGCGTCTGCTCGAAAACCAACTTGCCCAGCTCAGCCTGAAGAAAAACCAGATGATAACGCAGGCGCCCTTTGCCGGGACAATTGCTGAGATCAATGCCTTCAAGGGTGACTTGGTCAACGGTGGCCAGAATCTTGTGCGCCTGATTTCGCATGGGCGAATCGTGATCTTGAAGCTGACGGAAGAGGATTACTTTGGGGTACAAGAGGGCCAGCCGGTTACCTTGCGGCTGGCTTCCTATCCTGACCGCACTTTTGCGGGGACCGTGCAACGGCTTGAGGACGTGTCGGATTCCAACAGCAAGACGCGCAATGTATTCGTCACGGTTGACGCACCGGATTCCATTCTGGTCCCGGGCCTGACTGGTGAAGGGTACCTCGTCAAGGATGAGCGCGACAACGCGGTCCTCATTCCACGCCGGGCACTCATCGGCAATCTGGTCTATGTTGTCGATAATGGCTCGGTGGACGTTCGGCGGGTCCAACCAGGGTACATGGGGCTGAACCAGGCGGAGGTCCTCGAGGGAATCGAGGAAGGGGATTTGATCATTCTCGAAAACCAGAATCTTTTTAAACCGGGGGATCGTGTTGAAGCGGTCGAGTCCGGGAAGCGCTAAGCATAATGCGCCAGAACATCCTCATCGCCTGGCGGTTCCTCATCGCCAAGAAGCGGGCCATGTTGATGAGTCTGACCGGTATTGTTTTCGGAGTGGCCTTCTTCATCTTCACGCAGGCACAAACCACCGGTTTCGAATCTTTCTTTATCCGGACCATCCTCGGCACCAATGGCACGATCCGAGTCCAGGATGAATTTCAGAATTCCATCACCAGCATGGTTGTGGCAAGCGATGGGGCTGGCGGTTCCTTCGAGGTCCCCCTTCGCGAGGGTAGAAAATACCTGCCCGGTATCCGCAATCCCGAAGCACTGATCGATGCCATCAAGCAATTTGAAAGTGTTGAGGCGGCCACGCCGGTCCTGCGCGGGGATATCCAGATCTCAAGTGGTTTCCGGACCGAAAGCGGGCGCGTCATCGGGATGGAACCGAAGGAATACATTGAGGTTTCGGATCTTGAATACCAGATAGTCTATGGGGATTTGAGGACCTTTGCTGAAACGCCTGATGGACTGATCATGGGAAGGCGACTGGCTGAACGCCTGGAAGCAAGTCCCGGCAGTTTTATCCTTCTCAGCCACCTTGGCGAGACACGTCGGTACCGGGTGAGCGGTATCTTCGAGACCGGCATCGATTTTTTTGATAAGACACATGTCTTCACCCATCTTCAGGAAGCCCGTCGTCTCCTTAACAAGATGGACCGGGTCAGCTACATCCAGATCATGACCAAGGATCCGGATATGGCTCCGGCAACGGCCAGCCAGATGGAACATGCGCTCGGTCATTACGTGGCTAGCTGGCAGGAACGGGAAAAATCCTGGCTCGAGGTATTTCGCGTACTGCGGATTTCCTCGGCACTGTCCATGTCGACGATCATCCTCATCGCCGGCCTTGGAATGTTTAACACGTTGGCCATAATCGTCATGGAGCGATCCCGGGAAATCGCCATTTTGCGCTCCTTTGGATTCAGCAGGAATGACATTCTCAACATATTTCTCTATCAGGGTTTGATCGTTTATGTCCTTGGCACCCTCATCGGGTTTGTCCTTGCCGCAATCCTTACCCGAACTGCGGAGTCGCTTCCAATTCGCATCCGCGGCATCTTCTCAACGGACCACTTTCTCGTTTCCTGGTCGATCTGGCATTATGCCTCGGCAGCCATTGTAGCGGGGATTGTCGTTGTCATCGCTGCCCTGATTCCGGCCCGCCGCGCGGCCCGCACGGAACCGGGTGAAGTCATACGGGGGACGGGAGGCTGATCATGACGGAATCCAAGGAAAATCTGGTTTTGGAAACACGCGGGGTGCACCGCACGCTTGGGGAAGGTATCGACAAGGTGCATGTCCTGCGGGGAATCGATCTCAGACTTGAGCGGGGCAAGACCTACTCCATTGTCGGGCCCAGCGGTTGTGGAAAGAGCACACTCCTATACCTGCTTGGTTTGCTTGACCGTCCGGATGCCGGGGAAATCTGGCTTGCCGGGCAACGTGTGGATCACGCCGCGGAAGCGGAGCGTACCCGCATCAGGGGCCGCCGGATTGGCTTTGTCTTCCAGTTTCATTTTCTCCTGTCCGAATTTTCCGCTGCCGAAAACCTGACCCTGCCGATGCTCAAGCATTTGCCAATTGATCGCGAAACCGCCCTTGAGCGGGCCCGTGAGCTTCTTGGGCTCGTTGGCTTGGGGGACAAAACCGCGCGTAAGGGAAACCAGCTTTCCGGGGGTGAGCGACAACGCGTCGCCGTGGCCCGCGCGCTCGCTAATGACCCCGACCTCATCCTTGCCGATGAGCCGACGGGTAACCTCGATTACCAGAATTCAAAGGCACTTTTCGACCAATTGCAGGCCTTGGCCCATGAACTAAACCGGACCATCCTCGTTGTGACTCACAATCTCGACCTCGCAAGAGCCTGTGACCATTGCTTCCACATGCGGGACGGGCTTTTTGAATAGGCTGAAGCTGCCGTTCGGCCCTCAGGCGGTCTTTGATGTTTATCTGGGATTTTGACCGTCGACCGGGTCACATCGTGAGGAATTGCCCTCGGCGCTTTACATAATGGATACAGAATGTAAGACTATTCATATGGAATTCGACGCAAGTAAACGCAACTTCCCTCCTTTCTCACTCAAGCGTCTCATGGAGACGTCTTTCGGTAAAGGCTCAGGTGAACGCCTGTGCATTTTGATCGATTTGCCTGATCCGACCGAGGTCAAGGATTTCGCTTTTCTCGATAACCCTCGCCTCTCCATTCAGAATTACGGGCACAAGGTATTCTATCAGGGTTTCCAAAATGGCGGGCTCGAGGAAATGAATTACAAGGATGGTGACTTCTTCGCTTACAAGGAAACAGGAGGGAGCAATCTTGATATGGAGGATGAGTGCTACGACATTAACGGCAACAAGCTCAGTCTCGATAAGGATATTTATCCGAACTATCAGGTCATTCTGGTTGTCTCGACCTTTTCCGCGACGGCGCCCCTCACTGCCAAGGCAAAGGAGTTTGGTTTTCGTGGAGCGACCCTCCACGGGCTTAACCAGATCATTGTCGATACCGGGCTCAGTGTGAATTACCAGCAGGTCAGTGACGAGGCCGAGCTCCTCCGCCTCGGGCTGACGCAGGCGGACTGGTTTGAAATTGATTTTGAAGTGGAGGGTGTCACAACAACCTTGAGGCTCATCACGGACGGTCAGGAAGCACAGAAAAGCCATGGGTTGTGCCCTCCTGGCAAACCTGACGTGGCCAATCTTCCAGCTGGAGAAGTCTATTTTGTACCCGAGGGCGCTGAAGGGCAGTTCCCGTTCAAATACGACGAGGAAACCTTGGGCCTTCTCACCGTGAAGGATGGCAAGATCGTGAACAGTCGCCTTATCTATGGCGACTACGCCCTCATTGAGGAACACAATGCCAAATTGGTCGATGATCCAATGGTCGGGGCGATTGGCGAACTGGGTTTTGGAACACAGGTTCTTCCATTCAGTGGACGCGATATTCAGGATGAGAAAATCCTTGGTACCATCCATGTTGCTACCGGTCGAGACGATCATCTTGGCGGGAAATTGACGCCGGACATGTTCAAGGAGCACAAGAATGCCTCCCATGACGATGTTCTCTATGCACCCCACAAGACACCCGAGGTGCGTGTGCCCGAAGTCCGGATGCGCAAGGGTGGCGAGACGACGGTTATCATGGGCAATTATCGTCCCGGCAAGTTCATGGTCGACCTGCTGACCGCCGGTTCTTGAAGCCCGCTCCTTGACCTTCCAGAGACGTGGAGCTAAAAGGCTTTCCATGTCTAATCTTCCAGTCTTTTCAACTGACGGTGGCCAGACTTTGGCCTATCCCTTAGCCTCTGGATTTACGGCCTCCCGACTCGGCCTTGGCTGCATGCAGTTCGGCGGATCCTGGGAAGCCGGTGTGCCCATTTCGTCCGGAGACCGTGCCCGTGCCCGTGCCGCGCTGGAGACTGTCCTTGAGTTGGGCTGGGATTTCTTCGACCACGCCGATATCTATTGCCGGGGCAAAAGCGAGCAGTTGTTCGGCGAGTTAATCCGGGAAATGAAAGTCCCGCGCGAATCGATTATTGTTCAGGACAAGTGCGGGATTCGTTTTCCGGGTGAACCAAATGGCGACGAGCCCCATCGATTTGATTTTTCCCGTGAGCACATCATCGCTTCGGTAGATCAAAGTCTGAAGAGGCTGGGAATGGAATATCTGGATTGTCTTTTGCTCCATCGGCCTGACCTGCTGGCTGATCCCCATGAGGTGATGGAGGCGATTGCTTCCCTCCACGCTTCAGGGAAAGTGGCCTATTTCGGTGTTTCCAATTTCACTCCACCCCTTCTCGACCTGTATCGTGAGGCGGGGTTTACCCCCGTCGCCAACCAGATTGAATTGAATCTTCTCCGGACCAGCCTGCTCGATTCTTCCGTTGTTTCGCAGGATCGGCTCCCTGCTGACGGACACCCGGCGGATGGAACACTTGAATGGCACCGCATGCGGGGTGTCGTCACCCAGGCCTGGGCCCCAATGGCCTACGGATATCTCAGCGGCCGGGAACCGGACTGGGATCCTGAGCGGGTGGGAAAGACGGCCTCGCTCGTTAAGGAAATTGCCACAAAGCATGAAGTGGCACCCGAGGCGGTTGTTATCGCCTGGCTTCTCCGGCATCCCGCCATGATCCAGCCGATTATCGGCACACGCGAGCCCTCCCGGCTGAGGGCTTGCCATCAGGCCCTTTCGATTCAGCTCAGCCGTGAGGAATGGTATGCCCTCTACCTTGCCGGTCGTGGAACACCGCTTCCCTAACCAAGGCATTTTCAGCCTACTGAGCGGCTTCGCAGGCAATCGGAAAAACAAATGCGAATTTCTCCTTGCCTGAATGAGCAGGTGACCGCTTATTTCCTATTTCAATGCCCAAACGCACGGACATTGAAACAATCTTCATCATAGGATCGGGACCCATTGTCATCGGTCAGGCCTGTGAATTCGATTATAGTGGAACCCAAGCCTGTAAAGCCCTGAGGGAGGAAGGGTATCGAGTTGTTCTGCTGAATAGCAATCCGGCTACGATCATGACCGACCCGGATTTTGCTGACGTGACCTATATCGAGCCACTGACGGTGGAGATTATCGAGAAGATCATCGCAACCGAAAAACCGGATGCCTTGCTGCCGACCCTTGGCGGCCAGACCGCCCTCAATCTGGCGGTCTCTTTGTATGAAAAGGGTATCCTCGAGAAGTACGGGGTCGAGATGATTGGTGCCCGCTACGAGGCTATCCAGAAGGGTGAGGATCGGGAGCTTTTCAAGGAGGCGATGCAGAAAATCGGGCTCGACGTGGCGATCAGCCGCGTGGTCAACAACCTTGAGGATGCGCGTCAGGCCATGGAGGAGATTGGTACATTTCCGCTGATCAGCCGGCCAAGCTTCACTCTTGGCGGGACCGGCGGCGGGGTGGCCTACAATAAAAAGGACTTTGAAGAGCTTATCCAGCACGGTCTGGACGCTTCCCCAACACACGAGGTGATGATTGAGGAATGCCTCCTCGGGTGGAAGGAATATGAGATGGAGGTCATGCGTGACCACAAGGACCAGTGTGTCGTCATCTGTTCCATTGAAAATTTTGACCCCATGGGCGTGCACACGGGGGATTCCATCACCGTGGCCCCGGCCTTGACGCTGACGGATAAGGAATACCAGCTGATGCGGGATGCGTCCTTCGCCTGTATCCGTGAAGTCGGAGTTGAGACAGGTGGATCCAATATCCAATTCTCTGTTAATCCGGAGGATGGACGCATGGTCGTTATTGAAATGAATCCGCGTGTGAGCCGTTCCTCGGCCCTGGCTAGTAAGGCTACCGGATTCCCGATCGCCAAGATCGCGGCCAAACTTGCTGTTGGATACACCCTGGACGAGCTGCAAAACGACATCACACGCGAGACGCCGGCCTGTTTCGAGCCGACGATCGATTATGTCGTCACGAAAATCCCCCGCTTTACTTTTGAAAAGTTCCCGAACACGGATGACACCCTGACCTCTTCCATGAAGTCGGTCGGGGAGGCCATGGCAATTGGCCGTACCTTCAAGGAGTCCTTCCAGAAAGCCCTCCGCTCACTCGAAGTCGGTGCCCTCGGGCTCGGTGGAGGCGGTAAGTGGGGGAGCGACGAAATCACGGATATCGACCAGATCAAAGCCGGCCTGACCCGGCCGACCTGCCTGCGCCCGTATTTCATTCGTTATGCCTTCCGTGCCGGGTTGAGTGTTGAGGATATTTTCAACCTCAGTTTCATCGACCGTTGGTTCCTGCAACAGGTCAAGGAAATCGTGGACATGGAATCGACCCTTGAGGCGGCTGGAAAATCCCTTTCCCATCCGGTCCTGAAAATTGCCAAAGAGTACGGGTTTACCGACTTGCAGGTCTCCAATTTAACCGGTCTTGCCCAGACTGAAGTCCGTTCGATGCGCGATAAGAACGGAATCAATACGGTTTACCGCCTTGTTGATACCTGTGCCGCAGAATTCGAGGCCAAGACACCCTACTATTATTCCAGCTACGGTGATGAGAATGAAATCATCCCCAGTGACCGGAAGAAAATCATGATTCTTGGCGGGGGCCCGAACCGGATCGGGCAGGGGATTGAATTTGATTACTGCTGCGTTCACGCGAGCTTCGCGCTCAGCGAGCACGGTTATGAAACCGTCATGGTGAACAGCAATCCCGAAACGGTTTCCACGGACTATGACACATCCGACCGGCTCTACTTCGAGCCGCTGACCCTCGATGACGTCCTTGAGGTTTATCATCAGGAAAAGTGCCATGGGGCGATTGTCCAGTTTGGCGGGCAGACACCACTCAATCTGGCGACCCAACTGAAGGAGAGCGGGGTCAATATCATTGGTACGGATCCCTCCATGATCGATGCCGCCGAAGACCGTGAGATTTTCAAGGATATCCTTACCCGGATCGGCTTGAAGCAACCCATCAACGGGATTGCTTACGACGAGGCGACAGCGTTCGAGGAAGCGGAGCGTATCGGGTTTCCGATACTTTTACGCCCAAGTTTTGTTCTCGGGGGTCGCGGCATGTTCATTCTCTACAGCAAGGATGAGATGAAACAGGTCGTCCGCGAAGTCTTTGATGTGGCCCCGGGTAAACCGGTCCTTCTGGATAAATTCCTTGAGGATGCCATTGAGCTGGATGTCGACGCGATCAGCGATGGAGAAACGACAGTTATTGGCGGTATGCTCGAACACATTGAATTTGCCGGTGTTCACTCAGGCGATGCGGCCATGGTGCTGCCACCGCACACCCTTGGTCGCCAGATTCTACAGGAAGTCCGCGAGGCCACCTACGCTCTGGCCAAGGAACTGAACGTGGTCGGCCTGATGAATATCCAATACGCCATCAAGGATAATGACCTGTATATCCTGGAAGTGAATCCCCGCGCCAGCCGCACGGTTCCATTTGTTTCGAAGGCGATCGGTATACCGCTGGCCAAGTATGCATCACTCGTCATGGCCGGAAAGTCCCTGAAGGAACTCGGGTTTACGGAAGAGATCATCCCGGACTTCTGGGCCGTCAAGGAATCGGTCTTCCCGTTTGTCCGTTTTCCGGGTTCGCCCATCACCCTATCTCCCGAGATGCGTTCAACTGGGGAAGTCATGGGGATCGACGACGACCTTGGCATGGCCTTCGCCAAAACGCACATGGCGGTTGGTCCAGCCCTTCCGCGTAAGGGCAATATTTTTCTCTCGGTCAAGGACAGTGACAAGTCCCTCGCGGTCGATGTCGCAAGGAGATTTGCAGCGCTGGGCTTTGAGATTTATTCCACAAGCGGGACTAAAGATCATCTTCAGGAAAACGGGGTCAAGGTGAAGAATGTCCACAAGATCAATGAAGGGCGCCCCAATGTTGTCGACATGATCAAAAACGGTGAGCTTCACATGATCATCAACACACCGTCGGGAATGGTACCCCGCCAGAATGAGAATGTCATTCGCACCGAGGCCATCAAGCAGGGTGTGCCGATCATGACAACCCTCTCCGGCGCGCGCGCGGCAGTGCAGGCCCTCCAGGCACTGAATAAGCACGACCTTCAGGTGTATCCACTGCAACACTACCGAGACCGCATCCATTCTCCCTCCAAGTCCAAGTAGGATGAACGCCGCTTCGCCAGCCAAGCCGACTCTTGTCGCATTATTGCATGGCCCGGATCAACCGGGTCTTGTGGCAAAGACAGCAAACTGGATATACGAGCGGGATGGAAACATCCTTCATGCGGACCAGCATCGTGACGATGAAGCGGGAATTTTCTTCCAGCGGATTGAATGGGAAGCAGCCGGGGCAACCGAGGGGGAGAAGGAAGACTTTTCCAGCTTTGTGAAAGCTCTTGGGATGAAAGTTTCAATCGCGCAATCAAATGTCCTGCCGCGGGTCGCCCTGTTTGTATCGAAAATCGAGCACTGTTTTGTCGACTTCCTTGCCCGGTGGAAAATGGGGGACTTCCCGGCCGAGTTGGTGTGTGTTATTTCCAACCATACCGAACTCCGGTCGATCACCGAGTATTACGGACTCCCTTTTCATCACATCCCGGTTGGCAAGGAAACCAAGAAGGAAGCAGAGAATTCGCAAGTGTCATTGCTTCGTGACTACAAGGTAGATCTTGTTGTCATGGCCCGCTACATGCAGGTCCTTTCCGCGGATTTTCTCGCTACCTGCGGATGCCCGGTGATCAACATTCATCACAGCTTCCTGCCCGCCTTTGCGGGTGCCAAGCCGTACCACCAGGCCCATTCACGAGGGGTCAAGCTGATCGGGGCAACCGCTCACTATGCCACGGCCGTCCTCGATGACGGACCGATCATCCAGCAGGACGTTTCACCCGTCAACCACCGCCACTCCGTTCGGGATCTGGTCCGGCGCGGGCGCGACCTCGAAAAAAGCGTCCTTGCCCAGGCAGTCCGCTGGCACTTGGAGCACCGTGTCCTCGTCTACGGCAACAAGACCGTGGTGTTTGATTAGGCCGGGCCGGATCGGTCCTTCAGAGCTTCCTTCCCGCTGCTTCAGCGAACGGCTTCATTTGTTTCATCAACTCGGCAAATTGCTCCGGGTAAAGCGACTGCGCGCCATCCGACAGGGCTTCCTTGGGATCCACATGAACCTCGACCAGAATGCCATCCGCCCCGGCTGCGGCTGCGGCGTAAGCCATCGGGGCGACATAGTCCCGGACACCGGTTCCGTGGCTGGGATCAATCATGACAGGAAGGTGGCTCAGTTGCTTGAACTGGCAGACCGCGGAGAGGTCGAGTGTGTTGCGGGTACCGGTCTCGAAGGTGCGGATTCCACGCTCGCACAGGATAATCTTATTGTTGCCTTCGGCCGCGATATACTCAGCCGACATAAGAACGTCCTTGATGGTGGCGGCCATGCCGCGTTTCAGGAAGACAGGTTTTTTGGCCTGCCCAAGGGCGGTCAGTAAACGGAAATTCTGCATATTGCGGGCGCCGACCTGAAAGGCATCAGCATATTCCTCCACAGCTTCAACATCGGCAACCTCGACGACTTCGGTGATGACTGGTAACCCGGTTTCCTCGCGGACTTGCTTCAGGATTTTAAGACCTTCAAGGCCGAGTCCCTGAAAAGAGTAGGGGCTTGTCCGTGGCTTGAAGGCTCCGCCCCGCAAGCCATGTGCGCCGGCTGCCGCAACAGCTTTCGCCGTGGTTGACATCTGCTCGTAGCTCTCCACTGCGCAAGGCCCCGCAATGACGGCAAAGCCGCTCCCGCCGATTTCCAGGGAGCCCACTTTGACAATAGAATCCTCCGGGTGCATTTCGCGGCTTACCGCCTTGTAAGGCGCGAGAATCGGATCGACTCTCTCGACGGAGGGATGGCTCTCAAGGTGCAGCTCGCCCAGAAGCCGTTCATCTCCAAGTGCGCCGATCACAGTGCGCTCGCTGCCTGGCATGTAGAGCGGCTTGAGGCCCTTGGCCTCAATCTTGGAAAGGATTTCATCAGCCTCCGTCTTGGAGGCCTTGGGCTTAAGAACAATAATCATGGCGTTTAATAAGATTTACCGAAAACAACCCGTTGCTTGCTGGGCTTGCCCGTGAATATACAGGTGCCCGGCTCGGCTTCGTCGGCGTAGGGAATGCAACGCACGGTGACCTTCAGTTCCTTTTGGAGCTGGTCTTCCAATGCGGGGTCTCCGCAAAAGTGCGAGTAGGCGAATCCGCCGTGAATTTCCGGCTGTTTCTCGTTTTGAGGCGTGAAAAATGCGCGGAAATCATCAACGGAATCGATCACCTTGGAATTTGCTTCCCGGAAGTCGAGGGCGCGCTTGAGAAGGCCATCCTGAATCTCATCTAGGATTGTCGTGACCTTGCCGACAAACTCCTCCCTTGAGCAGCCCGCTTTTTCACCGGTGTCACGGCGAGCATAAAAGACGCCGCCCTTCTCCAAGTCACGCGGTCCGATTTCAACGCGGATAGGGGCTCCCTTCTTGACCCAGTGCCACATCTTTTCGCCGCCGCGAAGGTCGCGGGCATCCAAATGTATATCCAGCCTTTGTCCGTCCACCCAGGTGATGGCCGAAAGCTCTTTTTTCAGGGATTCGCATGCCTCCATGACAGGGCCACGGTGTTCATCTTTTGGAATGACAGGGAGAATGACCACCTGCGCCGGGGCGAGCCGTGGCGGAATGATCATTCCGTCATCATCACTATGGGTCATGACCAAGCCCCCGATCAGGCGTGTCGAGACCCCCCATGAAGTCGTCCAGGCAAACTGGGTGTTGCCCGTATCATCGAGGAACTTGATATCGCTGGCCTTGGCAAAGTTCTGGCCAAGAAAGTGTGAAGTGCCGGCCTGCAAGGCCTTGCGGTCCTGCATCATGGCCTCAATGCAAAGTGTGGAGACGGCCCCCGGGAAGCGCTCCCCTTCGGTCTTTTCGCCTCGGAGGACAGGCATCGCCATGTATTCCTCGGCGAACTTGGCGTATACATCGAGCATCTGGCGGGTTTCCTCCCATGCTTCCTTCTCAGTCGCATGGGCTGTGTGCCCTTCCTGCCAGAGGAATTCTGCCGTGCGGAGAAAAAGCCGGGTCCGCATTTCCCAGCGGACGACATTGGCCCATTGATTGATCAGGATCGGCAAGTCACGATAACTCTGGACCCACTTGGCATACATTTCCCCGATGATGGTTTCCGAGGTCGGACGGACAATGAGCGGCTCTTCGAGGGGCGATGCGGGATGCAGTTTGCCGTCTTTACCCATTTCCAGTCGCGAATGCGTCACAACAGCGCATTCCTTGGCAAATCCCTCCACATGCTGGGCTTCCTTTTCCAGATAGCTTTTCGGAATGAAGAGCGGAAAATACGCATTGGTATGGCCGGTTTCCTTGAACATCCGGTCGAGCACCCGCTGCATGTTTTCCCACAGCGTGTAGCCCCACGGCTTGATCACCATGCACCCGCGAACGGGAGAGTTTTCGGCTAGTTCAGCCGCCTTGACGACTTGCTGGTACCATTCCGGATAATTTTCCTCCCGAGTTGGCTGGATTGCGGTTCTTTTTGATGCTTTCGCCATGCATGAATTCATGGTAGCTTTCTTCTTCGGCTCAAGCTTTTGTCTGAATTACATGCTTGCGGGGAGGACGAAACCTTTAAAGGAATTACATATTATCTGCATAATTTCCATTTTATCATGAGAATGCTCAAATCATTCGTTCTTCGAATCATCCTGATCCTTTCCTTAACGGGAACAGTGAGTTTGTTGCTGATGGCACTCACTCTGGGCATCCAGCAAGATCAGGAAGGTTTGGTTTTTTGTGGAACCTTGTTTGGGATTCTCCTGCTCTGGGTCGGGATTAATGCGTATGTCGTCAAGAAGGTGGATCCCGAGCTTTCCGTCGAGGTCGCCCGCTTGCTCATCCCCTCAGGGGCAGTCCTGAGTATTTTCCTGAGTTATCTTCTGGCCATGATTCTCGACGACATGATCCCCGGGACGGAAGGAAAGCAGCACTGGATCGTCCTTTTTGTCGGTCTTGGCGTCGCTTTTTTCCTGTTTATCCGGTGGTTTGATATCAAATGGCTGCGGGCCGAGGACGAGATTCTCAACATCGAAGAGCGCAGTCGATGATCCCCATTATTTTCCAATAGCTCCCCGGATGTCTGGCAGGATCGTCAAGTTACCCGACTCAGTAGCCAACCAGATTGCCGCCGGGGAAGTGGTGGAGCGTCCAGTCGCGGTGGTCAAGGAGTTGGTTGAGAATGCCCTTGATGCGGAAGCCAAATCAATCGAGGTCCAGTTTGAAAAGGGCGGGAAGGCCCTCATGCGGGTGCTGGATGACGGTATTGGCATGACCCGTGAAGATGCCATTTTATCGCTTGAACGCCATGCCACGAGTAAGATTCGCGAGGTCGGTGACATCCTGAAAATCGGAAGTTTCGGGTTTCGCGGGGAGGCTTTGCCCAGCATTGCCAGCGTATCCCGTTTTACCCTGAAGACCCGCACCCGGGAGGCAGGCGAGGGGACCGAAATCCAAATAAATGCCAATGCTGCCCCGGTGATCAAGGATTGTGGAATGTCGCCAGGGACGGAAGTTACGGTGGCCAACCTTTTCCAGACCGTCCCGGCACGCCGGAAATTCCTGAAGACTGACCGGACGGAAGCAGCCCATATTCTTCAAATGTGCCGTTTGCTGGCGATTGCCCACCCGGAGGTGGGATTCAGCCTGGTGGAAGATGGGCATGAAGTATTTCGCTCGCCCGCCTGTCCGGATTACTCCCAGCGGGTCCGCGAGATCTTTGGGAAGCGACGCATGGAGGAGCTGCTGCCAATTGATTGTGAGGTGGATGGCATCCAGCTGAAGGGTCTGGTCGGGCGGCCCGGAAGCGCCCGAAGTACGCGTTCAGAGATGATTACCTATGTCAATGACCGGCCCGTGGACAGCCGTCTTCTTAACTATGCCCTGATCGAAAGCTACCACCGGTTTATTCCGCGTGGACGCTACCCGATGGCTTTCCTGTTTGTCGGGGTTCCTTCAGAGGAGGTGGATGTCAATGTGCATCCGACCAAGCGCGAGGTCCGTTTCAGGAATGAACCGAGGGTCCGGAGCGCGGTGATGAACGGACTGATTGAATTTCTTGGGGAACATTCGCACAAGAGCCTGCGGAGAGCGGAGCCGGTGGAATCGCAACAGACTGCTGATCAAGTCGAGCCGGGTAAGCAGACCGGCACATCCCCTTGGGAAGAGCCACGGCCCTTTCCCAGAATCATCGAGAAGCCTTTCGCTCCGGTGGCCGCTCCAGAACAAACTGCGAGAAAATCCGACCAGTCAGCCTGGCGCTTTTGCGGGACTTTCCGTCGCCATGTGGGGCTTTTTGAAAGTCCGGACGGACTGGTTCTTCTCCATGCCGCCGCCGCCCGTGAGCGCATCCTGTTTGAGCGAATTGAGGGGTCGCTTGCCGGTGAAAATGTCGCCCGGCAACCACTTTTAATTCCTTCAATGCTTGAGCTGAGTCCGGTCGATGCAGGCATCCTTTCCGATCAAATCCAGTTTTTTGACAAGATGGGTTTTGAAATCGAACCCTTCGGGCGACAACTCTTCCGCATTCGCAGTGTCCCGGCATGGATGCAAAGCGAGAATCCAGAGCAATTCGTTGAGGAGATCGTCAGCCGAATCCGGGAGCGGGGTATTCGTCCAGAGGATGCCCTTTCAGCGCGCAGCCTCGTTGCGCGCATGGCTGCGACCCGCGAAGCACGCGGGTTTCAGGTCAGTTCCCAGGGCGACTGGGAAAGCCTCGTGCGGAGCCTTCTATCCTGTGAAAATCCTCTATTGAATGCCCGAGGCAAGCCGACCTTCGTGGAAATGCGACACGGGGAGATATCGCGCAAACTGATGCTGGACGGAATCTCCCCTGAATCAGATGGCCTTGAGGGCGGCAGTTAATCCTTCGATGGCGATATCAATGTCTCCAGCTTCATGGGCGGTGGAGATAAAACAGGTTTCATAAGCGCTCGGAGGGAGATAAATGCCACGGTTGAGAGCTTCATGGAATAGCGTCTTGAAGTGGGATGTTTGGGAGGCAATGGCATCCGTGTAGTTCCTTACCGGGGAATCGGAAAAGAACAGGGCAAACATTGAACCGGTTTGCGGGACTTGCAGGGCAAGGCCTTTCTCCTTGGCCGCCTCCAGCAAGGCATCGCGGACCGCCTGGCCCATTTTGTCGAGCCGATCATAGGGGTTGGTCTCCACAAGCAGGCGAAGGGCGGCGATCCCCGCTGCCATTGCCAGTGGATTCCCGGAAAGGGTGCCCGCCTGATAAACCGGGCCGACCGGGGCAAGCTGTTGCATCAACTCGCGTTTTCCGCCGAAGGCACCCACGGGCAGGCCTCCACCGATAATCTTGCCCATGGCTGTCAGGTCAGGGGTGATACCGACTTTCTCCTGCACTCCGCCCGCCGCGAGGCGGAACCCGGTCATGACTTCATCGAAAATAAGAACAGAACCATAACGTGTACAAAGCTCCCGGAGCTTTTCCAGGAATCCCGGATCTGGAAGGATCAGGCCGCAGTTTGCCGGATAGGGTTCAACAATGACCCCTGCAATTGACTCACCTTCCTTTTTGAAGAGTTCCTCGGCTGCAGCCAGGTCATTGTATTCAAGAACGCGGGTTTCAGCGGCGAAGGCGGCAGGAATTCCGGCACTGTCGGGATTTCCCAAGGTAAGGGCCCCTGAGCCGGCCTTGACCAGCAGGGAGTCAACATGACCGTGAAAACAACCGGCAAACTTCACAATGACCGACCGTCCAGTGGCTCCGCGAGCAAGCCGTATTGAGCTCATTGTGGCCTCCGTTCCGGAATTGCAGAAACGCACTTGCTCCAGTGACGGGACCATCGAAACCACACGCTCGGCGATTTCCACTTCGTAGGGGTTTGGAGTGCCAAAGCTGGTTCCCTTTTCCAAAGCTTCCGCAATCGCGCTTTTGATCTCGGGGGGATTGTGGCCGTGGATGGCGGGCCCCCATGTGCAGACAAAGTCAATCAGTTCGCGACCGTCTGCCGTTGTCAGGCGACTTCCACTTGCTGATTGTGTGAAGAAGGGGGTTCCTCCGACTGATCGGAAGGCACGGACAGGTGAAT
This sequence comes from Oceanipulchritudo coccoides, assembly GCF_010500615.1. Taxonomy (NCBI): domain Bacteria; kingdom Pseudomonadati; phylum Verrucomicrobiota; class Opitutia; order Puniceicoccales; family Oceanipulchritudinaceae; genus Oceanipulchritudo; species Oceanipulchritudo coccoides. Next base: position 551,539 of record NZ_JAAGNX010000002.1, read on the forward strand.
TTACTCCGCCCGGGATTAGCCGGGAGGCTTTTTCAAACAAGGCTTTTGAACGCTCCATATCCTATCGGAACGAATTGAATGCGGTTTTGGCAATTCCCAATCCCTCAAAATACTCCATTCAGGGCACCAAATTGACCACCGACAGGAATTTGGGTGAGAAATATCCTGAATCGTCTGATTCTTTCGACAATGAAATCCTCCTTCCAAAGCAGTGTAGTCAATACACTGGCCATAACGCCGACTCGCGACGAAGCAATCGCGCGTCTTGCGGCGTTTATGCCCAATGTTTCCGGCTACGCAAAGGGAAGAAATTTTGACCGTCCGGGGAATCAGGCTGTCAGTGAAGCAAGCCCTTTCCTTCGATATCGCCTTGTCACTGAGCGGGAGGTTGTTGAGTCAGTTTTGGCGGAATATTCCTACGAGTCCGCGGAAAAGTTTATCCAGGAAATTTGCTGGCGGACCTATTGGAAGGGTTACCTTGAAATGCGTCCAGGTATCTGGGAGCGCTACAAGGTGGATAATCAGGCCTTGCATGACAATCTTGAGGTGGATCTTCAAAATCGGCTTGAAAAAGCTCGACGCGGACAGACTGGGATCGATTGTTTTGACGACTGGGTTCAGCAACTTGTCACCACTGGATGGTTACATAACCACACGCGAATGTGGTTTGCCAGTATATGGATTTTTACATTGAAGCTGCCTTGGCAAGCGGGTGCAGCTCTGTTCCTTGAGCATCTTCTCGATGGTGATGCTGCGTCCAATACCCTTAGTTGGAGATGGGTTGCCGGTCTCCACACGAGGGGGAAGCACTATCTCGCACGTGCAGACAACATCAATCGCTACACAGACGGTCGTTACAATCCACAGGGCCTTCTGAATGAATCTGCCGCGCCCTTGCCTCCGGATGGTGCTTTTGAATCTGTTCCCTTCGCCAAAGTTGCCTTGTTGAGGGATGTTCATCTCCCGAGTTTATCCTGCTGCCCGGCGGGCCTTCTTGTCATTCCTGACGATCTTACTCCCGAGTCTGGTGAATTGTCGGAAACTCCATTCAGTTCGATCTGTGTGCTTTCTGGAAATGACGTGATGGATTCCTTCAATGCTTCCCCGAAGGTGCGTGCATTCTGTGAAGGAGCCGTTGCGGATAGTGCAGATCGCCTTGCAGCGCATTGGGACGGCAAGGTGACAGAGTGCCAGGGAGAGGTTATCCCGACGGTTGGACGAGCCTCCCCGGATAACGTCGGTCGCCGTGAGCGGATGCGTGTTTATGGCGGGTCGGTGAATTGCTGGGTTGACGGAGTCGTCACGTGGGCGCGAAACGAGCATCTCAAATCGGTATGGTATTTAAGACCGCCCGTAGGACCCTGGGGTGACGCCATGGATGATTTGAGAAGTGCCCTCAAGGCCCAGGGAATCAAAGTCTTCGAATACCGTCGCCGATGGGATTCCCTGCATTGGCCACATGCAACGGCCGGTTACTTCCGGTTCAAAGATGGGTTGCAAGACCGCTTGAATCGTCTCTTGGGCTGAGAAAAATCCGGCTCAACTAATCGTTCGTAATTGGATCGAATCGATCACCTTGCTCCCGGCGAGCACATTGGAGACAACAACCATGTTGTCACGGGTTTCAACCCAGCCCCGGCTTTTCAGTCGCGAAAAGGCATTTTGAATTGTCACTTCGGGCTCTTCATCGAAATTCATGAAGAACGGTTCGATTCCCCAGTAAATTAACAAATTCTGGAATACGTCTTCATCATCCGTGAAAGCGTAAATGGGAGATTTTCTTGGGCGAAGGGCACTCAAAACACGTGCCAGAAAACCGCTGCGCGTGAAGACGACAATCCCCGAATTGGTCAATTCATCGCTCAATAACATGGCTGACTTCACGAGCAATGCCTTGGGCGTTTTCAAGGGAAGAGAATCATTGTTCTTACGCTCAGCTTGTGCTTCCACCGAGAAAATGATCCGGTTCATGACATCCACGCATTCCACAGGATACTTTCCCACCGTTGTTTCACCGGAGAGCATCACGCAATCGGCCTGCTCATAGACGGCGTTCGAGATGTCCGTGATCTCGGCACGCGTCGGGAGCGGGTTGGTGATCATTGATTCTAGCATGTGCGTTGCGACAATGGCTGGTTTGCCCATTCGCTGACAGGCGTAGACCGCCCTGCGCTGGACAACGGGAAGCGTCTCAAACGGGATTTCAATGCCGAGGTCTCCCCGCGCAACCATCAGGCCGTCGGATGCCTTGATGATATCCTCGAGGTTTGAAATAGCTGACTGGTCCTCGATTTTGGCGATAATGTGGGCCTTTGATCCTCTTGTTTCAATGTAGCGGCGGAGAATGTCCAGATCGTCCGGACTGCGGACAAAACTAAGGGCGAAAAAATCAATTCCATTCTCAATGCCGACATCGATGTCCCCGCGGTCCTTGTCGGTCAATGCGGGAAGGCGTACATGGACTCCCGGCAGGTTGATGTGCCGACGGCTGCCCAGTTCCCCGCCGATCCGGACCGAGCAACGGACCCGTTCATCCGTCACCTCGAGCACACGCATTCGCAGTAACCCGCTGTCGACGAGAATTGTGTCCCCGACCTTTACGTCTTCTTTCAAGGAGGGGTAGTTTATTCGAACCCCCCGGATGCCTTCGCTCACGGGTTCCTGATCGCGATCAAGGAGAAAATCAAAGGTTTCGTCCCGTTCCAACTGGAAGGGTTCATCGAGGGGTCCGGTGCGGATTTCCGGCCCCTTGACATCCATCATCAGGGCGACTTTCCGCCCTACGACCTTACAGGCGGAACGAACGTTTTCAATGGCTTGACGGGTCCATTCATGATCTGCATGGGCCATGTTGAGACGACAGACATCCACGCCCGCACTTAACATGCGGGCGAGCATTTCCGGACTGTTCGTGGCCGGCCCGATCGTGAAAATAATCTTTGTGTGCCGATAGTGGGAGGGATTCATTCGGGGCAGTCTTTTGAAAATGAACAGACTCGACAATGGGAAAATGCGACTATTTCTCCCGGAAAAATTGCCTCTGCCGGACGTTCCCGGCCGGGCTTTGGCGTTGACAGGATCCAGCCGGGGAGCACATTCAGAGACACCTCGAGGATTGCATGGGTGTTAACGGAAATCAGATGAATGGATTGGCAAATGTTCCCTCTTGCCGAGTTCTGGTACTGAACCGAAACTGGCAGGCGGTTAATATTGTCGGGGTGCGCCGGGCCTTTGGGCTCCTTTGTCAGGACCATGCCCGGGTTATCAATACCCTCAGTGGGGATTTTGCCCCCTTGGATGCGGCCGAGTGGATTGCCTATTCCATGGAGCATGGACCACACAAGGAGGATGAGGTGATTCATACGGTGCGGATGAAAATCCTGATCCCGAAAGTTCTTCTGCTCAGGTCATTTGACCGTTTGCCGATTACGGAAATCAAATTTAACCGGGAGAACGTCTTTATCCGGGACAATTACACCTGCCAGTATACGGGGAAACGCTGTCGGGCGGCCGACCTGACCCTGGATCATGTCATCCCGCGGGAGCGTGGAGGAAAAACAAGCTGGGAGAACATTGTCACCTGCCGGCGCGATATCAATTCCCTGAAGGCAAACCAGCTTCCCCATGAGGCCGGTCTGCGGCTGATCCGGAAACCTATCAAGCCGAAATGGCGTCCGTTTTCGGCTGTCGCCGCATCCTCCGAGATCGAACAGGAATGGCGTCACTTCCTTCCGGTCGGGGAGCGAAGCGCTTCCTAGGAATTTCTCATCCGGCAAGTGGAAGGAGCAGCTTCATTGTGGTTCCCTCCGGGCCGCTTTCTTCAACGGTTACAGATCCTTTGTGCGATTTGAGGATCCTCTTGACAATGGACAGGCCCAGTCCGGTCCCGTCGGGGCGACCGGTCAGGAATGAATCAAAAATCGAGTCCTGGATGGCTGGATCGATGCCGGATCCGTTATCGCGGATTCGAACGACAGCCCAGTTCTGCCCGTTTGCCTGCTCAGATGTAGCGGAAATATCGATACTTCCGCCCTTGGGCAGGGCTTGTGCGGCATTCAGAATGAGGTTTAGAAGCGCCTGCTGTATCTGGCCCTTGTTGACGTCAACCTTCAGGGGTGAACTGGTCTCGCAGGCATAGGAAACATTGACTTTTCCCTGGCGCAACTTGAGACGGACCAGGTGAAGGGTATCTTCGATCAACTTGGGCAGTTCATATCGTGAATGCATTTCCTGTCGGGATTTACCAAAGCTGAGTACCCTCGAGACAATGACTTCCAACTGCTCCAGCTTTTCATGAATAATCGCCACATCCTTCTGGCGCGGATCGCCTTCCTCAAACTCAAGGGTGAGGGATTCAAAGAGCAATTGAATGACCGTCAGGGGATTCCGGATCTCATGGGCAATTTCCGAGGAAAGCAGGCCAAGGGTGGTGAGCTTCTCCGAACGGCGCAGCTTCTCCTCGCTTTGAAAGACTCGCTGATACAACTGGGCATTGAGGATGGCGGCAGCGCTCAAGTTGGCCAGCGTCTCAAAAATCCTTTTTTCCCCATCATTAAAGCGATGGGGATGATCCGTATAGATATTCAGTACCCCGATAACCTCATCTTCAAACTGGATCGGGCAGGAGAGCATTGAAGCAAGGTGGTATTCTGCGATCAGTTCCCGGAAGTGGTTTTCTTCAATCCGTGGGAGATCCATGATCTCAATTGTCTTGCGGCGGCTGAAAGCTGTTCCGATTGAAGATTGTTCGAGGAAGATGGTTTCGGTGTAATCGAGAGGTCCCTCCGGCCCGCTCGATGCCTTCAGTGAGAGCTGTCGCTCGTCTCCTTCGCGCAGGAAGATTGCGCTGAGCGTGCAGGGGGAAATCTCCTTTGAGCGGGAGGTGATAATTCCGAGGATTTCGTCAAGCTGGCGCTTGTTGACAACGCTCTGGGCGATATCAATCAAGACTTCAAGGTGGTCGGCGGTTTGCCTGAGTTGCTGGATCAGCCAGAGTCGGCTTAATCCTCGTGTGGCCTCCGCGGCCAGCAAGGTGAGAATTTTGACATGTTGTTCGGAGAAGGCGTTTTTCTGGAAGCTGTCGATATTGACAACGCCGAGGATCATCCCGGTTTCTGTACGCATGGGAACCGCCAGCTCGGAACGGATTCTCTTATCAATCTCAATATAACGCGCGTCCTTCCGGACATCCCCGATGTTCACGGGGCGCCCGTGCAGGGCAACCCATCCGGTCACCCCGGCACCGACTTTCAAGACCGTTTCCGTGACATCCTTTGGAAAGCCCCTGTAGGCTTCCACTTCCAGCGAATTTTTGTCCGGATTAATGATTTCTATGGAGGCCGTTTCCGAGGGGAGGACGTGCATGATTTCGTCGATGATGATCTCCAGGGCTTCACTCAGGTCCTCAGTCGTGCTGACGATACTGGAAATGCGGTAGAGGGCATCTATGGCGAGCTGCTCGGATTGGTCCTTCATGGGTCTGTCATTTTGCCGATGACTTCGGGTTAGCATGTCTCAGTCGGGACACTTTCCAATCCTAAACTCGAGCATCAAACAATCCCTTGGAGACGATTATTCGCCCGAAGTGGGATTTCTTTCCAAGAGAACGGCAAGGAGGGCTTCCTTGAGTTCAACCAGATCCTGCGAATTTTCCATGTCGCCTGCCTGTGAACTGGGCTCAATGTAGAAGGTGTCCACCGCGACGCGGCGCTCCGTGGAGATCCTTGCAAAGGTGATATCAAATCCCTTTTTGGAAATAGTCCGGGTCACCTCGTAGAGCAGTCCGATGTCGTCATTGGTTTCCACCTCAATGATCGTCCGCTTCAAGGACAGTTCATGGTAGACATCAACCCGTACCGGAATGGTCGCTGGAAGCGTGGTGTCGTTACGGACATAGCTGGGACGGCTCTGGCTCTCGACCCGTTCCCGGATAAGCGGCTGAAGGCTTTTGCCCTGAATGAGAGCTTCCTCAACATGCTTCTGGAACACGGCCAAGGCATTCTGGTCGGTCACCAATCCACCTTTTGGATCACTGACATAAAATGTATCAATCGTAATATGATCTGCCCGTGAGAGGGCCTTCGAACTGACGATGGAGAGTCCGGCAAGCGTGAACGCGCCGGCCAGCTTGTAGAACAGTCCAGCCCGGTCCCACGTGACGATATGAACAACGGAAAGTCCGAGGTTGTGGTCGTCTTCCCATTCAACAACCGGCACCAGCGAGCCCACTGAATCCGCTTCTGAGATATTTTCCAGAAGCTGGTGGATCATCTTCAGGTGTAGCAGGACTTCCTTTTCACTGTGGTAGGAAAAGTACCTGTCCGGAAGCAAGTTGAAGTGCGCTTCAACTTCCTCTTCCGACAGGCCATCGACTTTATTGAGGATATGGGACTGTGAAATCATGGGCAGGGCAGGCGGAGTAACAGACGGCGATTGGAAATGGCCGAGGGCCAATTTGAACAGCTGCGTGTGAAGGGTGTCCTTGAAGCTGTTCCAGAGTCCCCGCTTAGTCCCGCGGGCATCACAAAATGTGAGCGCGTAAAGGTAGCGCAGTTGCTCTGCGTTACCCACGAGGGAACAGAAAATCTGGATAGTTTGAGGATCATCCAAATCATACCTCTGCCAGATTCGTGCCATTTCCAGATGATTCTTGATTTGGAATAGAATTTTCTCTCTGGCCTTTTCCACAACCCCAAGTCGCACAAGAATTGGCATGGCCATTTCGGCACCGATATTGGCGTGGTCATCAATTGCCTTTGACTTACCGATATCGTGAAGCAGGAGGATTAAATACAGCAGACCTGGCAATTCGGTATCTTCGAGGGCCTGACGATAACGGCGTGTAAGGTCAGGCTCTTCCCCCGAGAAAACCCGATCCAGTTCCCGGATTGTCTTGAGAACGTGTTCATCCGCCGTGTAACGATGGTAATATTCATGCTGAACCAGGCAATGGAGTCCGGCCCATTCCGGCATGAACCGGGGGAGCACGCCGGTCGAATTCATCAGCTTGAGGATCGGGTAGACTTCTCCTTTTGCCTGAAGAATCGCCCGAAAGGAGCGGTTGGCTTCTTCTGACTCGATGACGGACTTGTCGATCAGGTCGAGATTTTCCTCGACCAATCGCTCAAGATCAAAATCGGGCTCAAGGCCCCTTGCTTGAAGGTGCCTGAAAACGCGGATCAAACGAATTGGATCCTGTTTGAAGGTCTTCGGCGATTCAGCCAGCAAAAGCTTGTCTTCCGTTTCAAAACCATCGAAGCGTTCGGTTTTCCCCAGACGCCTCGACTGCAAGACTGATTGGAAGCTAATACTGGTCTGGGCATTCAGGGACAGGCGCTTTTCAAGATACTCCGACAGGTGGAAAATTTTGTAGGCAGCCTTGTAGTAGTCACGCATGAAGGTTTCCACCCGGTTGAAAATGAGACGTTGGCGGTAACCAATGGCCCATGCCACCTTTGGCTGTTTTTCAAGGTCGAGCAGGTCACTTGCGCGCTGGCATTGAAGGTGCAGCTCGTTACGGACCCGCAACAGGAAATCGTAGGCCTTCTCCAGCTCGTCGTGTTCCTTTTTCCTGAGCAGTTTCAGTTTGACCAGTTTGGCAAGGGTCCGACCGTCATATTGAAGCCGAGCCATCCAGAGGATATTCTGGTAGTCCCGTAATCCACCCACACCGTTCTTGATATCGGGCTCCTGCAGGAAGACGGAATTCCCGTGTTTGCTCCGGCGGGCAGTCTGGTCCTTGAGGCGATCTTTAAGGTAGGCAAGGACGTTGTCCTTCCGGATGAAGCGATCGTATTCGCTGGAGAACTTTGCATGCAACTTGTCTGACCCGCAGATCAGCCGGGACTCCAGCATGGCGTTCTTGCTTTGTTCATCGCCTTCCGCCTCGATGAGCGCTTCCTTGATCGTCCGGGTGCTGTGCCCGACCTTCAAGTTGAGGTCCCACAACATATACAGGATGGAATCATTGATAATCCTCTGCATTTCGGGGAATTTCGGCGAGCGGACCCGGGCGGGATAGAGAAACATGAGATCAATATCACTGAACGGGCACAGTTCAGTGCGCCCATATCCCCCGAGGGCCAGAAGGGAAACCTCCGCGCAGAGTTCGCCCCCCTGCCGGGACCGTACCTCCTCACAGGCCAGCTCGTAAAGCAGGCCGATCATGACATCCATGGCGATGGAACGGCAGTGAACAACCCGAAGACCGCTTCCTCCACTTCGGTGGTAGCGGTTGATCCAGTCGTTGGAACGCGTCAAGAATTCACGGAATCGAGCCAGCCGCTCCCCCGAATTAACCTCCTTTTCGGTTAACTTCAGGCGCTTTGCCAGCTGGCTCATCTTCTCATGAAACTTCTCAGGTTTTGGCAGAGTCCGGGCCACGAGTGAGGACTATGCCCAGCTTGAAACGGAATGCAAGTAGAGGCTACAACTGGATAATTTTAAATTTAGGTTTGAAACCCAAGATACTTTGGAGGATATGTAAAGGAGATGAAATTAAGCCTCAAGGTCGAATATGCCTGCCAAGTCCTGGCACAGCTCGGGTATACTGTTAATACTCCCGAGCTCCCGCATATTGAGGACCTGGCAAAAGCTGAGGGAATCCCATCGAATTACCTGGTTCAGATTCTGAACGAGTTAAGGACGGCTGGCCTGATCAACTCCCGGCGTGGCAAGCAGGGGGGGTACGCCCTTGCGCGACCTCCTGCGGAGATCACGCTTCATGACATCATGCAGGCGGTGGAGGGTAATATTCTTGCCCACAGTCAACCGGGAACAGGTCAATCTTCCCCACGGATGTCAGCAGTCTGGAGCGAAGTGGCGGAAAAATTCGAATTGATCCTGAAAAGCTACACCGTGGAGCAGGTCATGTCCCGTGGCTCCGAGGAAATGTGGTATATTTGACGCTGGCGACTGAGCCGTCAGCTTCCGGGAACATCCAAGGGCTGAATTGCAGTCAAAAGGAATGCCTGTTCGGCGGCTATCTCTTTCCAGTATTCATAGCGCCCTGAGGCACCACTGTGGCCCGTGTCCAGATTTGTTTTCAGCAGGATCGGGTTTTTACCCTTCTGGTTTTTCCGCAGTTTGGCGACCCATTTGGCAGCCTCCCAATAGGGAACGCGTGGATCATTAAAACCGGCAGTGGCCAGCAGGGCGGGGTATTCGGTCTCGCGAATATTATCGTAGGGAGAGTAGGCGAGGAGCCGCCTGAAGACTTCTGGTTCCTGAGGATTTCCCCACTCCTCGTATTCGATGGTCGTCAGGGGCAGGCTTGGATCCAACATGGTGGTGACCACATCAACAAAAGGTACTGTGGCCACGGCCGCCTTGAATAGTTCTGGCCGCATATTTATCGCGGCACCGACCAGGAGGCCCCCGGCGCTTCCTCCTTCGATGAGGATTTTCCCAGCCTTGGAATAGCCCTTTTCAATCAGGCAATCGGCGCAGGCAATGAAATCACGAAAGGAATTCTCCTTTTTTTCCAGTTTTCCATCCTGATACCAGCTTTCGCCAAGGAGGCCGCCGCCGCGAACATGTGCGATGGCGACCACGAACCCACGCTCAAGCCATGTCAGCCAGGATGTACGAAACCCACATTCGACCGTCTCCCCGTAAGCCCCGTAGGCATGGATGTAAAGAGGGTGGGATCCATCCATCCCGAGCGCCTTTAAGTGGACCACCGTGACGGGAATCCTGACCCCATCTTCACCCGTGGCGTTAATCCGGTATGTGGTATACCGTTCCGGATCATGTCCGGAGGGAACCTTGGCCTCACGCAGGAGCTTGCTCTGGCGTGTTTTCAAGTTGTAACGAAATGTTGAGGACGGACGGATCGGAGAGCTGACGGTGAAATTGAAGAAGTTGGTGTCGTATTCAGCGTTGATTGACTCCTGCAGGTCGTAGACCGGGTCCGGCATTTCGATAAAGTGTTCGGGCTCCCCCCGGAGTGACTTAACGCGAATCCGGTCGAGTCCCCCCGTCTGTTCGAAGAGGAGGAGGAAATCCTTGAGGACAAGAAGATCATTGAGCCGGACCTTGTCGCTCGGGGGAACCATCACCTCGGCAGTTTGGAGACCCGTTTCATTTACTGGAAGGCGGAGGAGCTTGAAATCAGGTGCATCCTCATTTGTACGAATCAACCAGTGTCCTTCGTGATGATCGACTGAATATTGTATGGAAGGACGCCTGGGAAAGAGAATCTGGAATTTGCCCTTGGCGATGTGTGCCTCCATGAAGTGGATTTCCGAGGTCTCCTTGCTTTCACTGACGGCAAACAGGAACTGGCTGTCCTGGCTCTTGTAGATGCTGGCATAGTAGAGCGGGTCAGCTTCGGTGTATACCAATTCCGCATCTCCAGGGTTGGTTCCTACGCGATGGCGGTAGATGCGATCCGGCCGGCGGGTCTCGTCTTCCATGACAAAATAAAAATTCTTCCCGGAGGCATCCCATTCGCCTTCGGCGCACGTATTCTCAATCCGGCCGGGGAGATCTTCGCCTGTGGCAAGGTTTCTGAAGCGCAGGATGTAGCTTTCCTCTCCGGCAGTATCAATCGAGTAGGCGAGAATATTCCCATCCGGGCTTATATCGAGAAGGCCCAGATCGAAATACGCCTCTCCCCGGGACTCTTCATTGGCATCAAAGTAGAGTTCCCAATCGCCCTTAATCAATCTTTGCTTCCTGTAATATGCCCGGTATTCCTGACCCTTCCTGATTCGCGACTGGTAAAAGTAGTCCCCTTTTGGATACACGGCTGAACAGTTGGACTGCTCAATCCTCCCGATCAAGTCCTGGTAAATTTCATCCCGCAAATTCCCGGTACGGGCAAACCAGTTTTCCGTATGGGTGTTCTCGGCTTTGAGGTGGGCAAGGACATTCGGGTTTTCGCGCTCGCGCAACCAATGCCACGGGTCTACCCGGGTGACGCCGTGATGCTGGTGCTTGACCGGTAGCTCCGGTGCAACCGATCTGATGGAATGTGGTAGGTGTTCGTTCAAATCAAACCACCGAAAGCGCACTATCCAGGTCTGCAATCAGGTCGATCTTGTCCTCGATGCCGATACTGAGGCGGATAAAATCAGGAGTGACCCCGCTCGATGCCTGCTCCTCCGCGCTCAATTGTCCGTGTGTCGTGCTGGCTGGATGAATGGCCAGACTTTTCGCGTCGCCGATATTTGCGAGGTGACTGAAAAGATTGAGCCCTTCAATGACCTTACGCCCATTTTCGAGGCCACCTTTGACTCCGAATCCAACGAGTGCCCCAAAACCTCCATGATAATACTTTTTTGCCATGGCATGGTGAGGACTGTCGGGGAGGCCCGGGTAATTGACCCAGGAAACTTTGTCGTGGGCGGCCAGGAATTCCGCGACGGCCAACGCGTTGGAACAGTGCCGCTCCATGCGCAAATGGAGGGTTTCAAGGCCTTGCAGATGGAGAAATGAATTGAATGGGGCGGCACAGTTGCCTGTATCGCGAAGCAGTTGCAGCCGCATTTTCATGGCGAAGGCGATATTGGCCCCGCCAGCAGGCTCAAAGGCCTTGAAAGCATCCCAGTGAACAAGTCCATGGTAGCTGTCATCAGGCTCGGTGAATCCCGGGAAGCGTCCGCTTCCCCAGTCAAAATTCCCACCATCCACAACAATACCTCCAATACTGGTGCCATGGCCTCCGATAAATTTTGTCAGGCTGTGAACCACCACGTTGGCCCCAAAATCAAAAGGCCTGCAGACGGCCGGAGAGAGGGCAGTATTGTCCAGAATCACTGGAATCCCTTCGGCCTGTCCAATGGCCGCTACTTCCTCGATCGGAAACGGATTCAGGCGCGGATTTCCCTGGGTTTCGCCGTAGAGGGCCTTTGTGTTCGGGCGGATCGCCGCCTTGAAAGCCTCCGGGTTTTCCCCATCCACAAAACTGACCTCAATGCCGAGTTTTGGTAGGGTGTAATGAAACAAGTTGTAGGTGCCCCCATAGAGCTGGGCGACCGAAACAATGTGGTCGCCTGCCCCCGCGACATTCAGGATGGCATTGGTCACGGCCGCGCTGCCGCTGGAATGGGCGAGGCCGGCGGTCCCTCCCTCAAGGGCGGCAACCCGCTTCTCCAGCACATCCGTGGTCGGATTCATGATCCGGGTGTAGATGTTGCCGAGCTCCTTCAAGGCGAAGAGGTTGGCGGCGTGCTCAGTGTCACGGAAAGTGTAGCTGGTGGTCTGATAAATGGGGACGGCGCGGCTTCCGGTGGCAGGATCCGGTGTTTGTCCGGCGTGAACGGCAAGGGTGCCCATCTGGTAGTTTTGCTGACTCATAATGTTACTTCTTTGGTTTTACTGGAGTCTTGGTTTTGAAGGAAATCCAACCTGCGTAAATAAAAAACCGCGGTCCTTTCAGACCGCGGCTTTCAGCTCTTATACTAATACCCCAAAAATGTGTGACTAAGTCAGCACGATGTGAAGTACATCCGAATTCCCCTGACCCGGTCAACGGTCTCCGGTAAAAGGCTGGAAAAAGTGTGTTGAACGGTCGAAAACGGGGTCAAACGGTTTCTCCGTCCAGAGGCTCGAAGGAATCGATATGCAGCCCGTACCCGTCCAGGGCGACATGTTTTCTCTGGGAGGAGGAAAGAAGCCGGATTTCCCGCAACCCCAGTGTATAAAGGATCTGGGCTCCAAGTCCGTATCCCCGGAAGTCCATGCTAACCGGCTCAAGGGCGCAGGAATCGGGATCTCCACCGCTGCCTTGGGGAATGTTCAAGCCCGCGCAGGAATGGGTCATATAGACGAAGGCTCCTCTGCCAGCCTTGGCAATCTGTCGCAAGGCGAGGTCGACTGCGCGTTCAGATCCTTCCAAATTACCCGAAAAGACATCGCTGAGGATATTTTCAGATTGAACACGCACGAGGGTGGGTCCCTCGCCCAGTTCGCCCATCGTCAGGGCAAAATGAATGCGATGATCGGTCAGCGAACGGAAGAGATGAAGGGTCCAGTCTCCGTAGGCATTCTGGAATGGCTGGGAAAGAATCCGGTCGATGAGCTTCTCCCGGCTGTGCCGGTATTCGATCAGTTGCTTGATGGAGATTAATTTGAGCCCAAAAGTCTTTCGGTATTCGATCAGCTCCTTCAGGCGGGCCATTGTCCCGTCCTCATTCAGGATTTCGCAGAGAACGCCTGCGGGCGGCAAGCCGGCGAGGACGGCGAGGTCTACCGCGGCTTCGGTATGTCCAGCCCTCTGGAGAACACCTCCGGGGCGGGCGCGCAAGGGAAAGACGTGTCCGGGTTGCACCAGCTGATCTGCGGTGGAGTCCGGGTTGGCGATGATTTGAATGGCCTCACAGCGGTCCGCCGCGCTGATGCCGGTGGTCACTCCTTCGGCAGCATCCACAGACACGGTGAAATCCGTGCGATGGCTTTCCCGGTTGTTGGCGACCATGGGGTTGAGCCCGAGGCGCTTCAGCTGGTGCTCAATCGTCGGGACACAAATCAGGCCCCGGCCGTGCCGGATCATCATGTTGACCGTTTCCGGGGTTGCCTTGGCGGCAGCCATAATGAGGTCACCCTCGTTTTCCCGGTCTTCGTCATCAACAACGATGACCAATTTTCCTGCAGCAATATCGTCAATGGCTGCTTCTACTGAATCAAATGTGTCTTCGGGCATGATTTAAAAAAAGACACTAATGGGGGCCTCCGCGAAAATGGCAAGGCCAGTGGTCGGGTTGGCCCCATCGAGGATTGATTTTACGGGAATGAATACTGTAGATTGGTCTCTTACCCCAGAATGAACAGCCTCGTATCTGCCAATTTATCCTGCCTGCAACAAGGTCTTGTCTTTCTCGAGTCTCTGCCGGAAACACTCTACGCGCGCCCTTGCGAGGACTTGTTTGGCAGCTCGATCGGAAGTCACATGCGGCACAATCTGGACCACTATGCCGCCTTTGTTGCTGGGCTGGGCAGCAGCATGATCGATTATGACAATCGCGAACGCGAGGAATTGCTGGAGACGGATCCTTCCACGGCGATTTCCCTCATGAACCGGTTGATGGTGATTCTCGAACAGTTGGGAGAAACGGATCTCGATCGACCGATGCAGATTTGCATGGACGACGGCCGCGATTCAACACGGAGCGCCACCTCGCTGCGCAGGGAGCTACAATTTCTCCTGAGCCACTCAATCCACCACTATGCCCTCATGGTTGCCATAGCGAGAGGCTTTGGGATCCGCCGTTTTCCCGAGAATTTCGGGATTGCTCCTTCAACAATCCACTATCACGCCGACAAGGGAGCCTGATTCGTCATGTGCACGATGGCTTGGGGTGAGGATTCGGGGAAGCTGTGGGTTTGTTTCAATCGGGATGAACAGCGAAGCCGGCCTGAAGCAGAAGCGTTCGCCCTGCATGAGGGACCTAATGGCCCGGTTGCCTATGCCAGGGATCCCCAAGGTGGAGGAACCTGGTTTGCCGTGTCTTCGAGGGGATTTGTTGTCGCGCTCCTGAATGCTTACCTGACGGATGAAGATAATGATGCCGGGGGTGTCCAAAGCCGCGGGCTCATCGTCAAGGAGCTGGTGTTGTGTGACTCATTCACAAAAGCCATCGAAAGGTTTTCAAGACTGGATCTGTCGCCCTATTCCCCGTTTCATTTGTTTCTCATGGGGCCTTCCTCGAGGTATGGATTCACATGGGATGGAAAACATCTTACCCCGGACAGCAGTCCCGCTACCTTCTGGACAACTTCTTCCCGTGATCCGGATACTGTGATCAATTGGCGAAAACAGTGGTGGAAAGGGCAGTCCAGACATCCAATGAAAAGTGCTGTAGTGGCAGAAAGGCTACGAATGGGAAATAGAGAAAATCCCGGCTTTGGAGCGACAATGGACCGCGAGGATGCACGGACGGTGAGCCAGATCCATGTTGAGGTGGAGGAAGATTCGTTCACGGCGCTTTACAGGGGGCGTGAACCGGATGGGGTCGGGTTTAAAGAACCTATCAGGATTTGTTATCCTGCCTGAGCATGAATCGTTCCGCAAAATGGTGGCTCGCTATCGCGTTTGTCTTGTTGAGTGGCGTTGTGGCATATTTCGTCTCGAGCGAAGAGAACGCTTGGACTCTCATCGGCATATTCTTCGGCACTTTTGTTTCCGAGGACCTGGCAAGCATTAGTGCAGGCTTGCTTTCGGGATCCGGCCAGTTGGATTTTGTCTCTGCCACGGCAGCTGCTTTCCTTGGCATCTTTGTCGGAGACCTCATCATTTTCGGACTTGGATACTTTATCGGTCGCCCAATCCTGTGCCATCGCTGGTCGCGTTGGCTGGTTTCCGAGCGTGCCGTGGATCGCGCACAGCGCGCTTTCGAAAAACACGGAATCTGGATTATCCTCATGACCCGTTTCATTCCCGGAACGCGGACGGCCACCTATTTTTCCGCCGGATCAGTCCATGCGCCGGTACTTCCTTTTGTTTTAGTGTTTGCCCTCGCAGCACTTCTCTGGACACCCCTGCTGGTGGGAATAAGCGCTGTAATCGGAAAGCAACTGATCGAATTTTACGAAGTGTACGAGGCCTTTGCCTTACCTGCTATTCTTTTTGCGGGCCTAGCCTTGTATTTTATTTTCCACTACGGAATTCCTCTTTTAACATGGCGTGGCCGGCGGCAATTACGTGGCAAGTGGATGCGTGCGGTCCGCTGGGAATTCTGGCCTGTCTGGCAAGTCAACTGGGCCGTCCTGCTTCATGTCGTTTATCTTGGCCTGGTCCGATACCGTCGCCCGATGCTTGTCACAGCAGTAAACCCCTGCATGCCTCACGGTGGAATAATCGGGGAGAGCAAGGGCGCTTTGATGCAGACGATTTCCCCTTCGTGCGAAGGGCTTCTGGCATGGGAACAAGTTAAACCCGGTACCCCTTCGGAGCGCATTCAGGCTGTGCGTGAAATCATGGCTGAAAAGGGGCTCAAGTATCCGGTTGTCTTGAAGCCAGACGAAGGTCAGCGCGGTCTTGCGGTGGAAATCATACCCGATGAGCCCGTTGCGCACGAATGGCTGGGGAAAACTCCAGGAACCGCTATCCTTCAGGAATATGCCGGAGGGAAAGAGTACGGCATTTTCTATGCCCGGTTCCCGAGCAAGCCGGAGGGCCGGATTATATCCATCACCCGCAAGGAGCAGCTTTCGATTACCGGCAACGGGGAGGACACTGTGGAGGATTTGATCTATCAACACCCACGGGCCATCGCCATGCTGAATCTGTTTCTTGCCCGCTTTGACAAGCAACTGGACCGGGTCCCCGATTCCGGGGAGGAAATTCCCCTCGGCCAGCTCGGGACTCACGCCCTTGGGTCCCTCTTCCTCGACGGGAAGGACTTATTGACACCAGAGCTGAGTCGTTGCGTGGACCGAATCGCGAAGGCCATCCCGGGGTTCTATTTTGGCCGCTTTGATTTCAAGGCGGAGGGAGATGAAGCACTCAAGGCTGGGCGCGGCCTCAAGGTCCTCGAAGTCAACGGTGCGACCTCTGAGTCAACCCATATCTATGATCCCCAATACGGGCTTTTTCATGCATGGCAGACCCTCTTTGCCCAGTGGCGGTTAGCGCATGAGATCGCCCTTGAAAATGCTGCTGCTGGTGTTCCTGTCAGCTCCTTCCGCGACTTTGTCCGGGACATCCTTGCCGGCTTTAGGCGGCAGAGAAAATTAACGGACATCTGACCCTTGCCCGAATCCTTTTTCTTCCTTTACTGGGATGGATGGAAGTTCGCGATATTGCCAGCCGTTTGGAAGAGATCGGCGTCTTGCTTGAACTCAAGGGGGAGAACCCCTTCAAGGTTCGCGCATACCAGTCCGGCGCCCGCACCCTGGAGAGCCTTGAGGAAGACCTCGATATATTGATCGAAGAGGAGCGGCTAAATGAAGTGAAGGGCATTGGGCAGGCCTTGACGGAGAAGATTATCGAACTCAGGACAACCGGAGAACTTCCCTTTTATGACAAGCTGCGCGCCTCAATTCCGGATGGATTGATCGAGATGCTGGAGATACCGGGTTTTGGACCGAAGAAAATCCGGAAGGTCCACAAGGCCCTCGGAGTCGAGACCATTGATGCCTTGAAGGAGGTTTGCGAGTCCGGCCAGATCGCGGAACTTCCGGGTTTCGGGGCAAAGTCCGCAGCGAATATCCTTAGCGGAATTGAAAACCGCATTGCTTACGGCAAGCGTCACCTTTGGTGGGATGTGGAGAAGGTTGCCTTACCGCTGCTTGAAGGGCTGCGGAGCTTGCCGGAAGTCGACCGGGCGGAGGTAGCTGGAAGTTTCCGGCGTGCCCGGGAAACGGTGGGTGACCTCGACTTCATTGTCGCCTCCTCCAGGCCCGCCCCGATCATGGAGTGGTTCACAACACGCAAAAACGTGGTTGAGGTCTCCGCCAAAGGGGAGACTAAATCGAGCGTGCGGTTTGATGGTGGCCTGCAAGCCGATCTTCGGGTTGTCCCCGGGGACCGTTTTGTTTTTGCCCTGCACCACTTCACGGGTTCCAAGGATCACAATGTCAAGATGCGCCAGCGTGCGCTTGGCCTGGGCTTGTCGTTGTCAGAGTGGGGGATTTTCAACAAGGGCGATGAGCCATCCGAAGAGAGTGGTAAAGCCTATGATCGCCCCCTTGCCAAAAAGGGCATCGAGGAGGAAGCGGATCTTTTCGAGGCGCTTGGTCTCGATTTTGTCCCGCCGGAGCGACGCGAGGGAATCGACGAGATCGAGCTGGCGGAAAAGCACAAGCTTGAGAAGCCCTTGCCGCTTGATGTCCTGAAGGGAACCTTCCACAACCACACCAAGGCTTCCGACGGGCACAATACTCTTGAGGAAATGTCCCAGGCCGCGGCTGACATGGGACTGGAATACATTGGGATTGCGGATCACTCCAAGGCAAGTTTTCAGGCCAACGGTTTGTCGGAAGAGCGCCTGCTCGAACAGGTCCGGGAAATTCATGCACTGAACAAGAATCGTGGTAAGCGGGCCCATCTTTTTGCCGGTTCGGAAGTTGATATTCTCAAGGACGGATCACTTGATTTTGAAAAGGACATTCTGAAGGAATTGGATTACTGCGTCCTCTCCGTTCACGGTTCGATGAGTGGCCAGAGTGAGACGGAGATGACTCAGCGGATCATACGCGCAATTGAAACCGACACGGGTTGTCTGAAAATCCTCGGACATCCAACCGGTCGACTGCTTCTCCGTCGCGAGGGGTATGCTGTGAACGTACGCAAACTGATTGATGCTGCCCGTGACAATGGAGTCCTTATTGAACTGAATGCCAATCCCTGGCGCATGGACATGGATTGGCGCTATTGGGCCTATGCGAAGGAGCAAGGTGTCCCCTGCGTCATAACGCCTGATGCACACAGGATTGATGACCTGGCGTTTTTGAGGGTTGGCATCCTTACCGCCCGCAAGGCAGGGCTCACTCCGGTCGACGTGTTCAACGCCTCTTCCCTTGACAAAATAAAGAGCGCATTAAAGAAGGCCAAGGCATGATCAAGGTCACTGTCTGGAACGAATACGTGCACGAGAAAGAGCATGAGCTCGTGCAAAAAATCTATCCTGAGGGAATCCACAAGGCTATTGCGAAGGGACTGACCTTCATGGCTGCTGAGGACGAGTTGTCCGTGAGGACGGCTACTTTGGAACAACCGGAGCATGGCCTGTCGGAGGAGATTCTTAAAAATACCGATGTCCTGATTTGGTGGGGACACTGTGCCCACGATCAGGTTCAGGACGGGATTGTTGAGAGGGTTCATTCGCGCGTCCTCCAGGGAATGGGGCTGATCGTGCTTCACTCCGGGCACTTCTCAAAAATCTTCAAGCGGCTCATGGGAACACCCTGCGCACTCAAGTGGCGCGAGGCCGGTGAGCGCGAGCGGCTCTGGGTGGTCAATCCCGGCCATCCCATCGCGGAGGGCATTGGCCCCTGTATCGAATTGGAGAATACAGAAATGTACGGGGAACCTTTTTCCATTCCCGAAC
The DNA here is from genome assembly GCF_010500615.1 of Oceanipulchritudo coccoides. Classification (NCBI taxonomy): domain Bacteria; kingdom Pseudomonadati; phylum Verrucomicrobiota; class Opitutia; order Puniceicoccales; family Oceanipulchritudinaceae; genus Oceanipulchritudo; species Oceanipulchritudo coccoides. Next base: position 570,531 of record NZ_JAAGNX010000002.1, read on the forward strand.
CGGAGGAGCAGGTCTTTATCTCATGGTTCGAGGGTGGCGAGGTTTTCCGGAGCGGCAACTGCTGGCATCGCGGAAACGGAAAGGTGTTCTATTTCCGTCCGGGGCACGAAACGTACCCGATTTATCATGACAAGACGATTCAGCGTGTCATCTACAACGCGGTGAAATGGGCCCGCCCACAAGGTTGGTGGAAGGATATTTCAGAAGGTCCCAACGTACCGACTGAAAAGGCACCGGAGCCAATTAAGCAGAAGGGCGGAAGCGTTCATTAAAGAGTAACTTGAAGTGCGGCGTCATGTCGACGCACTCCAAGGCGTTATTTCTCGTCCGGCACAAATGTCAGCACGGTCCCGTTGATGCAGAAACGTTGATCGGTTGGGGTGTCGAAGCCTTCGCCTTCAAAAAGGTGCCCGAGGTGTCCCTTACAGTTGGCACAGACCACTTCCACGCGCTTCATGCCGAGGCTCATGTCGGTGCGGGTTTCGATGCTATCGATAGCGGCGGGGTCCCAGAAGGAGGGCCAGCCACAACGCGAGTCAAACTTGTGCTCTGATGAGAAGAGCATCGTTCCGCATCCGGCACAAAAATATTTTCCGGCACCCTGGTCCTTGAATTGATGATAGACATCGCCATTCGGACGTTCCGTCCCGGCTTGTCGAAGGATTCGATATTGCTCGGGAGTCAACCGTTCCTTCCAGTCGGACTCTTCCAGCTTTTCCGGAGCAGATACTTCTTCAGGTGCGCTTGGTTTTTCTTCCATCGGTTTATCGTGTGCGGTGTTTGAGAAGAGAAAAAGCGGGTAGAGGATGGCCGTCAGAAGAATGAGGCCGGGGATCAGACTTTTTCCCAGTGGGTTATTCCGTTTCATACCAGTCGGAGATCTGGATAGAGGATTTGTTCCCGAATTATTTCGGATTAACAAATCAGGCTGCGAAAATCATCGATATGACCCGGAAAGCCGTGATCGACCCCCTTGTTGATCACCGCGACTGCGTCGTGGCTGTGCAGGGATTCCAAGTGCGCGCAGGCAACCTGGAAGTCGGAAATGCGCGGATCCGAATCGATGGCTTCATACAGCAAGCGGGCAGCATCCTCGACAAACTTGGTCTGGTCACCATTGAGCTCGGCAAATGCCTGCTCATCTTCGCGGCGGACCATGACCTGTGTCTCGGTCAGCAAGGCCTTGTCGCAGATCGCCTGCAAATCCTCAATGTTGACCGTTTTGCCGGGGCGCACCTCGATACTGACGCGTGCCTTGCTGCGCTGGGAATGGGCAATTGCATACTGGCCGCGGGTCTCCCGCGCATGCTCCGAGAGGTCGGAGGCACAGGGACAGGCCGAACTGTAGACAAAATCAAAATGGATCTGTTTGCGGAAGCGCCCGAGATCATCGAGGATGCCTTCATACGCCACTTCGTAATATTGGTAGCCTTCCATGTCGCTGCGGAGGCTCTTCTTGATGATCGGATAGCTGAAGCCCAGCTTCAGCCGGGCCCGGCTTGAGCCAATCTTCTCCTTGTAGGCAATCAGGATCTCCTCAAGCAGCTCGGGTGTGAAAACCCGGTCCTTGAACTCATAGAAAATCCGCATGATCCGGGACATGTTGATGCCCTTCTTGTCCGCGCCGAGGGAAACGGTTCCAGTTACCGAGACTTCCAGGCTGATCGGGTCTCCCTTGGCTGACATAACGCGTAGCGGCAGGCGGAAATTGGATATGCCGACCTGCAGAATCGGGACGTTTGCCCCGAGGATCTCGGCGGCATCACGGTTTTGTGTATCGGGCAGGGATTGTCTGTATTCAGTAGTCACGGATTTCAAAGGAATTGTGGACCGTAGGGTCCGGATTCACTCGCATCAAGGCTTCTTTTGTCGTGATGAGGGGTCAGTATGACACTAATTTCGGGGAGAGGCAACTTGTTGGAAATAGATTTTGGAGAAAATGCGTGACAGCGGCATGGACTGGGCTGGAGTATGAGGCATGGGGTTTCGCTTCCAGATTCTTGGTACCAGTAGTTCAGGCAATTGTGCCTTGATCGAGACACGGCAGACGCGGATTTTACTGGACGCTGGCTTCAGTGGACGGCGTTTAGTGGCCCTCTTGAATGCTATCGGGAAACCGATTGAGACCGTGGATGCGGTCTTCCTGACCCATGAGCATAGTGACCACACGGCCGGTCTCCGCGGACTGGCGCGTCATCAGCATCTCAAGTTTTTCGCGAATTATGGCACGGCACAGGTGGCCCAGAGAAAACTGAATCAGGATCTGTCATGGAAAATTTTCGAGACAGGGACCCCTTTTCAATTCAAGGATATAGCCGTTCAAACAATGCTTCTACCGCACGACGCGATGGAGCCGGTGGGTTATGTATTCCGAACCGGCGGTGGCGATCTGTTTGAGCCTCCCGGAAGCATCGCCTGGATAACGGACCTGGGCCATGCGCCCGCCAATCTGGCGGAGCTTGTCCGTGACGTGCAATTGCTCGTACTGGAAGCCAATCATGACCCGGATCTTCTCGAGCAGGATGTCAAGCGCCCCCATTCTGTGAAACAGCGGATCACTGGTCGCCACGGACACCTCTCCAACGCGGCTGCCCGCGCCTTCCTCGAATCGGTCAAGCAGCCCAAGTGGCAGCGTGTCCTGCTGGCTCACCTGAGCAAGGATTGCAACCATCCCGAGAAGGTGCACCAGGTGATGGGAAATGGCGGCTGCCCATGGCCGGTTGAATGCCTCGATCCCAATCAACTGATCTTCCCGGAAATCGACCTGGCCGCGCTGTAGGTCCGGTCTTAACTACGAATCGCTCGAATCACTCGAATTGGTTTTTACTACAGAAGATACAGAAAACACGGAAGAATTTTCGATTGTTTCTTATATTCCGCAGTTTAAAAATTAGTGTAATCCGTAGTTAAATCGCCCGATTCGCAGTCACTTTCCGTTGGCCTTGTGCACGTATTTGAGGATCTTGAAAGCGGGCTCCTCCCGGACAGTTTCAGCGAGATCAAACTGGTCCTCAAAGGGCGGGAAAAAAGTGTCTCCCTCGAAGGAGCCCTTGACGATTGTCAGGTAAAGCTCACCGATCCGGTCAAATGCCTGGGCGTAGATCTGCGCCCCGCCAAAGATCCAGATTTCGCGGTCGGTTGTGTATGCCTCAAGAGCGTCCAGCGACGGCAGGACGGTGCAGCCTGGGATTTCCTCCGCGGAGCGTGAAATGACAATGTTTTCGCGCTTGGGAAGGGGCCGACCCATCGACTCGAAGGTTTTCCGCCCCATGGCAATGACCTGTCCCTCCGTGCAGGCTTTGACCCACTTGAAATCTTCCGGGAGGTGCCATGGGATCTGTCCGCGATTTCCGATGACACGGTTTTCAGACATGGCCGCGATGGCTTTCCAGGGATGGGATTTCATAGTATGTAACCGGGCTTGAAAGACCGACTCATTGGTTGGGTTAAACGGCGATCGGGGCTTTGATTCCCGGATGTGGATCGTAATCGCGGAGCTCAAAATCCTCGTAGATGAAGTCGGTAATCTTCTTCCGCTCGGGATTCAGGTGCATGGTCGGGAGCGGGCGCGGTTCGCGAGAAAGCTGGAGCTTAACCTGCTCAAGATGGTTCTTATAAATGTGCAGGTCCCCGAAGGTGTGGACAAATTCCCCCGGCTTGAGCTCGCATATCTGGGCCATCATCATCGTGAGAAGCGCGTATGAGGCGATATTGAAGGGAACGCCGAGAAACAAATCCGCACTGCGCTGGTAGAGCTGACAGGACAAAGTGCCTTCCTTTTCATTCACATAAAACTGGAAGAAAGCATGGCAGGGGGGCAGGGCCATCTGGTCCAGCTCACCCGGATTCCAGGCGGAGACAATGTGGCGCCGGCTGGCGGGATTTGTCCGGATGGACTCAATTACCTGATCAATCTGATTAATGGATTCCCCGTCAGGCTTGCGCCATTGGGTCCATTGGGCGCCATAGACGCGTCCGAGATCACCGTTTTCATCAGCCCATTCGTCCCAGATGGTGACCCTGTTCTCGTTGAGATAACGCGTATTGGTATCGCCTTTGAGAAACCAGAGCAACTCGTGGATAATGGCCCGCAGGTAGAGCTTTTTGGTCGTGACCAATGGAAATCCCTCACGCAGGTCAAAGCGCGTCTGCGCGCCGAAGCAGGAGAGTGTCCCAACGCCTGTCCGGTCATCCCGTTCCACGCCGTTCTTCAGCACATGTTCAAGTAAATCGAGATAAGCCTTCATTCTCCAGATCCTGCCTTGCGGACTTTTTCCTTGGCTGATTCCCGCTCTTCCTCGAGGCGAAGGCGTTCATTCCTTAATTGTGTCCGGATCTGCTCGATTGCGTCAGGATCACCGGATTGGCGGGCTTCCAACAACTGCTTTTCTAGAAAGACCTCCCGTTCGGCAATCTTCGCCTTGAATTTGGTATCAATGTCGCCAAGAGCCTCTTTCTGTTCCTCGCTGAGCGTGACCGCTCCCTCGGGATCATCCTTTTCGAGCCGTTCCATGGCCAATTCGTAAGCACTTTTCATAATTATATCCTTCAGGATTCCGCCGGAGATTTCAACTGGCGATGGCCGATGTCCCGCCTGAAATTCTTGTTTTCCCATTTTACTGCATCGCAGACCGCGTAGGCATCCCTCGCGGCAGCCTCGAGGGAAGAAGCCATCGAGACAACGCCGAGCACCCGCCCCCCGCTGCTGACAAGGTTGCCGCTTTCATCAATCCGGGTCCCGGCATGGATGATGTGGACATTGTCAGGAAGCTCATCCGGAAGCTGGATGATATCTCCTTTCGCGTATGAGCCGGGATAACCCTTGGCCGAGAGGACAACATTCATCGCATAATCCTTCCGGATCTTCACATCCTGCGGTTCAAGCGTCCCGCGGGCACAATCGAGCATTAGCTCAACCGGGTCCGTTTCACAAAGTGGGAGAAGGACCTGGCATTCGGGGTCCCCAAAGCGGACATTGTATTCCAGCACCTTGGGGATGCCTTCATCATTGATCATCAGGCCAACGAAGAGGGTTCCGCGAAAATCAATCCCTTCTTTCTCAAAGCCTCCCAGGGTGGGCTTGATAATATCCTTCGCAACCGTCTCCATCACGGTATCCGTGACCACCACCGCCGGGGCATATGCGCCCATTCCTCCGGTGTTGGGCCCTGTGTCACCTTCCCCAATCCGCTTATGATCCTGGCTTGGTGGCAGGCAGACATACTTGTTGCCGGACACCATGACCATGATCGAGGCTTCCTGGCCTGTCAGGAATTCTTCAATGACGATTTCCTCGCCACTTTCGCCAAACTGCTTGCCTTCAAGCATTCCGCGGATGGCCTCTTCCGCCTCGGAAGCGGTTTCACAGATGATGACGCCCTTTCCCGCCGCAAGGCCGCTCGCCTTGACGACCAGTGGCAACTGGCATGAGCGGGCGTACTCCAGCGCAGGCTCAACTTCCGAGAAAGTATCCCAAGCGGCAGTCGGAATGTCGTAGCGCTTGAAAAACGCCTTGCAGGCAGCCTTGCTTGATTCAAGCACGGCCCCGTCGCGTCCGGGCCCGTAGGTATCAATGCCCGCCGCACGAAGCGAATCCGCGGCCCCGAGCGCCAGAGGGACTTCCGGGCCGACGATGGCAAAATTAATTCCCAGCTCGGTCGCGAGCTTCACGGTTGCTTCGATATCCTCCACATCGAGTGGATGGCAGGGGGCTTCCGCTTCCATACCGCCGTTTCCTGGAGCCGCGACCACGCTTTCCACAAGCGGGCTGGCCTTGCAGGCCTTTAAAAGCGCATGTTCACGTCCGCCTGAGCCGATAATCAATACCTTGAGGGATGCTTTCATATTTCGGGGAAAATTCGAAAAGTTGTCGGTTGGAGTCGACTAAAAGTGACTTTGAGATGACGCAAACGGTTCAGACGCATGGGTGCAACCCACATTTCCCGCTGGGGCTGAAATCCGTTTGACCTTTTCCAGCGAAGCGTCTTCTTCTCCAAACACTTCAAATTTAACGAATTACCATGAGCAAGGAAAAGAAGGAACCCAATAAACCTCTCCCTCCCCAGGGTTTGAATCCAGACAGCGATCTCCCGCCCGATGCGGATATGGAGGAACGCTTCAATGATTTCTGGAAAAACAACGGGACGGGAATTTTCGGTGGCATCGCCATTGGCGCTTTGATTGTCGTTGGAATCCAGCTGTTTCAATACTTTGGTGAAAAGAAGGAAGCTTCGATTCAGGAAGCATTTGCCGCAAGCAGCTCCGTTGAGGAGAAGGTCGCTTTTGCCGGGGAGTATCCTGACCACCAGTTGGCGGCCCTTGCCCAGCTTCAGGTTGCGGACAGCCGTTACGAGGAACAGGCCTATGGCGAGGCGGCGGATGCATATGCCGAAGCAGCCAAGGGATTTGAGGATCCAACAATGGCTTCACGCGCACTGCTCGGACAAGGCATGAGTCTGCTCATGGGTGGCTCTCTCGAATCCGGTCGCGCCCTTTTGGAGGCGGTGGCCCTCGATACCACAGCGCTTGACCAGACACGTGGGGAAGCAGCTTATAATCTTGCTGTGACCTACTGGGAGGCCGGGGACACTGAACGCGTGACGGAAATTACGGATATTATTCTCGAGTTGAACTCACCGTTTTGGATTTTCCGGGCCAATTCCCTGCGGGACCGGCTTGCTCTCGATGCCGCTTCCTGAGGACGTTTCCTCAAGCCATTCCTCGAATTCTTCAAGTCTCGCATCCAGGCGGTTGCGAAGCATGAAGTAGAATATCATCGCAGGAATCCCAATTGTCAGCCCGGTCGCGGTTGTAATAAGGGCCTCGCCAATATCCCCTGCGAGGAGTTCGGGTTTTCCCATGCCTCCGGTGGCAATGGTCTGAAATGCGCCGATCATGCCACTGACCGTTCCCAAGAGCCCAACCATGGGGGCAATTGTCGCGATGACATTCATGTATTGAATCCAGCGGAGCGTATTGCCTTCAATGCCGTTTAAGAAATCCTCCGTTTTTTCGCGCTGCCGAGCCGTCCCGGATTTTGTTTGAAGCGGGCCCAATTTGTCCTCGAGTTGACGGGTCAGGGGACGATCCGTCCAGCGAGAAGGCCGCAACCCGAAGTGGCCACGGGATGTTTGCATCCATGAAAACAGAATGAGTGCAAAGAGGGTCATGGAAAGGCAGCCCAATGGATACATGGCCCAGCCGCCCTGCTGGAGCAGTTCAAAGAGAGTGATTTGAGCGAGTGGCATAATTTTGCTCCGGATCAGTTTTGGCGGATGTCGCGCGAGGGAATTTGCAATTCCGGCAATTGCTTCCAAAAGCATGATTTATCAGTGTCACCAGACCATTCCCAGAATGCTGCATTGAGGAGGCAAAGCAGCGGAGAGGCATCGATGGGTTGGACGGATGAGTTCAGAGGAACGAGCTTAAGCCCCAATTCCCGATACATGCCCATTTTCAGAAGTGACTGGGCTTCAAGGAGCGCTGCCTCCAGCTGGAATCCAGGATCCGGGGCTGTTTGCCTCACTCGCCCTGACCAGAGGTAAACCCCCGTCCAGTCACCGGTACCTCCCAAGTGTCGGATCCATTCGAGCAGGATTGAAATTGTCTTCATCCCCAAATGCGGGAGCAGGGGTGCGAGGGTTTCCAAACGCTTGGACAGGTTGGGGCCGTAGGGCTTCCGGATTTCAATCGATGCGGATTCAAGGATGTCTACCGGGATTCCAAGAGAGTCTGTTTCTTCCCTTTTTTCAGATGACAGATACAGCACTCCGGAACGCAGGCTGGTGAAGTTTCCCGCAAATTGCACCCCGTTGACAGTTTGCCCACGGATTTCCATTCCACTCAGGACGGGTTGGACGAGGATCAATAATGAAACCAGGAGTTTTGGAGTGGGATCAAACTTCATTGAGTTGCAGTCTCTCCAATTGTTGAGGTTGAAGGCTTTGGCATAGTTTTGATTCAATTTTTCGCCGCTCATCGCCTTCGGGAAGGAGAGCCAGATGCCGCCCAAGAAGGTTGATGGTACAGTCTGCTTTGTCATGAATATCTGGATACAGGGTCAATATTCGCAGGCAGTTGAGGAATCCCCTGCTGGTGTTGCCCGCATGAAAATCCCCCTCCGCCCGGATGAAAAGTGCTTCAGCAGTTGATACCGGGGAAAGTCCCGGCTTGTTGAGGACCGTGTCAATCACCGCCAAGGCCTGATCAACCTGCCTGTCCTCAAGAGACCACCGGGAAAAGAGCAGGGCTGCTTCAATAAAGATCTTCGCATCTGGCCAAAGCCTGACAATGGAACCGGCAAGACTGAGGGCCTTGGCGGTTTGCCCGGCCCGTCGTTTGCGAAGTGCTGAGCAGAGAATTGCCTGCGGTTGATGAGGGGACTCGGGATAGTTGGAGAGGAACATCTCAAGGCGCTCCTCTGCTTCAGGAAAGTCGTACTTATGCGCGATTTGGGAAAGGATGAAGTCAGCGTTTTCGCCCAGTCTGAGTTTCCCGGCAGCTTGAAGCACCTCGATCCTTCGGGTATCGGCCGAATCCAACCGGCCTTCCTCCTCAAGCCGCTGGGCCAGATAGAGTTGGAAGGCTGCATAGCCGGACCAGTTATCATGGGATCTGAAGTCGTGCACCATCGACTCAATCCATTGTGTTGGCATATCCGGACTGGAGGGAATGCCTTGTCGGTATTGATCCCAGAGCTGGGAGATGAGATCAAGACAGGGACCGACAGGAATGGAACGGGTGCGAGCCTCAAGGCTCTCCCGAAGCGATTGGAGCAGGCTTTCGGGAAGGGCGGGGGTCCTTGTTTTTTCCTGATAGATTCCGCAGTCGATAAGCGGGGTTTCCGAGATTTTCGATTCCGCAAGCAAGTCTGATTCAATCCACTCAAGGGCATGCTTGCGCAGCAAGTCGATGTCACCGGTATCCCTATAGAGCAGTGAAAGTTGTTCCTTGGCAAAATTCGCCTCGGAACCCGACCCTGAAGCAACGGCCTTGTAAGTGCTTGTAGCAAGGGTGAGGTTGCCGGATCGCTGGAAAAACATGCCCGCCAAATTTTCCACCATGAGGTGGTTCATCCCGTCTTTCCATTGGCTTCGATATTCCATCAGGGCATTTGTGAACGCTTCGGGACTCATTCGCTTGAGGAACAATTTCAGCAAGCTGGTCAACGCAAACTCACGAAGGTTGGCCGGTGCGTGCTCATTGGCCTTCACGGATTTGTAAAGCCCGGTTGCTTTATCCCATTGGCTGAGGGCCTCCTGACAGCGGCCCTGATGAAATGTCACAAATGCCCGCCACGCGGGAGGACATCCATCCGCTATTGTGGAATAGGTTCTCAATGCGCCACCTGGATTACCAGACTGCAGGAGCCAGTCTGCGTAGAGCATTTTCCAGGAGTATCCGGATGCATGAGTGGGAAATGCCATGAAAAGTTGTTCCATCTGGCTGATTGCCCGGGCCCATTCCTTGCGCGAGGCAGCCGTGCGGGCGTTGAGGAACAAAATTTCCGGCAGGGCTGGATCGTCTGGATAATTCTCCCTGAAGCGGTTGGCAAAGGCTTCCGCCTGTTTCCAGTCCTTCAAGGCGATACTGGACTCAATAATGGCTTTAAAGCTGGCTGCCCTGAGCATCCGGGTGGAGATTTCGGGGCTTTCAAGGATGGCCCTGCCCAGAGTGCTTGCCAGCGCGGGTTGATTTGCTTCCAGCAGGACCCTCAACCGGAGTGCATAGAGCGATGCCATGAGGGTCAGGTCCTCCGCCTGCTGGTCAAGCGACCATCGGAGGCGGTCAAGCTGGGTTTCCCAATGCTTGTTCCAGATATTCTGCCGAATGGCCGCCGGCTTCAAGGCCGCCGATTTTGTCCTGAACTTCCGCCCAAAGTCATCCAGTCGGCTGACCATCCTTTCCGGGGAATCAAACCATGAGGAAGCTTTTAGCGCTTTCGCCGGTTGTGATGTCGCCATCAGTTTCTGCGCGAGCGTTGGAGCGGCAAGAGCCTTCCAGAATCCAACAAGTTGGTTTTCCTCGAGGCCGGGCCCAGAGAGAAGGTCCATCGCCGACTCGTCCGATCCTCGAGACATTTCAACAAGGGCCAGCGCAGCTTCCGCGAGTGATTGGCCTGATTTGGAGAGGCCCACAGTATTGATCACGGCCCTTAATTGGCGAATGGCTAACGGATAATCCTCGGCGCGAATGGCTTCATCAGCCCATCCCCAGCGGATCAGGGCGCACTCAGGCAAGTCCTGATGCTCTTGCAGAAACTTGTCCCGGTGGCGGGAAACCTGTGAAGAAAGGCCCAATGACTGATAGATCCCCACTAGCTGGAAGCGCAGGAAAGCGCGGTATGCCTTGTTTTGAGGATTTTCTGAAAACCAGCGCTCCAGCAACGTGGCAGCCTCCTCCAAAGAGCCTGACTGGAGGGCAGCCAGTCCCCAGAGGCGGATCCACCCCTCGTGGAATTCAGGATCCTTCACCTCTGGCTCCTCTCCATACCAGTCATTGAATTCCTGGAAATGGTGGAGGGCTTCGGCAGCCCGCCCGGCCGCGAGGTCCTTGCAGGCCAGTTGCCATTGGTCCCTGATTGGCGATATGCCCTCCGCAGTGATTCCCGGGCCAAGAGCAAGAATCAAAAGGATAATCTGTTTCCGGGCAGTCATGATCAGATTTACCCAGTTTTTTGGGGCCGATATGCCCCTACAACTCCCGAAAACAGCCAAAATTAGCTGGCCAAGCTGCCGGAATTAGCGTATCAGAATTATGTGGTTCTAGGGTCTTTTTGGGGTCAGATTTTTTATTTGATTGCAGTTTATCAGTATATTTGTGTACTCAGCCCGATAAATAAGGTGGGAAGTCGTGTCTTTTGGAGCAGGTTTTCTCCTTAGGTATTTTTTTTAATCATCCATCATCCAAAGAACTAACGAGTTATGAAATCTAAACTATTAAAACTACTGGCAGCCGCTTCATTGGCCTCCGCCGTGGTTCTGACGGGTTGCGCAACCCAGCAGAGCTCCAAGTCTACAAAGCCTGCCGAACCAGCTCCGGCCAAAAAGACCGTTGCCAAATCGGGATATGGCCCAGCTTACACAACTTTTGACCGGAATGGAGTCAACTACACCAAGGGTGCGGTTGCTTATCCTACGGGAATCCTTTCCTCGAGCTCATTGCTTCTGGAAAAGGTTGTTCCTTCGGAAGTCATGGTTGGGGCTCCTTATCAAGTGTCCTACACTTTGCGTAACCTTTCCGACGTGACCCTCAAGGATGTTGTCCTGACCGATGTTGTCGGCAGCAACTTCCGCCTCAGCGATGCAGCCCCTGCGGCTGACGCAGTCGATGGCGATACCGCCACTTGGATGCTCGGGGAAATTGCTCCCGGTGGAACACGTAACGTGATCCTCAAGGCGAGCTCTCCTGAAGAAGGCTATGCGACAACTTGCTCAGCCGTCACCTTCGTTCCGAGTTACTGCGAGACCATCAAGGTCGTTCGTGCTGACCTCGAACTGGTTCTTGATCTCGTTCCGGCCGTCACAGTTTGTGATCCAATCCCGGCTCGCATCACTGTCCGTAATTCGGGCAGCAGCCGCCTGACCAATGTTGTTGTGACAGACGCGCTCCCAAGCGGTCTTGCCACCGCTGACGGCCAGACCCGCATCAGCTTGAACGCCGGCGATCTCAATCCAGGTGAATCAAAAGCATTTGATCTGGATCTCAAGGCATCCAGCACGGGCCGCTATGAAGCCAGCCCTGTTGCCAACTCGGCTCAAGGCATCTCCGCTGAGGACATGGGCTCTGTTGTTGTCAGCGCTCCAAGCCTTATGGTTTCCTGCGAAGCACCGAGCGAACGCTTTATCGGTCGCCCGATTTCCGTATGCTACCAGGTTAAGAATACAGGTAATGCAACTTCCTCCAATACCGTGCTGACCGTTCCGGTACCTGCAGGAGCAACCTTCCAAGGTGCTACTGGCGGTGGAAACCTCTCGGGCAATGCCGTTGTCTGGAACCTCGGTTCAATCGCGGCTGAAGGTGTCACGGAAGTTTGTGCCACATTCACTGGCAAGCAGGCTGGCATGGTATCCTTCTCTGGATCCGTACAAGGAAATTGCGCACCAGTTGCTTCCACGGTCTGCAGAACGGAAGTCACCGGTATTCCGGCTATCCTTCTTGAGGTTATCGACCTTGAAGACCCGATCGAAGTTGGATCCAACCAGACTTACCAGATTGTCGTTACCAATCAGGGCTCGGCCCCGGCCACTAACGTCCGCGTGACAGCCCAGCTTGAAGACGAACAATCCTATGTCACTTCAAGTGGTACAACCAGTGCTCGCGCTTCTGGCCAGACCATCGTGATGAATGCGGTGCCTTCAATTGCACCGGGCGCCAACGCCACCTGGCAGGTTGTCGTCAAGGCCCTTTCCGAAGGGGACATTCGTTTCTCGGTCCAACTGGAAAGCGATCAGATGGGTCGTCCGGTTCGTGAAACTGAAGCGACCAATCAGTACTAATCGAGTCTGATTATTGATTTCAGCCCCGGTTCTGCTTTTGCGGAGCCGGGGCTTTTTTTTATCCAAATTTCCGTTCCGAAAAACGGCCCTATTTCTTCTGGATAGCCGGGCAGAAGCAGGTGGTGCGCCCGCCAATCGTCTCATGCACGAGCGGCTTGCCGGAGGCCGGACAGGTCCCCCCGCGCTTCCACCGATGGTTAAAGAGCCACTGGTCTGGAGGATCACCCCAATCTGACCCTATGACACGAAGGGCATCTTCACAGACCTGTTTAATTTCCTCAAAGAGCCGTCGCTTCTTGTATGGGGACAGGTGATTTGCAGTGCTGGCCGGATGAATCCGTGCCCGCCAGAGAATTTCATCGGCCATCCAGTTGCCAATGCCGGGGAAACCCGATTGATCCAAAAGAAGTGCCTTCAGGGGTCTTCGCGGATGGCGGACGAGAATGGAACGGTAGCGAGTCTGGTCAAATGCGGCTTCCTGAGGCTGCGGAGGCAGCTGGCTCCACCACTCTGGAAGGGATTTCTCTCCCTTCCCGGGGCCTGTCTGTCCCTCGTGGAGGAGGACTTTTCCAAACATGCGGTAATCGGAAAAGACAAGGGCGACGGACTCCATGACAAGGACGAGGTGCTCGTGTCGATCGGGGACAATCGCAGTTTGTGCAGTCAGGAGGCGGCCAGCCATGCCGAGATGGATTCCAAGAAAGACAGAATCGGAAAACATGAAGCAGAGTTGCTTCCCATGGGACTGGGAGCCCTTGAATGTGGTCCCGATGAGCACCTTTTTGAGCTTTGCCGGGTCGAGGTCACGAAAGACGCGGGCCTTCGGGTGGAGATGTACTTTCCTGACCGATTCGTCCAAACCGGGGTTCCATCGCTTGCGGTAATATTCAACTTCGGCCAGTTCAGGCATTGTCCCTTAGAAGGACCACAAGTGGGGAACAAGCGCAACCGTCCCAAGGAAATAGCAGATATTGAGCGGTAGCCCAATTTTCAGGAAGTCGGCAAAGCGGTATCCCCCGACTGAATAGACATAGGTATTGGTCTGGTATCCGATGGGTGTGGAAAAGCTGGCCGAGCTGGCGACACAGGCCGCGATGACGAAGGGCCTCGGGTCGACCCCGAGGGCAATTCCGAGGTTAAGGGCGATCGGAACCATCAAGACAATTGTGGCATTATTCGAGAGGACCTCAGTCAGAATGGAAGTCGTCAGGTAAAGGCAGGCAAGGATCAGGAGAAGATGCATTCCGTCGGAGAGCCCGAAGTGCGGAATATTGGCAATCGCACTGGCAATGTGACCTGACGCGCCGGAAGTCTGCATGCCGGTTCCAAGGGCAAGCATTCCATAAATCAGGATGAGGATTCCCCAGTCGACAGCCGCATAGGCTTCCTTGGGGCGAAGAACCCCGGAGGCAAGGACAACGGCGGTTCCCAGAATGGCGGCAGCCGTAATCGGCATGATGTTGAAGGAGACAAGGCCGACCACGCTGATCATGGTCAGGAGCACGATTGGGGCTTTTTTGCTGAAGTCCTTGGAGGGCGTGTGAGGCATGTCTAGGAGAAGGATATCATCTCCCCGGCGGATTTGCTCTCGAGCGGAATCGGTGCCCATCATGAGAATGGTATCGCCCTCCTCAAGGGGGAGGGAATCGATCCGGTCGCGCATGTTGATTCCCCGGCGATGGATCGCGAGGATGATCATACGGAAGCGTTGGCGGAAATTCAGCTCGGAGATGGTGCGGCCAACAATTGTGGAACGTGGGCCGATCACCCCTTCCACGATAGAGCCTTCATGCGCGGAAATGGTCTCCAGTCCCTCCCGCTCCTCCGCAGCCAACTTAAGCCCCGCGACGGAACGGGCCTGGACAAATCCGCTGGGCCGGCAGGCCAGAACGAGCCGATCACCGGCCTGGAGCTCAGCCATGAAGATGTTCCCGCTGACCGCGACCCCGTTCCGGATGATTTCCAGAAGGCGCAACCCTTTGGCTTTTTGTAAGTCACTGCCCTTGAAAGTATTACCAATTAGCGGGCTGTTGACGCGGACAAACGCCTCAGTGAAGTACTCCTTCCTTTCCTCATCGCTGAGAATCGAGGTCAGGGATTCACGAACTGGTAGGCGCTGCTTGGCAAACAGGAGAAGATAGAGCGTGCCGATGGCCATCAGGGGGACGCCGACCCTAGAGAGCTCAAACATGGATAGAGGCGGGAAATCCGCTTTTTGGAGGAGTCCACTGGCCAGGATATTGGTACTGGTTCCGACAAGGGTACAAACTCCCCCGAAGATGGAGGCATAACTCAGGGGAATGAGCAGCTTGGAGGCAGGGGTCTTGATCTTCTTGGAGAGAGTCAGAATGACCGGAAGGAAGATCACGACAACTGGCGTGTTGTTGATGAACGCGGAAATCAGCGCCACAAGTAGGATCATGCAGAGAAGCAGCCCGTGGTACCCGAGTTTCGTTAGATGCTCGAGAAAACGGGCCAGCTCGTCGATCAAGCCGCAGCGTTCAAGCGCGGCGCTCAGTATGAAAAGGGCGGCAATAGCCAGTGGGGCGGGATTGGAAAAGACTGAAAGGAGCTGTTCAAGGCTGGGAAGGGTCCTGTTGAAGGGAAGGAAGGAAGCAACTATCAGTGCGCCAAAGACCAGAATTGCCGTCAGGTCGGTGGGAATCCGTTCCCAGACAAAACTGGCAAGCGCGGCGGCGAGCAACAGGCAGATAAAAATGATTTCCCAAGAGACCAGCATCTTCTCAACAGGGTATTGAAATTTGCCACAGAGCAAAGGAAAAATGCTTTCCTGGGCATTTGCTGGGCATTGTGTTTGACAGCCTAAATGGCGACCAATGGTATGCCTTCGACCTCAATTTTAATCAGGAATTCCGTGAATAACCGAAAAATAAAGATTGGATGGCTGTTGCTGACCGGCGGGCTACTCGGATTGGGTGCCCACATCTCGGCACAGTCCCCCGGCTATATCCCACCCCCGCCTCCAACCAAGAACGTCAAATTCGAGTTGCGGGTAAAATATCTGGTTGCCCCGGATATCGCCTTCAAGGGCCTTGGCTCAGTTCCTTCGGAATACGAACTTGAGGGCTCCAACAATATCCTGCTCGGGACCGAGCGGTTCATTGACTATGACGATGGGTTCCTGCGTCAGGATTATATTTCGACAACCCTTGTGGCGGGTGGACTCGACGGCTCCGAGAGCGTTCCGTCAACCAATACGGATGCCACTTCGAATTTTAGCTACTCTGACCCCAATCAGGTGGTTCCAAACGATCCCACTGCCCTCCTTTTTCATCGTTACTCCTCGACCGGCGATCCGGACGTGGAGTTTGCGGGGGCGAGTGATGGGGCCTTCGGATGGGAACTCAATTACACGAAGTACATCAACCGGAAGCGAAACCTCGGCATACAAGTCGGTTTTAGCTTCAATGGCTTTGATTCCGGGTTCAACAAGAGCATTGATGCCGATCTCTACATCCAGGAGTTCAGGCATAACATGGCCAATGGGGCCAATGTGCCGGACTTGCCCGATCCGGTTGAAAATGATGACGGTACTTTCACTCAAAATCCCTACACGGGTGATATCGAGCGCGAGGATGTTGCCTCCGGCAACTTGCTTGAGTGGATTGCCAGTGAAGAGACTGAAGAGCTTATTGCTGACGGTGCGGTTGTCGACTCGAAGGCGGACCTTCGCTCAAGTGTCTATAATTTCCGGGCTGGTCCAACATACAACTTGTCACTTGGACAATCATTTGCCTTCAGCGTCGGTCTTGGCGTGAGCGCAATCTACTATTCCGGTGAATTCTCCGCTTATGAGATTCTCCAAAACCCCGCCGAGGGGATAAATCCGAGCCGTGGACTGACCACAACCGACGACAGCGAATGGCAGGTTGGCGGTTATGTCGATGCCAGCGCCTATTTTAACGTCTCCGAAAGGGTCAGCTTGTTCAGTGGTCTGCAGGTGCAGAGTGGAAGCTCATACACACAGCAAAACGAAGAACGGGAAGTAAGTGTGGATTTTAGCTCACAGGTCTATGTCCATGCCGGTCTCGGTATTCGTTTCTAATCCCGTTCCCTAACATCTACCAAAGGTATCCAGTGATCGAACGTAAATCCAGCTACAGCTACGAGGAATTGATCCAGTGCGGGAAGGGCTCCCTTTTCGAACCGGGCCACGCCCAATTGCCCCTTCCTAACATGCTGATGATCGACCGGATCAGTTCCATCACTGAAGACGGGGGCGATCATGGCAAAGGGCAGATTGTTGCTGAATTGGATATCAAGCCGGACCTTTGGTTTTTCCAGTGCCACTTCGAAGGGGATCCGGTCATGCCCGGATGCCTTGGGTTGGACGCACTTTGGCAGTTGGTCGGGTTTTTCATAACCTGGCGTGGTCACGCTGGTCGTGGTCGTGCCCTCGGAGTCGGGGATGTCAAATTCACGGGCCAGATCCTGCCCACTGACAAGAAAGTGACTTACCGGCTTTCCATCAAGCGCCTCATGACGGGCAAGCTGAAGCTGGCCATCGCGGATGGCGAAGTATCGGTCGACGGGAAAACCATCTATGTTGCCAATGGCCTGAGGGTGGGGCTCTTTACGAATGACGCTGAATTTTAACCAATTGTAATTATCTTTCTATGACAAATCGACGAGTAGTGATAACGGGCATAGGCCTTATATCTTGCCTTGGCCATGATGTTAAATCGGTCACCGAATCCCTGAAGAAAATGAAGTCCGGGATCTGTGCCAATGCACGCTATGCAGAGCTTGGTATGCGAAGCCAGATATCCGGCAGCATTCAGGGCGTGAAGGAATTGGCGGCACAAGTGGACCGGAAACTCACACGTTTCATGGGGGACGCAGCTCTTTTTGCCCACCTTTCCATGGAACAGGCGATCGCCGACAGCGGCCTTGAGGGCAAGGACATTTCCAATCCTCGCACTGGCCTCATTGCGGGCTCGGGAGGCGGGTCGCCGGTTAATCAGGTCGAGGGAATGAATATCCTCGAGGAGCGCGGGATCCGGCGTGTTGGCGCATTCCGTGTTCCACGGATCATGTCGAGCACTGTATCGGCCAACCTTTGCACGGCCTTTTCGATACTGGGCCTGAACTATTCCATCACCTCGGCTTGTGCAACAAGTGCACACAGCATTGGTGCCGCGGCGGAGCAGATCGCCTGGGGCAAGCAGGATGTCATGTTTGCTGGCGGGGGAGAGGAAGAAAGTGCTGAGCTTTCCCTGTTTTTCGATGCCATGGGCGCCCTGTCCAGCAAGTACAATGATACCCCGGAAACAGCGAGCCGCCCCTTTGATGTCACGCGCGACGGGTTTGTTGCCGGTGGTGGAGGAGCAATGCTCGTCCTTGAGGAATACGAACGGGCAAAGGCCCGCGGAGCGAAGATTTACGCGGAGTTGATTGGCTATGGTGCCACCAGTGACGGCGCGGACATGGTTGCCCCAAGTGGTGAAGGTGCGGTCCGTTGCATGCAGTTGGCCTTGGACGGTGTTGACCGGAAGGTCGACTACATCAATGCGCACGGTACAAGCACACCAGCTGGTGACATGACCGAGCTGAAGGCAATCCGCTCAGTATTTGGCGATGATCTTCCGGCAATCAGTTCAACAAAGAGCCTGACTGGGCATAGCCTCGGAGCGACCGGTGCACAGGAGGCAATCTACTCATTGCTCATGATGCAGGACGGTTTTATCTCGGGCACAGCCAATATAACGCAGCTCGATCCGGAAGCAGAGGGATACCCCATTGTTCAGGAGACCCGCGATGGGAAGCTTGATGTCGTGCTGAGTAACAGCTTCGGCTTCGGCGGGACCAATGCCTCTCTGGTTCTTGCCAAAGTGTAAGCGTTACAGGGTTTTAATAGTATCCCGCTCCCTTGGCATGAGCAGGAAGTAAAGGACCCCAAGTCCACCATAGGTTGTGAGCAAACCCACTGCCTCATGCATTAGCATGTAGGATGAATCGCTTAACAATGGCGCGAGGATAACGATAATAATTATCCGGATACTGTTGAAAAGGAGTCCAATGATGAGCGCCATTCCCATCCACCCCAGGCGATCAAAAAAGCTTAATTTACGATAAAGGACAAGGATGGCAGCCATTAGCAGGCAGGAGGTGATCATGCCAAACCCATTGCATTCAGCCGCAACATGAAAAGGCCGGCCATTGTTGAGGAGCATCAGCATGGGCTCGTTCTGGCCGTTGAATATTCCGAGTTGAACATTCTGTCCGATTAATTGGAGACCATATCCGGCCCACTTTCCGGCGATTGAACGTAGTGGCCAGTCCATTACGGGAAACATGACAGCGAATGCTGTGAAAATGGTAAAGGCTCCGATGCTGGAAAGGATGAGACGCCGCTTGTCGTTGCCGAAGATGAACAGGAGGAGTGAGAGAAGACTCAGGGAGAGCGCGGCAAGCAGGACCAGATTGATTCTGGAGAAGATGGCTGCAACAAGGAGCGCGTAGGATAAAATCAAGACATTCTGCGCTGTGTCGGAAAATTCGAAGACGGGCCTGATTCCAATACGGCGCTCATAGACCAGCAACGCACCAGTCAGAACAAACACAAGGAAGGCATGCAGAAGCTGTTCATGTGCGAATGTTTGTTCAGTCAGCCAGTTGATCACGGGCAGGAACACCAACCCTGTGACCATGAAGATGAAAAAGGGAATTATCTTGTCGAAGCTTGTGTTGAATCTGGATTCCATAATCGTCACGATTTGTTTCGGCGGCCCCACTTGGGTTCGGGGGCCACAGGGCTGGGAACAGTGAAGCGCACATCGCGGACAGCGGGATGCCTGTAGAGAACCTGGAACTGGTCCTTATCAAGTTGCCATTCAAGGGAAGAGGCCAAGTCAGCAACCGCGACTTGCCCGTTTTCCAGATCAATACCGAGCCGGACCGGGGTATCGCCCATGCTCTTGTCCAATTCCTCCCGCAAGAGTTGTACAAAACCGCTCGAATTTCCGTTCCCACTGATGATAAAGGTGACATCCTGGATCAGATCATTAACAGCTGAATCCAGGGAACGGACGGCATTGGAAGCCAATTGGATTTCGTCATCCTGACGCCGGATAATTTGTCCTTCCACAAGAACCAAGCTTCCCTCCTCGATCGCCGCCATATGATCGGCATAACAATTAGCGAAAACATTGATCGTGTAGGAATCACGGGTTGTCGCGAGGGTAATGACTGCCCATGGCCGGTTGTCCTTCCTCGCAATCTTACGGACAACTCCCGTAATGACTCCACAGATACGGTAAGGTTCCCGGTTTTCCATTTTCAGGTATTCCTCACCGCGGAAAGTATCGATTGCACGGGCAAACTCTTTGTAGGGATTCATGGGATGCCCACTAACGTAGAAACCAAGCAGTTCTTTTTCGTATTGCAGTTTCTCCTTGAGGGGCATGACCGGCCCTTTTGCCGGATTTGGACTGTCTTCCTTTGCCGGGGTATCATCCTCCATGCCAAAAATATCAAACAATTGAGCCTGACCCTTTTCCTCATCCTTTCTCAGCGCATGGACTTCGTTCAATGTCGAATCCAGGGACTCCATGATTGTGCCACGATCCTCCCCGAGTGAATCGAAGGCACCAGCCTTGACCAGACTTTCAATGGCGCGCCGGTTGGCGACTTTTGCATCAACCCGGCGGGCAAAGTCCCGGAAGTCCTTGAAAGGCCCGTCTTTTTCCCGGGCCTCCAGAATGCCGCTGGAAGGTCCCCCGCCAACACCCTTGATGGCCCCAAGCCCGAAGCGGATGCAAGGGCGGTCCTTGTCCCGGGCTGGAGAGAAGGACTCCAGTGAAACATTCACATCCGGTCCCTGAACAGGTATGTTCATAGCAACTGCTTCCTCTATAAAATGGGATACCTTGTCCGCTTTCCCGAGCTCACAGCCAAGAAGGGCTGCCATAAACTCGACCGGGTAATTGGCTTTCAGATACGCAGTTCGGTAGGATAGCATGGCATAGGCAGCTGAGTGGGATTTGTTGAACCCGTACTCGGCAAACTTTTCCAGGATGGCAAAAATTTCCCCAGCCTCCTTCGGGCCGATGCTGTTTGCTTCCATAGCCCTTTCGACAAAAGTCTTCTTCTGCTTGGCCATGATCGCGGGGATTTTCTTCCCCATGGCCCGGCGGAGAAGGTCCGCATCCCCAAGAGTGTAACCCGAAATGATGCGCGCAGCTTCCATCACCTGCTCCTGATAGACCAGCACGCCGTAGGTTTCCTCGACAAGTTCCTTCAGGAGAGGGTGGGGAACAACCACCTTCGAGGGGTCTTTCTTGGCCTCGACAAACTGTGGGATAAACTGCATCGGGCCCGGCCGGTAGAGGGCGATCAGGGCGATGATCTCCTCGAATTTCGAAAGCCCGATCTGCCTGCACAAGGATTGCATTCCCGAGGATTCCAACTGGAAAACCCCGATCGTGCGCCCCGAGTTGAGCAGCTCATAGGTTTTTGGGTCATCCAAGGGAAGCTTCTCCACATCAAAGTCAGCCATTCCTGGCAGACGCCGTATATGATCCTGGGCATCAGCGATCACGGTCAGTGTTTTCAGTCCGAGAAAGTCGCACTTGAGCATGCCCAGTTCCTCAACGGGGCCCTTCGCATACTGCGTGGTCAAGTCGCCCTCCTGCAAGGTGACCGGGACAAGATTGGTGAGTGGCTGATCCCCGACAATGATTCCACAAGCGTGCTTGCCCGTGTTGCGGACCATGCCCTCAATCACTTTTCCCTGGCGAACAACCTCGGCCACTCGCGGGTCCTTCTGAATGGCATTCTGCAGCTCGAAGGATTTCTCAATTGCGTCTTCAAGTTTGATATTGAGATCATCGGGGACCATCTTGGCGATCTTGTTGGCCTCAGTGTATTCAATATCCATTACACGGGCGAGGTCACGCACGACCATCTTGGCCCCGAATTTGCCATATGTGATGATGTTGGCAACCCGGTCGGCCCCGTATTTTTCCCGCACATAGTTGACCACTTCATCGCGCCGACGCATGCAAAAATCGACATCAAAATCGGGCGGGGAAACGCGTTCAAGGGATAGCATTCGCTCAAATAGAAGACCGAAGCGGAGCGGCTCGATATCGGTAATCCTCAGAATGTATGAAATCAGGCTGCCCGCCCCTGAACCCCGGCCGGGTCCGACGGGGATGCCTTTGTTTCTGGCCCAGTGAATGAAGTCCCATGTAATGAGAAAATAGTCGACAAAGCCAGTGCCCGTGATGATGGCCAATTCGTAATCCAACTTGTCGCACAACTCTCGAGCGAAGCTCTCACTATCCGGATCAAAAAGGCCTTGTTCATCCGGTTCCGGATGAAGGAATTCCTGAAACTCCGAGCGGACAGATTCATAATCAATTCCATAGCGGTCCTTGAGGCCCGCCTTGCAGAGATCGAGGAGGTAGAGACCGTTCCGTCGGAATTCCTCTCGCTCTTCTTCAGTCAGGCTGATCGGTGGCTTCCCGTCCCGGTCGAGCACCTTGTTCTTTTCAGTGACATAAATATCGAGAATGGCGTTGAAGCGGTCCGGATCCTCGGGGATGACCAGTTCAGCCGGCTTTTCGTAGACGGGATAGTGATCGACATTGAACTTGATATCAAGATCGACCATTTCCGCGACCTTGAGCGTGTTGTCCATGGCCTCTGGCAGCTCACCGAAGAAGGCCTCCATCTCGGACCGGCTCTTCAGGTAGAACTCCTGGTTCGGATAGCGCATGCGATTTTCATCCGCGAGATGTTTTCCGGTCTGGATACAAAGGAGTGAATCGTGTGGTTTCCAGTCGTCCTTATATACATAGTGGACGTCGTTGGCACAGACTATCGGCAGGTCGAATTCCCGGGCCAGCTTGATCAACTTCGGAAGAATCCGCTTTTGCACGGGCATGCCGTGATTCTGGAGTTCGATAAAGTAGTTTTCCTTGCCAAAAATATCGATGAACTGGCCAGTTGCTTCCCGGGCGCCCTTTTCATCGTTATAAATCAAGTGTTGGGCGGCAACACCGTTGATACAGCCGCTCAGGGCGAGAATCCCCTCCGCATGTTCGGCCAGCTTCTCCATGTCCGTCCGGGGACGGTAATACATTCCGTTGACATGTGCGTCGGAAATCAACTTCACGAGGTTCTGGTAGCCGGTGAAGTTTTTGGCAATGAGGGTCTTATGGTGAATCTGGTATTTGGGGTAGTTCTCGGGTCCAAGCTCATCCTCAGGGACATCGTCAATATCATCCGAGCGGGCACGGTCACGCTTTGGGCGTTCCGATTGGGGGTGGTCGTGGACAAGATAGATTTCACAGCCAACAAGAGGCTTTATGCCCGCACTCTGACAGGCCCTGTAGAAATTGATGGCGCCAAAGAGGTTGCCATGGTCGGTCATTGCCAAGGCGGGCATGTTCAGCTCCTGGCAGCGCTGCATATATCGGTCAATCCGGGCACAGCCATCGAGCAGGGAATAGTCCGTGTGGCAGTGGAGGTGAACAAATGGTTTCTCAGCGTCGGACGGCATAAGGCTTCAATTAAGACCCGATTTCAAGCCGGGTAAAGCCCGATTGGGGAAAACTTCAACCAGCTTGACTTTGATCGAGCCTGAGGGCACAAAATCCTTGGTGACTTACCTGTCATTTAACAGAAACGATTGTGCAATTCCCCCATTCTGTGTGCCCTTGCAAGGGCCATTAAAGCGGGGACACGGGCGACTATGAGATTTTTCAGCACCCTTTCCATTCAAGGCAAACTGATGGCCATGGTGATGGTCAGTTGCCTTGTTTCCCTTGGATTGGTGTTATTGGCCTTCATCTCGTATGAGATGATCACGGCGAGAAGCGCAATGATCCAGCGCGTCCAGACAGATTCGCGGGTTATTGGCGAGAATAGCCGGACTGCCCTCCTGAACAAGGATCAGAGAGCGGCCTGGGTAATCCTGCAGACGTTGAACAGCAGCCCGAATATCGTATCTGCCTGTTTGTATGACGCCGACGGCAAGATCTTTGCAACCTACCTGAGGGATGTTCCCGCCGAAACCGAATTTCCCGCGGTCCAAGAAGAAAGTCAGGAATTTGCAGGGGGATTCCTCCACCTTTTTGAGCCAATTTACTATAAGCATAAGCTTCTGGGAACAGTATATATCTCGAGAGACCTTTCCGAGATGAACAATCGCCTCTTCAGCTACGCCGGAATTCTGGGCGGGGTGTTCACGGTCTCGATCCTGGTGGCCCTTCTTTTGTCCAGTATGCTCGGCCGCGCCGTTTCCAGACCAATTCTCGAACTGGCCAGTAATACGCGGAAACTCAGCGACAAGAAGGGGTATGCTACCCAGTCACAAAATCCCTACCGTGACGAAGTCGGACAGCTGATCGATTCATTCAATGAAATGTTGAAGGAGATCGAGAAGAAGGAAAAAATCCTGCGTGAGCGAGAGTTGCGCTTCCGTGCGTTGACGGAAAACGCGTCGGACATCATTGCCATTTTGGACGCCAATGGCGTGATCCTTTATGGAAGTCCTTCCCTCAGTCGGCTATGTGGGGACAAGCCGGAAAACTATCTCAACAAGTCTTTTTACGAATTCATCCACCCAACGAACACTTGGCGGGTCCAACAAAACATCAAGAGCGTCCTGAAAAGAAGCGATTCCATCCAGCGTTTCGATTTCCAGTTTAAATGTATGGATGGCTCATGGATGACTCTGGGCGCGATTGCCCGAAACATGCTCCAAGTTGAAGGAGTCAACGGCATTGTTGTGAACGCCCGCGATGTCACCATGAGAAAACAGGCGGAAAAGGAGCTGATCGGGCACCGTGACAGCCTGGAGCAGATGGTGACTGCCCGGACCAAAGACCTTGAGGAATCTCGAAAGGCCGCCCTGGCTTCAATGGAAGAGGCCAACAGGGAGAAGGGACGTGCAGAGAAAGCCCTTGCGGAGCTTACGCGTTCCCAGGCCTCTTTGGCAAAGGCCAAGGATGCTGCAGAAGCGGCAAACCATGCGAAAAGTAATTTCCTGGCAAACATGAGCCATGAGATCCGCACGCCTATGAATGCTGTAATCGGGCTGTCAGATTTGGCCCTGAAATCGGATTCCAAAACGAAACAGAAGGACTACCTCAAAAAGATTCGCCAAGCTTCCAATTCCCTCCTCGGCATTATCAACGATATTCTGGATTTCTCAAAAATTGAACAGAGCAAGATCGAGCTCGAATCGATCACCTTCGACTTGTACGATGAGGCAAGGACCATAACAGAACTGTTCTCCCTCAGCTTGGAAGAGAAAGGCCTGTCCCTGCTGGTTGATTTCTCCCCTGACGTCCCTTCGACTGTTGTGGGTGATCCATTGCGCCTTCGCCAAATCCTGATCAACCTGATTGGCAATTCCCTCAAGTTCACGGATGAAGGACAGATCTCACTTTCTGTCCGGTCGGTGAGACGCATGGAGGGACGGATTACACTCGAGTTTTCCGTCTCCGATACCGGAAAAGGGATGGATGAAGAACTCACAGCCAGGGTCTTTGACACATTCAAGCAGGGTGATGAGTCCACAACCCGCATTTTCGGGGGCACCGGCCTTGGCCTCTCCATCAGTAAACACCTTGTGGAATTGATGGGCGGTGAGATCACTGTCGAAAGTTGCTTTGGCAAGGGGAGCACCTTCAGTTTCACGGCAACCTTTGAGGAGGCCACTTTCAAATCGGCCCCGGAGCCCCCTGCTGGCTTGGAGGGCTTGCGGGTACTGGTCGTTGAGGATGAGGAGGAACTGCAAGTCGTGATCTCCCACATGCTGAAAGACCTTTCCTTCCGTCCAGCCTGCGCGAGCTCTGTGGATCAAGCGATCGAGATGTTGGGGATGGCCCCTTTCGGTGATCCTTTCCGGCTTGCCATTTTCGACTGGAAAATCGCCGGCAGGACAGGAATCGAGGCTGTCAAGTTGGTCGCAGGACTTGATTCAATTCTCATCAAGCCGCGAGTCATGATCATGAGCGGGTTCTGGAATGATGAGCTGCGCAAGGAACTGGAGGAAAATGAGATCAGGGGGTTTCTTTCGAAACCGTTCAATGCATCGACACTGCTGGACACCATTATCCGTGAATTCCCTGAGGAAGTCCCGAATTTAGTTAATTCCTTCAAGGAGGGGGATCAGGGCAACGTTCCACAACTTACCCATGCCCATTTGCTCCTTGCTGAGGATAATGAGCTTAACCAAGAGGTTGCCTTGGGCTTGCTGGAGGAAACGGGCTGCAAGGTCACCGTCGTTGAAAACGGCAAGGCAGCGCTTGAGGCGGCCCAAAAGGAGCCCTTTGACTTGGTGTTGATGGATATCCAGATGCCGGAAATGGATGGATATGAGACAACTCGGTGCATCCGCGAATTGGCGAAAAAGGGCGAAATTCCAACTAAAGGGGAGGGGGACTCAACGGATGACCATCTCCCCATTATCGCCATGACTGCTGGCACCTTGAGCCGGGACAAGCACCGTGCTTTTGAGGCGGGAATGGATGATCACCTTTCGAAGCCTGTGGATCCAAACCATTTCTTCAAAGTACTTGCAAAGTGGATACCGAGCCAGACGATGCAGCCTCCCACCACGGCAGATTCCAACCCGGACCCGCTGACGAGTCTTGGACAGCTTCCGGGAATCGACCTCTCAATTGGGTTAGCTCACGTGCGCAAGGAAGAGCGCTTGATCAAGTTAATGCGCAAATTTGCCAAAGACCAGGCCGGTGTTGCCGGAGAAATCCGTGATGCTTTGGACAATGGTGACCAGGAGTTGGCTCGTCGGCTTGCCCATACCTTGAAAGGCCTCGCGGGGACACTTGGCGCCACACACTTACAGGAAGCCGCCCGGGAGCTTGAAACTGCCCTGAAGAAGGGCATTGAAGGCGAGGAATTAAATTCCCCCTTGGCCGGGATGGAAGGAGCCTTGAAGGAAGTACTCGAAGGGTTGGCCCAACTGGAAGAAGATGATCCGGATTCCGGCAACAACCTCCCCGAAGGCACAACACTATCCCGCAAGGAGGCCCTGCCCTTGGCTGAACAGTTGTCAAATTTGCTGGAGGCCGGTGACTCTGAAGCTTTGGCCTGCCTGGATCAACTTGAGAAGACAGGACTATTGCCGTCCCCAAGCCCGGAGACCACCCGCTTGAGGGACTTGATTGAGGCCTACAGTTTCGAAGAAGCTGGCGGAGTGCTTCAGGATCTGGTTTACGGTCCTAACGCTGAACAGGAGAAAAATTCATGATTCAAGATTCCAAGCCCGTTATTTTGGCCGTTGATGATGCACCGGCGAACCTCGATGTCCTGATTGGACTGCTCAATGACCAGTACAAGGTCAAAGTCGCCACAAGCGGTGATAATGCGCTCAAGCTGGCCACGGCCGGCAGCCCGCCGGATCTAATTTTGCTGGATATCCTGATGCCTGAGATGGACGGGATCGAAGTCTGCCGGGCCCTGAAGGAGCACCGCCATCTTCGCGATGTCCCAGTCATTTTCATCAGTTCACTTGAGGAAGTGGATGACAAGATAAAGGCCTTCACGACCGGCGGGGTTGATTATGTGACCAAGCCGTTCCAGCCGGAAGAGTTGTTGGCACGCGTCAATACGCACCTCACCTTGAGAAAAGTACAGAAGCAACTGGAGGAGCATAATGATCATCTGGACGAGCTGGTTCGCCGTAAAAGCAAGGAGCTGGCGGAAGCTCATGACCGTTTGGAACTGGTCGCGCGGACAAAGGGTGAGTTTCTCAAATTAATTTCCCACGAGTTGCGCACACCTGCCAACGGCATCCTGGGCGTTGCCGAGGTGGTCATTAAGAGCTGTGCGGAGAGCGAGGATGTGATCGCCCTGCGCCCGTATTTCGAGGAATCCCGCGACCGCATGATATCCGTTTTGGATGACTCCCTCCTCCTTGCCGAAGTCGACTTTTCACAGAAGGATTTCAAGACTGTGCCCGTCCCGTTGAGTGAGATACTTGCCGAGGCGTTCCGGACCTCTTCCGGCTTTGCGAGGGAACAGGAGGTGGAAACGGGTTCCATGCCGTTCTGTAATGCTGATGTCGATGGAGATGCCGGTCTGTTCAAGATGTCCCTGACGGCTCTCGCGATGACGGCCGTTGTTTTTACTGATCCGGGAAAGTCGGTATCGGTTCGTTGTATCGATGGAGCCACTACCGTAACTTTGGTAATGGAATCATCAGGCCGGATTCTCGACGAAAAGACAATTGAAGGGTTCTTCGACCTGTCCAGCAGCGTACGCAGCAGCACGCAGGCTGAAGTTCTTGGACTGAAACCCGTTGTGGCAGAGCGTGTCATTTCCCTCTACGGTGGATTTGTCCAGTTGAGAAACAATGACGACAAGGGAATCGCCATTAACATTACCATGAAGAAGTCGCTTGCATAAGCAGGCCCATTTCCTGAGACCCGGCAATACCACTCTCTGATTGCAATTGAAATTGAAGTAATGACTGGTGGAGGGTCTCGTCTCTGGAAACCGCCTAGGCGAGGGCCGGGTAATCCGTGTAGCCCGTTGCCCCGTCTGCGTAGAAGGTTGAAGTGTTTGGCTCGTTGAGGGCAGCTCCCTCGAAATATCGCCGCGGAAGATCGGGATTGG
Organism: Oceanipulchritudo coccoides; assembly: GCF_010500615.1. Taxonomy (NCBI): domain Bacteria; kingdom Pseudomonadati; phylum Verrucomicrobiota; class Opitutia; order Puniceicoccales; family Oceanipulchritudinaceae; genus Oceanipulchritudo; species Oceanipulchritudo coccoides. The sequence continues at coordinate 598,643 of NZ_JAAGNX010000002.1, forward strand.
CAATGAAGAGCTGCCCCCAGGAAATAGCATCCGCCTCACCGGACTGGACCAGTTTCTCCCCATCTGAGAAACTCAATTGCTGGTTTGCGATAAAGACCCCGCCGAAGTCCTTCTTGAGTTGTGGGCCCAAGCGCGGTTCTTTTATGCCTTCCCGGGCAAAAATAAAAGCTATTTCCCGTTTGGCCATTTCGCGGGCGACATATCCGAAAGTTTTCGCCGGATCAGAATCTCCCATCCCGTCACACCTTGGTGCGATATGCAGCCCGACCCTTCCCGGACCCCACACACTGATTGCTGCGTCAACGGCCTCAATCATCAGGCGGGCACGGTTCTCGACTGACCCGCCATAGCGGTCCGTTCGCTTGTTGGTGCTGTCCTGTAGAAATTGGTCGAGAAGATAGCCATTTGCACCGTGTAGTTCGACTCCGTCAAAGCCGGCGCGCTTGGCATTTTCGGAGCCCTTTCGATAAGCCTCAACAACCTCCGGGATCTCCTCTGTCTCGAGGGCGCGCGGGGTGACAAACTCCCTCTTGGGCCTGATGTGACTGACATGTCCGCTTGGCCGGATCGCACTTGGGGCAACCGGCAAGGCCCCATCCAGATAAACCGGATCCGAGATCCGCCCGACATGCCACAGTTGCATGAAAATCCTTCCCCCCTCCTCGTGCACGGCATCGGTAATCAATTTCCATCCCTCAATTTGTTCCTCCGACCAGATTCCCGGGGTGTCCGGATAACCGACTCCCATGGGTGTGACCGCAGTTGCCTCGGAAAGAATGAGACCCGCTGATGATCGTTGGGCGTAGTACTCAGCCATCAACTTGTTGGGAACACGCCCCTCGCTGGCCCGGCAGCGCGTAAGCGGTGCCATGATAAAGCGATTCGGTAGTTCAAGGTCTCCGACTTTTACCGGTGTCATCAGAATGTGCGAGGGCGTATCCATACGACGAAGATGGAGCGCTCTCCAGACCTGTCAAACTGAGTGGACAATCGACTACGGACGATGCGATTCCTTCCCGGAGGTGCTTTATGGAAGGGTAAACCCAATCAAAAACAGATCGAGTCCGGAATTGGGTGAGTAGACGCCACCATTGGAGGTATGCGAATAGCCGACCATCAGGTATTTATAATGGATGGATATTTCCGAAGTCCAATTGAAGCGCGCCCCGGAGTGGGGTGGCCCGACATTCGTGTAGCTGGGGCCGCTATGCAGGCTGATCATCCAATCCGGCATTTCATCGAGCGGTTGCCATTCAAAAGCGAGACCTGTGGCCAGAATGTAGTCATCACCCGTCTTTAGCCCAGCCATTCCCTTGAAGTAGGGATTAAACAAGTCGAATAGGCTATACTCCGTTGTGTACTCCAGCCCGACCCATATCTGATCGGGATTTCCGTCAATTTCTCGGAAGAGATCCTCGATACCCACGACCAACTGCATCCGTGCTTGAAGGCTGGATACCGCCAGGATGGCGAGTAACAGAGGAATGAATCTATGTTTCTTCATTTTTTGGAATTCGGCAGAATCAGGATAAACCGGAATATTGTCCAATCGAAAACCCTTGGAACAAGGATATCTTGACGACCTGTGGGCTCGTCATGACACTCCCCGGACTTTTCCTATGTCAAAGCCAGTGGCCACATTCCTCTACGCTTTCACACTCCTCTTTTTCGGGGCTTTTTTCATATGGCCGATTTGGCAGGTTCTTCAGGGAGGGTTCTATGACGCCAACGGTTTCACGCTGACCTACGTCCTCGAGGTCTTCCGTAATCCAATCTATCTGGAGGGCCTTCGGAACGCCTTTGGGGTGGCGGTTTTTTCCACCCTCGGCTCATTGTTGATCGCTCTCCCGATGGCCTTTATCGCTGACCGGTATGAATTTCCATTAAAGAAGTTTTTCATGGGGGCGGCGCTCCTTCCGATCATGCTTCCTCCCTTTGTCGGGGCCATCGGCGTAAAGCAGATTTTCGGTCAGTTTGGAGCCTTTAACGCACTATTGCAGAACGTCGGCCTTCTGGCAGACGGACAAGTCATTGACTGGATCGGCCGAGGCCAGTTCTGGGGCGTGGTCTTTGTCAGCGCCTTCAGCCTCTACCCGATTCTTTACCTGAACGCCGTGGCCTCCCTGGCAAGTATCGATCCCGCCATGGAGGAAGCCGCGGAGAATCTTGGCTGCCGTGGCTGGAAGCGTTTTTTCAAGATCACTCTTCCTCTAATGCGGCCAGGACTTTTTGCCGGTTGCACGATTGTCTTCATCTGGTCCTTCACAGAGCTCGGGGTTCCGCTCATTTTCGATTATTCCCGCCTTGCTTCGGTTCAGATCTTTTACGGCATCAAGGATATTGGAGGGAATCCTTTTCCCTACGCCCTGGTCAGCGTGATGCTGGGCTTTTCGGTTCTCTTTTACGCCTTTGGCAAAGGCTTCTTTGGAAGGAACACCTTCTCCATGATGGCCAAGGCCAGTCATGCCGCCGAGGCAAAGCGTCCCGGGCTTGTTGGCAAACTCCTCTGCACGGGCTTCTTCACCCTCATCACAGCGATTGCCCTTCTACCGCACCTTGGGGTTATTCTGATTTCGATTGCCGGCGACTGGTACAACAGCGTCCTTCCTGAGACGTATACGCTGCGCAACTTTGAGTTGGCCCTCGGGCATAACCTGACGGTTCATTCCATCCAGAACAGCCTCTTCTACGCGGCGATGGCGACCCTTCTCAATGTCATCATTGGAATTGGGATTGCCTATGTGGTGGTGCGGACCCGACTCCCGGGTCGGCACATTCTGGATACATTGGCGATGCTCCCGCTGGCCGTTCCCGGCCTCGTCATGGCTTTTGGCTACCTTGCCATGAGCCAGGAAGGGAAGTTTTTCGACTTTATCAATGCCGTCGATAATCCGGTCTACCTGCTGATAATTGCCTACTCGGTCAGGAAGCTGCCCTTTGTCGTCCGGGCGGCGGTGGCTGGCCTCCAGACGACCAGCGAGACCTACGAGGAAGCCGCGCAGAACCTGGGCGCGCCACCCGTCAAGACGGCTTTCCGGATCACCATTCCGCTGATTTTGGCCAACCTTCTCGCTGGGGCCCTGTTGGCCTTTTCCCAATCCATGCTGGAGGTTTCCGATTCCCTGATACTTGCCCAGAAGTCCAATTTCTATCCGATTACCAAGGCGATCTACGAGCTTATGCAGTTTCTCGGTGACGGGCGCTACATCGCAAGTGCCCTCGGTGTCTGGGCCATGGCTTTCCTTGCGGTGACAATTCTCGCCGCCAGCGGCTTGCTTGGAAAGAAGCTCGGTGCTATCTTCAGGGTGTGATTAATTTTCGACGGATCGCTTTGATCGGATTGGTATTGTTGCTGATCCTGGCCGGGTTCTTGGTATTGAAATCCCCACATCCTACAGCGGGGGATGGTGCGATTGCCACGAATTCACCTTCAAAGGCTTCTCGTCCTGATCTAAATGATGCCCTTTTCTTTTCACCGGAGGAAGCAACAGTTTTTCTTGAGGATGAGTCCTCCCGTCTTTCCCTCCCTGCACCTTCTGAGGATAGCCTGCCCGGCGAATATACGATCCGCTTTGCTGACCAGGAGGCAATGGAAGCCTTTCTTGAGCAGGCTGGTGCTTCGGGTCTGTCCGTATTGGGCACGATACCTGAGCTGCTGATGGTCCGCGTTCGCGGCTCCGGTGCGGAATTGGCTTTGCTGGTCCCGGAGGGATCAGAACTCGAGAACAATTATCGCGTCCGCACCCCGACAATTCCGGATGAACAGCTTTGGCAGGCAGGCATTCTGGCGGCCTTCAACGGGAATGCCCTTTCCTATCTCGGGGCGCCGTCTGCGATCGGCCGGATTGACTGGGGCGAAGGGATTGTTGTCGCGGTTCTCGATACCGGCTGGAGTGGGCATCCGTCTGTGCCAGATGGGAGTGTCCGGCAATTGGATATGCTTGGTGGCAATGATGACGGGACATACTCGGCCCACGGGACAGCTGTCGCCGGACTGATTGCCAGCAATGACTTCTTCGCCCCGGGAATTGCCCCGGGGAGTGAAATCCTAGCCATCCGGGTGCTCGACACGGATGGTCAGGGGGATGCTTTCACTTTGGCCCAGGGAATTATTGCGGCAGTAAACAACGGCGCGAGTGTCATTAACATGAGCCTTGGAGGATATTCCGACAGCGGCGTCCTGAGACAGGCGGTTAATTATGCCTCCGAGAACGGTGTCGTCATGGTCGCTGCAGCAGGTAATGACGGAATGAACCGGCTCACTTACCCGGCCGCATACGCCTCGGTGATTGGAGTCAATGCAGTCGACGCAAACGGCAACCGGACACCTTTTTCCAATTATGGCGAAGGATTGGACATTGCCGCTCCGGGCTATCATGTCCACGCGCTCTGGGATGAGGAAGGCTATGTCTTTTTTGATGGAACCTCGGCCTCCGCCCCGCTCGTTTCCGGAATGGCCGCCCGCCTGCTCCAGACCGGGGCGGCCACGACCCCCGCAGCGGTCCAGTCCCTGATTCGGAATTATGCCAATGACACCGGCCTTCCCGGGGAGGATTTGCAATACGGGGCCGGAATCCTCAGCGCAGCCCGGCTCGAGACCTCCGGACAGCGGGGCATCAATGATCTCGCCCTCGCCGACTTGTACCCGGCTGTCGAGGAGAGCGACGGCGCCACGATACCCCTTTATGTGACCTTCCAGAACCGTGGGAGCGAATTCACGCCCGGCACGTCAGTCGACATTTCCGTGAACGGGAATCCTTTCTTTTACCGCCTGCCGGGCATGGCCCCGGGCCGGGTAGAGAGCGTGACCGTGCCTATCCCACTCACCCGGCTGAATGCGGGGGAACGCTTTGAGGTCACGGCAATTGCCCGCATGGTGGATGGGTTTGCCGACGACCAGCCGGAAAACAACGGCGGCCGGATTGTCTTGCAGCGGCCGCCCGGCGAGTGAGGAAAAAGACTTGCCATGAAGAAAAGCCTTTGCGAGTTTCGCCGGCTCTTTTGTCCGTTTTCCACTTCTGGGAGCGGATGTAATAGACAATAACCATCAACTGTCCCTTGGGAATCTCCAACCCACCGGACTTATATAGGAGTTCAACAAACATATGTCATCCGTAATGGAAGAACTACTGGCGCAAAGCCAGTTCGAGAACCTTGTCGAAGGTTCAATCATCAATGGGATTATTACCGAAATTCGTGATAACGAAGTCATTCTGGACATTGGTGCCAAAGCCGAGGGGGTTGTCCCCGCTTACGAATTCATTGATCTGACTGAATTGCAGGTCGGTGAGGAAATCGAAGTATTCCTCGAGCGTCTGGAAGACCGGGATGGAAATCCTGTCGTTTCCTATGACAAGGCACAACAGAAGAAAAACTGGGAAAATATCCTCACGCAGTGTGAAGAAGGATCGATTCTCAGTGGCCGGGTAAAGACCAAGGTCAAGGGCGGTCTCGTCGTGAATGTGGGTGTGGATGCGTTCCTGCCAGCTTCACAGATCGATATCCAGCCTCCCAAGAATCTCGACCAGTATGTCGGCCAGACTTACGATTTTAAGGTCCTGAAGATCAACACCGACCGGAAAAACATTGTTATTTCCCGTCGCGAACTGATTGAAGAACAACGCCTCGAGAAGCGCCGTTCGCTACTCGACAATATCAAGCCGGGCGACGTCTGCCGCGGTACGGTCAAGAATATCACCGATTACGGTGCCTTTGTTGACCTCGACGGCCTCGACGGCCTGCTCCACATCACAGACATGAGCTGGGGTCGCATCAGCCATCCGAGCGAAATGCTCAAGATGGGTGAAGAGATCGAAGTCATGATCATTGAAGTCGATCGCGACCGCGAGCGTGTTTCCCTCGGTCTCAAGCAGACCACGGACAATCCGTGGGAAGGCATCGAGAACCGCTATCCGGTCAATGCCCGCGTACGCGGCAAGGTCGTCAACCTCGTTCCTTACGGCGCATTCGTCGAACTCGAGGAAGGTGTCGAAGGTCTTGTCCACGTCACTGAGCTGTCCTGGGTCAAGCGCATCAACAAGCCGAACGAAGTCCTCAAGGTGGGTGACGAAATCGAAGCGGTGGTCCTCGGTATCCAGAAGGATGACCAGAAGATCAGCCTCTCCGTCCGTCAGCTCGATCCGAATCCGTGGGATATGGTCCGCCACAACTACCCGGTTGGGGCACGTGTCCGCGGCAAGGTCCGCAACCTTACCAGCTACGGCGCCTTCATCGAACTCGAAGAAGGTATCGACGGCATGGTCCACGTCTCGGACATGTCCTGGACGCGCAAGATCAACCATCCTTCAGAGCAGGTGAAGAAGGGCGACGAGATCGACGCGATCGTTCTCGACGTCGATCCGAGCCAGCAGCGCATCAGCCTCGGCATGAAGCAGCTCGCTAACGATCCATGGGACGAAATCGACACGCACTTCAAGATCGGCGACCTCGTCGAGGGCAAGGTCAGCAAGGTCACCAGCTACGGTGCCTTTGTTGAGCTCAAGGAAGGCATCGACGGCCTCGTCCACATCAGCCAGATCAGCGAAGAGCGCATTGAGAAGGTCAAGGACGTCCTCAATGTCGACGACGAGATCAAGGCCCGTGTGATCAAGATTGACCGTGATGAGCGCCGTATCGGCCTCAGTGTCAAGGCAGCCGAATACGACGACAGCCAGCTGGCTGCCGAAACGGCCGCTTTCGACAACATCGGCAACAACGAGCTCACCAGCCTCGGCGATATTCTCGACGAAGCGACTCGCGACGAGAGCTAAGCGTAGCTCAGTCTCTATTCATTTCAGCCCCGGCTTGCTTTGGCAGGCCGGGGCTTTTCTTTTGCCAGGTTATGCCAAATTGGTAGGTCCTTCATTATGGAATTTGTTGAATTTGCCTACGGATCACCCCGGTATGAAAAAATGCTCGTCCTGCGGGATGAGATGTTACGCAAGCCCCTCGGATTGGAGGTCTACGCTGAGGCAAGCGAGGCGGAGGTCGACTACCGGCATTTTGGAATTGAGAATGGGGACCGGATGGTTGCCTGCCTGATGTGCGTGCCGCTGGAAAATGACCGGGTAAAAATCCGGCAAATGGCAGTCCTGACCCAGTATCAAGGCAGGGGCCTTGGACGCCGCCTGATGGAGGAGGTGGAGGCCTTGCTCAAATCGGATGGGGTGGGGCGATTCATGCTACATGCGAGGCACACCGCAGTCGGGTTTTACGAAACCCTGGGTTATCATGTTGTTGGAGAAGTCTTTGAAGAGGTGGGTATTCCACATCGGCAAATGGAGAAGACCCTGCCCGGTCATGACTAGTCCTGCTTCGATCTTGCCTCGATGGGCGCATCTAGCTAAGCAAGAGGTGTTTAAGAATTCCAACCTCCCTATTGATAATGCCATATGAAGTATTTCCTGGAAATTGAAATAGCCCAGCCCGTTGATGTTGTCGGTGCTTTGATCGGCAATCCGGATCACCTCAAATCCTGGCAACCGGATCTGTTGGAGATCCAGCATCTGGATGGGGAACCCGGTGCAAAGGGGTCTACCGCCCTTTTGAAATACCAGATGGGGAAGTCCACCCTCGAGATGAAGGAAACCATTCTTGAAAACGACCTTCCAAACCGTTTTGTCTGCACCTACGAGGCCGGTAAAGTCTGGAACAAGGTGGAAAATGATTTTGAAGCGACACCGGCCGGCGGAACTAAGTGGCTGTTCACCAGTGAATTCAAGTGTGGGGGCTTCATGAGGCTAATGGTGTTTTTTATGCCAGGCATGTTCAAGAAGCAGTCCTTGAAATCGATGCATCAATTCAAGGATTTTGCGGAAGGAAGAGAAACCGCCTAAACGGCAGTTGATTTCGGTGCAGGAAGAGGACAATCAAGCAGCAGACAAGGACGAGGATTGCCAGGAGACCAAGGGAAAACATTGGGCCTGAAAAGCCCAGCTTGGTGATGTGCCCCAAAACTGCCCCGCTCATGATTCCAGCGCCCAGAAGGGCTCCATGGGCTGTGCTTCTCGGGATGATCAGGAGAATCGCCGTGATTAATTCAAACACGCCAATGAAGATCCGGCCATGTGGCTCCATGCCCAGGATTGTGAAAATTTCTACCGATTCCGGCGCCGCCGTGAACTTGAAGTACAGGGTCTGGAGAAGGATGGCCGCGGCGAGGAGCCGCAATGCCCAGGATATTCGGTTTTTTGCCATAGGGTTTGTTTCTTTGTCGTGCATAAGAGTGGCTTCATAATACTATTATCTTAACTTATGCCTGGGATCAATCCCGGAATCCCGGATACAGCCTTTAAATTGCGGAAATCACCTGAAATTTATCTGGTCCATCCGGGCAGAAGGGTCATCCACGGTGGAAATTAACCGCCAGTCTGATAGATGCTTGCCATTAGCCATCCTCATCTGCACTTTTCTGATTTTTAGAGCAACTAAAGACCACTTTTTATGAGCACCTCCACCGACTACGGCTACAACAGCAAAATCGAGGGTGAAGTGATTGTTTCGCAAGCCGATGCGGTCATTAACTGGATTCGCCGGCACTCTGTCTGGCCCATGCCAATGGGACTGGCCTGTTGTGCGATTGAATTGATGTCCAGCGGCAGCTCGCGGTTCGACATATCCCGCTTTGGGATGGAAGTGATGCGGTTTTCTCCGCGACAGAGCGACTGCATGATTGTTGCGGGAACGGTGACCTACAAGATGGCCCAAGTGGTCCGGCGGATTTACGACCAGATGGCAGAGCCCAAATGGGTTGTTGCCATGGGAGCCTGTGCTTCTTCCGGCGGCATGTATCGTTCTTACGCAGTCCTCCAGGGAGTCGACCGTATTGTTCCTGTAGATGTCTACATCTCCGGTTGCCCGCCCCGGCCTGAAGCGCTTCTCGATGGCATGATGAGGTTGCAGGAAAAAATCAAGAATGAGTCCTCCACGCGGGACTTGTTACGGAATCGCAAGGTTCGCGATCTGGCTTTCCAAAAGGAGATATAGAGACATGGACGAGCGTATTGACGCGATCAAGGAGTCCCATCCGTTTTTAAGTGAGCGGGAAAGCGCGGATTGGCCGGCTTTCAATTGCCCGCAGGAAAATGTTCACGAACTGCTGAGCGACCTGAAGGAAAACCACGGGTACGATTTCCTCTCCGATCTGACGGCAATTGATCACTTCGACTCCGACCCCCGGTACGAGGTTGTTTATCATTTGTATAGCACGGATCAGCATGTCTACCTGCGGATCGCCACGCCCTGTTCGGGAGTGACGGATCCTGCCTGCACCAGTATTGTGTCCATCTGGCCTTCGGCGGATTGGCATGAGCGTGAGACTTACGACATGTTCGGAATTTCTTTTGAAGGGCATCCGGATCTCCGCCGCATCCTGATGTGGGACAGCTACCCGTATCATCCGTTGCGCAAGGAATTTCCTCTCGCCGGGATTGATGTGGAACTTCCTTCAGCGGACTTGTCTGAAGTGACTGGAACATCCGCCAAGCCGGCCCCGATGATGGGCGGTCCCTTCCATGCCTCCCAAAAGGGGCATATGTCGACCCGTGAGCCCCGAGCCGATGATGAGTCATGGACGGAGGTCAACGAACGCGAAGGCGAAACCGGTGACGAAAGCACCCGCACGCCCCGCGAACTGAGAGAGAACGACTAACCAGCATTTAGAAATGGCCATTAAGGAAGTCAGTATAGGAGATATCGGGACACGGGCAGCCGCCGCCGACGAAGAGTTCAAGGGCGATCAGATGATGATCAATATGGGCCCGTCCCACCCGGCGACACACGGGGTCTTGCGACTGCGCGTGGAGATGGATGGTGAAACGGTCACTTCCTGCGACCCGGTTGTCGGGTACCTGCATCGCGGCGATGAGAAGATCGCCGAGAACATGACCTACAACCAGTTCATCCCCTACACCGACCGGCTCGATTATATAGGTCCGCTACACAACAATGTGACCTTTGCGCTGGCGGTGGAAAAACTGGCCGGGCTCAAAGTCCCGCCGCGCTGCGAGGCCATTCGTCTCATTTGCTGTGAGTTGGCCCGGCTGCAAAGCCACCTGCTCGGGTGCGGGGTCTATGCCATGGATTGCGGCGCCCTGACCGCATTCATGTACACCTTCACCGAGCGTGAAAAACTCTACACACTCATCGAGCAATTGACGGGCGCGCGTTTCACGACGAGCTACACCCGCATCGGTGGAGTGGCCCGGGATATTCCCGAAGGCTGGTTGGGCAATGTTCTCAAGGTCATGAATGAGATTGAGCCCGCCGTTGAGGAAATCGACCGCCTCATGAGCCGGAACAAGATCTTTTACGACCGGACAGTTGGTGTCGGCGTGATTAGCAAGGAAGATGCCGTGGCCTATGGCCTCAGCGGTCCGAATTTGCGGGCCTCCGGTGTGGCTATGGACTTGCGCCGGGATACGCCTTACCTCGGTTATGAGAATTATGATTTTGATGTGCCGATCGGCGTGAGCGGCGACTGCTATGACCGTTGGTTGGTACGCCTTGAGGAAATGCGTCAGTCCATCCGGATAATCCGCCAGGCGATCGACAAGCTGCCGGACGGCCTCTGGTATGCGGAGGACGCACGGAAGATCTACAGTCCGCCCAAGGACAAGATCCTGACGAGCATGGAAGAGCTGATCCAGAACTTCATGATTGTCACCGAGGGTCCGCAAATGCCTGCCGGTGAAGTCTATTTTGAGGCGGAAAACCCGAAGGGCGCCCTCGGTTTCTACATTGTTTCCAAAGGCGGCGGTGTTCCCTATCGGGTCAAGATCCGCGCCCCCAGCTTCTGCAATTTGTCGATTCTCCCGAAATTGGTTCCCGGCCACATGGTGCCGGATATTCCTGTCATTCTCGGCAGCCTGGATTTTGTTCTGGGAGAATGCGACCGTTAACCTTATTAAAAACTGGTTCCCATGGCATTTGAACTTTCAACCGAAATCCTGGAATATATCGACAAGCTGATTCCACGCTACCCGGAAAAACGCAGCGCGATCATGATGATCCTGCACGCTATCCAGAAGGAAAAGGGATTCCTTTCCCTGGAAGCCCAGGAATGGGTCGCGGAGAAGCTCGAGTTGACGCCCATCCAAGTGCGGGAAGTCGTCACATTTTATCCTTTCTATCGCGAAAAGCCAATCGGGAAGCGACATATACGGGTCTGCCGGACACTTTCCTGCGCCCTTAATGGGAGCTATGCGGTCTGCGATCGCTTCAAGGAAGCGTTCGACACGGAGCTGGACGAAATCTCGCCGGATGGGCGGGTGACAGTCGAATTTGCAGAGTGTCTTGCCAGCTGCGGCACGGCACCCGTTGTCATGGTGGACGACAAACTTTACGAGAACCTGAACGACGAGCAGGTGGAAGCCATCTGCAACAAAATCAAGGAGGAAACTCCGGCTAACCCGAAAGCCGGAAATACCGACGTCTCCTGAATCTGTATCAAGAAAGAAGCACAGGAAAATGATTTCCGTACCCAAACAATCCGAGGTTCATCCCAGTGAGCGCCGCATCATCCTGAAGAATGCGGATAATCCAGACTACGATGTATCCATAGACTGCTACGAGCGCCATGGTGGATACGAGGTCATGAAGCAGGCCTTTTCCTCCCGCAAGCCGGAGGAGCTTTGCCAGGAAGTTCTTGATTCCGAAGTGCGTGGCCGTGGAGGTGCGGGCTTTCCCGCCGGGATGAAGTGGAAGTTTCTCGACCGCAAGAGCGGCAAACCCATTTACCTGATCTGCAACGCGGACGAATCGGAGCCCGGCACGTTCAAGGACCGGCAGATCATGCACAAGGATCCACATCAGCTCATTGAGGGCATGATGATCAGCGCTTACGCCATCCAGGCCGCGGAGGCGTTCATTTATATCCGTGAGGAAATGCCCCTCGGGGCGCAAATTCTCGAGGAAGCAATCGCGGAGGCACGTGCGAAAGGATATGTCGGCGATAACATTCTTGGGAGTGATTATTCCTGCGACCTGATCGTGCATCGTGGCGCAGCGGCCTACATCTGTGGTGAGGAAACCGGTCTTATCGAGTCGCTTGAAGGGAAACGCGCTTACCCGCGCATCAAGCCCCCATACTTTCCGGCAGCGCTCGGGCTGTACATGTGCCCGACGATCGTCAACAACGTCGAGACGCTTTGTAATGTGAAACACATCGCGGAGATGGGTGGAAAAGAGTATGCCAAGATCGGCCGTCCCGGCAATACCGGGACGCGCATCTGGTGCCTCAGTGGTCACGTTAAGAATCCGGGTTACTATGAGCTTGAGAATGGCAAATTCACCTATGGCGACCTGATCTACAAGATCGGTGGCGGTCTGCGTGAAGGACGCACCTTGCAGGCGGTTATTCCGGGCGGTTCCTCGGCGAAGGTCTGGCGCGCGGGAGAACGGTTTTCCGGCAAGCTGCGCAGCGGAGAGGCTTTTGACTGGGCCATCGATGATGTCCCGCTTGATTTTGACGGTCCCATGGCTGCCGGATCCATGTCCGGTTCCGGGGCGGTCATCGTGGTTGATGACAGCGTCGACATCGTGGAAGTCCTTGCGAACATCAACGCCTTCTATGCGCATGAGAGTTGCGGCCAGTGCACACCGTGCCGCGAGGGCTCGCTTTGGATGAAGAAGATTACGACGCGGATGGTCAATGGTGGTGCCCGGGAAGAGGATGCTGATTTGCTCGCCTCGATTGGCGACCAGATCGCCGGCCGGACAATTTGCGCCCACGGCGAGGCTTGCGCCTGGCCAACACAGAGTTTTGTAGCCAAATTTCGCGACAAATTCACCGAAAAGGCAAAGGAGGATCCAGAGAAGGCCAGCAAAAGGCCGTTTCGTCTGGTGTAAGCGCTAACGTGCCAAATCGCAGATCATGAGCGAAGAAAACAAACAGGAAACGGTCACCATTTACATTGATGGCACTGCCGCCGAGGTCCCAGCCGGGTCCAATGTGGTGGATGCGGTTGAAAGCGTCGGCAAAGAGATCCCGCACTATTGCTATCACCCGAAACTTTCCGTCCCGGGGAATTGCCGCATGTGCCTTATCGAGATGGGCACACCCGGACGCGATCGTGCCACGGGAGAACCGATGCTCAACGACGATGGCAGTCCCAAGATAATGTGGGTTCCAAAGCCGGTGATTGGTTGCGCGACCAAGGTCTCCCCGGGCATGCACGTCCGCACGGAGTCCGAGACCGTCAAGGCCTGCCGCGAAGGGGTGATGGAATTCCTTCTCGTCAATCACCCGCTCGACTGTCCGATCTGCGACCAGGCAGGGGAGTGCCGCCTGCAGGAATTTGCGACGGATTATGGCCGTGGCTACAGCCGCTTTGTCGAGCAGAAGAATGTGAAGCCCAAGCGGACCCGCCTCGGGCCACGGGTCATGCTTGATGATGAGCGCTGCATTCTTTGTTCACGGTGCATCCGCTTTTGCGAGGAAATCGCGGAGGATCCAGTCCTTGGATTCATTGATCGCGGATCCTTCTCCACGTTGACCACTTTCCCCGGTAAGCAGCTGGAAAACAATTACTCCCTGAATACGGTGGACATCTGCCCGGTGGGAGCCCTGACCTCGACGGACTTCCGATTCAAGATGCGGGTCTGGTTCCTCAAGGAGACGCCTTCCATCGACACAGAATCAAGTGTTGGATGTAATACGGTTGTCGGCAGTCGCGAAGGAACAATTTATCGTATCACTCCGCGCAGGAATGATAACGTCAACGATACCTGGATGCCGGACAGCGGTCGGGAGTTGTATAAAATTGTCGATTCGGACGAGCGCCTTAACCGCTATGCCATCAATGGCCGTCCTGCCAAGGCAGAGGAAGCCATTGAGGAAGCCGCCGAGCTGCTCCGCACAGACAAGGTGGCGATTGTCGCCAGCGGTCGCCTGAGTCTTGAGGAGCAATACCTCTTGACCCGGATCCGGTCCGAGCTCGGTGATTCCGTTCCGACATTTCTTGTGGGTCGCACTGCTGAAGGTGACGGCAAGCTTCTTTCGGCCGACCGGAACCCGAATGTCCGTGGGGCCCTGCTGACCGGCCTCATTGATTCATACCCTGAAGCCCGCTTGGACAAGCTGAACGCACTGGTAAAGGACGGCAGCGTGAAGACGATCCTCGCCGTGGGGGAAGACATCACCGGTTGTGGCATCGAGGCGGAAGCCCTGACGGATGCCAAGCTGCTCTACATGGGAGTCGATCACGCCAACTGCACACAATACGCTGCGGTGGAAATACCTCTCCTGACAGTGTTTGAAAAATCAGGCACATTGGTGAACCAGCAGTTCCGGATACAGAAATTCGCGCAGGCGGTACCTGGCCCGGCCGGCGTGCTTCATGGTTTGAGTACTTTCACACGGCTCCTCAATTGCCTGAATCGCGATGTCGTCATTGCGCCGAGTCCTTCCGCGGTCTGGAAAGAGATGCAGGCGGTCATACCGGAGCTTTCCGGTATGGAATTTGAGCGTATCCCATCGACGGGAACCCTCGTTGATGGAGCCCGTTTTGATGGAATTCCCTTTGTCGAAGAAAAGGGACTGCATTTTGAACCGAATAACGCCTTAGCGGAGGCCTGATAGCATGGAACTGACTGAATTCGTCTGGCTCGTCACAAAAGCGCTGATCATGATCTCCGTGATCATGGGATGCGCGGCATACGCCGTGCTCCTTGAGCGGAAAGTGGCGGCTGTTATCCAGGGCCGTCCCGGTCCCAACCGGACCAAGATCCCTTTTCTGGGCAATATTCCGGTAATCGGCCCGATCATTACTCGTTTGGGTTTGTTCCAGCCAGCTGCTGACGGGCTCAAGTTCCTTTTCAAGGAAGATCCCTTCCCGAAGCATGTTAACGCCTTGTATTATCTTTTGGCCCCACTGATCGCCTTCATCCCGGCAATGACAACGATGATTGTCCTGCCGGTCGGTGTTTACACCACTGAGGCGGGTACTCTTGCCCCGATGGTTCTGGCCAATCTCGATATCGGCATCCTCTTCATTTTGGCGGTCTCCTCGCTGGGCGTTTACGGGATTATCCTTGGTGGATGGTCAGCCAACTCCAAGTACCCGTTCCTTGGTGGGATTCGTGCCTCGGCCCAGATGATTTCCTATGAGTTGGCGATGGGGCTTTCGCTTCTGCCTGTTTTCATGTGGTTTGGCGGCAGCTTGAATCTGTTCGACATTGCCCAGGGGCAAAACGAGCTCTTGTTCGGGTTTCTCCCGCAATGGACAATCGTTTACCAGCCATTGTCGGCACTGATTTTCCTGGTCGCGCTCTTCGCGGAAACAAACCGCCTTCCTTTTGACATGCCGGAATCCGAGACAGATCTCGTGGCTGGCTACAATACAGAATACGGTTCCTTCAAATTCGGGCTCTTCTTTGTGGGTGAATACGCCCATGTGATTGTCGGCTCAGGTGCCTTTGTCCTGCTCTTTCTGGGGGGATGGAATATTCCCTTTGTCACTTATCCGGAGGGAATCCTCGGATCCATGCTCTCAGTCAGCGTTTTCTTTTTCAAAGTTCTCGCGCTGGTCTTCTTTTTCATGTGGATCCGCTGGACTCTTCCGCGTTTCCGATATGACCAGGTCATGGCTCTCGGATGGCAGCGTTTGCTGCCCCTCGCCATCGCCAACCTTGTCTTCTACGCGATCCTGATCGCCCTCATTGAACAATTTTAATTATGGCTACCAAATTAGTTGAGCGGAAACCCCTGAGCCTTGCGGAACAAACTTATCTTCCGCAAATTGTGACTGGCCTGAAAATCACCATGAAGAACATGTTGAAGCCGCCGGTCACGCTTGAGTATCCGGAAGAGCGGCCTGAGATCCCGACCGGTTATCGTGGTGTTCCCACCCTCGTCAAGGATCCCAACGGCCGGGAAAAGTGCGTCAGCTGCCAGTTGTGCGAGTTTGTCTGTCCCCCCAAGGCCATCCGGATCACTCCGGGCGAAATCAGTGAGGAGAGTGAAAATGCCCATGTTGAGAAAGCACCGCGTGAGTTCGAGATCAACATGTTGCGCTGCATTTATTGCGGGTATTGCCAGGAAGTCTGCCCCGAAGAGGCTATTTTCCTGCAGGATATCTACTCTCTGAGCGGTTTTTCCCGTGAGGAAATGGTTTTCAAGAAAAAGAAGCTCTACGAAATTGGGGGAACGCTTCCGGATAACCATTTTAAATGGGGCAAAAAGAAGGATGCTGAGCTCTCCGGAAATCCGCACCATTAATCACCCGTGACTTTTACCTTCCAATCAAATTTGGCGATGTTCTAATGAGCGTCCTGTGATCATGAGAGAACTGCTCTTTCACTTTTTTGCCGCCCTGACAATCGTGCCCGCATTTTTTGTGGCCACGAGCCGTAAGCCGGTCAACGCAGCCATGAACATGCTGGTGTCCTTTGTTGGATTGTCGGCCCTGTTTGTCATGCTCGAGACTTACTTTCTGGCGATCCTTCAGGTGCTGGTGTACGCGGGGGCCATTGTGGTCCTCTTTTTGTTCATCATCATGTTGATTGACGCCGGCAAGTCGCCCCATCCCAAGCTGATCCGTTACCTGGCCAGCCTTGCGGCTCTCGCCCTGATGGTCTTTGCAGGTTATGCGCTGGTCTTTGGCGGGGGCTCTGGCCCGTTTGCCGAAATTTCCGTTGTCGCACCGGCAAACATGGCGCGAACTTTCGGGGTCGAATTGTTCACCCGATACCTGCTGCCCTTCCAGATAACCGGCTTCATGCTCCTGATCGCGATGGTCGGGGTCATCGTCATCAGCAAGAAAGCGGAAGCAGAAGGAGGTGCGGAATGACCGTTGCCCTCGAACACTACGTCTTTGTTTCCATCCTCCTCTTTGCCATCGGCTTCTTCGGGGTTCTTTTGAGAAAGAACACACTCGTGGTTTTCATGTGCCTCGAGTTGATGCTAAGCGCCTCGATCCTGGCCCTGATCGCCTTCTCGCGCTACAATGCCACGGCGGCCAACCCGCTCATGGAGGGGAATCTGTTTGTTCTATTTATCATCGCCATTGCCGCCTGTGAAGTATCGGTCGGACTGGCGATTATCGTGACCCTCTGGCGCCGTCATCAGACGGTGGAACTGAATGAAATCAACGAGTTGAAGCACTGATGGATCTGGGAACCGTACTTTCGGGAATTTTGCTGGCACCGCTAATCGCTGCCGGCCTGATCTGGATGTTTGCCCGCCAGCGGGCCGGTCTTGCAATGGCGCTTTCGCTCGCTGCTGCAGCCACCATCCTCGGTTTGAGCGCATGGCTTTTCTTCGGGCTTTGGAACGGTGAGGCCTACGAGGCCCAAGTCGAGTGGCTGACCCTGGGAAATTTCACGCTTTCAGTGGGCTTCCTGCTCAATGACTTGAGCGCGCTCATGTTATTCGTGGTTTCATTCGTCGGCTTCTGGATTCACTTGTTCAGTGTCGGGTATATGACCGATGACGGTGCACGCGGACGGTTTTTCGGTGGCTTATCAATTTTCATGTTCTCGATGCTGGGGATCGTCCTCGCCAACAATCTTTTCATGATGTTCATCTTCTGGGAACTGGTCGGCTTCAGTTCCTACATGTTGATTGGCCACTACCTGAAAACACAAGAGGCCTCGGATGCATCGAAGAAGGCCTTCATCGTGAACCGGGTGGGGGACTTCGGATTCCTGATCGGAATTATCCTCACTTTCTGGACCTTTGGTACGGTTTCTCTCAGTGAGCTGGCCGTCCAGACATCGCTCCAGCCCGAGCTGGTGACAACTCTTGGTGCGCTTCTCCTTTTCTGCGGGGTTCTCGGCAAGTCCGCGCAAATGCCGCTGCACGTCTGGTTGCCCGATGCAATGGCGGGCCCGACACCCATTTCCGCCTTGATCCATGCCGCAACAATGGTGGCCGCCGGGGTTTATTTCCTTGGGCGTACCGTGACTCTTTTCACTCCCGAAGCACTGACTACTGTCGCCTGGGTGGGAGTTGTGACCGCAGTCTGCGCTGCAATCTGGGCCTTCGGCCAGCGCGACATCAAGAAGATCCTTGCCTATTCGACGCTGTCCCAACTCGGTTACATGGTGGCAGGCTTTGGTCTGGGAACCCTTTACGGATTGCACCACGGAGATTCAGCGACCGCACTTTACTACGGCATTGGCGCATCGATGTTCCACTTGACAACGCATGCCTTTTTCAAGGCGCTCCTGTTCCTTGGATCCGGTTCGGTGATCCATGCCTGCCATCACGAGCAGGATATTTTCAAGATGGGTGGCCTGTACAAGAAAATGCCTTTGACGACCCTGACCTTTGGCGCGGGCGTGATCGCGATTGCCGGAATTCCTTTTATTGCCTCAGCCTTTTTCAGTAAGGATGCGATCCTTTATGTGGCCAAGTCCACCAGCCAGCCGGCATTTATTATCCTCACGGGAACGGCGCTCCTGACCGCCCTTTACATGGGCCGACTATTTGTCATCGCCTTCCTGGGCAAGCCCAACAGCGAATCCGCGGAGCATGCCCATGAATCCTCATGGACGATGGTCCTGCCCCTTGTTGTGCTTGCGGTTTTCTCGATTGGGGGCGGCTACCTCGTCATGTATCCAGAGGCCCTCCAAGTTTTGATTGGTACCTGGGTCCCGCATCCGCACGGAGCAGACCACACCCTGATGATCATCATCTCCACGGTCGCTTCCTTCGGCGGATTGATACTTGCCCGTATCATTTACGGTGCCGGCTCAACAACGGACACCCTCGAGGCCAAGATTCCGCCGGTTTACGCATTGGCAAAGTCGCGTTTCTATTTTGACGAGATGTACAACGGCTATGTCCGGTTGATCCAGGATCGCGTGGCCAACATTATCGGCTTTTTCGATACACTTTTCATTTCCGGCATGCTTGTCCGTGGATCGGCCGGTTTGGCTGGTTTGCTTGGCATAGCAGCCCGGCGTATGCACACCGGCAGTGTCGCCACCTACGTCTGGTGGTTTTTTGCCGGCCTTGTTCTTTTCGGCGCTTATGCCGGTGGGTTTCTTGATAGGATTTTCCAATGACACAGCACTTGCCAATAGCCTCCACGGGAGGGATGTGTGACTTTTTCCGAACCATTGGAGAGAGTTATCCGGTCCTGCATTCCTATCTGGTCATTTTTGCGATCGCGATTCCCCTGATCATGGCCCTTTCGCTGGCTGTTTCAGGCAAGCTTCCTGCAAGCGTCGTGAAAGTGAGCGGGATTCTGGGTTTTCTTGTTCCCGGTCTGATCAGTCTCTGGCTGGCGGGTGTTTACCTCTCCAGTGGTTACAACGGACTTTATGCGTTTCCTGTCATTGCCGACCTTGGGCTTGAACAATTTGGGATTCGCCTCCATCTCGGCCTCAACGGTCTGGCCCTGCCATTTTATGTCCTCTCCGGGATTGTTGGTTTGGCGGCTGGCCTTTACGCCGTGCAGAGCGGTGTTGAACGCCTGCGCCTGATGTTGATTCTTTTGCTGATCATGCAGGCTGGCCTGATGGGGGTTTTCTCCTCGGTGGATATTCTCTTCTTCTATTTTTTCCACGAATTCGCCCTTATTCCGACCTTTGTCATGATTGCCATCTGGGGCCGTTCCGGTCGCCGGGCGGTTGCGCTTGAAGTGACGATCTACCTCACCCTTGGTGCGATGATCACCCTGGCCGGCTTGATTGCCCTCTACATTTTCAGTGGAGCCAGCGATTTCAACATGATTGCCCTTCGTGACGCGGTTGTTGCCGCTCCCCGGCAGGGAACAATCTTTGGCCTGTTGCTGATCGGGTTTGGTGTCCTTGTTTCCCTTTTCCCTTTTCACACCTGGGCTCCCCGGGCCTATGCGACTGCGCCTGCGCCTGCAGCAATGCTGCATGCCGGTGTGCTTAAGAAGTTCGGGCTTTATGGCTTGATCCAGATTGCCTATCCCATCCTGCCACAGGGTGTAGCTGACTGGGCACCGCTCCTTCTCATTCTGGCGCTTGGTAACGTGCTTATAATCGGTTTTGTGACCATGGCCCAGCGTGACCTGAAGTTGATGCTTGGGAATGCCTCGGTCATGCACATGGGATACGCCTTTCTCGGACTGTACGCCTATTCGAGCATTGGTATCGGGGCCGCTGTCCTGATGCTGTTTGCGCACGGACTTTCAGTTGCCTTGCTGTTCCTCCTTGCGGATGTCGTCGAGAAACGCGGTGGGACCTGTGACATGGAAGAAATAGGAGGACTTGGGCAGAAGGCACCGGTCCTCATGAGTTTGTTTGTTGCGGCCATGCTGGCCAGTATCGGCCTGCCGGGATTTGCCAATTTCTGGGGCGAGCTTGGAATCTTTGTTTCGCTCTTTGCCACCGCCACACCGTGGGCGCTATATCTGGCCCTGATCGGAATCCTCATTTCCGCAATTTACGGATTACGGGCAATCGCTTCCGTCTTCTTCGGAGAGGAAAAGGGCGAGCTATCCGGCGGCGACATCAGCTGGCGCGAGAAAATACCGGCCCTCCTGTTGCTTGCATTTCTTTTACTCATCGGGATCTGGCCCAAGCTCTTGTCAGATCCTGTCAATGAAAGTGTCACCCGAACCTTTGCCGATAGTGCTCCCACGATGGTTGTCCCTTCCGGTGAGTTTTCCCTGACCAAATAAGATGGAAACTGAAACCCTTCAATCCGTTGTCAGCACCAACCAATGGGGTGCGCTCCTGCCGGAAATCATTCTTGGTTGCTTTGCCGTCCTGATCCTTTTCGTCGACTTGCTTGCACCCAGGACCCGACCTCATTTATCCAGCCTGTCCATTCTGGCGCAATTGATTGCTGGAGCAGTCCTTATTCTGGGAATGCAGGCAAATGCGTCCCGTGATGGGGCAGAGGTTCTCTTTGCGGGCCTGATTGCCCAGGAAAGTACAGCGGACTGGATGCGCCTTTTCTTCCTGCTGTCCTCAATCATCATCACGCACTTGGGATCAGTATTCCTGAAAAAGCAGAAGTTGGCCCATGTTGAATTCTATCATCTCGTCCTGATTGTCTCAGCTGCGTTCATGCTGCTAGTGCAGACGCACCACTTTATCTCCCTTTTTGTTGTCCTCGAAACCCTGACGGTTGGTTTCTACATCCTGGTCGCCTACAAACGCGACAGCCGCCTGTCACTCGAAGCCGGACTCAAGTATTTGATCATGGCGGCTTTCAGTTCAGGGATTTTCCTCTTCGGGGTTGCCCTCCTTTATGGAGCTGCCAGTAATCCGGCCCTCCCCATGACGGCTACCAGCCCGCTGAATTTTTCCGAGCTCACGGCCTTCATCAGCGCCTCGAATGATTTGTTCAACAACAGCACCAACTACATGGTCCTTTTTGGATCAGTGCTCGTCCTAACCGGGATCGCTTTCAAAATCGGGGTTGTTCCATTTCAAATCTGGATTCCGGATGTCTATCAAGGCGCACCGACACCGGTGACCGCATTCCTTGCCGTCTCTTCCAAGGCCGCCGGGTTCTATCTGCTTTACCTGCTTCTGCGGGGTCCATTTGCGGCCCTTGAGCATGTCACGGTTCCCCTGCTGACCGTCATTGCCATCCTGACGCTCCTTTTCGGCAACATTGCTGCACTCGGGCAACGGAATGTGAAGCGCGTCATGGGCATGTCCGGTGTGGCGCATGCCGGTATCCTGCTTATGGGCTTGCTCGCCTCCCTGACAGTCGACTGGGCCTTTGCCGCGGTATTATTCTATCTGGTCACTTACGCCCTCGCGTCCTTTGGCGTCTTTGAGGTGATGGTCCATGTGGCAGAAAGCAACGATGCCGACCAGGATCTCGACCTGTACGACAACCTGCTCAAGAAGGATCCCTATCTGGGCGGAATCCTCCTCATCAGCCTCGGTTCGCTGGCTGGAATCCCGCCATTGGCAGGCTTTATTGCCAAGCTATTGGTCTTTATCGCAGCGTTTCAGGCCGGGCTTTACCCTGTGCTCGGAGTAGCGCTGGCTGGGGTTGTGATTTCCATTTACTACTACTTCGGCTGGATGCGGTCCGCCGCCATGGGAAATCCCTATCTCGCGGAGGATGCTGCCAAGGCCATTACTTCACCGGCTTTAAGCGCACGCCTGGTCATGGGCCTGCTCGCCGGGGCAACCATCCTTTTCGGATTCTACCAGGGCTTCTTCGCGTTCTAGATCCCGGTTCGGGATCAGAGGTGGCCAGAGGGATCTCCTTCGTTTCAGATTATACATTCTTGACGCACGATAAAATGCATGCAAAATGCATGCAATAAATTGAGTGCATAAAGAACAATGAGAACCATGACGATACGGAATGTGCCTGATGAAACCTACAAGGGTCTACAGGAGATGGCCCGGGCTAACCACAGGAGCCTTCAGGAGCAGGTGCGGCTCATGCTCACCGAGGAAGTCGAGCTGAGAAATCCGTCTGTGTGCGAGCAGGCGGCCGCCTACCGGGCCCACTTATCCGGGCGAAATCCTGCCAAGACAGTCATTGAAGACCTTCGAGAAGACCGTTCACGATGATTGCTGTTGTTGATACTTCAGCAGTGCTTCGGATGTTTATTCCGGACGGGCCCATTCCCGATGGGTTAGAAGCTTTTTTCCGAGGCGTTGAGACTGGGGCCAATTTGGCCATTGCCCCGGAGTTGCTGCTGGTGGAAGCCCTGAATGTCGTGGTTAAGAAGCATCGCCGGGAAGAGTTGACGACTGAAGAGGCAGAAAGCCTGATGAGCTTACTCCGGCAAATGCCCATCCGCTATTACGGGCACCTGCCATACGGTTCCCGGGCCTGCCATCTGGCCATCGAAACCGGACTCTCGGGCTATGATGCAATTTTTCTGGCCCTTGCCCTTGATCGGGGGGTGCCATTGTTTACTGCTGATCATCAACTGGAGGCTGTTGCGTCCAGAAAAGGAATCGGCCGGCCTCGGGGCTAGCGCTAAATACCCAATCGACGATTGAGGCTTGATATCCAGCCGAAAATGGAGTCCATTTCCCTCCTTGCGCATACTGGAATTCTCCAGATGCGACTTTGAAATCAGTCTATTTAGTTTTAATTCCCGTATTTGAAAGGACTTGATCGATGCGACAGGTACCCAGAAAGCGAGCCATTGGCTCCATAAAAGACGAAGGGGGTCACTCATGAAGAGTGTGACCGACTTTTCCCGCTACCATTCCGAAGGGCAGCCCATTTCCATGGTGACCTGCTACGATGCATGGAGCGCCCGACTGATTGCGGAAACCAACGTGGATGCGGTCCTTGTGGGCGACAGCGTGGCCATGGTCATGCACGGGCATCCGTCAACTGTTCACGCGACCACCGATATGATGGCGAGCCACACGGCGGCGGTCCGGCGCGGAATCGGCGATCGCTTTGTAACCACCGACATCCCCTTCCCTGAGCATCGCAAGGGTCTCCGGGGCGCGATGGAGTCAGTGGACACGATCATGAAGGCGGGGGCAAATGCTGTGAAAATTGAAGGGGCCCAAGGGCATCTCGATGTGATCCGGCACATTGTCCAGAGCGGTGTCCCCGTCATGGGGCATTTGGGACTGACGCCGCAATCCGTTAATCTAATGGGCGGTTACCGGGTTCAGGGAAGAGAGGCCGCCGCCGCTCAGCAAATTGAACTGGATGCCCTGGCTCTTCAGGAGGCTGGTGTATACGCCTTGGTCCTGGAATGTGTTCCGGCAGAGCTGGCTGCCCGCGTGACAGAGTCGTTGAGCATCCCGACAATCGGGATAGGTTCAGGTCCCTCCTGCAGTGGACAGATTCTGGTTCTGCAAGATCTCCTGGGCATGAACCTTGGTTTCAAACCGAAGTTCCTCAGGACGTATGCCGAAGGATCTCAAAATATCATGCACGCGCTGAATAGCTATAACGAGGACGTGAAAGCGGGCTCATTCCCTTCACTGGAGGAAAGTTTTCATTATGAAACAACTCGCAAACATTAATTCACTCAAGGACTGGCGGCGCTCAATTGGCACCGGATCGGTTGGATTTGTCCCAACGATGGGGGCCCTTCATGCCGGTCACGGAAAACTGATTGAGCAGTCCTGCGCGGAGAATGAAAAGACGCTGGTCAGCATTTTTGTCAACCCGACCCAGTTCAATGACCAGAATGACTGTGCAACTTATCCGCAACCCTTGAAGGAAGATCTGGAGTTGTGTGAAAAGGCAGGGGTGGATGCGGTTTTTCTGCCTCAGCGCCGCGAACTTTACCCGGACAATTACACCTACCGGGTCATAGAAAATGAAGAGAGTACTGTCCTTGAGGGGGAAAGCCGCCCGGAGCATTTTGACGGGGTCCTGACCGTTGTCATGAAACTCCTGATACTGGCCAATGCCAACAAGGCTTACTTCGGGGAAAAGGACTGGCAGCAACTCAAACTTGTCAGGGGAATGGCTGGTGCGTATTTTCTTGATACGGAGGTTGTTGGCGTTCCAACCGTGAGGGAAGAGGACGGACTCGCCTTGAGCAGTCGCAACGTCCGCCTTTCCGCCTCCGCACGCATGCTGGCGCCTGAGTTTCACCGGGTTCTTTCCACGGCAATGGATTGTGCCATGGCACGCCTTGAATTGGAATCGCTCGGCTTTGATGTTGAGTATGTCGATGAGCGTGATGGCCGCCGCCTGGGGGCCGTCCAGTTGGAGGGGGTCCGGTTGATCGATAATGTTCAGGCGATGGAATAGAGATGATCTTGTGTTTTGATATTGGCAACACCGACATCTACGGCGGCGTTTGCGAGGGGCGGGAGTTGGTTGCGGAATTCCGCAAGGCCAACCACTTCCATCCGAGCGCTGATGAGTTTGGTGTATTTGTCCGGCAAATACTTTCGTCCAAAGGCGTGAAGCTGGAATCGCTGAAGGCGGTCGCGGTGGCCTCTGTTGTCCCCGATTGCATTGGAATGGTGAGGGAGGCGGCACGTTCGTATCTGGGGATTGATCCCTTGATCCTTAAGGCTGGTGTGAAAACCGGCTTGAAGATTCGCACGAATAACCCGTCTGAGGTCGGCGCGGACCGGATTGCGAATGCTATTGCCGCTGTGGAACTATACCCGGCAATGGACCGTATTGTTGTCGACATGGGGACAGCGACAACCTTCTGCGCGATCAACCAGAAGGATGAATATCTTGGTGGTGTGATCTGTGCGGGGATGGGTCTTTCGATGAAGGCCCTGGCCCAGAACACGGCCAAGTTGCCGTATGTGGATCTTGTCCGACCAGGCAATTGCCTTGGAAAGACAACCGTGGAGAGTATTCAAAACGGGCTCTATTTCAGCCATCTTGGATTAATCCGTGAGGTGGTTGGCCGCCTAAAGGAAGAAGCCTTCGAAGGTCGTGAACCGGTTGTCATTGGAACTGGTGGCCACGCTGGATTCTTTCGTGAGGAATCTTTGTTATCGGCCTATGTGCCTGATCTTGTCCTGCGCGGGCTTTGTCGTGCAGTCGAATTAAACTCAACCCTTTAAGAGGAACAGACCTATGAATCGTATTTTACTAAAATCAAAAATCCATCGGGCCACGGTGACTGACGCTGACCTGAACTACACCGGATCCATTTCCCTCGGACCGGAGTTTCTGGAAGCGGCCGACCTGCTGGAGTTTGAACAGGTCGACATCTATAACTGTAACAATGGCGAGCGTTTCCATACGTATGTTATCCTTGGTCAACCCGGCGAAGTTTGCCTCAACGGTGCTGCTGCGCGAAAGGTACAGCCGGGGGATATTGTTATTATCGCAAGTTACGCGGAGTATGAGGATAGCGAGGCAAAGGCCCATAAGCCGACCCTCATCTACGTCGACGATAAGAACTCCATTTTGAAGGATTAAAATAAAAGGCCCTCCGGCGGGGTAAACCGGAGGGCCTTGGATATACCATCGCAAACCGTGGTCGTTACTGGCAGGCCTCGCATTCTTCGCCATTCATCATGGCTTCGATGGAGCAGGCCGTTTTCTCAGCCTCGGTGAAAACCTTCTTGTTCTGGGTCTCCTGTTTTATGGAAACGGTCGCTTTCTCGATATTTGAAGCACCGAGCGTGCGCAGGTAATAGGTTGTTTTCAGTCCCATGCGCCAGGCACTTCGATACATGTGAGAGAGGGTCTTGAGGTCGGGGTGGGCAAGCCACAGGTTAACCGATTGCGACTGGTCAATCCACTTTTGACGCCGGCTACCGGCCTTGACTATCCAAGTGTGATCAATGTCAAAAGCCGTCAAATACTTGATGCGGATATCCTCTGGGATCCGTTCGATTTTACTCAAATCCCCATCAAAGTATTTCAGTTGATCCCGGACATCGTCATCCCACAAGTTCCGGCTCTTCAATTCGCGGACAAGGTGGGCATTGAGGACAATGAACTCGCCGGAGAGATTGGACTTCACGAATATGTTCTTGTACGTCGGTTCAATGCAGGGGCTTGATCCCATGATATTGGAAATTGTCGCCGTGGGTGCGATGGCCAGGACATTGGAATTCCGCATTCCCTGTCGGGCGATCTTATCCCGGACGGGTTGCCAGTCCATGGCTCCTCCGCGTGACATATCCAATTCCACACCACGTTCCTTCTCAAGAAGATCAAGGGTGTCCTGAGGCAAAAGCCCGCGGTCCCATTTGGATCCCTTGTAGGAACTGTAAGTGCCGCGTTCGCCTGCCAAGTCGCTGGATGCTTCATATGCGTAGTAGGCAATTGCTTCCATGAAGGTGTCGTTGAACTCGACAGCTTCCTCGCTGGCGAAGGAATGGCCGCGTGCAAACAAGGCATTCTGCAATCCCATGATGCCCATGCCGATGGGCCGGTGGCGCTGGTTGGCATTGCGTGCGGCTTCCGTCGGGTAGAAGTTGATATCGATCACATTATCCAGTGCACGGATCGCGACTTGGACAGTTTCACGCAGCTTCTTGTGATCGATGGATCCATCCTCAGCGAGGTGGTTTTCAAGAACCACGGACCCCAAGTTACAGACAGCTGTCTCATCCGCTCCTGTGTTCAGGGTAATCTCTGTACAGAGGTTGGAGCTGTGAATGACTCCACAATGATCCTGTGGACTGCGAACATTGCAGGCATCCTTGAAAGTGATCCACGGATGGCCGGTTTCAAACAGCATTTTCAGCATTTGTTTCCAGAGATCGATGGCCGGCATCTTTTGTCCCCAGATCTTTCCTTCCTCGGCGAGTTGTTCGTAGTACTCGTACTTTTCCTCGAACGCCTTGCCGTAAAGGTCATGCAGGTCTTTAACCTGGTTTGAGCGAAAAAGTGTCCACTCCTGACGGGATTCCATGCGCCGCATGAACAAGTCTGGAATCCAGTTGGCTGTATTCATATCGTGGGTACGACGACGGTCATCTCCGGTGTTCTTCCGGAGTTCCAGGAAGTCGAGGATGTCGTTGTGCCACGTCTCAAGGTACGCGCATCCTGAACCACGCCGCTTGCCGCCTTGGTTGACCGCGACCAGCTGGTCGTTGTGCAGCTTGAGGAATGGAATGACGCCCTGGCTCTCCCCGTTGGTTCCCTGTATGTAGGATCCTGTCCCGCGAACGGAAGTCCATGAGCCGCCAAGTCCGCCCGCCCACTTTGACAGGTAGGCGTTTTCGGAAATGCCGCGCTGCATGATGCTCTCGATGGAGTCGCCAACCTGGTAGAGGTAGCAGCTTGAAAGCTGGCTGTGCAAGGTACCCGAGTTGAAGAGGGTGGGCGTGCTGCTGCAGAAGCGCCGGCTCTTGTACATCGAGTAAAGCTTGATGACCCATTCCTCGGGTTGTTCTTCTTCCTTGATAAAGAGACCCATCGAAACGCGCATCCAGAAAAACTGTGGAACTTCCAGTCGCCGCGATGGCTCAGCCACCTTGTCCACGATGAGATAGCGGTCGAAGAGAGTCTGAATCCCGAGATAATCAAAATCCATATCCGCACCTGGATCAAGCGACAGGGCCAGCTTTCCAAGGTCGTACTTATGGACAATCTGCGGGTTGATCCGTCCGATTTCCACCCCGCGGTTCAAATAGCGGCGAAATGCCTTTTGATGGGCTTCCTTCAGCTTGCCGATACCGTCACGCCCAATTTCCCAATCGAGAACCTCCTCGTAGATGTAGCTAAGAAGAATGCGTCCGGCAAACTTGCTGAAATCGGCATCGCGCTCGATGAGGCTCTTGGCGTTGAGAATGATCGTTTTCTGCAGGTCTTCCTGCTTCATCTCGCTGTAGAGGGAGCGGCGAAGTTCGGCTTCAATCTCTTCCTTGTTGAGGCATAGATCCAAGCCGATCATACCAAACTCAATCCGCTTTTTCAGGTCCACACCGTCCCAGAACACATTTGCTCCGTTGGGGAGGGTGATCATGATCATGCTCTCCTGGCGCTCGTCATCCTTCGGTTCGAAGATTTCCGAATCACGCAGGTGGCGGCGATGGGCACGATAAAGGATATAGGCTTCAGCCACTTTGTAATGACCAAGGCGCATCAACTCTTCCTGAACAATGTCCTGTACTTCCTCAATGTGGACGCGCGAAACGCGCTGGTTGAGAAGATTCTCCGCGACGGCGTCGGCCACCATGACTGCCGGTTCGGAATCCATCCCGAGGGTCAGCATGGCCTTGCGGACAGCAATTTCCACCTTGGTCGTATCCCAAGGGACAATCTTGTTGTTGCGCCGGATGACGGCCACATTGAGCGAAACCGGCCGACCGGGTGTACGCGTGGACTTGCGCAGGAGGAGCAGGCTCTTGGCCACGTCAGGCGCGTTGTTCTCGATCAATGTCTTTTCGATCAGGAGGTAGATTTCCGACTCGCTCAAGGTGAGTGGCTTTCCTTCCTTGGCCAGTTCGCCAAGGCGCGTGGCCACGGTTGAGGATACTGCCGCGACAAACTGGCAGTTTTTATCATTATAGATATCCGTTTCCTCCGCATCGCGTGAAAGGATCAGGTTGGTCAACGCGTTTCCGACAGTTTCAGCTACTTCAGCCAGATCAAAGTTAGATACCCCGTTGCCGGCTTTCACCTTTACGGAGCTTGGAATCATATCCGCTGGGAACTTTGTGTCGTCATCGACAACACCCCGCCAGTCAAACCGTGGCTTGTCCTCCTTTGGGGTCCGGGTAAAGCGTTTCAGGGCGATGTCTTCATCGTAGGCCGTATTTTCAATCATGTGTGAAATCCTTTTTCTTCGTTTGTCTGGTTTGTAGTGGTTTTTCTATAGCTCGTCGTCATCAACAACTTCAAGCGAGCTGGACTTCTGGTATTCCGTGACGCGCCCTTCGAAGAAATTCTGTTCTTTCTGGATATCCATCATCTCGGCGAGCCAGGGAAGTGGATTTTTGACGCCGGGATTAATTGGCTGGAGGCCGACACTTTCGAGGCGGCGGTCCGCGATGTAGTCAATGTACTGGGTAAACTCGGAAGCACTGAGACCGAGGGCGTTGACTGGCAGGCAGTCTTCAATGAATTCTTTCTCAAGCCGGACGGCTTCTTTCATCAGGTCAACAAGCTCCGCCTGGAATTCCTTGGTCCAAATGTCCGGGTTCTCCTCGATGAGATCCACGAAGAGGTTCTTGAAGACGGAAATATGGTTGGATTCATCCCGCAGGGTGTAGCGGAACATCTGCCCGATTCCCGGGAATTTGTTCTGTCTGTACAGGCTCAGGACCATGCCGAAGAGGCCGTAGAACTGGGTCCCTTCCATACACTGGCCAAACAGGAACATGTTCTTGGCCAGCTCCTGCTTGTTTTCAGTCTGTGTCAGGTCAATATCCCGTCGCAGTTGCCGGCTGTTGTTCACCACGAGTGAATTCTTGGCCTTGATCGTCGGGACATCCTCAAACATCGCCTCACACTCATGCGGGTTCAGCCCGAGGGAGCTGATCATGTAGACAAGGCTGTCCGCATGGATGTTTTCCTCGTGCGCATGGCGGCCGAGGACCAGCTTCAGTTCGGGGGCGGTCACGACCTCCCGGGTAACATGTAGGATATTATCGCCGACAATGCCTTCCGCGGCGCTGAAATACCCGATGGCCATCTTGATGATCCAGCGGTCGATTTCAGAGATTGCCCCGGAGGTGTCGCGCCACTGCTCGACATCCTTCTGCATGGGCACATCTTCCGGCTCCCAGTGGTTGGCCTTCATTGTCTTGTAATGCTCGTAAGCCCACTGGTACTTCAACGGAAGAATGTTGAAGAACATGGTCTCCTTCCCGTTGATGACTTTCTTGGCCGAAAAGGCCGCTTCTGCTTTCTGTTTATCGAGTACGAATTCCTTGTTTCCGATTTTTACGACGGTCGTTTCCATGAAGTTGTTTTGCTAACTGGTTGATATTGAAGTGAATAAAAATAACGAATATCTATTTGAGGTTGATTTGAACACCCACCCCAACATGTTGGGGTTGTTAAACTCAAATTGCACTAGATATGGTGTCAACGGTATTTAATAGTCCTTATTAGTTTTTTCTCCGGTCGAGCTATACCGCAGCTATTCAGAGATGAATTTCCATTTGAAAACACAAGCAGGAGATATTGGAACTTGTTCACATCGGGCAGGGAATCATGGTGCCGGGACTATCTGGAAAAGTGTTTTGACAGGGCTTCCGTATGGGATAGCTCTTGGCCCATGGTTCCGGTGACGGTTTCGAATGTGGAGAAGCGATTTGGCAACGTGGTGGCACTCAAGGGTGTCGACCTTGAGATTGCCCCGGGCGAGCTCTTTTTTCTTTTGGGCCCGAGCGGGTGTGGAAAGACAACCCTGCTGCGTTGCCTGGCGGGATTTTACATTCCGGAACGGGGAACAATTCATTTTGGCAAATCTGATGTAACCCGGCTGGCTCCGCACAAGCGGAACACCGGGATGATGTTCCAGAGTTATGCTCTCTGGCCCCATATGACTGTGGCTGAGAACGTCGCCTTCGGCTTGGAACAGCGCCATGTGAACCGCAAGGAGAAGCAGGCCCGGGTGGAGGAGGCATTGGCCTCGGTCAGGATGGAAAAGTATGCCAGCCGGAAGCCTAACCAGCTCTCTGGCGGCCAGCAGCAGCGCGTCGCGCTGGCCCGCTCGCTGGTAATTCGCCCGCAGTGCCTCTTCCTTGATGAACCCCTCTCCAATCTTGATGCAAAGCTGCGGATGGAAATGCGGCAGGAAATCCGGCGGGTCTGCAAGGAATACAACCTGACCACGATCTACGTCACTCACGACCAGAAGGAGGCTCTCTCAATCGCCGATCGGATGGCGATTCTGAGTGAGGGGGAAATCCTCCAGCTGGGCACGCCTGCCGGTGTCTACAAGCGACCGAAAAGTGCCTTTGTCGCAGACTTCATCGGCGAGACCAATTTCATCGAGGGGACGGTGGTGCGCGCTGGAGCAGGCAACATCCTTGTGAAAACCCTGATCGGTGATCTAAGCGGGGTGGCTGGCGACCCGGAAGATTCCTTTACGGAAGGACAACAGGTCACCCTTTCTATCCGTCCGGAATGCGTGAAACTCGATACCTATCCGGTTGAGGAAAATGGATTTGCCGGAAAAATCGGTGAGTCGGTCTACTACGGGGAATTGGCCCAGTACGAGTTTTTCAGCGGCGAGGATTTCCACCTCAAGGTATTTGAATTGAATCCGCGCTATTTGAACCGCGTCGGGCAGGAAGGGCTGTATGCCTATGTTGACCCGGATGATGTGGTCGTTCTTTCCAAATGAATAAAGCGGGCAAGCTATTCATCGTCCTGGCGCTGGTGGTTGTTCTGGGCCTCCCGTTTCTCCTGCAGAAATCGGAAAAAGTGACCCGTTTCGCCGATGACACGGTGGTGATCATAACCCCGCACACGGAATCAATTCGCTACGAATTTGCCCGTGCCTTTGAGAAGTGGTACCAGCAGAAGACCGGGCGGTCCATTTACGTGGACTACCGGGTGATTGGGGGAACAAGTGAAATTGGTAAATTCCTGAATTCAGAATTTACCAATTCCTTCCGTAACCATTGGGAGAATGACCTGCAGCAGGAGTGGACCCAGGCGGTTCAGGCGGCTTTCGCCAATCCCTACACCATGCCCGATTCGACACCGGGGGACGATACGCCCGCGGAAGCGGCGCGCCGTGCCTTTCTGGCCAGTGGGGCCAGCAGCGGTATTGACTTGTTCTTTGGTGGTGGCGCCTACGATTTCCGTAAGCAGGCCAATATCGGCAATCTCGTGGATGCCGGACTTTTGCGATCCCGTCCGGATTGGTTTCAGGAAACGGTGATTCCGGGCGCCATCCCAAAGGCTATTCCGGAGAGTATTTCGGGGGAAAGCTTTTATGACGGGGAAGGGCGCTGGTACGGCACCGTACTCTCGAGCTACGGCATCATTTACAATCGCGATGCCTTGGCTCGCCTCGAAATCCCCAATGAGCCGCGGCAATGGGTGGATCTCACCGACCCGCGTTACTTTGGCCAGATCGCGGTCAGTGATCCGACAAAAAGCGGATCCATGGCGCAGGCCTTCGAAATGATCATCCAGCAGCAGATGCATCTGTTGGAGGGACAAGGAAACCGGGACGAGCATGAGGTGGTCCGGGAGGGCTGGATACGCGGGATGCAGGTTGTGCAGAAAATTGCCGCCAATGCCCGCTATTTCACGGATACCTCGCAGAAGCCCAACATTGACGTGGCGACAGGCGACTGTGCCGCCGGTATGTCAATTGATTTCTACGGGCGCTTTCAACAGGAGAACATTCTCGATCGAAGCGGGGATACACGCTTTGGATTTCATGTCCCCGTGGGTGGGACGACTGTCTCTGCGGATCCGATTGGCTTGCTGCGAGGAGCCCGCAATAAAGAGCAGGCGATCCTGTTCATTGAGTTTGTCCTCTCACTCGAAGGACAGAAACTCTGGAATTTCAAGGTTGGGGAACCCGGCGGGCCGGAATTGTTCAGTTTGCGTCGGCCCCCCATTCGTCCAGAGCTCTATGGCCCTGAATGGAATCAGAAGCGATCCGATGCTTCATTCAACCCCTACGTCGCAGCGCGGGACTTTACTTACCGGGG
This sequence comes from Oceanipulchritudo coccoides, assembly GCF_010500615.1. NCBI lineage: Bacteria > Pseudomonadati > Verrucomicrobiota > Opitutia > Puniceicoccales > Oceanipulchritudinaceae > Oceanipulchritudo > Oceanipulchritudo coccoides. The sequence goes on from NZ_JAAGNX010000002.1 coordinate 631,580, forward strand.
AGATTGGACCGGACGCCTTTTCAGCGAAATCCGCACAATCATCCGGATTTGCTTCATTGACGTGCGAAAGGAATTGGTCGAGGCATGGGCCGCAATTATTAAGGCGAAGAATGCAGGCAGGTTGGCCGATGCCGAAGAGGCTGAGCGGATCATGCAGGACATGACGCCGATTTCCTACGAGGAGGCTGAGACAACAATCGATGCGGTCCTGAAAGCGCCGAGGATTGAGGAAGTGCGATTGGCCCGTGAGCTGAGTGAGCATTTTCGTGAACAATACAAGCGCGCACGCCGAATTGCAGAGGGGCGGTGAGGTTTTTCTCAGGAAGGGGACTTGGATTCGTTCCCCACCTGGAAGCAAAGCTGGCTCCGGCGTATGAACATGCGGCCGAAGACAATCACCAGGGCAAACAGGAAGAGGAAATAGACCGGGAAGGCCTTAAGGGAATCGATAAATACGGATTCCTGAAGGGCCTCCGGCGACAGGCCGGCTTCCTCCCGGGCCTTGAGGGCCGCGATCAATCCCGTATAGAACAGACTCGCCAGTCCAAGGCCAAGATTCAGGGCCAGCCCGCGAAAACTCAATACGGTGGCCCGCTTGGAAGAGTCCACCTCGCGGTTGATATAGTAACTGGATTGGTAGTTGACCATGCCCATCATGGCAAAGGCTCCAATGGCGAAGAACACTCCAAACCAAGGAATGGTGAAGAGAATCCCGGTCAGGCCGACGAGAAGAATTGCTGAAAGAACGAGGTAATTGAAAAACGGGGAATGATGAGTGACAAGATACCGCGAAATACGGGCGTTCACAATGCCCAGCAGGGACATGCCCGCACCAATGAATCCAAACCATGCCGGTGGTATATCAATGATGCGGTAATACTCGCTCGCTAAAACGACGAATTGCCGGGCCACGCTATCGATAGCCAGGGCGGCAAGGATCACGAACAGGACAAAGCGATGGTTCAGGGTCCATCCAGCCGCGGCAAGGATCTGCTTGAATGGCTTGATGATGACCCGCCACCCGAGGCGTTCCGCCTTGGGCGCCTGTTCCCCGGTGGGTTCAATCTCCCGCATGCCAAGTGTCGTGAAAATCACAATACAAGAAGTGGCCAGGCAGAGAATGATCGGGAAGCGGATGATGGTCTCCTTCTGGAGTTCCCAGTCCTTGTTCAGAAACCCCAAGAAAGTGTTCATCACCTGCTCGTCGTAGGAGAGGGCGCCGGTAATCATCGTGACAAAGAAGCCAATCGATACGACGCGCGTTGTTTTCTCCAAAAGATGGGGCCAATCCTTTTCGCGCCCCAATGCCTTGAGGGAATCATAGGCCAATGCTTCATCCGCACCGCTTGCCGCAGCCTCTGCCAGTCCGGAGAAGATCCGGTTGATCAGGAAGACAACAAAAAGCAGGGTGGAGGTCCCAATCGGGACAACGGTCAACAGGCCCATCTCGATAAACATGAGAAAGGCCGCAAACACCAGAAGGCGTTTCCTGCCGATCAGGTCGGCCAGTGCGCCGGATGGCACCTCCGCGAGGACAATGGTCAAGGCCCAGATCAGGTTCAGGATGGCGAACTGTTCCAGACTCAATCCGTAGTCAAGATACAGGATGGTGAAGACCGGATAGTAAAAGCGGGCGTTGAAAAAGAGCCTGAACCAGATAAACCGCCGCAGGTTGCCTTCCAGAATTTCAGGGGCGGGACCGTCGGACCTGGTCATTTAGACGAATTTTCCTCGGGCTGGGTCTGCTCATCCTCAAACAGGTTCTCCTGAAAGGACCCTTTCATGACTGGCGGATCGTCACGGTGCAGGTGCTGTGGCGGACGTCCGACACGATGGGTCAGGGCCCGCTCGGATTCCTCGACGATGCGATTGCAGATTTGCCGGACATGGGTGGTCAGCCACATGTAGGTGTCGCTTTTCTCCCGATAGTCAGCCCGGCCAAAATGATCGACCCGTTCACTTGCGCGAAGGGCATCGTTCTGGGCAAATTCCTTCTCGTTCTTGGGTTCATAGACGGCGTAGGCCTTCCCGCCATGCTTGCGGACCACGGAAAAGACCGGAACGTCACTGGGCCCATCGGCAACATAGATCATATTGCGGACCGGGACGCGCCGGTCCTCGGGCGCGATTCGCGAATTCACATCAATCGAGGTGATTTTGTTGGTCCCCTTGTTGATTTCAAAAACATAACGCGTCTTGATCGTGTTATCGACGAGGTGGCCGATCTGCGAAACTTCGCGCGGGCCTGAAATTTCAAACTCCGGTTGCGAGGCAAAATTCGGTGGGAGCGGGTTTTCGATTAGTTCGCACCCATAAACCTGTTCGACATATGGAGCAATCGCACTGCCCCTGATCATTTCTGCAAGACCGGTCGAGATAATGTAGTGTTCCAGCCGGATTTCATAGCGCGCATACATCGGGTCCTTGGTCACGATATCCTTCAAGGTCTGGAAGAATTCCGGGAGGCCCTGGTAGAAGTTGAGTTTTGCGCCGAGTTTGCGCAGGAGCGCATTGTTGAGCCCGGCCAACTTGCCATGACGGATGTACGTGAGAATATGGTTCAGGTACATGATCTCAGTCGACACGATCTGCCCCTGTTCCTTGTACTTCTGTGGAAGGTCGTTCACTTCCTTCCAGAAACGTTTCTCATCAATCCCATAGTGCTCGAAAATGGGCCATTGCATGTATCCCGGGATGAGGGTCTTGTCGAAGTCCCAGATACAAGCGACAATGTTTTGTCGGTTAAGTGTGCTGTCTTCTGGCATAAGGTTAATCAAACCCGAATCCGCCTTCGGGTCAATCCTGCTTAAAGACATCCAGCGGGGGAAATTTGTCCTTAAAGAAGGAATATTGAGCCCAGAGTTAGAAAGATGAAAAAACCACCGGTATCGGTTACGAAGGTGAGAAGAATCGAGGATACCTGGGCGGGATCCTGCTTGAGTTTAAGGAGCACCAGTGGAATCAAAGTTCCCGTTATACAGCCCATGGCAAGATTGATGATCATCGCGCTCAGGACGATAATCGACAGCTTCAAGGGTCCGCCAAAAAAGGCCACCATGACGGCTGCCAACAGGCCGATTAGAAGCCCGTTAATGAGACCAATAACCGCCTGACGAAAAAGGATTCCCTTGGCATCGCCTTCCTTGACCAGACCGAGGGCAATGGAGCGGATGGTGATGGCAAGGGACTGCTGCCCGCTGTTGCCTCCCACACCGGCAATGATGGGCATGATGGCAGCCAGAATGGGGAGTGCCCCAATGTCTGCCTCGAAAATTTTCACAACCATTGCCGCAATGAAGGCTGTCCCCAGGTTGACGGCAAGCCAGGGCTGGCGTTGGCGAATACTGAAGAGGATGTCATCGTGGATATCCTCGTCCCCGCCCGCACCGGCGAGTTTCTGGATATCCTCAGTCGCTTCGTCCCGGATAACGTCCAAAACGTCATCGTGGGTGATCACGCCAAGGAGGGTGTTTTGTGCATCAACGACAGCGATATCCGGAAGATTATGTTCCGCCATGAGCAGCGAGACTTCCTCCTTGTCCATTTCCGGAGTACAGACCCCTTGGATATCACTTCGCATGATGGTGCTGATGAGTTGCTGCGGTCCGGACTGGATAAGTTTCCGCAAGGAAACAATGCCCCTCAATTGTCGTTGCTCGTTCACTACATACACGTAGTGCAGATCCTCATGCTTGTTGGCGAATTCGCGGATGCGCGAGGTGGCTTCTTCCACCGTCATCCTGTCAAGCGCGGTATCGACTTCCGTCGTCATGAGACCGCCGGCGCTGTCAGGGTCGTAGGACAGGAGTTCTTCAACGCTTTCCCGGGAGTCCTGCTCCATGTGGGCCAGCAGCTGTTCCCGGTTCTCAGGCTCGAGCTCGGCCACAACATCGGCGGCATCATCCGGTTCGAAATCATCGAGGATTCGGGCCGCCCGGTGGGGTCGCATTTCCTCGAGGACGTCCGCCGCGTCCTCCTCATCCATTTCGGCAAGGATGTCCGCGGCCCGCTCGGTGGAGAGCTGCCGCAGGAGTTCCCTTCGTTCGTCAATCTCAAGCCGCTCAAGGAATTGGGCCACGGCAAGAGACGAGGTGGCTGCCAACCGGACAGGGTTCAGGTTGGACAGCTCATCCCGAGGCCATTCCATCAACTCTTCGTGCGAATAGGAGAGGTCCTGACGTTCAGTGGGCGTATCCATGCTCATTAGAATGGGAAAAGTGATCGAAGAGGCAAAGGAGAATCTAACGAATAATTCCTGCTGCGGCCGTTTTAGCCATCCACGTAATTTTTGCGGGCGTGTACGCGGAAGATCTCCTTTTCCGGGAGGGAAATCCCGGTGAGGGTATAGCCATACAGGCAACCTGTATCCAGTCCGGTCGCAAAGGGATGGAAGAGGGGATGCGGCCTTGGCGTATGTCCGTAATAAACATGTTCAGGGCCGGACCAGCTCTCCGCCCACGGGCGACCGCTCGGGGCATCGGATCTTTTTGCAGGGAGCCCCTTTTTGTCGAGAACCTGGATGCGGGTCACAATTTCCGGATCCTGCTTTTTCCAGGCAACCCCTTGGGCAAATCCGCCGTGTACGACCAAGGTCTTCAGGGAGGGAATCTCCAGCACATGGGGCCAAGTCTCAATCCACTTCCAATCAGTCTCAGAAAGCTTCTTGAAGGACGGTTTGTCCTTGGATTTGAGAAGGGAGGATTTGTCCTTCTGCCAGGCTTTCAGAAGGCGCATCTCGTGATTGCCCAGAATGGGTTCAATGGCGTGCTTCCTCACCAGCTTAAGGACGCCAACACTGTCCGGGCCGCGGTTTATCAGATCACCGGCGGCGATGATGCGGTCTTCCTTCCGCGCAGAGAAGGCGTCGAGGAGCGTCTCCAACTCATCGGCGCAGCCGTGAATATCGCCGATAATAAGGGTCCTGCCCGAACAGGGCGGAAGGCACTTGACGGTGAGTTTTGCCATGGCAGTGCGATTACCTTCAAGGCAGGTGGCGGGCCCTGTCGATCCTCATTTGATTTGAATTTTTCCCCTGCTCCTCCATACAAGCGGATCATGGAGGTTCCAATCAAGTCAGTCGGCGAGCAATCCTTTGTTTCGGGGAAGGCCTTTGTCCCGGGAGACCGGGTCTGGAGCTGTCTCTACCGGACGGATGAGGGCGTGCTCGAGCGCGTGGATGTGCTGGAGGAGGAAAGGGAACAATTGAATCTTGATGCGGGTGTGCTCTGTAAATGGAGCCAGATGATCAAGGAACGGGAGATTTCCGAGGCGGAAGTGCGTAAAGCTGATCTGCAATCAACGGACGAGATTTTCCTCAGTCTCTATGATGAACTGGAAGAGGATGGTGATGATTCCGCAGAGATTCGGGAAACGCGCGACCGGCTCAAGTTTTTCCTTGCCCTGCAACTGGAGCGAAAGCGGGTCCTCAAGCCGCTCGGTCGTGGAAAGTTTCGTCACATGCCGACCAAGCGAGAGTTTGAGGTTCCTCAACTGGAACTGACCCCTGAGCTTGTGGCGGCACATTTGAAGCCGGAGATGCCGGAAGATTCCGGTCAGGATGCTGCCGGGGAGGACGACACGGAGGTGACTCCCCCGGAAGAGGACAATGCCGCGACGGAGGGACTGGCTGAGCCTGGTCCGGAAGCTATCAAAAAAGACTGACCTGCACCTCAAACGAGGCACATTCCCCCGGGCCAACCCAGTGGAGTCCCTTTCCGTGCTCAGCTGCATTTGGTGCACCCATCCACGGCTCAATACAGTAATAGGGCGCACTTTCGGATTCTGACCATGTCACGACAGCAACCCCCTTCTGTGGCACGGGCTCGGACCCGATGATAAGGTGAACATCCTCTTCGCCACCTTTGGGTCCAAACGAGACCCGGTTGTGTCGCAATTCCCAATGAATCCGGTCAAGCAGATCTGTATCGGATAAATCATGACAGGATTCGCGATCCTTCTGCATGACAAGTTTGCCGTCTGGCCCATGGTAGGCGCATTTCCGGGCCTCCATGTTCAGCCGGTAATCTTTTCGTCTGGCAGCATTGTGCCAGGGTAATGTGAAATAAAAGTGATGTCCGGCAGACCAGGGAATGGGTTCCTCCCCATGATTTTCGAGCTTGAGGGAAATGGTGAAGGCGAGTTCTTCAAACGTGTAGCGGGTTGAGAAAGTGTAGTTGTATGGATAAGCCGCCTTTGCCTTCTCATCCGGCACCAGCTTGGCTGAGATGTGGTGGGAATCCTTCGACACCACTTCAAATTCTCCATCACGGGCAAATCCATGCCTTGGCATAGGCAGCTGTTCTCCCCCTGGAGCACGCCAGTGGTCTTCCAGACCGCGATCAAAGGACCTTCCGGCAAACGGGAAGAGGAGGGGATTACCGCCACGGATTCCATGGAACGGTTCATTTCCTGCAGAATCCGGCCAGTGAAGGATTTCGCGCTTTCCAACCGCTGTCGAGAGGGTCCATCGCATCAAGCGAAAGCCGCTCTCCGGGGCAATTTGGAACGTTGAGGAACCTAGTTCGAAGGTTTCCGTCTTCAAGGCGGCAGGATTTTCTTCGGCGGCCATGGTCTGACTATGTAAAATTCAGAGCCGTGGGGAAGGCCGAATCGAAGTAGGAGGGTAAAAAGAAGGCAGGCGACCTACCCCTAAGTCGCCTGCCATTATTTTCTATTTCACTACTCCTTATATGTTACCCCAAAACTCCCTTACGGGAAATCTTGTATGGTTGTACTAATCTTCATCTTCTTGGGTTTTTCAAGTAGAAAATGGGATTTTTCTGCAAAAATCAGTCATTTCACACATCTGTAACAAAAGCAGGGCAGAAGAACCGCTAATTTTGGGCTTAAGAATCACTTTTGCGGGTTGCCTCAAAGGAATCGTCCCGCATTTCAACGACAAAGTCCTCTCCAGGAAGTAGCTTTACGGCCTCACTGAGCACAGATTGGTCGGTTTTCCGGACGATCGCATAGCCCCGGTTGAGGGTAGCCTGATGGCTGTTGTTGACTAGGCGCAAACGGAGCTGACGAAGATTTTCGCGATAATGGCCAATTTGTTTTTCGGGCTTGAGGGAGTGAAATCGAGTGCAGATGTGCTCGAGCTGCCGGGCATTGTCCCGGAACGCGTTGACAAGGGTCTGGCCAAGGCGCGCCTGCAGGTCATCAAGGCGCAAGGCCGCTTGTTCGAGGCGATTCCGCGGGTGTTGATTCTGCAGGTGGGCCCGCGCAAGATTGAGTGAATGGGTCTTTCGCTCAACGGCATAGTCCACTGTGGAATAAAGCCGGTCCTTAAGCGTATCGCACTGGTCAAGGGTCTGCTGCCATGCACTTGTGATCAGTTCAGCGGCGGCGGAAGGAGTTTCAGCCCGGTGATCAGCGGCAAAGTCGCTCAGGGTGAAATCGATTTCGTGACCGACTGCCGAGATAATGGGAATTTCTGATACGGCCACAGCACGGGCAACGGCTTCCTCGTTGAATGGCCAGAGGTCTTCGAGGCTGCCTCCGCCACGGCCGATGACGAGCAGATCGCAAAGCTTCAGTTGATTGGCCTGTTCAATTCCCCGGACAATTTCCGGGGCAGCCTCGGCACCCTGCACGCGGGCCGGGATGACAATGAGCCGGCCCCGCCAATCCCTGCGTTGCAGGATTGAGACAAAATCCCGCAGGGCGGCCCCGGTCTCGGAAGTGACAAACCCAACCGTTCGGGGCAGTCTGGGAAGGGCCCGTTTGCGATCCTTGTCAAAGAGGCCCTCGTCCCCGAGCTTTTGCTTGAGCTCCAGAAATGCCTGCTGAAGACGCCCGACTCCATCCTCTTCAATGGTCCTGAAGATGATCTGGTAGTTGCCGCGTGGCTCGTAGACATTGACGCGTCCACCGCCGACAATCTGGAGGCCGTCCCGCAGCTTGACCTTCAGTCGGGCGGCATCATTCCGGAAACAGACGCAGGAAATGGAAGCTCCGCTGTCCTTGAGAGAGAAGTAGATATGCCCGGAGGCCTGCTGGCGCAGATTACTGATTTCTCCACGGATTCGGACAGCCGGGAAAGCCGACTCGAGGAGAGTCCTGATTTCACGGGTCAGGGAGGTGACCGTGTAACAAGGATCAGATTTCTGGCTGGACAGATTCACGACTGAGGCGTTTGCGGAAATTTTGTAGTAACAGGTTCACGACAAAAATCAAAAAGATGGCGAGCAAGACATAGCCAAATCCACCCTTCAGAACGGATTCCCCGAGCAGCATCATGGCCAGCCCGATGCCGCCTTGGATGGGAAGAGAAAACCAGAGGTAGTATCTCCAGCGGGAATGCCCGAGGGCGAGAAGGTAATTCTGCAGGGCCCATGGAGCAGGTGAAATCCTTGTTGCCAGAACAATTTTCCATTCGTTTTCCTTCCGGATACGGGGAATTTTCATATTCCGGTGGCGAATAAGCCGTTCGATGATGGGGCGGAAGACTCCATGCGTCAGCAAATTGGTGAAAGCCATGTTCAGGGCGATGGCAACCCAGGTAAGCATCACTCCGTAAAAAGCATTTCCGTGTCCGAGAACTGGCAGGGCCGTCAAGTAAAAGAGGGTCAACGGGACGCCAAAGGCCGGAAGAATGACCAAGGCCAGAAAATACAAGGGCGCCGGGATCGTGTTGAGCAGGCTGTAAACGCCTTCCCGGATTTCCGCTAGCGGGGGCAATGGAAATATCGCCTCCCGGAAGATGTACACTGCCAAGGCGCACACCGCTGAGCCGAGCAGGGCGGCGGCAAGGGCGAGCCAAAGCAGGTTTCGATGTTCCGATAGGCGCATTTTCAGCAAACTTGGAGTATTCAGCTGATGAGCGCAAGCATCGGAAAAGGGAGGATTTCGAGGGAAAGAATTGCCTTCTGCCATCAATCCAAACTAAACCTGAGACATGACAGAGCCACTCCTTGCGCCCGAACCGCCGCCGGATGACGATCCCCGCGAGATCAGCGCGGTCGTGCCGGTCTTCAATGAGGAGGATTCACTTGAGGAATTGACGCAGCGGTTGGTAGTGGTGCTCAGCGAACAGGTCGGGGAGGATTTTGAGATTCTCTTTGTCGATGATGGCAGTACGGATGGCTCGTGGAAGCGCATCCGTGAACTTCACCAAAAGCATCCCAATCACGTGCGCGGCCTGAGGCACCGGAGAAACTTTGGCAAGGCAGCAGCGCTTGCCCAGGGCTTTCGCGCGGCGGATGCAAAGGTCATTATCACGATGGATGCCGATCTGCAGGACCAGCCTGAGGAGATCCCCAAGTTTATCAAGGCCCTTGAGGAGGGGCATGACCTTGTTTCCGGATGGAAGCAGCGTCGTCACGATCCGCTCGACAAGACCCTGCCCTCGAAAGTTTTTAATTTCGTCGCCCGGTCAATTTCCGGAGTGAAGCTCCACGACATGAACTGCGGGTTCAAGGCCTACCGGGCCGATGTGGCGAAGGGCGTCAAACTCTACGGTGAGATGCACCGCTTTATCCCGATCCTGGCCCATGCCGATGGATACCGGATCGGGGAAATTGTCGTCGAGCATCATGCCCGTCAGCACGGCCATTCCAAATACGGTGCCACCCGGATGTTCAAGGGCGCGTTGGATTTATTGACCGCTGTCGTCCTCACGCGCTACCTGCGTCGCCCGGCACATTTCTTTGGGGGGCTTGGATTGCTGGTTGGAGCGGTCGGGATCGGGGTTCTCTCCTATCTGAGTATCGGCTGGTTCCTTGGATACAAAGGGATCGGGACGCGACCTCTGTTTTTCTTCGGCATCCTCGGGACCTTGTTATCCGCACAATTGATATCCCTTGGACTGGTGGCCGAGTTGGTCCTGGTGAGGACCCTGCGACTCGAACCGGCTGCAGGTGTCGCCGAGCGGGTAGGGGAGTAGAATCAGGAATGGCTAACGGCGAGCGTGCCGGTTGGTGATCAGGAGAGCAACCCGTTGTAGATTTCCAGTGTTTTCTCAGCACACTTCTGCCATGAAAAGAGCGGAATTCTCTCATAACCACTTTGCACCAGCTTCAGCCTGAATGAGTCGTCGAGGAGAACCTGTTCGATAGCCTGCCGCATCTCATCGATATCATACGGATCGAACATTGAAGCAGCATCACCAGTGACTTCTGGAATCGAGCTGACTCGGCTGGCGGCTACCGGGCATCCGCGCATCATGGCCTCGAGCGGAGGGATTCCGAACCCTTCGTAGAGGGATGGATAAACAAAAACGGAGGCGCGACGATATAGGCTGTCCAGGGTTGAATCATTTCCTTCCACCCGTTGGACCTGATCCTTTGCAAGTCCGAGTTTCGTGAAGAATTCCTTTTCTGAACTTGAAAATGGTTTACCGCCCAGAGTCACAATTTTGTAGGAGGAATTCATTACACTTGAAGAGGCATATGCTTGGACAAGGCGATTGAAGTTCTTGTATCGAGCTCGCAAGCCCACGTATAGAATCATGTTTTCACGGGATTCCGGGCATTCCTCTTTATCTGTCAGGTTGTCCACGCCGTGGTGAACAGTCGAAACATCCGATTCATTGACATTGTAGTAAGCCAACAAGTCTTTCCGGGTATTTTCCGAGACGCAAATGATGTGGTCTGCCCTTTCAATGGCCCTCCGTTTCAAGGCAATGTTTTCCTTTGCCTTGTAGGAGCAATGCGGAAGTTTCTCATTGATCAGGTCATGGACTGTTATGACAAGAGGCTTTTTGATGTGGCGCAGGTCTCGAGGCGAATAAAGGGTCTCATGCACTATGTCCGGGTTCCAATTCCTTATCTGGCGGCTGTTGATAAATTGATTGAGCGGGAAGACCAGAGGTTTCGGGAAAGCAGGTAGCCAGGCTAAATTCAGTCCCGGGGCATGATCCGGGTGCCCCTTCTGGACGTAGGCGTTCTGGTGTACAGCGGGGAATATTCTTGGATCGTTCCCGGATTTTCTCATCTCCTCTGCCAGCTTTACAAGATACCGTGAGATACCCCCGTAACGTTGGTCCATAAAGGCTTGGTGAGTGTAGGCTATTTTCATCCGGGAGGAGATCTGCTTTCATGGAAGCTATTTAACTCAAGCGATCATGGTCTGCTTGAGTATAACTTCCGTTGAGGGCTCGAACCAAGTAGGGCGTAAAGCGTACAAGCGGGCTGTAAGCCAATTGCATCATGATCCTTGGAATTTTCTTTTCACCGATGTAGTGGAATTGCCTGCCGTTTGAGGAAAGGTGCAGTCCATGTTTCCTCGCCATTATCCCAAGGGATTTGAGTGTATAAAAGGCCACATGCTGACCGTGGTCGAATCCATAGTAGTCCCAGTCTTCAGGGGCGGGAGGGTTCATTGAGATCAGAGTCGTTGTCAGAAAAATATTCCGGCTGATGCCCAGTTGCTTTTGTAGCTCTTGCATGGGATCAGCAAGATGTTCAAAACACTCGCAGCAGGTTAATGCTGAATATGGGATATGCTCCTCAGTCATTTCAAATCCCCTGGCAAAAAGATTCTCCGTGAAGGGATCATTCCAGTAAAAATCAAAACCGCAGTCACGCATGAAACGGGTGAGCACACCGTATCCTCCAGCATAATCAAGAAAACGGTCTTGTTTGTTAAAGTAGATCTTGAAAAGGAGAGAGAAAACATCCCGCATCTTTTCGTTGCGGAACAAAAGGCCGGTATCGCAAAGGTTTATCGGGCGGGCATATGCTTCATCCAACCAGTGTGGCTCTTCGGTGGAAACAAACCCACATTCCTCACACCGGTCGTAGCGCACCGTGTGGCGGTTCAACACCAAATGCTTGAACAAGACTGAGGTTGGTCCGTTGCAGATTTTACAGGTCATCTCTCATGTGGAAGTTTATTGGTTTCATTACTCATCGGATCTAAGTCCCGTTTACTTTTGGAAACAGATTGCCATACAAGCACTTCAAACGCTGCAGGAATATCCGGGGCCACGATGGCACAAATTCCCTCGAAAAAGCATTATCAAAGGCGCGATTGCTGACCTGCTTTGATGGATGGTTTAAGGGGAATTGCATTGGCTGAGGTTCTGGATATTGAGCTGAACCATGAGTGTGGGTTGAATCCACGCCAATACCGATGTTTTTAATTAAGTTATTCCTGGGAACAATACTGAGGGAACCATTTTGGAGTTTTGCGAAGTCCCATTGATAATCCCAAGTGTTGATCTGGCCATTCAGAATCCGTGCATTCACGATATTCCGCCAAATGACTTCCCGCGCAGGGACTCCGGTTTTTCGCAATCGTCTTGAAAAGTCTGAATGTTTCCAGGCTTTCATATCGAAGTCATAATGGCTCCACGCTCTTGCCCAGCTTGCCCATCCCCAGATGGGTGAGTGTCGGCTGAAGCTGTAACTGTATGGGTCGTTCTCCTGACTGGAAGGCATCAATTGAAAGCCACAAATCTGCATTATGGAATGGTCGTCCCTGTATCTTTCCAGCAATTCATCACAAAACAGGAAGAAGGATTTATCCGGCAAACAATCATCCTCCAGGATAATGGCTTCAGGAACTTCTTCGAAGACCCAATCCAGTCCACTTGAAATACGCTTTCCACACCCGAGATTGGTTTTCGAAAAATTGGTCTTCAACTCACACTCCCAGTCTATTCCTTGAGTGATGAGGTTCCTCACCTCGGAACACTTGCCGGTGTCACCCGGCTTTCCGGGGTTTGGTCCGTCGGCAACCACTAACAGTATTGGTGGGCGCGCCTGCCGGATTTTCTCAAACACGCGCCGGGTTAATTCCGGACGATTATAGACCAGGAAAGCCACAGGGGTCTTTGACGGGCGATCGGGCAGATTGGAATTACCTGAATTCATTGGTCTTGGCTCCGGGTGAGGTCGCTTATAAAGCTGAACGGAAAGACAGCTGCCTTGACAAGCGCTAATCCGATTGGCCGGACAGGCGAATAGGCAAAACAAGCGCCAACAGAGGCAAAGGCCTGGGCAAGCAATGTTGCTACCGCGGCACCAACTCCACCGAGTGAAGGAATCAGGAGAAGGTTGAGAACAATGTTGAGAACAGCTCCTGAAACAGTTGAAATCATGACAAATCGATACTGCTCCTCGACGAGAAGGGCCTGGCCCCTCGCAACACCCAGAAAAACAAACAGGAGGCTCCAGATATGAACGGACAGGATCAATGATGCTTGGCCATAGCTTTGGCCAAAGAGGAGAGGAACAAGCCAGAAAGCTCCAATGGCCAATGGCACTGTTATCAGGTAAGCAACAAAAGCATTGAGCTCAAAGTATTGCCGCAAGCGTGATCGGTACTGGGCTTCGGAGTCAGCACGGGCTTTGACTATCGCGGGAAACAAGGATGTCGCCAGCATCATGGGAATAAAGTACCAGACCGTGCTGATGCGGATCGCGGCTGAGTAGTGACCGACTGCTTCCTCGTCCAGCAGAAGGCCCAGCATGACCTGATCGATTTGCATGTATACGGTCACTGCAATTCCGGAGAGTAGCAGTGGCCAACTGTCTGATAAAAGTTGCCGGGATAGCTTCCAGTCAACTTTCCAGTCGGTAAAGGTGCCAGCTTTCAGCCTGTAGAATCCAAGCAGGAGGATGATCGTCACCAGAGTTTCAAGGAATATGGCTGCGGCGAACAACGGTAGCCCGGCACCCGTCAGGATTAAATAGATTTTGACAATGGCGGACAAGGTCACCCCTGCAGATCCAGCAATGACAGTTAACTGCGATCGCACCTGCGTCTGAAACCAGATTTCCGTACATCGAAGCGGAGAGAAAAGGAAGACTGCCCCAAGCCACAGATAGAGAGGGAGGTTTGTTAGATCTCCGGTTCCGGTAATAATCACCATCGCCATCAGCAAGTAGACAAAAAGAGAAGCAGCCAGCGTGAGAACAATATAAGTTCCCAATGTCACATCCCGTCTGTCCGGTCTTTCCGCGAGCTCCTTCTGGAGACGTTTATCCAGTCCCAGATTGGCGAGCACGCCCAACAACAATGTGATCGCGAGGACAAAGTTCAGGCGCCCGAACTCCTGCGGTCCCAGATAACGGGCCATGGCAATTGTCACGGCCATGTTCACGGCCATGCGGAAAGTATGGCCCCCCATTAACCAGCTCGTATTCTGGAAGTAGCGTCTAATCCCGCTTTTTGTGAACGCCTTTACTTCCATAGCTTGGTCCTTTTCCCATGTAGAAGACGCCGCAACAAAATCGTGCAATGGTTTATTAGGGTCGGCACGGTACCAAAGTGCCTTGCGAGGATGAGAAAGCGTTCATACTGGGATTGCTCCCAGTTCTGGAGAGTGGCTCCGTCACGGTCGATTCTGGCAAGGGTGCCGAGATTCACGGAATTGCGGGGCTCGGCAAGAATCCTGAGCATCCAATCCAGATCTGCGGAAAACCGATATCGCGGATGTGCAAATGTTGGGACCAAGCGCCTTTTAACCACGAAGGCCTGATGTGAAACCACCATTCCGTGAGTGAATTGGGATCTTTCGAGAAATTCCGGTAATGCGTGGGGCGTTACGTATGATCGCGGCCCCAGGTTATTTCCTTTGCCATCGTAAACAAGACTCTCACCAAAGCAGATATCTAAATTGGAATCCGCCTGTGCCACCTTTTGCACGGAGGATTGATCATGAAAGCAGTCTCCCGCGTTCATGAACCAGACCCATTCCCCGCTGGCTTTTGCCAACCCCTTGTTCATGGCATCGTAAATCCCCTCATCGGGCTCGCTGATCGTGTGAATCCATGGTTGATCCAGAGTCTCGAGAAATTCACCTGTCCCGTCGGTTGAGGCTCCATCGACGATGATCCACTCAAAATCATCCGCCGATTGGAGAAACACGGAATCCGCAGTCTTCCGCAAATCCTTCAAGGCATTCCGGCAGACTGTGATCACACTGACAGAGGGGCTCATTCCTTGTGTGCCCCCTCCAGAACATTCACGACAAATTTTGTCACATCACAATGATCCTCGATGAGCTTCTGGCGGTTAGCCCGCATCTTCACCATGGATGAGTCATCAAGTGAACTTAGCCAGTTAATGGCCGCCGGCATACCCATGCCGGCCTCCCTGAAGTTTTGCACAAGGCCGTATCTGTCCTCTAGCATCTGGAGGTAACCGCGAGGTTCAGTTGAATTGATATAGACTGTGGGAATACCGAGGCAGGCCGCTTCGCTTGCGGTGGACGCGCCCTCGGTCAGGACAAAGCGGGCGAACCCGAGAACATGATGAAAGTCTTCCGGGGGCACAGGCATCGCGTACTGCCGTAATTCCTCCGGCAACTGGTTTTCCTCGGCGGAAATGACAATTTGCCAGGTATCCTTGAAGCGATTGATAAATTCAAAAACAGCTTTGCCGATGCCCTGGTGATTGATGTCGTGAAAGGTATTCCACGCGGACAGGCGGATCACGACATATTTACCGGGAACCAGATTCCCATGGTTTTCCAGGACTTTCTGATCCGGGACAAACCGCCTTCCATCGAGAAAGGCCAGTTCATGGATACCATTGTAGTGAACTTGCTTGGACCCCAGGTCCTTCCAAAAGCAGTACGGCGTATACACGGCATCTGCAAACGGGTGGGCAATGCGGTGGTTGAAATGCTGGAATTCCGAATCGGTGAAGATGATATTCGGGCATCCCATCATTCCGGCACTCTGGCAATAGCTTCCAAACAGGCTGCTTACAATATCCGGCCTGAAACGGTGCACTGCTTGAGCAACAGCCCATTGCCGGGAGAGCATTTCCTTCAGGGGAAAGCGGTTGCGGTTGCTTGAACGCTTTGGAATCTTGTGCGGGATCCAATCATAGGCCTCCACCAGCCTGCGCATCACATCGCGATCCCGGCCGAGCATCAGGACCTTGTGACCGCGATCCTGCAGCTCCTGGACGGGATATTTCCAGAAGTGGATGTCTCCGGGATGATGGGCCTCTATCAGGATACGCATATTTCTTGATTGGTCATGGAAGGTTAAGGGTCTCTCCGATCCTTGACAACCCCGAGTGTGGCACCTGCTCGAGTCACCTCGACAATGACTTCTCCCTCGTAAAATTGGTCTGCGGCCCAAGTTGTTGCAGCCGCATAGTAGTCATCATCATCCGGACGCGATCGGGTGACGGTGATCGGAAGGCTCGTTTCTTCAGGCAGGAAGGGGGTAAAGAGCCAGGTGACATGCTCCATGTTGACGACTACCTCGGGCCTGGAAAAGGCCGGTCTTTCCTCAGCAAGGTGCGCATAGAACTCCTCTGCCAGTTCCTTGTAGACGGTGCCCCAGTAATCCAGTTCATAGCTTCGGGAGGCATTGGCGGTTCCTCCGGCCAGTTCATTGTAATAAATATATTGATAAGGATGGAGCCGGATCATGCTGGCGAAGGGAAGCAGCAGGGCCGCGATAAAAGCCACGCGGAGCGGGACAAGCAGTCGTGGGAGCCGGTCTCTGAGGAGTTTGTCCAGTCGGCAGAGAGCCCAACCAGCAACAACGCAAATGGAGGGTAGGACAAAGAGCAGGTGGCGCAGTCCATTATAGAGAATAGAGTCCCTGACAATGACGTAGAGCAGTGGAAACAAGATTGAGAAGAAGATAAGGAACAAGCCCAACCCGGATTGCCCACGGCCCTTCGGTCGGGTCCACCTTTTTCTGACTTCCATGATTGATAATCCGATGGAAGCGGCAAAGAGAAGAAGGGTAATGACCGGAACCTTCAGGAGAAACATTTTCAGGATGTAGTAGGCCGGAAGATCCGGGGCGCTGATAAAGGCCCCTTCAAAAAAGACGGGCATGGGCCAATCATAATGTGTGATCTTACCGAGGGTTTCCCCAGCACCTGAAAAGGGTCGTAGCTGACCGGATGGCCAGTACAGGAGTAGAATGAAAAAGCTGATACAGAGGACAGTCAAAAGCCGGGGCAGTTGAGCTTTCATCACCTTGAATGTGAAATCCTTCCCGCCGTTCGGTCCTGAGTTCCAGAGATCAAGCATCCAGCTTAGTCCGATGAAGAGCCCAAGGTAGCATATAAGCAGGAGGCCTCCGATACGCGATGCCATCGCGACGCCTATGGCGACTCCACAGATGATGACAATGCGCCATGAGGGTGCTTTCCTGCTAGTGATCCATTGAAAAATAAAATTAAGGGCCCAAATGTATCCACAAGCGAACGGGATATCCTTCGGATTGATGAACATGTGCCCGTACCAGGCGGGCAGAAGGGTCAGGAGTACGCCTGCCCAGAAACCTGCGGCAGGACCGCCCAGAATTCGCGCCAGTCGGACTGTCCCAATGACGCCAAGAATGCCAAGGATGGCCGAAAACAAATTGCCGGTAAGAAAGTCTGGTGCGGGGGAGATTCGCCGAAGTATGGCAAGATTGAGGTCATGGAAACCGGGATAGTTGTCGCCCCGGGGCGCCTTTTCCACTGCACCCTCCATATCTCCGCTGAGGAGAGCTTGATAATAGCCGAGCTTTAATTCTCCTGCATCAAAGCGAAGTTTTTCATCCCAGCTGTCGCCGTATTGGCTCGCCGTCAGCAAGGCCACGACGGACAGCATCCCCACCCAGATCCAGGTGGCAATTGTCCATCGGCTGTATTGGGAATCCGGCATTCTAATCTTCTGATAGAAGGGTTTTAATGGTCAGCTGCTTTGGAGTCAGCGCATTCTCTTTTGTATTCAGTACAGACAAAGTCAGACCGGCAAGTGAAGGTGCGCTGGCTTGGGACTTGCTCACTTGTTGCCAGATTCGCGTGGCTGTTTCTTGCTCTCCCCAATGCCATTTGTAGAAAGCGAGGATCGTCGCCAGATCCGCATCCTGCGTTGATCCCGGATTGACCCAATCTTTCTGTTCGTCCCATGTGCCGAATACTTTCCAGCCCTTGGAGTTGGTGAGGCGCAGATTGAAATAGCTGATTGCGTAAATGCGTTGTGCCTCCAGCCGGTTTGGTGATTCCTGAAGAACTTGCCGGGCCCATTTCGCCGCCTCAAGGTCGTTGTTCACCTCGGCATTTGCATTGGCCAACAAGAGCTTATCCTGAATAAAGGTGTCCGTATTGCGGATTTCCCCGAATGAACTGAAGGCAAGGCCACCGCTCACGAGGACAACGCCCACCGTGATGACCAAGCGACTTTTCTCGTCCAGCAGGTTCCTGAACCAGGGTAAACTTCCAACGGCCAGGACAGCCATCAAGGGAACAAGGGGCAGGCGGAAACGGGCACTCGCATAGAAGAGAATGAGTACGGAGGCGTACGCCATGATAATTAAAGTCATCGTAGTGGCTGAGCGAGGGTCTTTCCGGTAAAGTTGCATCAATCCGAGGCTCGCGAAGACAAAAAGAATTCCCCAGTTAATGGGGTTGTAATTCAATAACGGTAAGCGCGCCTTGTGGAATGAGAATGTCAGGTTGTTATATTGCTCAAATGCATTGGCGGTCGCGTAAGCCTTGAAAACCCAGAGACGAAGCACCTGCGTGGGACTGGTCTTGACTTGGTCAACAAACAGTTCGCGCCAGTATGCGTTCATCTTGTCGATCGAGTAGGGCGGTTCTTCCGCTGGATGTGCTTGTCCGTACAGGTAAACCGACTCCGCCTTGGCGGGGTTGCGCACCGATCCACGCTGGGACATGTCGACTGATTGCTTGTAATAGAGGCCGTTCGCTGAAGGCTTGTTGGCTGCCCAGAGATTGTAGGCACCCTGCCAGGGAAGTACCCGGAATTCGGCCGAATGCTGGAAATTTAATATTCCCTGTATAAGTAGAATTGCCCCAAGAGGAACCCACATTGTCAACCAACGCGGAGCCAGGCGGGATTGCCGGAGCATCAGGATAACGGGCATGGCCAGGGCAAGTGGAAGGAAGTGTGGCCTGGTGATCACCGCCAAACCCATGAACAGTCCGCTCAGGAGAATGGTCCAGAAATCTATCCGTCGAGACATGGCGAGGGCCAACCCGCCAAGAAACAGGGTAATGGAAAGGGTCACATCCAATAACTGAACAGCAAAGAACAGTGAGACCGGATTTATTAGATACAGCAGACCCGATAGGGTGCCAAGTTGTCTGGATTCCCAGAGGGACAGGGCAATCCGGGAGACAAGCCAACCACAGAGCAGATGGCAGATCAGGCCAAAGAAAAGGCCACGCATCGGATGATCGCCAGCATCGAATAGTCCTAGGATATATGGATAGAGGAGCGCCCTGTAGAAAGGTTCCGGTTCAAGGCTGCTATCCTTTATGGCTTGTGCGATGACAAGATTCTCTTGCGCATCCAGTTGAGGTGCATGGGCAAGGGCATCAAACGAGTATTGGATGCCAAAGAGGATAATGTAGCCAATCACTACTACAAAAAGGCCACGCATGAAATTGATCCCGCGGTTTGCGGGAAACTGTCCTCTTTGGGTTGTTATTCCTCTTGCTGACAAGTATCTGTTCCCCTTTTCGCCTTAGAAGGTGTCCAATTCTTCCGGGCCAAGCCTGAAGACAAGAATCGATCCGTTCAAGACCTCTTCCGGATCCCTTTTTTGCAGATAGTTTTTGAGCCGCTGGAACCTCAGGTATTCAAAGTCCTCGAGGGTCTTCACTTCAGCTCCACCAAGCAGGGAGTCTGCCGACTCAATCGAGAGGTCACCTCTTTGCATGAGTTTCTTGTACAGCGGATCCGCTTCCCGACGAATGAGTTGGTATGCTTGCTCAAGTTGGGTTGTCCATTCCTGTTTTGTGGTGATGAATGCCGTCGCGCCGATCACATACAAGCCACTTTCCAGCTTGGGAGTATAGGCCTTCCTTCGCCAGCTTCCCCAGGAAGGAAGGTACCCGGCATTGCTTAACCCAAATGATTCCGGTTCGGCTGATCCAAAATAGGATAAGTGGACGGCTTTCTCGGGTTCTTCCTCTTGAAATGCCTTAATGGCGGCAACCGCAGCGGGGAGATCCTGCCCCCAGTCGAGCGAACTGTCGGCAAGGCGCTGGTAACCCCGTTCCTCACCTCCTCCAAGGATGTTCACATAGGAAATAGTCCGGTTAATCTGTGACACGCTAAGGGGAACCAAACTGACAAGAATGACAAAAAGCGCGATGCCAGCCCGCGGTCGGCGTGCGGCAATCCATGGAATGCTGACCCCGGCGATGATAGTCGACAGATAAAGCAATACGAACGCGTGCCGGTGGCCGATGCTGATTTGCGATGACCAAAGCATCAGGAAATAGACTATCCCCAGTATCAAGATTCCGCGGATGGTCGGGCTGAGATTGGGCCGATTTTTCCACAGATAGGAAACAAAGCAGCTGCCGCCGATTATATGAAGCAGCATGGCTGGCAGGGGCGTCTTGTAGAGGAATGTCCAGAAGTGATAAAACTGGAATCCATCCACTGAATATTCACCATTCAAGAATCCGCCCCGGGCCCCGTGGGCCAGAATGAAGTTGAGGCCGTACAGGAAGGCTTCCGGCAAAAGCTGCCATTCACGCATGAAGGCAATTATTGGATAGAGCGAAATGCCGGTAAGTTGATCCCACGGAACTTGAAACTGGGTGAATTCTCCAACGGAAGGGTTGGCCGCCGAGTAACGCCAGGAGTAGGCCCACCAGATGATCAGGACCGACACGGCCGCAGACAGGAGTGAGGCCCCGGTCAACCAGGCTGTTTTGCCAAGACGGTTTTGGCTCTTCTTAACAAGTCCAAAGCAGGAAATGTCCAATGGCCTTTGCTCAAGAATCCGCCAGAGAACAAGGGCTCCAGCGATAGGGGCAATAATCACTGCGGAATGTTTGCAAAGCAGGGCTACAGCAGCGGTGATCCCGGCAAGGACAACCGTGTGGAAGCGGACCCTCTCCAACATCTGGACAAAGGCCAGAATCGCGAGGACTAGCGTCCATGTCCCTAAAAAGTCGGAAGTCGCGAGCGGGATGTGGCCGAGGAAATTCGGGGAAAAGCCAGCCAGGATAAGACTGAAATAAGCGCCTCCACGCCCCCAGAGATGTCCACTCCAGATAAAGACCAGCAGTAGTCCAAGGAGATTGAAGGCGAGCATTGTCAGGTGTGAGAGATGAAAGACCTTGCGGTGGTCCATCCCTGACTTGAACCACCAGCGGTATCCAAGAAACCATTGTTGGGATTCCGCCCAGTCACTGGAATCTGTTTCGACGGGGGCTAAATCCTTCAGCCCCTGGATTGGGAGGGCGGCAATCCGGCAGACCAGAGTCCCGTTTTCCGGATTCAGCCGATAATCATTCAGGCTCAGTGCCACATGCCCAGCCAGAACATGGACAAGCTCATCAGTTGTGTTGGCCTTGTCCCGGGTTCCGATCCACGCGGACAAGCCAATGGCAAGAAGGATGATGATTACCGGAATAATGTCCCGACGAGAGACTTTTGCCAGAATGAGCGATGGCCGGGATTCCTGCACTGATCTGGAATGTGTTTCCATTATCCTTCCGTCAGGACTTCACCGGGATCCTCATCCTCGCTTTCCTCAGCTGCTTTCTCCGGTACATGAACTTCCACCAGACGTTCGAATCTCAGGTGGATCGTGTTGTTGAGCGGCTTCTCATAAACCGGTTCGGTGATGAAAATCTCCGGATCAAGCGCTTCATCCTCATTCACCGGATAAAATTCCCCGTCTTCCGCATTTCTCTCAAACCGCCTCGAGATATAGATGGAGGTGTACATCTTGTGCCGCAGATGCTCAAAGGCGACATTTGGATACTGCTTGAGTACATCAATGAAAGTCGAATTTGTCTGGGTGAGCAGGGCACTGTATTGATTGCCCGATACAAAGAGGATTTTCTCATGGTCCTGGCGCTCCTCGATGAAGTTGATCTCCTCCATGATGATGTTCGCCGACTTGTAGTTTTTGGTATAGCGCTGGCTATGACCGACCGGCAGGGTGACAGTCAGGATGTAGACAAGGGGAATCAGGAGGATACCGCTTTGCGGGTGGGCCGCCTTTTTTGACAACCAGTACATGGCGCCCATAAATCCAAACAGAAGAAGGGTAAACTGGCTTCCCATCTTGAGAATACTCTCCCGGTCAAATGAGGAGAAGGTGATGAAGGCGCAGACAAGGCCGAATAACAGGGCCCAGACGGTGTAATTGCGCCGCAGGCGCTTCATCATGTAGGGCACCAGAATGATGAAGTAGAGGTGAATCGGGAGGCTCAACCGGCTGGTGATGTAGCGGTCGAACATGCCGAAATTAAAGAAGGCAATGACCAGGCAGAAGAGGAATATTGCCAGGGTGAAGACAAAGATAATCGTGCCTTTCGGGTCTTTCCCGGTGAGGAACCGGGACCGTCGCAAGGCATAGTACAGGAAGGCAAAGAGGGCCGAGAAACCCAATACCGAAAGCAGATAGGAATTCGGCTGGTTTTGTCCTGTGGCAAAGAAAAACCTGACCGCGGAAAGCAGGTTCTCGGAAGCGTAGGAGAGGGAAAAAGTATCCATCCGGCCGTTCGGGCCCTCCTGGAAAAAGCCATGCGAGGATGATTGGATCATCTTGAATTGCATCGCGAAGAGAATCAGGAAAATCGGGCAGATGATGGCCCGGAAGGGGAGAATTAACTGGTCCGCCTTTTTCCATCCCAAGAGGATCAGGAATCCAAAGGGGAGCAGGTAAAGCCCGTTCTCGTAGCGCACTTGGCAGAGTAGAATCAAGGCATAGATCAGGGGGATTAATCGCCTGTCACATGGCTTTTCAATATACAGGTATCCGAGCAGGACGACAACGCTCACCATGACCAGGTTCAGTACTTCGAAGTGGCCACTGGTAGCAAAAATGGCAAGAAGCGGAAGAGTTCCGGCAAGAAGGACAGAAAGCAGGCCTCCACGATGTCCGGAGAAGAGTTTTCCCACGATATAGGTAAGGGTGATGAGGATCAGGGTGAGAAACCCATTCAGGTAAAAGGCATTCTGGAAGCGGTAGCCCGTGAGATCATGGACCAGTCCCAGCAGAAACGGGAAAAAGAAGGGACGCTTGTCCAGAATCGCATCCATCAGAACATAGCTGCCCAGATAATCATTGGCCTCACGCGGCACCCCGGAGAGGCGGTTGAAGTGAAGAAATTGCCCGGAAACGGCCAGGATGGTTTCGTCAAAGACAATTTTGAATTGCAGGGGTTCAAAGAGAATCAGAAGTCCTGTGACTAGCCCGATGGCCACCCATGCACTGCGTTTTTTCGGGAGCAGCGCTTTCAGGCAAAAATCATCACGGTTCAATTCAAACAGCGACCAGAGGAAAAGCGCGAAGGTGATAAACAGGCTCGGATAGGCCATATAGACTACCACATAGTGGAGAGTCCCTTCACCGAACCAAAAGAAAGCGACCCAGAAGGCAAAGAGGGCAACCGATATAAAACTGAGGAGTCGTGTCATAACTGCATCTTTCTTGATAAATAAAAAGCCGCCCCAGTGTGGGGCGGCTTGTTCATTCGGTAAACTAGAAAGTTTATTAGAATGTGTAAGTAACCGTGCGCTCGTTACCAACGTTGGTGGCTGTGATAGTCGTGTCACCAGCAGTGATAGCGGTCGGGTAGGTTTCGTCAGCAACCAGTTCCGGAGTAGTCAAGTATTCCGGGTAGAGGTCGTTAACAGCAACCGTGGAGAGACCTTCTTCCAGCATGTACTGCTGAGCAGCAGAAGCGATCTGGCGAAGGTTATTGGTTACAGCCTTATCCTGTGAAGTCGCGCGGACTTTCTGGAAGGCAGGGATAGCCATAGCAGCCAAGAGGCCGATGATGACCACAACAATCATAATTTCAACGAGGGTGAAGCCCTTTTTGCTCTTATTATTCATAATATTATCCTTTATATGTTTTATATATACCTCTCGTGAGGTGAGAACGACCTTCTACGATTTTCCAGTTTTTGCCAAGTCAAAACATTTGTGAATGAACGATTTACAGGAAATTTAAAAAGACTTGGGGGGTATCCCCGGTAATCATTTTTTGATGACAGCAAAGATCATTTTTCCGCCTGCAGACGGAATAATTGAGTCGACGGAAGCAGTGACCGTTTCCCCGATCAGGTGCTTTGCCTCGGAGACCACGACCATTGAGCCATCAGGCAGATAGCCGACTGCCTGGTTGTGGTCTTTGCCCGGCTTGGTCAATTTGATACGGAGTTCCTCCCCGACCAGAAGTTGGGGATTCATGGCCTTGGCGAGGGCGTTGAGGTTGAGCCAGTCGATATTATGAAACTCTGCGATCTGAGCCAGGTTGTAATCGGTCGTCATGAGCTTCGCCTTGAGGGATTGCGCCAAATAAACGAGCTTGGCATCAACACGCTGTCGATTACTGACGCTGCTTTCGTTGATTCTCAGGTCAAGGTGCTCCATTTCGCGGAGCTGATTGAGCACCTCAATGCCCTTGCGGCCCTTGGCCTGCCGCTCTGGATCCTTGGAATCGGCGATATTCTGTAGCTCATCAATGACAAAACGCGGGATGACTAATCCAAATCCCATGAAGCGGCTTTCACAAATGCCGACTAGCCGGCCATCGATGAGCGCGCTGGTGTCGACAATCGCAAGGGGGACTTCCACTCCGTGAGGAACAAATCGAATGTAGGGAATTACCAGATTGAATTCATCACGGCCGCGCAGCGCAATGACGGCCCCCAGATACATAAGAATGACATAAAGCGACAATTGGATGAGATATTTATTCTGGGTCAGAATCATGCTGCCTTCATCGAGGGCGTCGAAGGGCACATCAAAGAAAGGTGAAGCGGCGATTAATTTTGCACAGGCCCAGCCAACAAACAGCCCAAACGTCAGGGCGGAGAGTCCTCGCAGGGAGAAGCCCTTCAGGAGGACATCGACGAGGACGACAAGGGCGCCCATTGCGGCGGCAATAAAAACAGCAACCCATCGATATTCGTCCCATTCGGGAACCGAGTAGCTGACGAGCCACCCGGCAGCGATGCAGAGCAGGATAAAAAACAGGCGGAGAATCCGGATCGTGTAGGCCATTTTAGACTAAGGTCTTGGGGTTTCCGCCCCGGGACTTGTTATCAGAGCTGAAATTGGAAGGTGTTTGATGATGTTCAGGTTTTGGGAAGGGACTCATTAAGGCGAATAAATTCAGGTTTTCGGGCATTCTTTGACGGACTTTTCAATTTTGTGGGGCCTGTAGATTGATAAAGTTCGTGAATTCCGGATCCTGCAACAGGCGAGCGCGGTTGTTTCCTACCATGACACCGATCAGTTCACCCGTCATGGAGAAGACATAATCGCCCGGATTTGGGGTAAATTCCCCAAAGAGGCGGTTAAAAAGCTTGGATTCCACCTCAAGGGTGCCCGATTCCCCGGGTGGGACACGTACCGGGATCTCCCCATAGAGTTCTTGATCATCGCTGACGAGGACGGCCTCGGAAAACCGGAATGGATCAGTCGAAAGGGAAAATATGGCCAGCCCGGCGCTATCTGTAATGGAATCCGGTACCCGCACAGCGGCAATGCCCTGGTCTGCCTCAAGAAATCCCAGTTGACGAATGGCAAATGACCGGTTTCCGATGCTCAGGATGGCTTCAGTGGAAATACCCTGCCTTCCACCGGCAAACGGGGTGTTGACGGTGGCAAACAGTGCGTGAGTGCCTTGCGGGGTCTGTACAAGGATGGATTGAAGGGCGACTTGACGGGTGCTTGAACCCAGAAAGGCCCGTTCTTCCCATTGGAAGCGCAGGAAGACGCGGTTGTCCTCGAATTTCTTGAATATTGCGTTGAGGGATAGCGGTTGGGCCTGCCGGAACTCTTCTTGCAGGGCGGAAGACGAAGCCGCCAGCTCACTCACGCCCACGGCCAGATTTTCCGTTTGTTTTTGCGCGCGCTCAGCCTCAATCCTTGCCCGCTCGACCTCCGCTTGGGCCGCGATAAGGTTTTGCTCGAGCATTTCCTTTTCCGTTTCCCGGATCTGGAGTTGCGTTGAAAGCTGCCGTTGCTGGCCCTCCAGCTCGGTCAACTTGCTCTTTGCGGTTTCCAGCGCTTGGTTTTTCTCAAGAGCCAGGGCTTGTTGAGCCTGTAGTTCCTCCTGAAGTTGTCGCGAGCGAGCTTCCTTTTCCTGAAGGGATTTGGCGAGGTTGGCTTTTTCCTCGAGGGTCAGCTCCAGAGACCCGCGGGTCTGGGCGAGTTCCGTGGAAAGGGCAGTTGTTTCCTGTTCCTTCTCCTTGAGTGCAGTATTCACTTCCTCAAGTGTTTCCGAGGTTTCCTGCAGGTTCTCGTTGGTCTTGGTCAGTTGCTCACGTGTATCATCGAGGCTGCTTTCAACTTCCTGCCGCTGGGCACTTTCATGTTCAAGCGACAGCTGCAGCAGCTCCAGCATTTCCTCTGCTGCCTGGTCGCGCAGAGCTTCCTCATCGACGGCATCCACTTCCACCGTCGGTTTGAATTCAACAAGGGCGAGAATGCTGATCAGCAGGAAATCGCAGATGATGATGAGCAAGGTCTTGTTCACTTGTCCTTTTGGGAATCGTTCTTTTCGAGGATCAGCAACCGGCGATAAGGCCTGAGAAACCCGACCTTCAGGACAGCGACAAAAATAATCCCGAACAGGGTGGAAGCGTAGGCCGCCATCAGGCTGGCATCGACGACATTCAGGACAACCAGGATGAGGGAGGCCACGGTGCCGCCAAGCCCGACATACAGACCGAGATCAAACAGGTTTTCCTCGTTATCCAGAAGATGGAGTTTGACACGGGCCGCATGGCGTTGGCGCCTCACTTCGGCAATCTTGAGAAGACAGAATATGAAGACGAGTAGCTGAATGATAAAAAACAACAGGAGGATGAGGATGGTGACTTGGTCAATCATGGTTGTTGAATCGGTTGGTGATTGTAAATCCTGGCTGTCGGGAAGAATTTGCGCGAGCTGGATCTGAAGGGTGCCTTGTTCATTTGGTTGGAAATCAAGCAGGCCGGGTTCAATTAAAATCCAGACAAGCATCATGACAAGGACGCCGCCTACGATGCTGTCGAGATTTATGAGGACCCGTCTCTGGTGATCCGGGCGCGCCTGCCCCTTGAAAATGATCACGCGCAGGATTGCCACGAGGAAAAACCCACAAAGGGCGAATGCCGCCGCGCGTGCCCCGATTGCCAGAACAGGCCAGGTCTCCGCAAATTGTTTGAAGGCATGTTGATTCTGGCGGATTTTTTCAGGAAGGGCTTCCCAGAGTCCGGGAGGATCATAGACCGGCTTGTCAAATTGCAAAAGCGCCTCCATGGCTCCCTGACCCAATGCAAGGGCCACCTCAAGGCCCTCCCATCCGCGCTCCTTGTGCTGACCAAGGTATTGTATCAGCCCTTCAGGTGAGCGCAGGTTGAAGACAGCGCTCATGATCAGGGGCAACCGGTCTGGCGACTCCTGAATTGCCTGGGCAATCATGAAAAGCTGTTCAGGATTCTCCAGGCTGCGCACCAGTTCTTGGAACTGGAGCCAGGTTGCGCGGCGCCCGATGGTCAGGAGAGCGATGTAGGAGCTCTCCAGTTGGGTGACCGCAGACAAGTCGCCCTGCAGGGCATCCGCCATGTTTTTCAATATTGGGGACCGGATACCATCCGGGAGAGCCGATGACTGCTCCAGCAGTGCAGTGGCAAGAATTGTCGCTTCCAGCGGTTGTCCGGAAGTGGAGTAGACTGGATAAAAACGCTGCCAACCGCCAAGGGTGCGCGTTTTTAGTATGAGTTGTACATTCTGGTTGGAGCTCTGGCTTAAGAAGGCGGCCAATTCAATCCGGTTCTCGCCGGGAAGCAGGGTGGGAATAACCGCCGGTTCATCCTCCCTGAGATAGGGTGCCTGCCGCAGGAATTGCTCGTAAAAGGGCGCTGGACCGCCACTCCACCGGTAGAGAGGGTTTTCTTCAAGCAGTGCTTGCTGACGGCTGGCCAGTCCTGTTGGGATCTTGTTTCCCGTCGTCCGTTTCCATGTTTGCAAGAGGGAGCCGGCCGGCCCGGGCCGCCCGGCCTGCAGTTGGCCTTCAGCCTGCGAGAGGAGAGTTGGCGTATCCTTTGCCGCAGCCTCAAGGACCAGCGGGGAGACTGAACGAAAATAGGAAGGAATGCACATTCCCAGCGCCAACGCGGCAAAAGCGAGAAACAAGTTTATCATTACCAGGCCAACTAGTTGCCAGACTGGTCGTCGTTTGCGGGTGGGCGGCTTTTCCAGGGTGCTTCCCATGGGAACCCCTTATTTGACTGGACATGCAGATGGGTGCAAGCTGTTAAATAGTCCTTATGCAGTTGCGCGTGACACAGTATGGGGAGCCTGTACTCCGTCAGGCCGGAAAGAAGGTCGAAGTTTTTGATGAAGAACTTCGAAACCTCGTTTCTGACATGATCGAGACGATGTATGCAGAGGAGGGGGTTGGCCTGGCTGCCCAACAGGTGAATAAGGCACTGATGGTGTTCGTCATGGATGTTTCCCATCTGCCCGGTGAGGAATTGGATTACCAGCTGGATGGTCTCCGCCAGCCAATCGATCTGATCATGCCAATGGCCCTTGTTAACCCGGAAGTGGAAGTGCTTCCCGGGAAAAAAGTTTTCGGGGAGGAAGGGTGTCTTTCCTTTCCCAATATCCGCGGAGATGTCCCACGTGCAGAGGCGGTGAAAGTCGATTTTCAGGATATCAATGGCAAGCCGCACACCCTTGTCTGTAGCGGATGGGTTGCCCGGGTCGTCCAACACGAGCTCGATCACCTCCACGGGCGCCTCTTTATCGACTTAATGGACAAGCGCCAATTGCGCACCCTTGACTCCAAAATAAAGCGCTTGAAACAAAATAGCCGCAAAGCGTTAATGGAGTAGCCAAAATCATGAGAATCGAACAAGTCGCTGTACAGCTATACACCCTCCGTGATTATTTAAAGACACCGGAGGATTTTCAGGAATCCCTTCAAAAGGTGGCTGATATTGGCTACCGGTCCGTGGAGGTTGCCGGTCCACGCCCTGTAAGCGAATCTGAGATTGCTTCCCTGTGTGCCGAAAAGGGCCTTGTGATAAACTCCTGCCATGAGGAATCCGATTTAATCCTGAACAACCCACACAAGGTGGTGGAAAACTTGGAGGCTTTCGGTTGTCGTTACACCGCCTATCCTTACCCCCGGGATATCAATTTCAATTCCGAGGAATCCGTAATGGGGCTGGTCAACGGCCTGGATGCTGCCGGCAAGGTGCTCAAGGCAGCTGGCAAAGTCCTCACATACCACAATCATGATCTGGAGCTGGACATTTTAAAAGGGGTTCCGATTCTTGAGATTATCTATGGCGAGACCAACCCGGAATACCTTCAGGGCGAAATCGATACATACTGGATTCATGCCGGGGGATCGTCCCCGCAGGCATGGTGCGCCCGTTTGCGTGACCGGCTTCCGCTCCTCCATTTGAAGGATTACGCTACAGATGAGGATGGCACCGCCCGCTTTGCTGAAATCGGCCATGGTATCCTTGATTTCAAGACCATTATTGCCACTGCTGAAGCTTCTGGTTGTGAATGGTTTATTGTTGAGCAGGACACATGCCCTGGTGATCCGTTTAAATCCCTCGAAATGAGTTTTCGCTACATCAGTGATAACCTCGTCGAGGCGTAGGGGGCAATGAAGAGGTGATTCGCACGACGCGCCAGCGACTCACGATTGAGGAGGTCTTCCAGAAGGAGGCCCGTCCCTTGACGCCCCCCGAGGTATTTGAGGGAGCAAAGCGCATTCTTCCCCGGATCGGCCTCCGCACTGTGTATCGACAACTTAAGGACATGGCTGCCGAAGGTTTGATCGTCGGCGTTGATTATCCGGGACAACCCCTGCGTTATGAATGGGTCAGTGATGCCCATCATGCCCACTTTATCTGTCGGAAATGCGATCGGGTGTTTGATCTTCAGGTGGCCGTGCCGGATGTGAAAATAAAGCCACCAAAGGGGTTTAAACTGACCGGACAGGAAACCGTGTTCTACGGGACTTGCCCGGAGTGTAAATAGTTGGGGTTCCGCCTTATTATGAAGGCGAGACTCCCAGCTATCGCCATATAGCCTGAGCGATTTCCGCGTACGCTTCCATGACGCGCGGTCCCGGGATGCTGAGAGGGCCGTTGGGGATCCAATGAACCCGTCCGTTCCGGATTGCCGGGATCTGGCTCCAGACCGGGTGATCTGGCAACTGGGCGACAAGCGCTTCCATGCGGGCCTGTTCGGCGGGAGAATCCGCTTCCCGGACAAGAAGAACATCGGGATCCAGGGCGAGGAGCGCTTCAAAGGAAACCTCTCCCCAGGCCTTGCCCAACTCTGAAGCGACATTGATGGCATGTGAGGACTCGATTAGGTTGGTCACCCAGGCATCTTCCCCGGGTGCCCATCCGGGTTGGCTGTTTTCCTCGATGGACAGAAGAAACAGGACTTTCCTTTTCGGGAATTCAAGAAAAGGCGCTAAGCTTTCCTCTACTGCGGATCGTTCCGCCTTTAGCCGGTTGATCAACGCCAGTGCTTTTCCGGGGACCCCCGTGATCGTCCCGACAGACTTTATATCCTCCAGAATGTCACTCATGTTCTCATGCCGAAGAGCAAAAGCGATCGTACGGGGAGGATTGTGAATTGCCTCATAGATTACCGGTGGCGTGAGGTCTGTCCCCAGGATGAGATCCGGCCGGTATGCGACCAGCGCTTCCCTATTGGGCTGGTCCATGGAACCGACCTGGGCCCCGGAGTCCCGGAGAGCTTTCGCTTCCTCGGGAAATGTGCACCACTGGGTGACAGCCATCAGGTGGTCTCCCATATCCATGGCAAAGAGGATTTCTGTGACGCTTGGGGCCAGTGAGATAAAGTGGCGGGGTTGTTTCCCGAAAGTTACGGTGCGGCCAATGTCGTCGGTGACCGTCATGGGGTAAGTCCCTTCCACTGCGGTCTGGGCGTGCCACGGATGGCGCTGGGGCTTCTTCTCCTCCCGTGGTATGAGCGCCAGAATCAAGCAGCCAAGGACAAAGCCGACAGCATAAGTAGTGATCTTTTGCTGTCTGTTCATTTTATGGTTGCATCCCGCTTCTTGTGCGCTTCGGCCGCGATGACATATTTATCAGCCCAGTATTTCAGGCCTTCCTGTTCCTCCTCGCTGAGCTGCTTAATGACTTTGGCCGGCATCCCGAGGACAAGTGAACCGGGCGGGACTTGCATGTTTTTTGTCACGACGGCCCCGGCGCCGACAATTGAACGCTTTCCAATCACCGCCCCATCCAGGACTGTGGCCTTCATCCCGATCAGGCATTCATCCTCAATGGTACAGGCATGGATCATTGCCGCATGGCCTATTGTCACGTACTTGCCAATTTTCACGCCGAGATCATCCGCAAGGTGGACAATTGTTCCATCCTGCACATTCGAGCCTTCACCAATCTCGATTTCCTCAATATCCCCGCGCAGCACGCAGAGTGGCCAGACCGATGCCCTTGGTCCAATCTTGACCGCACCCATCATGACCACCGAGGATGCCACATAGGCCGAGGGATCCACTTCAGGTTGGCGGGAAAGGAACTTATCCAGTCGTTCTTGTGGTGTCATTCTTGTAACCTGTCCCTGCAAAATTGGACTGACAAGGCGATTTCCTTGGGATGCTGGCTTTCCCGTTGACCTGCCTTGCCAAAATCCGGTATTCCGGCATTCTGCGGGTATGGATTCCTCGAGTTATGAAACCGATGAGCTTCTGCATCAATACCTGCTCTTCCATTATGGTGAGTCGAACGATCAACTTCCCTTGGCATTTGGACCAACGGACGCCTTGGCTTTTCCTGTCCGATGCGTTCAGGAGGGTCTTGATCAGGCGAGATTGGTAAAGAGGGTCCGTGCCTTGGATATTGGTTGCGCGGTGGGACGGGCTTCTTTTGAGCTGGCCCGCTTCTTCGACGAAGTGATCGGGATCGACTACTCCGAGGCCTTTGCGAGCGCTGCGAGGAATATTTACGAAAATGGTCATTTGCCATTTCTCCTGAAGGAAACCGGGACCATAACCCATCGCCTGGTGGCTACGCGGCCGGAAGGCGTAAGTGGCAAACTTCACTTTGAGCAGGGCGATGCGCAGGATCTGCGTGCGGACCTCGGTTCCTTCGACTGCGTTCTTGCCGCCAACTTGTTATGCCGGTTGGCCCGACCGCAGGACTTTCTTGCCCGTCTGCCGCACCTGCTAAATCCCGGGGGACAATTGATCATCACAACTCCGAATACATGGCTCGAGACATTTACCGCACGAGAGTTCTGGATTGGTGCCACACCGGAAACAGGCGAACCGCTTGAAGCACTCAAGCCGCTCCTGGGCGATGCCTTTGAATTTGATGCCACATGGGATATGCCGTTCCTGATTCGCGAACATCGGCGGAAATACCAATGGTCCGTCGCCCAGGCCTCCCGGTGGATCCGGAAAAGCTAGTTGCCCGAATGGAAATCATCGACATACCGCTTGAGGGGCGGGCAGACATGGACGGCCTGCGGGCCTTTCTGTCGGCCTGCCTGGACGCGGCCAATGAGGATGGACACGACAAGATAGCCAGCATCACTCTGTCGGTTAAGCATATCGATCCCCTTGCCGTCCTGGATTCCATCTACGAGGGGGACGCTCACCATTTCTACATGGAAAACCCCTACCGCGAATGGGCTGTCGCCGGCGCGGAGGCCGTTGTCTCCGCTTCATGGAACGGACCGGATCGTTTCCAGCAGGCCCGCACATTTGCGGCCGGGCTTGATGAGCATGTCATTGCCATCGGGGATTTGTCGCTACCGTTTTCCGGCCCGCTTTTCTTCGCCGGTTTTTCCTTCTACGACTCAGTCGACGGCAGGGAAGAGGCATTCCCGGGCGGACAGGTTTTCGTCCCGCAATGGCAGGTGGCGAGGGCTGGTGATCATTATGTCGCTGTAGCGAATGCCTTGATACGGCCCGGAATGGATGTTGAGGCAGTGGCTCAACGCATCTGGTCGGCTCACCGGAAATTCAGTGCCTACACTTACGACCAGCCGCCACGGCCGCCTGTCTATCATATCCTCGAAGAGCGCGAGGTCGGCCCGGAAGGAACATTCCTCAAAAACGTTGCGCTGGCCCTTGAGGCGATCAAGAAGGGGTCTTACAACAAGATTGTCCTGTCGCGAGCCGTGGACCTGCTTTTTGATAATTCCTGTCAGCCACTGAAGATCCTCAACCGCCTCCGCCGCGACTATCCTCGATGTAGCAGTTTTTCATTACAAAGCGAGAACGGCACGAGCTTCATCGGAGCCACCCCCGAGCGTCTGGTTTCAGTGGACAACGGACGCTACACGACTGAGGCCATCGCGGGCTCGGCGGCCCGTGACCCTTCCGCAGGAGAAGATGCGCGCCTGGCCCGTGATCTTCTTGCCAGCGAAAAAGACCTTCGCGAGCACGGCCATGTTGTGGAGAGTATTCGGCGGCGTTTGGAATCCCTTGGCCTGGAGGCCCGCATCCCGGATTCCCCGGGTTTGCTGGTCCTGCCCAACGTCCAGCATTTGCGGACACCCATCAACGGCCCACTGAAGGAAGGTGTCCACATTCTGGATCTTGCTGAAGCGCTTCACCCGACGCCGGCTGTTGGAGGAACTCCCCGCGAGGATGCGCTCAAGGATATATTCAAATGGGAACCTTTTCCCCGGGGCATGTTTGCCGGTCTCACTGGCTGGTTTGACTTGCGCGGCAATGGCGAATTCGCAGTCGGGATCAGGAGTGCCCTTGTGCGGGATTCGCGGGCACGTCTCTTCGCGGGTGCGGGAATCGTGGAGGGGTCCATTCCGGAAATGGAATTGCGTGAAACCACCCTGAAGATGGAGGCCTTGCTCCGCTGTATTCGTGGTGCAGCTGGTTAGGCCTCGCGGTTGACGTCCTGACCCGCGTTGAAAACGAGATAAGGGTAGCGGCTTCCGGGGATTTGTACTCGCTGAAGGGGCACGCCGAAGATCGCCTCACATTCACGTGAGTTGGCAATTTGCTCCGGCTCACCGCTGAGAGCCATCCGGCCCCTGTTGAGAATGTGAATAGTATCTGCTACCTGGAAGGCCTGGTTGAGGTCATGGATCACCATGCAGACTGCCACGTTGCGTGAGGCCACTGCACGGACCACCCGGTAGATGGTACGTTGGTGTGACAGGTCGAGATTGTTGGTCGGTTCATCAAGAAACAGATAGCGGGGCTCCTCAATGGTCGGTTCATCCATTTGTGCAAGCACCCTGGCCAAATGGACTCGCTGTTTCTCGCCTCCGGAGAGTGAGGTATACAGGTCGTTTTCCCGGTCATGAAGATCGACTTCCACAAGGGCCCGTCGGGCGGCTTCGTAGTCGGCCGGGCGCTCACCTCCATGCATGTGCGGGCTCCTCCCGAGCATGACTACCTCAATGACCTTGAAGGCAAAATCAAGCGAGGACTCCTGATGCAGGTATGCCCGAAGTTTTCCAAGCCTTCTCACCGGAATATCGTGTAGTGGCTCCCCGTTCAGTTGGACGGATCCGGTCGTGCAATCCCATTCGCCGGAGAGAATACGGAGGAGAGTTGTCTTACCGGCCCCATTCGGGCCTAGAAGGGCAGTGACCCTCCCGGGAAGCAGCTCGATATTCACCCCGGAGAGAATTTCCCGCGATCCGATTAACTTGGAGATCTGGTGACCCTTCAACATGCTCATACACTCAGTTGGCGTTTGCGACGGTTGATCAGGTAAAGGAAAAAAGGGGCGCCCATGAGGGAGGTTACGACCCCGATGGGAATCTCGGCCGGCGCGTTGACCGTCCGGGCCACAAGGTCGGCGGCCAGGACAAGAAAAGCCCCAAGAAAGGCTGAAGCGGGAATGAGTCGGCGAAAATCAGGGCCCCAGATCATTCTCACAACGTGTGGAACAACCAGTCCGACAAAGCCAATGAGGCCACAGAAGGCAACAGTCACTCCGACCATTATGGCACAAAGCCCCACCACTATCCGCTTGACCCATTGGGTATTGAAACCGAGGTGATAGGCTTCCGCTTCGCCAAGAAGAAAAGCATTCAAGGCGTTTCGGTAACGTGGAAGAATCAGTATTGGAACGACGATGAAAGGAGCCATCATGGCGACGCTTTTCCAGGTGGTTGTATGCAGGCTTCCCAAGGTCCAGAATGTGAAGCGCCGCAAGGCGTCATTATCCGATAAGTACAGGACTGCCCCGACAATTGCTCCGGCCAGTGCGTTTACGGCAATCCCAGCCAGGAGTAGCGTCGAGATGTGCGTCTTCCCGGCAATCCGGGCGATGCGGTAGACAATGAAGGTGGTCAGCATGGCCCCGAGCATGGCCCAAAGCGGGACTTGCAGGGCAGCCAGCCAACCGGTCATTCCCGGTAGCCAGCCAAGGCTGCTGATAGCGAGGATCGAGCCAATCGCACCACCGCTTGACACACCGATCAAGCCGGGATCAGCCAATGGATTCCGGAACAATCCCTGCAGGCAGGCGCCCGCTGTTGCCAGAGCCGCCCCGACTCCCATCGCGACCAGCACACGCGGCAGACGAATCTCCCAGACTGCCGCCGCTACCCGGGAGTCCACCACTTCAGGCCAATGCCCGAAGCTGAGCCGGTTGCCCAAAACCGCAAGAACTGCACCCGGCTCCGTGACCAGTGGCCCCAGCATCAAGGAGATCAATCCGAGGATCAGAAGACAGCCCGAAAGGAGTGGGATCATCCATCCCTTCCGCGCTCGACTGTTCTGCGGATTTCTCCCTTTCTCCATCCCGCCAGCCTCGCTTAATGGCATTCTAGTGTCAATAAAACAGGGGATAAACAGTTTGTGCGGAATTGCGTTTGTATCTTTTAACAGAATATCCACTAATTCTGCCCAAGATGTCGAAAAACCTGAAATCAAGACGCCGGAGCCGCTCCCGGAGGCAGAAGGAGCCATGGATAGCCAAGGCCTCGATCCTTCTGCTTTTGGTAAACGGGTTTATCTGGGCTGGATTAAGGAGCCTGGACATCGTCTTGTTATCATTTCTCTCGATGGCGGTTGCCTTTGGCGGGTGGCTTTTCGGCCGGGCTGCGGGTAAGTATATCCGGCGCCGCCATGGATCGCTGGGCGGGGAATCGATGGCGCAAATCGGCTACTGGGGCAACTTGGTGGCCTTTATTGCGACCTTCCTCCTTTTTTCCTATTCTTTGGCGATGGGAGTTCTCCGCGGAGACTTTCTTTAAGCCCTGGAGGTAGCGAGATTTTGACAAACCGGTCGCTCTGCTGCAGATTCAAGAGCATGAAAGCAGCGATCCGGAAAATTCTCGTTATATGTGCCTTTGTCATTCCCCTGGCCTCGGTGGCCTCAGCGGAGGGCAAGATCCTATTCGGCCCGTACGAAGCCTTGACGATCAACAGTGAAGTGGTTCGAGGGGTGAAAGTAGACGACGGTGGAAAGATCTGGCTATTATTGAATCCGACTTACCGTGAGCAGGAAATTATTTTGAAAATTTCCTCCGAGGAAGGTGCGGGTTACCGCAAATGGTTCAATGGTAGTTATGAGTTGGTTTCTCCCGCCAATCAAGGCAAGCAACCAAACCAGTGGACCGATTGGATTGAAACGGTATCACCGTACATTGAGTACTGGATGTCGGGTGAGAAGATTCTCCACTTGAAGAAAGTGAAGTAGTCTTATGCCCGTTTCATTAGACAAGATCCTATCGCGTTCAAAGAGACACTACTGGATGAATCCGGCCGTTCTTGCCGGAATCCTCATCGCAGCAGTTGTCCTGATTGTCGTCTTGATTCCAGTCAAGTTGGGCCGTGACCTGCCAGACTTTTCCAAGATTGATGATATCGGGGAACGCAAGGCCGCCTTCTTCGAATTCCTCAAACCCTACGTTGACCGGTCTGACCTGGAGATCCTGAGCCAGCGCAAGCGCCTCGAGGCAATTAATGGGAATCTGGACCGCGGACCCATGAGCCGGCGCAATGAGCGTTGGGTCAGGCAGCTCGCCTCTGCATACGAAATGGAGATTGATCCGGAAAGTCCGTTGACGGCGGATTTGGTCGGCAGTCTTCTCGAGCGGGTGGACATCATTCCACAGTCCATGGCGCTTGCCCAAGCGGCACTGGAAAGCGGGTGGGGGACGAGCCGCTTCGCCCAGCAAGGGAATAACCTGTATGGGGTCTGGTGCTATGAGCCGGGCTGCGGAATTGTGCCAAAGCGTCGACCGGCAGGTGCCACCTACGAGGTTAAGAAATACAGCACACCGAAGGAGTCCTTTGACGATTATATCCAGAATTTGAATACAAATCCGGCCTACCTGTCCCTCCGGCAAATTCGCAGCAGCCTCCGCCGGGAAGGCAAACCGGTGACCGGCATTGCTCTGTCTGACGGCCTTTATCGCTATTCAGAAGAGGGATGGACCTACATCGGAAAGATTCAACGCGTTATCCAGACCAATAACCTGCAGATTTATGACACGATCAAAGATTAACTTTTTTTCACTTATCACCGTTCTCCTCGGCCTGCTTTCGGTTGCCGGATGCGGCAAGCGCGAGGATGCGGTCATCGCGTCTTCACGAGATGGAATTCTCCTTTTCAACAACGGAGCTGAACCGCGTGATTTGGATCCCCACGTGGTCACCGGAATGCCCGAGAACCGGGTCATCAAATCCCTTCTGGAGGGACTTGTCCGCGAGCATCCGGAAAGCAGCGACAAGGTGCTTCCGGGAATGGCTGAGCGCTGGGAGAGCAATCTGGAAAAGAGCATTTGGACCTTTCATTTGCGTGAGGCGTACTGGACAAATGGCGATCCGGTGACGGCGGATGATTTTGCTTATTCGTACAGTCGTATCCTGAATCCCGAATTTGGTGCACCCTACGTCAGCATGCTGTTTCGCGTGAAAAATGCCGAGGCTTACAATACGGGACAAGTCACTGATTTTGGCGAGGTCGGGATCAAGGTCCTGGGTCCACGCACGTTGCAAGTCGAACTGGATGGTCCGACGCCTTACCTTCCGCTCATGTTGACGCACTACACGTGGTTCCCGCTGCACCGGGCCACGATTGAAAAAGCGGGAGGCTTTGCCAGCCGGGACAGCGGTTGGACCCTTCCCGGGAACTATGTCGGCAACGGCCCGTTTGTCCTTAAGGAGTGGCTACCAAATCAGCGGATCATTGTTGAGAAGAATCCGGGTTATTGGGACGCCGGATCTGTGGCCCTGAACGGCATCCATTTCTTTCCCATTCAGGATCGTCAGACGGAAAACCGCATGTTCCAGACCGGTCAACTCCATATCACAAACGGTGTTCCTTTCAATTTGCGTGACAAATACCGTCAGGAAAACAACCCCGCTCTTCGCGAGGACCCCATGTTTGCGACCGGCTATCTCGGCCTGAATAACCGTCACGAGGGTCTTGATGATCCCCGTGTTCGCCATGCCCTCTCCATGGCCCTTGATCGGAAAACGATCATTGATAAAGTCACCAAGAATGGATCTCCAGCCGGTGGGTTTGTCCCTCCGACGATTGGGGGATATGCCCTCTCCGACGCGCTTCCCTACGATCCGGAGGCGGCCCGGCAATTACTTGCCGAGGCGGGTTATCCCGGCGGGGAAGGTTTGCCGGAATTTGAGTTCATGATCGCCAATTCCGACACCTCCCGCACCTTTGCCGAAGTGGTCCAGGAAATGTGGCGGACCGAGCTCGGCGTTTCCATCGAGATCCTGAACAAGGAATGGCAGGTCCTCATCGCCGAGATGGATAGTGGCAATTATGACATCTTCCTTCTTTCTTGGATCGGGGATTATCTGGATCCAGCTACTTTCCTGAAAATCATGCGGACAGGAGATGGCAATAATCGCACAGGCTATGGGAATCCTGCCTATGATGCCCTGCTGGCCAAAGCCAATCAGGTCACCTCGATTGAAGAGCGCTATGCCCTTCTTGCGGAAGCCGAGGCCATTCTGCTCGCGGATTTGCCAATTTTGCCCATTACGTGGGCCCGGAACATGTATCTCATTCATCCCGATGTCCAGGGTTGGGCCTCCAAAGCCCTGATGGATCAGCCGTATGAATCAGTCCGTCTGGTGCCGGGAGAATAAGCGACAAGTTGACCCAGTGTGGGTTGATAGCCACGAAGCGGTGTGTAATAATGTCGCTATCTCCGTCTGGATGTTAATCATAACATGCTGAAAAACAGGTTGTTACGTTAATTGCTACCTTGGCGTGGGTTATGCGTTAGCTGAGGTATGACATTTGACGCAAACAAGTATACAGAAAAGGCTCGTGAGGCCGTTGTCGGGGCCCAGACCGAGGCCCGCCGGCTTGGGCACCAACAAGTCGATTGCTGGCATCTGCTGGCCGCCATGTTGATCCAAACCAACGGAATCCTGCCCGTACTCCTGAAACGCCTTGAGATCACACCGGCGGCGGTCGAGCTGGCGCTCCGGCGAGAGTTGGAGAAATTGCCTGCAGTGAGCGGCGCGACAGCTTCAGGGACGGTCTACATTTCCGAGAGTCTGGGTCGGGCTTTTACGCATGCGGAAAACCTTGCCAGTGAACTCAAGGACGAATTTGTCTCGGTCGAGCACCTGTTTCTGGGCCTCATCCGGGAAACCGGCAATGCCGAGCTACAGAAGGTCCTCAAGACCTTTGAGCTGGATGAGAAGCGCGTGCTTGAAGCAGTCAGGCGCATGCGCGGGTCACAGCGCGTGACCAGCCAGAATCCCGAGGGGACCTATGACGTATTGGAAAAGTACGGTATTGATCTGGTTGAAACAGCACGGTCCGGCAAGCTGGACCCGGTCATCGGCCGGGATGATGAAATCCGACGCGTCATTCGTATTCTTTCCAGGAAGACCAAGAACAACCCTGTCCTGATCGGAGATCCGGGAGTGGGGAAGACTGCCATTGTGGAGGGACTAGCCCAGCGAATCCTGAACGGGGATGTCCCTGAGGGCCTGAAGGATAAGACCGTTTTTGCCCTCGATATGGGGGCCCTGCTCGCTGGGGCCAAATTCCGGGGCGAGTTTGAAGAGCGCTTGAAGGCGGTCCTGCAGGAAATCAAGTCCGCCGAAGGTCGAATTCTCCTCTTCATCGACGAGCTGCACACAATTGTTGGTGCGGGCAAGGCGGAGGGTGCCATGGATGCCGGGAATTTGCTCAAGCCGATGTTGGCCCGTGGGGAACTCCATTGCATAGGAGCGACCACCCTTGATGAATACCGCAAGCATCTTGAAAAGGATGCTGCCCTCGAGCGGCGTTTCCAGCCGGTGCTGGTCGATCAGCCGAGCGTGGAGGACACAATTTCCATCCTGCGTGGATTGCGGGAACGCTTTGAGGTGCACCATGGGGTCCGGATTACTGACAATGCCCTTGTGCACGCGGCAACCCTCTCGCACCGCTACATCTCCGATCGCTTTCTTCCCGACAAGGCAATTGACCTCGTTGACGAGGCCGGGGCCATGATCCGTACGGAAATGGATTCCATGCCGCAGGAACTGGACACCCTTTCGAGACGCGTCATGCAGTTGGAAATCGAGGAAGCCGCGCTCAAGAAGGAGAAGGACGAGGCCTCCCGTGAGCGCCTCAAGGAATTGAAGTCCGAGCTGGCCAGTGAGCGGGAAAAGTGTTCTGCCCTTCGCGCCCAGTGGGAGTCCGAGAAGGAGGCCCTGAGTGGTACACGCAAGCTGCGGGAGGCCCTCGAGAAGGCCCGTCTCGATATGGAGGCCGCCGAGCGCGTCTACGACTTGAACAAGGCGGCCCAGTTACGCCACGGGACAATTCCTGATCTCGAGGAGCGCCTGAAGCAGGCCGAGGATCAGGTCCAGACTGACAAAAGCCATCTCTTCAAGGAGGAGGTGACCGACGAGGAGATCGGGGAAATAGTCAGCCGCTGGACAGGTATTCCGGTTTCACGACTCCTCGAAGGGGAAAAGGAGAAACTTCTCAAAATGGAAGACATCCTCCATGAGCGAGTCATCGGACAGGATGAGGGAGTTCGCGTTGTCAGCGAGGCCATCCTGCGCTCAAGGGCCGGCATCAAGGACCCGCGTCGCCCAATCGGAAGCTTTCTCTTTCTCGGGCCGACGGGGGTCGGCAAGACCGAGCTCGCACGCACATTGGCTGAGTCCTTGTTCGACAGTGAAGACAATATGGTCCGGCTGGACATGTCTGAATACATGGAGAAGCACTCGGTTTCGCGTCTTGTCGGTGCGCCTCCCGGCTATGTCGGATATGACGAAGGCGGTCAGCTGACCGAGGCCGTCCGGCGCAAACCGTATTCGGTCATCCTTTTCGATGAGATTGAGAAGGCCCACCCAGACGTCTTCAACACGCTCCTCCAAATCATGGACGATGGGCGCATCACTGACAGCCAGGGCCACACCGTTGATTTCAAGAACACGGTTCTCATCCTGACCTCCAATATTGGCAGCCGCTACCTGACAGAGGGAGTGACCGGCGATGAGATTCCGGATTCCGTCAAGGAGTCCGTCTTCACTGAATTGCGGAATGCCTTCCGACCGGAGTTCCTCAACCGGCTCGATGATACCATCCTTTTCAAACCCCTGACCCTTGAGAATATCGAGGCCATCATCGAAATCCTGCTGAAGGACCTCAATAAGCGCCTCAAGGACCGGAAAATTGAGATTTGTCTCGATGAAAAGGCCCGTCACTGGTTTGCCGAGAAGGGTTATGATCCTGTCTATGGAGCCCGGCCGCTTCGACGCCTTCTCCAGAAACGCGTTGAAAACGCCCTTGCCAGGGGAATTATCAGCGGCGAGATCCGCGAAGGGTCACTTGTCCAGTTCTCTATTGAGGAGGACCAGCCGGTCTGGGCGGAAATTACCAGTTCCTGACTTAAAGCGGGATTTTTTGTTGACGCACCGGGTCGGGCTGGTTTGCTGGCTCCTTTTCCCTAATACAAATTTATTATGTCCGTAGAAATTAAGATTCGCAAAGGAGAACCGATTGAGCGCGCGCTGCGTCGCCTGAAGAAGCGGCTTGACCGCGAAGGCGTCATCCGTGACGTCCGTGCCAAACGGTATTTTGAAAAGCCCTGTGAA
Source organism: Oceanipulchritudo coccoides (assembly GCF_010500615.1). Classification (NCBI taxonomy): domain Bacteria; kingdom Pseudomonadati; phylum Verrucomicrobiota; class Opitutia; order Puniceicoccales; family Oceanipulchritudinaceae; genus Oceanipulchritudo; species Oceanipulchritudo coccoides. The sequence goes on from NZ_JAAGNX010000002.1 coordinate 673,529, forward strand.
GTACGCCGCCGCAAGAAGAAGGTCGCTGCTTTCTCGGCTATGTTGCGTGCCCGTTACGAAAATCAGTAATTGAGCGGAAATTGACCCTTTTCCTTCCCCTCCGGATCTCCCGGTGGGGATTTTTTTTGCCGTTTTTTGATGGGAGGGTTGCCCTTTTGGCAGGGATGCCGTTCTTCTAGAAGCGCCTTATCAAATGAAATTTTCTGTCTCCAGTTGTTGGAATTCACATCGCCATGACGACGGTTACCCGATGCTCGTCGAATTGGCCGAGCTTGGATTTGACTATGTCGAGTTGTCGCACGGGACGCGCCTAAGCCTTGTCCCGGGAATTCTCAAGGCACTCGAGGAGGGCATTATCAAGGTGTCTTCGGTTCATAACTTCTGTCCTTTGCCGGTTGGCGTGATGGGCGCAGCGCCTAATTTGTTCGAGCCGAGCTCACCGAGCCGCCGTGAGCGAATTCTCTGGTTGAACAACACCCTGAGGACGCTGGAATTTGCCCAGCGCGTGGAATGCGAACGGGTTGTTCTCCATTCCGGGAGGACGCTCTTTGTCTGGCGTAATCCGGAGCCGGTGTTTGAGGCCGCCTATGAGGTGGATGAAGGGAAAAACAGCGAAACATTTCAACTGGCCCGGGAGAAGGGTCTCAAGCGGCTGCGTAAAAAGCAGGGGTCGTTCATGAAGCAGCTGAAGAAAAACTACGACCTGCTGGCTGAGAAAGCGAAGGACAAGGGCGTTCTTTTCGGGATTGAAAACCGCGAGGGATTTACCGAGCTGCCCATGGACGAGGAAATGCCAAACCTTATCGACAGCCTGAAGGAACACGGCGTTTTTGGTTACTGGCATGATTCTGGCCATGCCCAGCTCAAGGAGCGCATGGGCTTGCTTGAGCATAAAGGCTTTCTTGAATCCCTCCGGCCCAACTTGGTAGGGTTCCATTTGCATGACGTGAGCACGGAGGACCGGGATCACCAGGTTCCCGGAACGGGAGTCATTGACTGGGACATGCTGGCCAAGTTTGTCCGATCCGACGATGTGGTCGTGATGGAGATGAGTCCGCGCCTGTCTTCTGAGCAGATGCGGGAAGGCCGTGAATTTCTCCTCCGGACAATTCCCGCCCTGAGCGCATCATGAAGGCCCCCGTGGAGTGGATTCTCGCCTCGGGATCCCCGCGGCGCCGTGAGTTGCTATCGCAACTAAAGGCTGATTTCCGGGTCGTCACCGCGGATGTGGAGGAATGGGAGCCGGATCACGCGGACCCGGTGGAGCAGGTCGAGGAGAACGCTCGTCGAAAAGGTGAAGCAGTTGCTGCCCGCCACGCTGACGCCCTTGTCATTGCGGCAGATACGACCGTTGCCCTCGGCAAGCGCCTTTTTGCGAAGCCGAAGAATCCGGATCACGCAGTCTCAATGCTGACTGAACTAAGCGGCCGGACCCATCAGGTTCTCACCGGGGTGGCACTCTTTTTCAACGGACAGTCGCATGTTTTCCACGAGAGCAGTTCAGTCGAATTCCGTCCTCTTGACCCGGAGCAAATCAGCATCTACATGGAGCGCGTGCACGTTTTCGACAAGGCGGGAGCCTACGCCATTCAGGAGCACGGGGACCTGGTGATTGAGCGTTATTCTGGCTCCTTTGAAAATATCATGGGTCTTCCTGTTCAACGTTTGCGCGATGAATTAGTCTCAAGAGGGTGGGAGCTTCTTCCCGAATTGGATGATTGATGCGATTGCAAACGACAGACAAGCCCGGTACTGAACCGCGGGATGCTTCCCAAAGGCTTCTCGATGAGCCGTCCCGGGGAAACCGCGACAGCCTTTTTGCGGCGGTTCTCCTGGCGTTTTTTCTTCACCTGCTCCTCTTCTGGGCGACCCCATCCTCCCTTTTTGAAAAGCCCGCACAAAGTGAGCTGGTTCCGCAATCCATGGAGATTATGCTGGAGCCATTACCTGAGGAACCTGAGCTGGAAGAGCGCTATGTGCGCGCCGCCCCCAATATTACCGAAGCCAAGCCGGAGGAAACAATGAATATCTCCGACCGCGATCAACGCGCCGCGCAGGAGGAGCAGGTGCCACTTGATCCGGAGAATACGCCTTATGTCGAGGGAGACGAGGAGGAGTCCAACCGCCTTGTGCAGGGAAATCCTTTTCAGGAACCGACGCCGCAGACACCGCCTGCGGCAAGTCAGTCTGCCGGAGCAAGCCCGATGGTGCAACAGGAGGCCGCCCCCGAAAAACTTCCTGCTGAAACGGTGCAGGACCTTCTCGAGGAAATCCCCGAAGAGGAAGAGGGTCTGGCCAGTATTGAAAAGCCCGATGAGGCTGTTGATGAGCCTGAAGACCCGACCGAAATGCGCGATCCGGTGGCCGTGACAAGCCCGCAGGACCGGCAGGGTGAGGCACAGTTGACAACTCCCCCTCAAGCCCAGCAGGAACAGGCTCCAACGCCGCGTCCACGTCCGCGCGTGGAGCGGGACACGTCATTTGGCCCGATCAAGGACAACCGCCAGGGCGCCATTCAGGTGGGCCGCCTCGCCTTTGACGCGCAGTACTCGGAATTTGGCGAATATTGGCGGCGGGTGGCTGAGATTATTGAAGCCCGCTGGCGTAATCTAGTCTACAATACCAAGTCGATCCCATTCGGTGGATACAAGGTCGTGGTTGAGTTTTCCATTACCCGGGACGGTTCCGTGCAGGATGTGAATGTCAGCCACTCCACCGCTGGCAAGCTCGCCGAGACCATATCCGTTGACTCGATAGTCGGGGAGGCGCCTTTCTTCGACTGGACTCCGGAGATGATTGTCAAGATGGGTGAGAAGGCGGGATGCGCCATTCATTTTTACTACTGATGTCATGAAAATCCCGCTACATCCAGCTTGTTCATTATTGAAGGCGGACCCCTCCGGCCTCCTTGCCGTCGAAAAGGCGACAGGTGTGCTGTCCCACCCCAACAAAAAGGATGACCGGGCCTCATCCCTGCTGGCCGTTTCATATGATCAGGACAGCGAGGCCTACATCGATGGCGGGAAGCGCTGGTATCTTCTCAACCGGCTGGATGGGCCCACATCGGGTGTCGTCCTTCTTGCTGAAGATCCAGAGCTGGCTGGTCTGGTGAAAGAGGCCTTTGCACAACACCGAATTGAAAAGGCCTACGTTGCGATCGTAAAAGGGATTCCGGCCCGCAAGCACGACACGTGGCGGGATTATCTTGTGACGCGGAAGCGGGGGTCGGCACTCCGGACGGAAACAGCGCGTGGCAAACCCAACGCAATGCTTGAGATGGAGCTTCAACAGCGTGGCGCAGGCCCGCCAGCACGGGCAATGGTCCTGCTCAAGCCATCCACGGGTAAAACCCATCAGTTGCGGGTGCAGTGTGCCAGCCGGCACCTGCCGATCATTGGAGACGCCACCTACGGCGATTTTCGATTCAACCGCGAATTCAAGCATCGGACTGGAGAAAACCGGCTCTTTCTGCACAGCTGGAAAACCCGCTTGCAAGTGGACTTCCGGGGACACACCCTGAAGTTCTCGGTCGAAAGCCCGATCCCGAAGGCTTTTCCCCTTGCCCTCCAATGATTCAATTTCCTTAACAAATTCAACTTATGATTATTTCAAAAGCACCTACCTTGACGAACAGCCAGCTCGCTGAAGTCGAAGCAATCGTTGGCGGATTTGGCTGTAAGATCCAGGTGATCTACGGGGCACACCGGAATATCTACGCGATTATCGGGGACGAGCGCAGCGAGACCATGGTCAATCGCCTGCTCGGTCTTGAGTACATTGATCGCGTCGACCGGATGGAGTCGGTCTATAAGCTCATGGACAAGCGCTCTGACCTTGCCAACCACAAGACCGTTATCGGTGGAGTGGAGCTGGGCAAGGAACCGCTCTTCATCGCCGGGCACTGCACAATTGATCCTGATAATGGCTCAGCATTCCTTGAAACAGCTGAGGCGGTGAAGGAGGCGGGTGCGCATGTTATCCGCGGTGGTGTCTGGAAACCCCGCACTTCTCCGCATAGTTTCCAGGGAACCGCAAAATCGATGGATTTCCTGCTTGAGGCACGACAGCGCACAGGTTTGCCGGTGATTGCCGAGGTGATGGATGAGGCCCAGTTGAAGTATGCGGTCGAGGCAAAGGTCGACATGCTCCAGATCGGGACACGGAACGCCTTGAATTATACCCTGCTGGCCGAAATCGGTCGACAGACAGCTGAGGTGGGAATACCGGTGCTCTTGAAACGAGGCCGTCACATGGGACCGGTTGACGAATTCATTTCCGCAGCGGAATACATTGTCGCCAACGGCAATCCCAATGTCATTTTTTGTCCGCGTGGGACGATGCCGGCACTCGACGGGTTCCGGAACCATCCCGATGAGAGCGTGACGCCTCTCCTGAAGGAGAAGTCCTGGGTTCCCGTGATTGCTGATCCGTCCCACTCCGTCGGGCGGGCCAAGTATGTTCCCGCGTGTTCCCTTGCCTCGATTGCTTATGGAGCCGACGGGCTGGTCATTGAATCCCACGTTAATCCAATAACCGGAATCGGGGATGACCCGAAGCAGAGTATCACTCCGGATGTACTGAAAAAACTGATACAAGACGCAAGGATCCTGTGGGATCTTGTCCATTCCTGAGACAGGCGGCCCGGTTTCAAAGATGCGCTATCTCCTTGTGGACAACGGAAGCTTGCGTGCCTCCAGCGTGTTGAATTTGCGCAGGGTGGCCCGTGACCTCAGCGAGGCCACTGGTTTGGAAATCCTGCCCTCCTCACTTCTGCATTCCAGCAAGGTACCCGTCGGGGATTTGGAGGGTGAAGCGGCTGTCAATCTGGAGCGTCGCATCAGGTTGTTTCTCGAAGCCGGTGAGCGCGACTTCACGATCATTCCCTTTTTCTTTGGAAAGAGTGGGGCAATTACCGGTTACCTCCCGGAAAGGCTGGCCTATCGCCGTGAAAAACATGGAGATTTCAATGTCTGGCGGACGCCCTTCCTCGCTCATGGACTGGAGGAAAAATCCCAAAACTCCATTGATCTGGATGTGAACCACAAGCTTGTCGATATTCTAGCTGACCGCGTGAGGGAGGTAATTCGCGACAAGAAGCTTTCCCGGCCCAAGGTTGCTGTTGTCGATCATGGGTCTCCCAAGCCGGAGGTTGCGATGCTTAGGAATGAAGTATCCTGCGCTCTTGCAGGCGCTCTGGGCAACGAGGTTTGTGCGCTTTTCCAATCCTCAATGGAGCGCCGTGAAGGCGATGAATTTGCGTTCAACGAACCGCTTCTCGAAAAGCTCCTGCGCCATCCTGAATGGAACCACGGGGACGTGGTCATTTCCATGCTTTTTCTATCGCCGGGCAGGCATGCCGGCCAAGGCGGCGATATTGACGGGATATGCAAGGCGGCCGAGGCTGAGTCACCTGGCTTGCGCACGCACATGACGGGCCTCGTCGGCGATCACCCGGGAATGATTCCGCTTCTCCAGCAAAGGCTGGAAATGGAACGGATCCCGATGTGACAAAGGTCTACTTGTCGGCAACGGCGAGCAGGATGGCCTTTGAGACGGCGATCCCCTTTTCGAGGCTGGCGACATTGAAGGATTCATTTGGCGAGTGGAGATTATTTTCCTCCGTGCCCATTCCGAGCATGATGCAATCCAGACCGAGGACCTTGTTGATTTCGCCAATAATTGGAATCGATCCTCCTCCGCGGAGGTAAAGTGGCGGTAATCCAAATTCCTTCTCAACCGCCTCTTCGCAAGCCTTGAAAGCCTTGGCCAGATGGGGATTCTGGTCGGCGGGCGTATTTGATCTGCCCGGGGGAACAACAGAGTACGGCATGCCATCGTGGCCTTCCTTGATGTTCAGCCGAACTTCCTTCGGGCAGCGCTCGCGGATGGCGGCAAAGACTTTCTTCTGGATGTCGTCCGGATCTTGATTTGCCACCAGCCGGCAGGTGATCTTGGCGAATGCCTTTGAAGGGATGATTGTCTTGTCTCCCTCGCCCTGGTAGCCGCCACCAATCCCATTTATTTCAAGCGTGGGTTCATAGCGGATGGCTTCCATGCCGGTACGGTTGTTCGCCGTGAACAAACCGGGAACCCCTGTTGATTCCCTGAGCTCCTCATCTCCCGATGGCAACTTGGCAATTTCTTCTTTCTCCCAATCAGCTGGAAGGATCACATCATCATAAAAGCCGGGTACATTGATGCGGCCATCTGGATGGTGCAGGCTGGCACAGATTTCCGTGAGGGCCTGTAGTGGATTGTAGATTGCCCCGCCAAAGCCACCGGAATGAAGGTCACGTGAGGGTCCGCTGACTTCGATTTCGAGGGAAACAATTCCGCGCAGGCCCATATTGATGGCTACCTGGTCCTCGGAAGGATTCAGGGTATCCGAGAGCAGGACGAAATCTCCCCGCAAACTCTCCCCATGGCTCTCCAGGACCATCGGAAGGCTTGGGCTGCCGATTTCCTCCTCTCCCTCGATGAGGAAAGTGATACGCAAGGGAAGATCGGGCTTTTCCTCAAGTAACCGGGCCACCGCAGTGACATGCACCATCATCGGGCCTTTGTTGTCCGCCACGCCACGCCCGTACAGGCGGGTGCCGCGCATCGTGGGTTCAAAGGCCGGGGAGTCCCAGAGATCAAGGGGATCCGGTGGTTGCACATCGTAGTGTCCGTAAATGATGACATGGGGCCAGCTATCTGGGCCGTTGCGCCGGGCGAGGACAACTGGATGGCGCGGGGTATCCACGACTTCCACTTCCAAGCTCATTTTTGAAAACAATTTGGTCAGGACGTCTCGCGTCCCCTGCATCCCATCTGCGTAGGCCGAGTCCGTCGAGACACTCGGATTACTGACCAATTCCTTAATGACTTCAATCGGGTCAAACATGGAAGGAAGGTGGACCGGGAAGCCCGAAAATGCAAGTTTGCCAACGCATGCTGGAGTGTAATTGTTGGTCGATGCTTTCGAGGATGTTCAGTCGGGTTGGGGTGAATAACGAAATTGATCTCAATGTTGATAATCTTGAGCGGATGTTGGAGAGTTAAGCTGTTGTTATGAAGATGCAGGATCGTAGGCCGCGGGAGACGCGTTTTGAATCGGGCAATCCGGAGGCCCGGTTGGCGCTCCTGCGTGAGCAGGCACCGACGCTTGGAACCAACAGAAAACTCCGTGCCTACGCTATTCTGGGGTCCCTGTTAATGGTTCTCACGGTGGCCGCCTTTTACTTTGCCATCCAGATTTACAAGGCGGCAGCAGAGGACGAATCAAACGAGAATTTGATTGAAGTCGACCAGGCACCGGAAATTACCGAGACCGAGACCCAAAAGGCCGTGGCCCGGATTGAGGCTGAGGAAGCAGCCCTTGAAGAAGAGCTCAAACAACAGCTTGAGGAGCTCAAGACGGTCGATCTGCTCGGAAATGACTGAGCCCCGCGGCTTCCCGTGCAATTCTTGGACGTAGTGAGCGGGTTTATCCAGTACGGGTTCAGATCACAAGGACCAGCCCAGCCTGCACCAGGCCAATGAGAAAGCCGATCACCCCGCCGAGGATTTCAATGCTCCGAAATTCCTTCTGGGCGAGCTTCCGGACAATGGATTCCAGTTGGTCGAGATCGAAGGCGTGAATTTTTTCCTCTACGATCTTCCGCACGGCAATTTTCCGTTCAACCTCCGTTGAGACCTTTTCGAGAAGCGGTTCAGTTTCTGCCGAGAGACTTTCCAAGGCGACTTTGGTGAGGTTGTAGAGTAGTTTGTCGTTCACGAAATTTCCCAGCAGGGGGATTTGCCGCAACTTTGGGGCAAGGCGGTCCCAGACAATGTTGGTCGCCAGCTCATCAAGGTACGGTTGTAGATCAATCTTGTGAATCTCGTTCCGGATAAGGTGTTGGTTGAATAATTCACTTTCGACAATTTCCCCGACCCGTTTGGCCAGCTCCGACTGGCGCTTCGGAATGAGTCCCTGAACCCTTAGGCCCAAAAAGTTGATGGGTTCGCGGGGGCGAAAGAGCATCTGGATGGCCAAACGGTTTGTTAGCCAGCCGATGCAGGCCCCGATCAAGGGGAAGACCGTGAGGTAAATAATAATCTGTGAGCTTTCCGGTAAATCCATTTGAGATGTAGCTTGAATAGGATTCAATGACGAGAGTGGGGTTTAAACAATCCGATATTTTGCAGCTCTCAAGCGCCGGGCTGTATTGTCCGGCGGGGGAATTCCATATTGATCCATGGAAGAAGGTCCCGTTGGCGGTTGTTACGCACGCTCATTCCGACCATGCCCGTTCGGGAATGGGCCGGTATATTGGTTCCGCGTCCGGAGAGGCCCTTTTGCGCAAGCGCGTGGGGCAGGGCATCGATTTGACAGCGCTTCCATTTGGCAAATCGCTGAAAGTCGGGGACGTGTCCCTTTCCCTGCATCCTGCCGGGCATGTCCTCGGCTCGGCCCAAGTGCGGATTGAACACAAGGGAGAGGTCGTTGTCGTGACAGGTGACCATAATGCCACACACTCCCATTCCGCAGCCGAGGCATTTGAACCGGTTCGCTGCGACCTGCTCATTACAGAGTCGACTTTCGGATTGCCGGTCTACCAATGGCCTTCCCAGGAATCGGTCATTGAGGAAATACACGGTTGGTGGAAGCGGAATCAAGAAGTTGGCCGCACATCAATTTTGCCCTGTTATCCGCTTGGAAAGACCCAGCGTATTCTTGCCGCTTTGGATGCGAATATCGGACCAATTGCCCTTGTGGGTCCGGGACGGGCCTTTTTGCCCCATTACAAGGAGGCAGGGGTAGAGCTCCCGACGTGCCTGGACTTGACTGAAAAGACGGTTCCGGAACTGAAAGGGCAGGGCCTTGTCCTCGTTTCCTTTGCCGGCCAGGAGCCAGCCCTCCTGAAGCGGTTGCAACCGCTTTCCCATGGAGCAGCCAGCGGATGGTTACAGGTGCGGGGAGTTCGGCGCAGCCGGGATTTTGACCGCGGGTTTGTCTTGTCCGATCACTCCGACTGGCAGGGCCTGCTTCGATGTGTCCGAGAGTCCGGAGCCACTCGTGTGGGAGTGACTCATGGGCAGACTGAAGTGTTTGCCCGGTACCTGCGTGAGGTGGTGGGGGTGGATAGCTTTCCGGTCCCCACACATTTTGAAAGCAGCGGGGATTGATCATTCAATTCGGGTATTCCTGGTAGTGAAATTTAACTACTTTCAAATATTGTCCTCGTTTTTTCCCATGAAAACATCAATTCATGCAGACACGAAAAAACGGATTCAGCCTTGTCGAATTACTGATGGTGCTTGGGGTGATGAGCCTTCTCATGGGCATGTTGATTCCCTCCGTGGGTGTTGTCCGGGCAAAGGCCCAGCGCATGGCCACGGGACACAAATTGCGGCAGATCAGCCTTGCCGTAGCCACTTACCAGAGCGTGACCGGGCGGGCGCTTGCCGGGAACAACCTGGCCGATTGCCTGAGCCGCCTTGCCGAGCAGACAGGCGTCAGCGAAGGGCCGCTTTTCATCTTTGAAGAAGATCCATTGGTGGCGGCCATCCCGGATTCGGTTCCCCCGGTCCTTATTGAGCAGGACCAACCGGGAGTGTGGGCCGCCGTGGAAGGCTTTGCCGACTGGCCTCTCGGAATAGTCATCGCGAGCGGCATCAGCCCGCTGGCCAATCCATCCACTACACCGGTGGTGTGGACACGCGGATTGACCGCAGAGGGTGTCTGGCAGGATTTTGGCCAGAATCGGGCGGGGATTTACGGGTCTGAAGGCGGCTTTATCGCCTTCCTCGATGGGCATGTGGAATTCTATCGTGACCTCGCTGAGGACGGCGGTCAGTTGGTCACATCGATCAATGGTCAACGCACGGCTGATATACGGGATGCGCTTGGCCCCGGGGCGATGGCCTACGATTACCTTGGACGCGTCTTTTGATTAACCGTCGCAAAACTTTTCATGATTGAGAAGTTGGTGCTGGCAATCCATCCGTGAGGGCCCGCACATGTTCAGCGACCGACTCGGCGAGCGCGTCCAGATGGTAGCCTCCCTCGAGAATTGAGACAACGCGTCCTTTCGCGAATATTTCTGCCTGCTGCAGAATCCACTGCGTGAGCAGATGATAATGATGGGATTCAAGCTCGATGTCGGCCAGCGGATCATGCCGATGGGCATCAAAGCCTGCGGAGATTAGAAACAGCTCGGGCTTGAACTCGCGCAGTTTTGGGAGGATATCCTCCTCAAGGACCTCCATGTAGTGTTCAATTGTGGATCCATTCGGAAACGGGCAATTAACGGTGAGGCCCGCGCCGGCCCGGGTGCCCGTTTCGTGAAATTCCCCACTGTGTGGATAGAGGGGTAGCTGGTGCAGGCTGCAGAATAAAACAGACGGACTGCCAAAGAAGATGTCCTGGGTCCCATTGCCGTGATGAACATCCCAATCGATGATACAAATGCGTTCCAATCCAAAGGTTTCTTCAGCGTATTGGGCGGCAATCGCCACGTTGTTGAAGAGGCAGAATCCCATGGCTTTTTCCGTGCTGGCGTGATGCCCCGGGGGACGGGTCAGGCTAAAGGCGGCGGAGTAACCCTCATTGAAAACGGCATCAATGGCACCGATCGCGCCGCCGGCCGAGAGCAAGGCGGCCCGATAGGATTCTGAGCAAATGGCCGTCTCGCCCGAGTCGGCGAAGCTGCGCCCCTGCAGGCATGCCTCCTCGATGTAGTGCCGGTATTCAGGCGAATGGATTTTTTCAATCCATTTGGCCTTCACGGGCTCGGGTGTGTGCCAATGCAGTAATTTAGCGAAGGGGGCCTCTTCAAGAGCCGCCTTTGCTGAGATCAGCCGTTCCGGACGTTCCGGGTGATGAGCACCGGTATCGTGAAGCAGGCAATCCGGATGATAGAAAATGGCAACTGGCCGTGGCATCAAGTTCTATTGATGCACATCAGCCGCCAATTTCCAAGGCGGATTCGAGGAGCGCCGCGCTCAACTGCAGCCAAGGGAGGTACCGCAGTTGAGACAGCAGGCGCAAGTCCCCGTCACTTTCACCTTTGAGCTACCGCATTCGGAGCAGGTGAGGTGTCCTTCGGACTGGACGAGGAGCTCCATTTGTTCCTGGGAGAGCTGTCGCTCTGACCCTTCTTCTTCGCGCTCAATGGCCACGGAATCCGGAGCTTGATCCTCGAGGCCCTTTTCAGCCTGGGCCGCCGGGGACATTTGTTCCCGGTAGCCTTGAATATATTCCATTCCCAGCCAGCGGGCCAGGTAATCCATGACGCTCTTGGCCATCGGAATGTCCGGATTGCGCGTCATGCCTTCCGGTTCAAAACGGATATGGGCAAATTTCTTAACAATTGTTTCCAGGGGAACACCATACTGAAGGCACATGGAGAGGAGTGTGCCGATCGTGTCCATGAGGCCGTTGATCGTGCTGCCCGCTTTTGCCATCTGGATAAAAACTTCTCCGGGGGCACCGTCCTCGAAATTACCGACTGTCAGGTATCCCTTTGTTCCGGCCAGGTTAAACTTGTGCGTCAGGGATGCGCGCGTGTCAGGCAGACGACGGCGATAGGGTTCGGTAACCATCTGCACCTCGCGGCTCGCCTTGACCTCCTCCTGGACGTCCTTCTTGGTGCGCACAGGGGCGCTTCGCTTGGAACCGTCACGGTAAATTGCCACCCCCTTGATGCCTTTGCGCCATGCATGGAAATAGGTCTCGCGGATATCCTGGACAGTGGCCTCCTGAGGCATGTTGACGGTTTTGGAAATGCCGCCGGAAAGGAAGGGCTGGACAGCTGACATCATTTCGATGTGAGCCAGATGCGTCAGGACCCGTTTTCCTGAACCTGAGCGGAAGGCCGTGTCGAATACCTTGAAATGTTCCTCCTTCAAGCCACTTGTAATGGTTTCACCATTACTTTTAACCGGCTCAATTGTACCGTATTCCTTGATGTGGTTCAATATCCGTTCCCGCTCGGATAACTTGTAACCCAGGTTTTCCAGGGCGTGCGGAATCGACTTGATCGGAAGTTGCAGCATGCCACCTCCGGCGAGGGACTTGTAGGCAACCAGGCCGATGGCCGGTTCAATACCTGTCGTGTCGCAATCCATCAGGAAGCCGATTGTTCCCGTGGGAGCCAGGACAGTGACTTGGGCATTGCGGAAACCGTGTTGCTTGCCTTGCTGCAGGGCTTGCTTCCACGTTGAGCGGGCGTAATTCAGCATTTCCGGATCGATAGACTCATCAATCTGCTCAAGCGCCTTGAGGTGCTTTTCAATGACGGCCAGCATCGAGTCGACGTTATCCTTGCCGGGAGGGTTGTCGCAACCGGCGTAGCGGGCATCCTTGTAGCCGGCAAAGGGTCCCTTGTGGCGGGCCAGTTCAGCGGATGTCCGGTAGGCGGTGCCAGTCATGACTGCGGTAATCAAGGCAGCCAGGGAGCGACCTTCGTCGGAGTCGTAGGAATGGCCGTACGACATCAGGAGTGCCCCAAGGTTGGCGTATCCCAATCCCAGGGTACGGAACCAGTGGGAATTGTAGGTAATGGCTTCCGTCGGGTAGGAGGAACGGTCGACAATGATTTCCTGGGCTATGATGAAAATCCGGCAGGCCCGGGCAAAGCGCTCGAAGTCAAATCCCTGCTCGGTGCGGAACTTGAGGAGGTTGATGCTGGCAAGGTTGCAGGCGGAATTGTCGAGAAAAAGGTATTCGCTGCAGGGGTTTGTACAGTTCTGGCGTCCTGATCCCTTACAGGTGTGCCACTCATGGATGGTATCATCAAACTGCATGCCGGGATCACCACACATGTGCGTTCCTTCAGCAATCTGGGTCAGCAGGGCACCGGCGTTTTTCTTCTCACAGGGCTGACCATCTGTTACGCGCTTTGTCCACCAGTCGCCATTCTGTGATGCTGCATCCATGAATGCATCGGAGGCCCGGATGCTCAGGTTCTCATTCTGGAACTTGATCGAGCCATAGGCATCGCCGTTGAATGACGGATCATAGCCCTCTTCAATCAGGGCCCATGCCTTGCGCTCCTCGACTTTCTTGGCCTCGATGAATTCCTCAATGTCCGGATGCCAGTCCTTCAAGGTGTTCATCTTGGCGGCCCGACGGGTCTTGCCACCGCTCTTGACGACGCCGGCCACCGAGTCGTAGACCGCCAGGAAGCTCAAGGGGCCACTCGGACGGCCACCACCGGAAAGTTTCTCACGGGTTGAGCGGATTGAGGAGAGGTCCGTCCCGCTTCCCGAACCAAACTTGAACAGCATGGCCTCAGCCTTTGCCAGGTGCATGATGGATTCGAGATCATCCTCCACATGCTGGATAAAACAGGCTGAACACTGAGGGTATTGGTATTGGTTTGGTGCGCGTTTGACGGCCCCCGCTTCCTGGTCCCAGAAGAAGTTGCCCTTGGCGGAGTCCTTCCCGACTTCATATTCATGGTACAAGCCAAGGTTGAACCATACGGGAGAATTGAAGGCACCGGTCTGGTTGATGAGGAGCCACATCAGGTCTTCCTCGAAAATCTTAGCTTCGGTATCCGTCTTGAAATATCCGTCGGCGAGGCCCCAATCCTTCAGCGTTTTCGCAACGCGTGTGACAACCTCCTTGAAGGAAGATTCGCGGCCACCTGTTTTGGGATCCTTTCCGCGGTCGATATCGCCGTAGAAATACTTTGAGGCAAGGATCTTGGTGGCCAGCTCGGAAAAGGGTTTCGGGACTTCAATCTCATCCTGTTCAAAGATGGCCTTCCCGTTCTCGTCCAGAATGCTTGCCGCGCGCTTTTCCCACTCGATTTCATCGAATGGATGGACCTCCGGCCTCGCAAAACTATGCTCTTTCAGCAGGACACTGGCCTCCTTTTCGGGCGTAACTGGGTCGCTGGAGGTGGGTTTTGCGCTGGTGGAGGTGGCACTTTTCATAGTCGGTTCGTCTGGTAGTTCGGGGTTTTCGGTAAAAGCGTGTTAAGAACTTTGTGAACAACATGTTAGCAACATATAGGGGTTGCTGCCCCTTCTGTCCCCAACATGTTGTGTCGTCCGATCCAAAAGATAAGCTGTTCAGCTGAAAAGACGAAAATGATTCCATGCCCCGTAATTACCTGAACTAAGCAGGATAATTACATTTGTTAATAACCGGACGGGTGAAAGGCAGGGTTACCCCGAAAAAAGGGGTTACCGTGCAACGTCTTTTCGCAGCAGCTCCTTGATCCAGCGCTTGTGGGGCGCGGAGAGGGAAATTGTGTCGAGATCTGCAAGTGAGATAAAGCGGCTTTGGTTTCGGGACAGGCACTTATTCGAAAGAGGATGATCAGCGGGCAAGGCATGAATATGCTCGCGGATCTGTTCCGAACTGATCCCGCGGGAGCGTGAAAGGAGGGGCTTGTCCGTCAAGGCCTTGTCCAGTTGAGGAAGTTCGGCGAGCCCGGCAAGGCGCGGGGCTGACTCCGGGTAGAAATGAAGGAGGAGACATTCGTCCTTGAGTAGCCAAAGGCGGTGGACTTCCCGCTTGGTGGCGGATTTGCGGACAATGACTGGAACCGATTCCTGTGTGCCATTGGCTTTGGCACAACAATGTTCCTGAACAGGGCAGAGCAGGCATGCTGGGCGGGCCTTGCGACAGGTGGTCGCCCCGAGTTCCATCAGGGCCTCATTATAGTCGCCGGGGCGCTGGGGATCGATCAGCTGGCTGGCGAAAGGCCGGAAGCGTTTTTGCGCCTCGCTGGAAGACTGGACAGGTCGGGCATCATCCTCGAGGCGGGCCAGAACCCGGATCACATTGCCGTCAATGACTGGTTCGGGCTGGTTTTGTGCAATGCTGGAGATGGCCGCAGCGGTGTAGGGCCCGATTCCAGGGCGTTTCCGCCAGTCATCCGGGGTTTGCGGAATCCCTTCCTCCACGATGGATTTGGCCAGTTTATGCAGGTTACGGGCCCGGGAATAATAGCCGAGGCCCTCCCAGTGTTTGAGGACCTGAGCTTCCGGAGCCGCTGCCAGAACCTCAAAGTGAGGGAATGCTGCCAGCCATCGCTCGAAGTAGGGGATGACCGTTTCCACCTGTGTTTGCTGGAGCATGAACTCAGAAACCGCCGTCTTGTAGAGGCTTGATTCAGTGCGCCAAGGGAGGGTTCGCTTGTGCGAATCGAACCATTCGAGCAATTGTCGGCGAAAAATTGAGAAATCCCCTCGCATGAAATAGGGAAAAACCTAGATTTCTTGATCATTCGATACAAATCCTGATGAAAAAGAAAAAAAGTGGCGACGGGGACGAACCGGCCAAGAAGACAATTTACACCATTACGCTGGATGCGGACCAGTTGGAGAAACTCGAATCCATCTGCGATAAGCGCCTGTACGGCTATTACCATGTGGACCACAGTTTGTTCGCCTTCAAGGCACCTTTCGAGCAGGTGAACATTGTCGCCTACAAGAGCGGCAAGGTGGTGATCCAGGGAAAAGGGACTGAATCGTTTGTGCAGAACATCCTCGAAGCGGAAGTCACAGGCCAACCGCTGATGGGGTACGAGGAATTCCATAATCCGGAGTGGTTTGAGCCGCATGCGGGAGTGGATGAGGCCGGCAAGGGTGACTTGTTCGGCCCGTTGGTATCCTGCTGTGTTATTGCAGACGGTGATATGGTCCGTCATTGGCAGTCCGAGGGGGTGAAGGATTCAAAAAGCCTGACCGATGGAAGCATCCTCCGATTGGAGAAGATTATCCTCCGGACCAAGGGCGTTGTCGTAAAGAAGACCTTCGCCAACATGAACCGCTACAACGAGTTGATGAG
The DNA here is from genome assembly GCF_010500615.1 of Oceanipulchritudo coccoides. Taxonomy (NCBI): domain Bacteria; kingdom Pseudomonadati; phylum Verrucomicrobiota; class Opitutia; order Puniceicoccales; family Oceanipulchritudinaceae; genus Oceanipulchritudo; species Oceanipulchritudo coccoides. Next base: position 689,304 of record NZ_JAAGNX010000002.1, read on the forward strand.
CAAGCCCGGTGCAAACCTGAACAAGTTGCTGGCGTGGTATCATGCGCGCTCGGTTGCCGCGGCACTTGAAAAGCGCACCGTGGAGTGGGGGCTTCTGGACCAATTCAGCAAGGCTCCCCTGACCCAACAGCAACTGAAAAAAGACGGGGTCGACTTCGACTTGAAAATGCGGACCAAGGCGGAATCAGATCCCGTAGTGGCAGCTGCCTCCATCTGCGCCAGGGCCGAATTTGTGAAGCAGTTGCGCAAACTCAGCACGGAATTTGGCGAGGAATTGAAAAAGGGATCCGGGGCCCCGGCCAAGAAGCAGGGCGAAGAGCTCGTGGCAAAGCTTGGCGGGCACCGCCTGAAGGACTTTGCCAAAGTGCATTTCAAGACAGCCTACGAAATCCTCGGCCTCCCAGTCCCTAAAAAGCCGTCGTACTTCAAATAATGGCACGCGGGCTCATTCCGTTCGACAAGCGATTCCTGGGCGAGGCCACCTGTCTCGTGGGAATTGACGAAGCGGGACGGGGTTGTCTTGCCGGTCCGGTAGTTGCGGCTGCGGTCTGTTGTGACCGGGCTTTCTATAAATCCTCGCGTTGCGCATCCCTGTGCCGTGGAGTGGATGACTCCAAACGCCTGTCGGCGGAGAAGCGGGCCGCCATTGTCGAGCGTTTCAGGGGGGAGTGTCATGAAAACTGGATACAGGTGGGAATTGGACTGGCCTCTGTCGAGGAGATCGAGGAGCACAACATTTTCCAGGCCAATGTGTTGGCGATGCGCCGAGCTTGTGCCCGTTTGAAAGGAGTGTTGCAGGGTGGAGATGTGTTCCTTCCCGCAGAAACGCCGCCCATCCTGATAGATGGACGCCCTATCAAGACTTTTCCGTTTCCGCATCGGGGCGTGGTGAAGGGCGACCGGCAGTCGTTTGCAATCGCCCTGGCGGGAATCCATGCCAAGGAATGGCGCGATGCTCACATGCGTGAACTGGCCGGGGAATGTCCTGAATACGGGTTTGAGCAGCACAAGGGCTATGGAACAAAGACACACTTGGAGGCGATCCGAAGGCATGGGGAGACCGTCCATCATCGTTCGTTGTTTCTGCGGAAATTCCGAACGCAGCCAGCCTCTGCTGAAAGAGTAAGGCAAGACTCGCTTTTTGAGCCCTCTTCCCATAAAGTATTTCAATCATGAGTGCCGAGAAAAGGATCCGACTGGGTGTGAATATCGACCATGCTGCGACACTGCGGCAGGCACGGTACCGCGGCTATGAGCGTTTGCGCGGAGAGATGGTGGAACCCGATCCGGTCGCCCTTGCGATCGAGGCGGAAAAAGCCGGGGCCGATGGAATCACGGTGCACCCACGGGAAGACGGACGCCACATCCAAAGAGGAGATGTCCTGCTTTTGAAGGAGGTCCTTCAGGTGCCGCTGAACATGGAGATGGCTTGCACCGATGAAATGTTTGAATTTGCCGTGGAGGTCTGTCCCCGGACGGTTTGTCTTGTCCCGGAGAAGCGTGAGGAAATTTCGACAGAGGGCGGTTTGGATGTACTGGCGCGGGAGGCATGGATCACAAAACATGTTGGGCTGCTCCTCGAGAAGGGAATCCGCACAAGCCTGTTCATCGATCCGGACACTGTCCAGATCGAGGCCGCAAAGCGAACTGGCGCGGACTATATTGAACTGCATTCGGGCTCATTCGCCAATGCCTATTACGGAGATGAAGGTGAAGCCGAGGCAAAGCGCCTTGAAGCGGGAGTTCTCATGGGGCATCAGCTCGGATTGATCGTCAATATGGGACACGGAATTAATTACACGAATATTGAGCGCGTGCGGGGAATCCCCGGTATCCATGAAATGAATATTGGCCACAGTATTATCTCCCGCGCCCTATTTACAGGAATCCGCGAAGCTGTGCGGGAAATGAAGCACCTCATGAACGAGGAAGATCTGGCATGAACATTTCACTACCGGATGGCGGCATTGTCCGCAGTGTGGGCACTGACCTGATTGAATGCACCCGCATACAGCGTGTCCTGGAACGGCAGAAGGAGCGTTTTCTGGAACGTGTCTACACGGAGGGCGAGCGCGACTACTGCATGAAGATGAAGAATCCGGTTCCACATCTCGCTGCCCGCTTTGCCGCCAAGGAGGCTGTCTCGAAATGCTTCACCACGGGCATTGGCGGGTCCATCGGTTGGAAATCCATCGAGGTCATCAAGGGCGAGCGTGAAGAACCGTATATCAAATTGGATGAGCAAGGACTTGCCTTGCTTTCCAAACTTGGCGGAAATGAAATTCTCATTTCCCTCTCCCATACGGAAAACTATGGACTGGCCGTCGCGGTCCTGGTTTCCGATTAACAATTTCAAATCTTATCATGAACCCACTTTACCCCCAGTTTTCCATCGAGGCGGCGCGCGCCTATGAATCCTCTGTATTGAAAGGCGATTCCAGCCGCACCGAAGCCGCCATGGAAAGTGCTGGAACGGCCATCGGGATGGCCTTGCTTGAGGATTATCTGGAGCTCAATGAATGGTCTGAGTCAGCAAGTATCCTGATTCTTGGTGGAAAGGGACTGAACACGGGAGACGCCCTGGTTGCCTGTGAAGCCCTGCTCAATTACCTTCCAAGGATGCAGCTGAGTCTGGTTTCCACCGTGGAGGAGAGCGAAATGAAGCCGCTGGTCAGGGAGGTTCTTTCGCGGTTGAAGAGTTCTCTGGGCGAAGCCTTTCAAATTATTTCCGTTGCCGATTATCTTGCCGGCCCTTCTACCAGCTTCGATGTTGTGATCGATGGCATTTATGGCCTCGGTTTTCACCCGCCCCTGAGCGAGGAAGTTGCATCCCTGCTCAGGCAAGTGAATGGACGGAGCGATGTGGGTCTTCGTCTATCGATTGATCTGCCCAGTGGATTGACGGAAGGCAGCTCTGAGCCGGATACTTTTGTCGCGGATTTTACCTACATTCCCGGGGTTGCCAAAAAGCCTTGTTTTGAAAAGGAGAACGCAGGCCTTGTCGGACGGGTACGCTTCCTCGAGCTGGAGGTTTTTGCCGGGCAACCCGAACAGGATTGCACGGATTTTGTTTCTTCCCCCAACGCCCACAGGGCAATCAACCGCCTTCGCCCGTCGGCCAGCGACAAGCGAACCTATGGGCACGGATTGATCCTCGCGGGATCCGCCCATATGCCGGGAGCGGCAATCATGGCCACCCAAGGAGCCCTGCACGCGGGGATCGGGCTTGCCACCGTGTTTACCCCGGGTCGATTTTATCATTATATCGCCGGATCGGTGCCGGAGGCTATGTGGTGTCCCGTCCCGCTGAAAGTGGACGGCACACTTGATCCTGATGCGGTTCGTATTATTTCCCAATCCACGGACAAGGCCACCTCGCTTCTCATTGGTCCGGGTTTGCAGATGGACCGGTCGACGTCCTTTACAGTTTGCCGGATTGTGCGGGAAAATCCACTTCCACTGGTCCTGGATGCGTCGGCCCTGACGCAGGATGTGATGGCGGCCATTCTCGGGCGGTCGCTCGAGGCGGGTCCGGTCATCCTGACGCCGCATCCGGGCGAGTATGCCCGCATTCTCGGTCCCAAGGAGGACACCACCGATCCTGCCATCTTGATGTCATTCTGTCGCAAGTACCGCGTCATCCTTGTCCTCAAGGGCCATCCCACAACTATTTGCGACGGGCATAAGATAATTTCCGTTTGTACAGGCGGCCCGGTTCTCGCACGAGGTGGATCGGGAGACATCCTGGCTGGAATGCTGATGGCCCAGCTTGGTCAGAATCATGAATCCCCGCTCGAGACTGTCATTTCGACAGTTACCTGGCATGGCGCAGCAGGGGATTCCTTGGCACGGCAACGCGGGAGTGTGGCCGTCACCACAACCGACCTCTTACCTCACCTTTCAGTCGCCCTGCGTTCTTAGGTAAAAACCAGACTTGATTTTAGCGCCGGATTAATAACGGTCGTTAAATGATCCTTGAGCGACGATTTGCGTTGATGGCATTGGCGGCCCTGCCGGGTCTTGGCCCGGTGAACATCCGCCGACTGGATAATGCGCTAGGGGGCAAGGTGGAGCACCTGCTGGAGATGACAGAGGCCGAGCGGAGTGTGCTTTGTGCAAGGAACGTGGTGGATCAGCTGGGCGAGTGGCAAAAGTACTTCCATCCGGAACGGGTGGGGAATGAGCTAAAGCGCTTGAAGGCCGATTTCATCACCTCTGAGGAGTCAGACTACCCACGTCGCCTGGGGCCTTATTCGGACCGTCCAATCGGGTTATATCGTTGCCGGGAGGGAAGGACCTTTGGGGAGCGCTGTGTGGCAATTGTCGGGACACGCCAGCCGAGTGCATACGGGCGCAAGGTTGCCCGTGAATTTGCGGTGGAATTGAGCTGTGCGGGTTTCACGGTTGTGAGTGGCATGGCTGAAGGAATCGACACGGAGGCGCATCGTGCGGCTCTTGAATCAGGAGGGCGAACAGCAGCGGTGCTGGGTGGTGGATTGAACCGGTGCTACCCGTCAAGCAATCGTGAACTGATGGAAGAGATTGTCCAAAGTGCGGGCGTCTGGTCGGAATTTCCCCTTTGGCGGAGCGCGGACCGTCGAAGTTTTCCCCAACGCAACCGCATTGTCTCGGGTGTCAGCGAGGCGGTCCTGGTCGTCGAGTCGGGATTGAAAGGGGGAAGTCTGATCACTGCGCGGATGGCTTCCGAACAAGGGAAGCCGGTCTACATCATTCCCGGCCGAATTGATGCCCCCGAATCTGCAGGATGTCACAGTTTGATTCGCGACGGTGCACAGTTGGTCACAAGTGTGGAGGAAATTCTTGAGGATTTGAGTTACCTGCCCGAGGGACTGAAAAACCCGGGGTGGGGCCAGATTCCAGAGCTTCAGGGACGGAAGCCCAAACCGGAGCCACAACTTTCAGGCCTTGAGGCGTCTGTGTGGAAGGTTCTTGGAGACAAGTCCCATGCCCATGCGGATTCGCTGGCCAACGAGTTGGGCGTGTCGGTGAGCGAGATTTCCCGGACGGTCACGGAGATGGAAATTGCCGGCCATCTGGCCAGGCGGCTGGATGGCTGCTATGAGCGAAACTAGGCGCCGGATCAACCGGGTGGCCAAGTCATCTGCCGGCCACCGAGCAGGTGAACATGCAGATGGGGAACGCTTTCCCCGCCGTGAGGGCCATTATTGATGACAACCCGGTAGCCTTCGGCGAGATTTTCCGACTTGGCCAACTTTGCCGCGACCAGCAGCAGATGTCCGAGAAGTGCTTGGTCGCCCTCATCCCCTTGCGCCAGTCTCGGCAGGGGTTTCTTTGGGATGACCAGAATATGCACAGGGGCTTGCGGATTGATATCGCGAATCGCGAAAGCCAGATCGTCCTCATGGACAATCCCGGCCGGGATTTCCTTATCGAGGATTCGCTCAAAAAGGGTTTTCTCACTCATGTCGAAGCCGGATTTGAGGTTTATGGACAGCCGTCCTACATGCCTTCTTCGGGCACATCCAGAACGGTGAACATCAGCTCTGCGGAGGAAGCTAGTTCTCCCTCGACAAAGCACTTAGCGGAGGCACTGGCGAGGCGGTTGGCCCGGACCTTGGTAATTTTCACGTTGATCTCAAGTTGGTCGCCAGGGATCACGGCACGCCGGAACTTAACCTTGTCGGCGCTCATGAAGAGGGCGACTTTCCCCTCGGAAGAAATCTTGCGGAGCATCAGGAGTCCGGCTGCCTGGGCCATCGATTCCATCTGGAGGACACCCGGCATGACCGGATTTCCCGGAAAATGACCGGTGAAGTATGGCTCATTGATAGTGACATTCTTGATGGCCGTGATCTCCTCGTCGTCCTTCAACTCGATGACACGGTCGACAAGAACGAACGGGTAAGCATGCGGGAGAATATCGAGAATCCGCCGGATATTGATCTGAGTCTCGTCCGGGGAGATCATTTTGCTCTTCTTGGCTGCCGGGCCGTCCTTGCGCACGGGTTCGAGTGCCTTGGGCTCCGGTTTGGCCTGCATTTTCTGGAACAGGACCTTGGTCAACTCGGAATTCAGCTTATGTCCCGGGCGGACGGCGACAATGTGCGCCTTGAGGGATTTTCCAAGCAGCGAGAGATCGCCGACAATATCGAGAATCTTATGCCGGACAAACTCATCCTCAAAGCGGAGCGGTTCCTTTGAAAGGATCTGGTCACCCTTGATAACAATGGCTGAATCGAGGCTGCCACCTTGGATTTTACCCATTTTCAAGAGCGGCTCAATGTCTTCGTAGACAGTGAAGGTCCGGGCCGGGGCGATACCAGCGATGTACTCATCCGGTGAGATATCAATCGATAGGTGCTGGGTGTGGATGCCACGGTCATCAGCGCTTGTACAGGTCACCTTGAACCCGTTGTAGGGGAGGGCAATGATTGACCGGTTCCCTTCAGTCACCGAGATAGGCTCCTTGAGCTCAAAGCAGTCGCGGTCGGCATCCTGTTCGACTGGTTCGGCCTTCTGGATCAGGTTGACGTAGTGCTTGGCTGATCCGTCAAGGATTGGCGGCTCAGAGGCGTCCAGTTCAACCAGGCAATTGTCAATCCCGCATCCCGCAAGGGCGCTGAGGACGTGCTCGATTGTGTGGAGGCTGGTGTGTCCGGAGGAAATATCGGTGCTGCGGACCAACTTGTCCTGCACAAACTCAATTTTGGGTTGCACCTCCGGCTTGCCGTAAAGGTCCGTCCGCTTGAAGACGATCCCGTGGTTTACCGGTGCGGGCTTAAAGGTGAGGTGCACCATTTGCCCGGTATGAAGTGCTTTGCCGTGGGTGGAAACTTCACGGAGGAGGGTTCGTTGCCGCATGTCGGTTAAGGAAAGTCGTTAGGGTTGAGTGGTTAGCCAACTTAAAGTCCTAGTATGGAAGCTGCTGTCCTCCTTTGTAAAGGCCTGAATCTCAGCGCTATTGACAGATTCTCTGTGGAATGGTGAAACCATTGATCAATTCAATTACCCATTATGGCTTCACCAACTGATATTCGCAAAGGCAAGGTTATCCTCTACAATGGTGCTCCCCACCTTGTTCTCGATATGCTCCACCGCACCCAGGGCCGTCAGGCAGGCTTTGTCCAAGTCACCCTCCGCAACCTGAGTAGTGGCTCAAGCACGACGACAAAGCTTCGTTCCACGGATTCCGTGGAAATCCTCATCACGGATACGCGCAAGATGGAGCTCAGCTATGTCGACCAGGAAGGCTGGCATTTCATGGATCCCGAGACCTTCGAGGACGTGGTCCTCGCGGAAAGCCTGCTCGAAGATGCCAAAGGCTTTCTTTCCGAGGGAAATGCGGTTGACGTGCTTCTTGTCAATGATGAGCCGGTCCAGATCCAATTGCCTGCTTCCGTTGAGCTGGAAGTGACGGAAGCACCGGATGCTGTCCGGGGAGACACCTCCGGGGCAGCGATGAAACCGGTCACCGTCTCAACCGGCCTCGTCATCCAGACACCGCTATTTGTCAAAACTGGCGACACGATCAAAGTTTCCACAGCGGACAAAGGTTACCTCGGCCGCGTCTGAGCGCGGATGCCCTGATGTCAGCAACATCCATTCACCCCACGGCAGTCATCGAAGACGGAGCTGAACTGGCTCCGGATGTGATTGTGGGGGCGTTTGCTTACGTCGGGCCAATGGTGAAACTGGGTCCCGGGTGTCGCCTGCATCACCATGCGTCGGTCGAGGGAAATACGTTCATGGGCGAGCGTAATGAAGTCTTTCCATACGCCCTCATCGGCGGGCGTACCCAGGACAAGAAGTGGACCGGTGATGAGGCTCCTGTAATAATAGGTGACGATAATATCTTCCGCGAATATTGTAGTGTCCATCCCGCTACCTTTAAGGACAAGGCCACCGCTATCGGTTCACGAAACCTTTTCTGCGCCTACAGCCACATCGGGCATGAATGTCGGGTCGGGAATGACTGTATTTTCAGCAATAATGCCACGCTCGGTGGGCATGTATGTATCGGTGATCACGTCATCATTGGCGGCCTTACGGCGGTGCATCAGTTCTGCCAGGTGGGCGGCGGTGCCATGATCGGGGGCTGTTGCAAAGTCCTTCAGGATGTCTTGCCCCATGCCCTTGCGGAAGGCTACCCGGCCACGCACCGGACCATCAACAAGGTCGGGATGCAGCGTTGCGGGTTTGATGAGGAAGCAATCCAGATTGCTGCCCGTATCCATAAGCTGTTTTTCCGCAAAGGGCTCAACAAGGCCCAGGCCATCAAGGCCTTGGAGGCGGGTGAGTTGGGAACGCATGCCCTTGTCGAGGAGGCGCTTGCCTTCGCCCGTCGCAGCGAGCGCGGGCTCGCTTGAATCAGATTGAGGAGAACCGGTACTCCGTGAAAGAAGTGAAGGTCTGCCCCTTCTTGAGGACGGTCGAGGGAAACTCCTCAAAATTCGGGGAATCCGGGAAATGTTGCGTTTCGAGGCAGAAGCCGGCGTGTTTCGGGTAGAAGAAGCCGTTTTTGCCAGCCAGCGAACCGTCAAGGGCATTTGCCGTGTAGAACTGGACACCCGGTTCAGAAGTATAGACTTCCATTTTACGACCGGAGGCTTCCTCAGTAACGGTGGCCACCGGATCGGAGAAATCACGGTTTTCCCGTAGAACAAAAGTGTGGTCAAACCCACCACATTTTTCCACCTGTGGATTGGGTGAGTCCAGGCGATGATCCAGGGATTCTGCTTCGCGAAAATCGAAAGGACCGTCATTAACCGATTCAAAGGCACCGGTTGGAGTGCTGGTGTCATCGGTGATGGGAAGGAATTTGTCTGCCTCAATCTGGACGAGGTGCTGGCGGATGCTCCCGGATTCCTGACCGGCGAGATTAAAGTAAGGATGCATCGTCAGATTGACGACTGTTGTGGCATCCGTTGTAGCGGTGAATTCATACCGCAGTCCATTTTCCGGAGTGAGGGAAATCTCCACCTTCAGGTCAAGATTGCCGGGATACCCCATTTCGCCGTCGGGACTCGTGTACTCAAGCAGCAATACCTGTCCGTACTTGCCCTCCTTGACGCTTCCTTTGAAGAGTTTGTGGGAGAACCCTTCCGGGCCGCCGTGCAGGTGGCCATGTTCCTCATTCAAGGGAAGGGTGATGGTCTTGCGTCCGAGCTTGAATTTACCGTGGGCAATGCGGTTGGCGTAGCGGCCGACCAGTGCTCCAAAGTAATTCTGGTTATTCTCGACGTAATCCTCCACGGCATCGAGCCCAAGCGTGACATCATCTGGCATGCCGATACTGTCCGGGACCTCCAACTCGACCAGGATTCCCCCATAGTTCAGGAAAGTGGCCCGCAAGCCACTTTCGTTTTCCAGCGTGTAGGCACGGATGGCCTTGCGCTTCAGTTTTCCTATCGTTTCTTCGTGGATGATCTTGGTCATTGCTCGAACAGTTTACCCATCCCCAATAGCCCGTTAGGCGGGCCTTACGGCATGGATGTTGCTACGCTAATCGCAATTTCCTAATCTGCAAAGCAAAAAGCTAGCCCGGCGTCCTTCGGGGGCCAACAAATCGGCTACAGCTGGAGGGACTGTCCGACGCTGAGGACGCTAAATACAACGCTTATCGCGATAATAGCGACGAGGAGGATGGCACCCCCAAGGGCGACCGCGACGGTGGCCGTTGTGAGAATATTGAGGGATTTGGTCAGCTCTTCCCGGTAAACCTTGTTGATATCATTCAGGCTATTGACGATATTGCCGGTGTTTTCACCCACCGTGAGGATGTCCATGGCCAGATCCGGCATATAGTGGACCCGTTGGATCGCGGTCGCCATTGAGACACCTTCCTGGATTTGCTTCCGTGCCAGGGAAAACTTTCCTCGAAGGATGACATTGGCAATCGTCCGTTCCACAAGGCGGAGGGTTTCCGTTGTGTTGACCCCGCTCCCGAGCAGCGTCGACATGAGGTTGGTCGTTCCGTAAATATTGGAATACAGGTAAATGCGGCCGATAATGGGCGTGCGCAGGAGCCAGTAATCTGTTCTCCGGGCACCTGAGGCGGTGCGCCGCCATTGTCGCAGTCCGATGACAAGTGCGATGATTGTTGCGAGGACAAACGGTCCAAAGGTGATTGTTGCTTCCGAGCCACCAATGAGGATTTGTGTAATGAGAGGAAGGTCTCCTCCGAGCTGGTCGAGCATGTCCTGGATCTTCGGGAGGAGAAACGTCAGAAGGATGATCACGACGCCAACCGCCGTCGAGAGAACGAAGGCGGGGTAGGTCAAATTACTGACCAGTTTTTTCCGGACATCACGGGATTCCTCAAGGTAGGCGACAATTCGCTCAAGGACGGCGATCAGGTTTCCGCTGGCTTCACCCGCTTCCACCAGATGGATGGTCGAGAGGGCAAAGACATTCGTGTGTGCCCGCATGGAGGAAGCAAGGGTTTGTCCCTCGCTGAGCCGTTTCCAGATCGCCTCGCAGAGGTCCTTCATCTGTGGATCGGACAGCCGGCGGCTGAGCAGGCTAACCGCATCTCCGAGCGACATGCCGGAGGATAGAAGGACCAGCAAGCGCTTGAGAAATTCAAGCGAGATAGAACTCTTGGAACGCTTGACGGTGAGGAAGCGGGAGCGCTTACCGGAGTTTTTAAAAAAGTCGCTTGTCTCGATGCTTTCGTCGGTCGAAACCTTTTCTCCGAGTGATTCCACCGAGACGGGGCGCAGGCCCTTTTGGGAGAGTTGCTGCAGAAGCCGCTTCCGGTCCGAGGACTCGGCTTCACCCGTGACTTGTCGTCCGGTTCCATCGATGGCTTTGTATGAGAAACGAGGCATATCGGATTACTCGGTGTCTTCCTCGCCCGTGCTGTAGCGCATGATCTCGTTGAGGGAGGTCCGTCCGAGGGCGAGCTGGTCCCAGCCGCTCATCTGGAGGGTTGTCATCCCGTGCTTGAGGGCCTCCTGCCGGATTTCACCGGCGGAGAGCTTTTGGACAATCAGTTCGTGGATTGTATCGTCCACACGCAATATCTCAAAGATGCCGACACGGCCCCGATAGCCAAGTCCCCGGCAAGCCTCACAGCCGATGGGCTCGAGGATCTTGGCGGCAAGCCGCTCCGGGGTAGGCTCGAGATTGAGGGCGTCGAGACATTCACGCAAATAGTGCTCCGTATAATTCCCCTGTTGTGCGCATTTCGCGCAGAGTCGCCGAACGAGCCGCTGGGCCAGAATCATTTCCACGGCTGAGGCGATGAGGAACGGCTCGATCTCCATGTCGATGAGGCGTGTCAGCGCGCCGGGGGCGTCATTCGTGTGGAGCGTACTGAGGACAAGGTGACCCGTCAGGGCTGCTCGGATGGCGATGTCCGCGGTTTCCGAATCCCGGACTTCCCCGACCATGATGACATCCGGATCCTGACGCAGGATATGCCGCAGCGCGCTGGCAAAGGTGAAGCCAATTTCGCTGTGTACCTGGGTCTGGTTAACCCCTTCAACCTCATATTCCACCGGATCCTCGACTGTGATGATGCGCCGGCCGGGCGAATTAATCTGCCGGATAAAGGCCGTGAGTGAGGTGGACTTACCGGAACCTGTCGGACCGGTGACAAGGATGATGCCGTAGGGCAGGTCAAGGACCCGCTTGATGCGGTTCTGGTCGTTCTTGAGCATGCCCAGCTCTTCCATCGAAAGGGGCTGGTTCTTCTGGTTGAGAAGACGCAATGAAACGCTCTCGCCATACATGGTCGGCATTGTGGAGATACGGATGTCCAGCTCGGTATTCTTGGCCTTGTAGACAATACGTCCATCCTGCGGGCGGCGCTTCTCGGAAATGTTGAGTTTCGCCATGATCTTGAGACGAGAGATGATCGCCCCCTGGTATCGGATCAAATTATCCGGCACGCGGATCGGGACCAGTTCACCATCAATCCTGTAGCGAATTTGTAATGACTCCTTGAGGGGCTCAAAATGAATATCCGTTGCCCGGTCGTCAACAGCCTTGGCGATGACCTCGTTCACAAAGCGGATCAAGGCGGCGTTTTCATCTTCCTCGGCTTCTTCCAGTCGGCCGGAATCCTCGGTGGCGATATCCGATTCACTAAGTGAATCCGCACCGACCCCGTAGCGTTGTGTAATGGTATCACTGATACGATTTGCCGGCCCCAGATGCCATTTGGGTTCCTTGCCGCTGACCGCAAGGATCCATTCAGTCATTTCTTCCGAGGGGGGCCAGACCGTGACCAGTTCCAGGAAAAGAGGATCCTCATGTTCGCCCAGAAGCGGGAGGCATTGATATTCATGCATCACGCGGAGGGGAAGAATCTCCGCAGCATCATCCGGAACCTCAAAGTCTTCCAGGACGGCCAAGTCGCAATCCTTGGCCAGATCCACAAGGACCTCCATCTCGGATTTGCGCTTGAGCTGGGCAAGGAGGGGAATGCGGTTCTGGCGCGGTGCCTCCTCAAGCATTTGCCGTTGATCGGGTTCGAGAAATCCGAGGAAAGAGAGGGAACTGTCGGTGCTTTGGGAGGACATGTTTAAAATCAATTTGTCATTGGGGAGGGCGGATTACCCGCCGTCTCGCAGTGTTGGGGGAGCTAGAGCGACTGGCCCGCGAAGTGGGCCGAATTACACGACGGCGAACGGGTTGCTTGGTGGTCGGCGTTGTAGCAGCCTTTGCTGCAGGCTGAGCGGTGGCCTGGGCAGTTTGCACCGGCAGTGTGCGGTCAGAGGTTTCAACGAGGGCCAGACTCAAGGTTTTCCCGGCAACGTCGATAGCGAGTTCATTCGACTCGCGATCAAATGACAGGATACGCATATCCTTTTCATTGGCATCCTGCTTGGTGACCCATGAGCCCTTGCGTTCGCGCACATCGTACAGGTTGTAATAATACGTTCCGCTCAATTGGTATACACCGCGGAATTCATACTGGTTGGATGTGGCTGGCGGAGTGGCCGGCTGACCGGGTGTGCCCGGTGGCTGGAACCCCGGCGGCAGGAAGGGCGAATTGGACACCAGCGACAAGGTATTCTCCGTCTCCGCCATGACCGGAATGGAGAGCAGGAGTGTCATCAAAGTGAAACCAACTGGAAATTGAAAACGCATGAATGATCACGGCTTGTTGCGGCGTGGGACCTCGTGCCCTTCGGGAGTATCCTCGTCCGGTTCACGGAAGGTGCCTTCCTTCAAGTAGTCACGCACTTCCTTGTGGCCCTCGATACCATCGATCAGCCTGTTGGCATCCTCGTCGGCATCCTCAGCGTTGCGAATGATTGTCGGGCGAATAAAGATGAGCAGCTCGGTACGTTCGCTTTCGGTTTGGGTCCGGCTGAACAAGTCGCCCAGGAGAGGCAACTTCCCGAGGATCGCCATGCGGGAATTGGTTTCGCGGCTGGTCAGCGATTGCAACCCACCCAGTGCGATCAGCCCCTGATCTTTTACGCTGACATAGGAGTTGGCTGTCCTTGTCCCAATGATTGGCTGTGGGTTGCCGTTGACGAGCACCGTTCCGGTAATGCTTTGGTTCTGCTGTTCAATCTCAAGCTGGACAATCCCGTCTGAGCCAATCAACGGAGTCACTTTCAACTCAAGTTTGATATCACGATATTGAACCTGCTCACGTGTGCTGAGTCCGGATGATAAATCACTGGTGGTGGTTCCGGTAATGACCGGTTGTTCCTGCCCGACAGAGACTGTTGCTTCCTTGTTATGCGTCGTGACAATGGTCGGTGCCGAGAGGACCTTTGCATTACCATTTTCAGCAATCGAGTTAAGGATCACTTCAAAGGAAAAGGCCTCATCCGGTCCCCATGAAATACCGTCTCCAAAGGTCACTCCATAAAAGTTACCCGGAATGAATTGAGATTCTGAAGTCGGGTCATTCAAATCCACATCAAATCCTGTCCCGGAATAACTGAATCCGAGGGAATCAATTCCGCGGGTATCGTCGTCACTCAGTGTGACCTCGGCAATGACGACCTCGATGCGTACCTGGGCGAGCAATGTATCGATTTCACCAATCAGCTGTTCGAGATACTCGAGGTCGCTGTGGGTGCCGTTGGCGACAATCGTGTTGGCCCGCTCGTCCGGGACAATGGTCAGGAAACTGGAGAACTGCAGGTTTGAAGCGTCCGCCCGTACATTGGCGGCCGCCTGGTTGAGTTGCCGCAGTTGCGAGGCGCGTTCTCGTGCTGCCTGCGCGGCGCCATCGTTGCCGCTTCCGGTTTCCATCCGTACCTCCCGCTGGCCGCTGACAATCTGGTCGATAATACTGACGACCTCGGTCGCTTCCGCATAGCGAATGGAATACACCTTTGTCGCGGTGTTCGGAGCCACGCTGATATCCAGCCGCTCAATGAGGCTGGTCACCAGTTCCTCATTTGAAGGATGCGTAAAGATGAGCAGCTGGTTGGTTCGTTCGTCCGCCTCGACGGAAGTATTATTCTCCAGTTGGCGCTTGAGTGGTCCGGCGATGATTGTCTGGAGCCGGCGGACAACATCCTGCGCCTCGATGTTCTGCAATTCGAAGAAGAGCATCTTGGTCTTCAATTCGGCCGGCTTGTCGAGGACGGGGAGGAGCCGTTCAATCCGCTGGAGATTGATCAGGGCATCCGTAATCAGGATGAAGTTGCTCTTGGCAAAACTGATCGGGCTTCCCTGTGACATGAGCGGCTGGAGGATCGTGGAAGCTTCCTCAGGAGTCAGGAAATCCAGCTCGAAAATCTTCTCATAAATGGTCTGGCTGGGAATGGCATCGAGGGTCGATCCTTCCCAGACGCGGGGAACCTGCGCATTGACTATTGAGCTGGGGACCGCCTTGAGAAAGGCCGTGCCGACATTGGTGATGGCGACGCCATTCAGGGAGAGCAAACTCTCAATCGCCGTGATGGCCTCACCGCGGGTCAGCGCCTCCTGGCTGTAGAATGTGATTTTGACTGCGGGAAGTGTCTGTTGGCGCAGGATGGGCTTGCCCGTGAAATTCTCCAGCATCTCCAAGACCTCGTTGGTGCCCATTTCCGGAATGCGGATCAGGCCGACGACTTCCTTCATTCGCGGATCTTCCGTCTCGATGATTTGAGACGGTCGTTGCAGAAGGACATCCTCGGACAGTGCCTGTGCCGACGTCTGTACCTGTGCCTTCGGTGCCGGAGGGACCCGGCGTGTCGGGATGGTCGTCGGCGGAGGCGGCGGAGTGAAATTCGGCGGCGGTGGTGGCAGAAAGTCCGGATTGCTCAGGAGCGGAGACGGTTTAGGGCCCGCGTTTTCTTCCTGTGCCAATGCTGGAAGTGCGACCACAATCGCGAGGGTAGCCACAGCTAAGCGTTTCATGCAGGAATGGGATAGGTTACTCATTTAAAGCCTCTTCTTTCAATTCAAAGGAAACCAGTTCGAAAACAGCATCGAGAAAGCGTGGATCACGCTTGTTGGCGGAGATCTGGAAATCCGACAGTGCAATGTAGGGAGAATGGGTCTTCACCGCCTGATCAAAGCGGATCAGCTCGGCGACCCGTCCGCGCTTGATGGTCAGGCGGACATTATGGAAACTGAACAGTTGTGACTCCTGCGTGGAAGGCGTGCTGATATCAAAGCTGGAGACTTCGTTCTCCCGGGCAATTGAGTCCAGCCGGCCGACCAGCTGGGCTGCGGAAAAGGTCTTGTTGCCGTCCAGTCCCTGCCGGGCTGCTTCCAGCAGCACCTGAGCTTCCTCAGACTGGGCAAGGGTTTTTTCAAATGATTCCAGGAGTTGGCTGTTCAGGGAAAATGTGGTCCAGGTGGTTCGGAAGCTCTCGATAATACCAAGGAGCCAGACCAGGAGAACAACCCAGATGATCAGCGCGACAAGATAGCGCTCACGAATGGAGAGGGTGTTATATAATTGTCGAATCAACATGGCTTATTCCCCTCCTTCCTCAGTTTCCGGTGTTTCCTCGTCTTCATCTGGAATGATAAATCCGCCCTCTGGCTCCTCCGGGAGCGAGGAAAAGCTTATCGTCAGTTCAAAGCTCGTCTGGTTGTTGCGCGTTTGCGAATTATTCTCCACGGAATCAACAAAGGCGAGCTGATTGATCGAATCGGCAAACGCATTGACGGGCGTCACGCCCTCCGAGGACTTTCCTTCCACTTCGAGGCTGTCAAAGGCCCGCGAACGGACTTTCTCAAAATAGATCGAATCAGGCCGGAGCGGATTGATGGCCTCCATGAGCAGGAAAGGATTTAAATCCTCCTCGGTGGACTGGGTGAGACGCTGCGCAAGGGTCAGTTTGTTTTCAACGCGGACAGCGCCCGGCTCCAGCTCGCGGAGTGTGCGCTCGCGGAAGATATTGAAAGTGGAGAGGCCAAAGTTGGCTACCTGAAGAAACAGGAGCACGATCGCCGTGACAGCCGCCACGCGGAGGCTTTTCCAGATAAAGGAGCTGCGACGGCGGACGATGCGCTCAGTGTTGGCAAAGGCTTCATCCCGGATGTCGGCCGCCCATAACTCAGCCTCAGACAATGGGAGCAGGCGCTCCTCGACCTTTCCCGGGTCTTCCGGCTGCAAGAACCGGTGCCGGAAGAGAAGGGAATCATCTGAAAGAATATCAAAGCCCTCGCCGAGCCAGAGGCCCTCCTCCAGCGAATAGCCTGAAGCATTAATGGACCCGGCCATCGTCTCCCGGGCTTCCAGCAGGCTGTCATCAGTCAGCAGGTCACCCATCACCTTTCGGGAAATGACCTTTTCCGGAACGGGGTTGCCGGGAACCAGATAGAGGGCGGAAATGACTCCATTCTGGGAAAGAAAGCGGATTGTCGGGGACGAAACTGTTTCCCCGAAAAAGCTGATAAAGCCCGGAAAGAGCTGCAGATATTGCTCGATATCCTCGAATCCAAGCCGTTTCAGGCGCGCCTTTGCGGTCGCGTAAACAAACGCATGGGGAGAATTGACGGACTGGAAAAAGCCCCATGCCAACTGTTCCACCGGGAATGGGGCGTTGCCTTCCAGCGAGAGCTCAATGAAGGCCCGCTTATCTTCCCATGAAAGCTCCCCGGGAAGATCCACTTTCCGGGTAAAGAAGGCGTCCGCGGGGACCAGGCCCACGCGTTTCTCGGGTAGCTTGTCCCTCAATTGGGAGAGCCACCGGGACGCTATGTTCGGAAGATTGCTCATGTTGGACCTAAAGGCTTATTAAACGGGTTGGTGAAAAAGGGTGTCGATCAAAATTTACGATTCTCGACGATACGAATAAAGCGAAACGGATAGCCCAGCTCCGCTGAGATAGCTGGCGCTGTGCGCGCAGATCCGCGGGACCGGTTTCTCTGGGCCGCGGACGAGTCTGGTGCGGCGTCTTCTTCGGGGGAATTGGTTTCCGCTTGATTCCGGTTTTGTGATGAATCAGCGGCCCCGGCATCTGAGCCGGACCAGGAAACAAGGGCTTCCAGGTCAAATCGGGCATCGCCCCGGCTTGCCCTCACCTTGACGCGGAGTAGTTCAATCCCGGTTGATACGTCGCTGGTCTCGCCGAGGGCTGCCTCCTCGAGGTTCCGTATCAGCCGGTCGTCCTCAGTCCCGGAAATCCCGTCTATGCCATTTTTGTAGTCGGCGAGGGAATAGGGGTCGAGGAAGCCGCTTTCAGCCAGAAAATCCAAGACGAGTCCCGAGGCCTGGTTGATATTCGTCTTGCCGCTGTGATAAAGGGAGACCGCATTTTTGAATGAGGCCCAGTCGCTTGTGGGGCTCCCCGCTTCATCGAAAAAGAGCTCATTAAAGGGTTGGATCAGGCGAAATTCATCCCATGAGACGATAGCGGAGTTGGCTGGCTTGTATGGCGGGTCCATGTCCTCGTAATCTTCGCCGTCAAAGCCGTTCAGTCGCCGGGCATCGTCCTCGTCGGTCCAGTCAATCAGTCCATCGGCCAATGCCTGCGCTTCCGGGAGGTCAAAGCCCATGACATCGAAGAGGATGATCAGGTCGTCGTATTCAAGGCTTTCGAGGCCCAGTTTGGCGCTCTCATCCTCAAAGGAGACCGAGACGGAGGAGGCGTGCGCGGGAGTGAAGCCAACCTGCTGGAGCGGGTTGGACCAACCTTGGGCAGGGCCCCAGAGGGCACCCTCGATCTCGCGGTACTGGTTGATCACGGCGAGGGAAATTTCCAGGGCGGAATAGGCATCCACGCGAAGATCGTCTCGGTTATGAAAGAGCCCGTAGTATTTGATCTTGCTCGTTGCTTCCTCGAGAAAGGCGACAACGATAAACGTCAGAAGAACCACAAATACCAGAACCAGAACGGTGATGGATCCGTTCTTTGGAGC
Source organism: Oceanipulchritudo coccoides (assembly GCF_010500615.1). Taxonomy (NCBI): domain Bacteria; kingdom Pseudomonadati; phylum Verrucomicrobiota; class Opitutia; order Puniceicoccales; family Oceanipulchritudinaceae; genus Oceanipulchritudo; species Oceanipulchritudo coccoides. Next base: position 707,565 of record NZ_JAAGNX010000002.1, read on the forward strand.
GCCTTTTTGGCCAAATTGTGTGGGATGAAAAGCCATTTTAGAAAAGGGGGAGCTCGAGGGATTTCTGGGGAACGAAAATGGACCGGATACGGTCGTCTTCATCCGGATAACTGAAGGTCAGGCGAAGGTAATTCGGTAGAAGGAAAATGTCGTCATCTTCCTCAATGGGTTGCTCGGTAATCTCCCATTCATCGTCCTCCAATTCATAATAAGCGTACTCAATTTTGGATACAAAGCTGGAGACAGGTGTTCGTTTCAAATCCCGTACTTCCTCGATTTCCTCCGCATCGAAGGCAGAGTACCAGAGGATGGAAAGGCCGGTGTCCTCCTCAAAGTGAATGTAGGCCATGATGGCCGGCAGCGGCCTGCCTTCCCGCACAAAGAGGGCAGGGGCCTCGGCCTGACGGAAATGAAGAAGCGGATCATCGAATTCCGACCAGCCCGGTGGCCGTGCCCATTCAACCGGCATTTGTTGCTCCTGGTCGCCTGAAGCGGGTGTGCTTTCAGATGCCTCAAAGGCGTTGTTGAGGAAGAGCACCACACCGTCAACATGCTGGTCGAAGAAATCGTCATCGGTGCGGTTAAGCCAGAGGTTGCTGAGGGCAAACAAGTGAAAGGAGAGGAGCGTCATGAAAGTGGCGATGATCCCTATCGTCACGATCATCTCGATCAAGGTGAGTCCCGACTGGTTACTGCGGTGTAGTGTTTTCATGGCTACCAGTCCCTCCCAAACGCTTCGTCCTCGATATTCCTACGGATATCGTCGAGCAAGGCGCTTCGCTCGAAGGAGTCTCCCCAGGTCGGTCGAAGCAGGTAAAGCCGCTCGGAATAGGGAATCGGTTCCCCGTCGGGATTTTCAAATTCAATCTCAAGCAGGAGCTGGAAAAGATCGACCGTTTCGGTGGGTTCAATCTCGGCCGACCATTCAGCTTCACCAAGATTCAGGGTGGAAATTTCCCCGCCATCCTCAACTTCATCAGGATCGGCAATCTGAATGATCTGGCTGCGGACAAAACGGACATCCTTCTGGTAATCCGATTCCGACTCCAGCTTTTCCAGTGTGAGAAGGACGTTGAAGAACGTCTCCGTGAGCATAAAAAACGCAATGCCCGCGATGGCAATCGCGATGACTGCCTCGATCAGGGAAAACCCGGAATGGGAAGATTCTTTATGGATTGCGTGAGTCATCGATGACGATGTCTGAAAAAGGATCAAAACGTAGGGTGTAGGGCCGCCCATCCTGATCAATTATGACCTGAAAAGGGGTTGAAGAACGGTCGGGCCGAAAAGTCACGGTTTCGATCTCCACTGTATCGGGGGAAGCATTACGGTTAAGTCCCTCCTCAGGCAGCAGTTGTTCAAATTCAACATCAAGCTCATTGGCAGAACTTTCCAGACCGGTTGAAAAGTCCTTGAGGGTTTGCCCGCTCTCGCCGGTCAGTAGAAATGCGACCGACTCTTCGTCGAAGCGCAACTGCACGGGCTCCTTCAGATAAGCCGCCTGAAAGCGGGCCTCCCTGACGGCCTTGCGCAGGATCCGGTCAACCGGTTCTTCGCCGAGTCCGCGGAAGATGGCTTCCGCATTCACCACGACCAGGCCACCCACGAGGGCGACAAGGGCGATGACAATTATCAACTCAATGAGCGTGAACCCGTGCCTCACGGGCTTACCAGTTGCCAATATTGTCCGCTTCAGATTGTGCATCCGGACCGAGGGACCATAAATCGTAGCCATCGGTATTTTTTGTTCCGGGGTACTTGTACTGGTAAGCGTTGCCCCATGGATCTTCAGGAAGTTTTTCAATGTAGGGACCTTTCCATTTGCCCTGTTTCGAAGAGGGCTGATTGAGCAAGGCCATCAGGCCGCCGTCTTCATTCGTCGGATAGGAACCCGTGTCGATGCGATATTTGAGAAGAGGGGCCTTGAGGGCATTGTCGACAAACTGCTTGGCGACATCCTCTTGTGCCCCGCCGAACAAGTTTCCGATCCGTCCGATCAGAAGGGTTCCGACAATCGCAATGAGCGCGATCACAATAAGCATCTCCACAAGGGAAAAACCGGCTTTCAATTTCTTGAGGGAAGTAGGGTTATTGGGAACAAACTTCATATTTCCGTGCATAGGTTTAACCAATAGATGGTTGGTAAAGTTGCAAACCCGAATGGCAGCCTTTGGAAAAGGTCTTATCCATCCTCCAGAATAAGGCGGATCAGATCTCTTGGATCCTCTTCCTTGTGCAGCCCTTGTAGCCGCTCACGAATTTTCCGGTAAGAGTCCTTGGAGCGCATCCATTCGAGAAGGATATTGCCCAGGTCTTCCGGGCGCCGGAGCATCCGTGCGGCCTCCTTTTCTAGAAAATAGCGGACTGTGCAACGCTCCTGCGGCATCAGACCACCCAGCGAATCATAAATAACCGGGCAACCAAAGTGCAGGGCCTCCATGGTCGTGTTGGCTCCGCCCCGTGTAATCACGGTATCTGAAATTTGGAGGAACTGTGACATTCGTGAACTGTAGCCTTCAATGTGCATCTTCAGCTGGGGGTTCGACTTGGCCCAGTTCCTGACCCGGTCCAAAATCTTCCTGTTGCGGCCGCAGACCGCTATGACCTGGACCCGGTCAGCTTGTTTCAGGAGTTCCTTGAGAAAGCGCAGGTGATGGTTGGCACCGTATCCACCGGTGGCCAGGAAGACGGTGAACCGGTCCTGTTCCAGACCCAGCTGCTGGCGTAGTGAGATCCTTTCACCGGCGGAGAGACGCTTCTCAAATGCCTCCGGGGGAAGCAGTTTGTGGAAGATGCTTGTCCGCTCCTCCGGCATGCCGAGCTTCACAGCGGTTTGCTGGGCATCCTGAGTGCGGGCGATAAAGTGATCCGCGCGCGGGTTCACCCAGTTGCGGCTGTATCCATAACCGCCCGAAAATTCACCGCAGTAGGTCACACAGCGGACCGAATTACCGAGAACATTCCTGGCATCCTCGAAGTAGCCACGGTTTGTTGAATCGTGTACACTGAGGACAAGGTCCGGGTGGTAGGATTCCAACAAGCTCCGGTAGTATTTTCCGCCAAATGAAACGGTCCGGCTGTTGGAAAAGATGAACAGCTCAACAATGAAGAAATAGATGTTGTGGAGGAATGGGCAGTACTTGTGGATCAGGTTGTAGAACCAGACCCCGAATCGCCCCAGCAGGGAGGCGTTTTCAATGATCTGCTCAATGCGGACAGTAACAGCCTCGCCGTACAGTTGCTTGACCCAATTCTCAAAGGCCTTGGCCCGCATGTCGTGGCCGCTGCCAGTACTCGAGGAGAGGACAAGGACCCGCGTTCTCATGGTTGCTCAATCGCGAGGACCACATTCACACCACCAAAGCCACTGCTATTGGAAAGCAGCCGTTTAGGTGCGGAATCCAGTGATTCCCTAAGGATATTCAATCCCTGAGCTTCCGGATCCAGACTCGTGATATGTGCGCTTCCTGGAGTGAAGCCTTGTTGCATTGCAAGCAGGCAGAAGCTCGCTTCCATGATGCTTGAAAGCGAGAGTGCGTGACCTGTGAGTGCTTTGGTACTGCTGATCGCCGGCCCCCCAGAGCTCCCGAAGACCGATTTCAAGGCGCGACATTCGGAGATGTCACCGGCCAGGGTGGAGGTGGCATGGGCATTGATGTAATCGACAGTTTCCTTGTCCCAGCCGGCCTGACCAAGGGCAAGACGGATAGCGTTGGCCAGGCCTTCCCCGTCGGGATGGGAAGCGGCAACGTGATAACCATCGGTTGCTTGTCCCCAACCGGCGAAGCGCCCCAGAATTGGTGCTCCCCGGCGAAGGGCGATGGATTCCTCTTCAAGGATGAGGGCAACCGCACCCCCTGTCCCAACAAAGCCATCCCTGTTCTTGTCGAATGGCCGGGAGGCCGTATCCGGATCGGGATTCACGGACAAGACACGCATTCCGGCAAAGGGAACGATGGTGTCCAGGGTAAAGTCTTCCGCCCCGACCACGACCATGCGGTCCTGTCGGTTGAGGGCTATTTCATCATGGGCAAAGCCCAATGCGTGACCGCTGGAGGCGCAGGCAGAGACAAAACCACACGTCGATCCGCGAATCTTGTAGGCCGCCGCCAAGTTGAAATTCAGGGTTCCGGCAATTGAGGCGACAATCCCCAGGGGAGAGCAGCGGAGTGGACCAAACCGTTTCATGCGGTCCAGATGAAAGTGCGTCATGGCCGCCGAACCGGATGAAGCGGTGTAGAGGCCAGTCCGTTCATTGGATAAATCACCCTTTTCGAGCCCGGCATCCCCGATCGCCCGCTTCAGGGCAAAGTGGGCATACAGGGCGTTCGGCGAGAGTCCTTTCAACTGCTCCAGCCTGAAGTGAATGTCATCCGGAAAGGTCCAGTCCTCCGGATCTGTTGAGGCTGTGTCAAAACCCGGCACCGGGGCCGCGACATGAATCGGGATTTTCTCGTCTGCCTCAAACGGCTGATAGGCGACGCACCCGTGCTTCAGTTCCTTGAGCCGTTTGCCCACGGCTTCCTTGTCGTGACCGAGACAGGTAACAAGACCTAAACCGGTGACAACAACATTTCGCATGACAAAGCGGCCCCCAGGCCGTTTTTACTGCTCGACCCCAGCTTCGTTGGAAGACTCCAACTCGAAGGTCAGGGAAATTTCCTCAGCTTTGGCCACACGGGCTCCCTGACAGAGAATTGTGCCTTCAAACTGGGCCAATGGTGCATGCACTTTCTTGAGGGCGACTTTCATCTGCATGGTGTCCTGCGGCTTGCACATCTTGTGACAGCGTACGCCATCGCAGGAGACAAAATAGATTGATTCCGGTTTGATCCGGCCACCAAAGGCATCGCTGTCGGTCTTCAGCATGAAGAGGACCGCCAACTGGCCGAGGGCCTCCAGCATAAGCGAGGCCGGGAAGACCGGATTCCCCTTGAAATGGCCTTCCAGAAAAACTTCTTCGCCGGAAATGTGGTAACTTCCATCAGCTTCCGTCCCATTTATCCGTGCCTCCTGCAGGAAGAGGAAAGGGGCTTGGTGCGGCATGGTTGCCACCACTTGCTCGAAATTGAAGATATTCTTGTTCGTCGGAACGGGCAGGCCTTTGATCTTGGCATCCAGATAGCCTTTAATGTCGCCCAAGGTCCGCAGATTGCGCAGTTCCTCGTTTTCAATCTGGATACTCAGGGTCTCCTCAACAAGAATGACAATCTCGACCATGAGGAGAGAATCAATACCCAGGTCCTCCAACAGACGGGTCTGGTCCTTGCCCTCCCGGATGACCGGCCTGACGTCGGGCTCAACGAATCTTTCGATAATACCGAGGACAATTGCCGGAAGTAGATCTGGATTGCGGGTTTCGTTAAATTCCAGTGCTGCTTCAATCGCACTTTCAGGACAGCGTTTGAGGGACTCGCGCAGTTCCTCTTGATTTAGCTTGGTTGTCGCCATTTTATTTGGATTGAATCGATAGGCTTTTATCCAACTGGATTATGCCTCTTTAGTCTAATTGGGATAAAACCCTCTTTATGATCTGTAAACAATGAATTTGTGTGGGAGGAATGGCCTTCGTAATCGGAACAATACCCTAATTTATCAGTTTAACAGCCAGATTGGGAATTTTGTTTCCTTTATTTATCCAATCGTGGAACAGTTTTGCCCCTGACCAAGCCAACAACAGCCTTTTCCGAGAGCCTTCTTGCCCATGCCATTATGCACCGGGCCTGGGTGCCCGTATTCATGATGATCGGTATTTCCCTCCTCTCGGGGACTGCGGGCGTGCAGGTGGGCGCCTGGTCCTTTGTCGGAATAGACAAGGTGGGCCATTTTGTCGTCTTCGGGCTTCTGGGTATTGCCTGGAGTCGTTGTCTGTCGAGTCAACTTCCAGCCGGGCGGCGCCTTCTGCTGGCCACCTTCTTGACCACCCTTTTCGGGTTTCTGGATGAGCTGCACCAGTTTCACAACCCTGAGCGCTACTTTGAGTGGGCGGATCTGCTTGCCGACGCTTGCGGGGCTTTTGCCCTTGCAGCCTCCTATCTTTACATCAGGCCTTGGCAAACTTTCCTCGAACTGGATTTCAGGCACTTCCTGCTCTTGCGCTTCGAATCAAAGCCCACAAAATGTCCGAAATGAAGTCTGAAGACCAGGACATCGGCCAGCAGATTGAGCGCCTGCGCAATGAAATTGCCCGGCATGAACGCCTTTACCGGAAAGAGAACCAGCCGGAAATTTCTGATCAGGAATTTGACCGGATGGTCAAGGAGCTGGAGGAGCTGGAAGCCCAATATCCGCTCTTCAGCAGTTCCGAAAGCCCGACCCGGAAGGTGGGTGACGACCGCAGCAAGGGTTTTATTACCGTCCGGCACCGCGTGCCGATGCAGTCCCTCGACAACACCTATAACCAGTCTGAACTTTTTGATTTTGATACCCGGTTGAAGCGCCTGCTGCCCGGTTTGCAGCCAGTCTACCTGGTTGAGCCAAAGATTGATGGGCTGGCCATCAGCCTCACGTACGAAAAAGGCCGTTTTGTGCAGGCGGTGACCCGCGGTAACGGTGAGGAAGGGGACGATGTCACGGAGAATGTCCGGACCATCCACAGCCTTCCCGACAGGCTGAAAGGAGACGATTTTCCTGACCTGATTGAGATTCGCGGTGAGATTTACATGACCCGCAAGGAGTTTAAGCGGATTAACAAGGAACGTGAGGCCAGTGACCTGCCCCGTTTCATGAATCCCCGAAACCTCGCCAGTGGGACATTGAAGCAGCTGGATCCGGCCGTGGTCGCCCAGCGCAAATTGGAGATTGTCTGCTATGGGGTGGGGGAAATCCGGGGAATGACCTTCCACCACCAGCACGAATTCAATGAACTGTTCTCCGCATGGGGATTGCCCACTGTGGAGCGGGTCTGGCAAGCGGAGGGAATTGAAAATGCCTGGAAAGCGGTGGAGGAACTCGATGCTTTGCGGTTGGAATTTGCCTATCCAACTGACGGTGCCGTCCTGAAATTGGATGATCTCTCACTGCAGCAGGAAGCAGGTTCCACTTCGAAGGCCCCGAGATGGGCTATCAGTTACAAATTTGCCGCTGAACAGGCAGAGACCCTTTTGCGGGAAATTACGATCCAGATTGGACGAACGGGCAACCTGACCCCCGTGGCCGAGTTGGAGCCGGTTGAAATTGCCGGCACAACCGTCAGCCGCGCAACTCTCCATAATGAGGATGAAATCCGCCGGAAGGACGTACGCGAGGGGGACACCGTGATCGTGGAGAAAGCCGGGGAAATTATCCCTGCTGTTGTCCGGGTCGTCACCGAGAAGCGCAAGAAGGACTCCAGCCCGTTTGATTTCAAGGGCCGCCTCGACGAACTGGGTTTTGAGGCTGAGCGGGTTCCCGGACAAGCCGCCTGGCGACTTCGCGCCAGTGACA